>JAFMJH010000012.1 GCA_017853555.1 Steroidobacteraceae bacterium
CGAAGTCGACGTTGATGAGACCCGGACGGGTGATGAGATCGGCGATGCCCTGCACCGCCCCCTGCAACACGCCGTTGACGCTCTTGAAGGCGTCGAGCAGCGTCGTCTTCGGTCCGAGCACCGTAAGCAATTTCTGGTTCGGGATCGTGATGAGCGAATCGACGTGCTTGGCGAGTTCGTTCATACCGGCGTCGGCGACGTTGGCGCGCTTGTTGCCTTCCATGTTGAACGGCCGGGTGACCACGGCGACCGTCAGAATGCCGAGTTCACGTGCGATCTGCGCGACGATCGGCGCGGCGCCCGTGCCGGTGCCGCCACCCATGCCGGCGGTGAGGAACAGCATGTCGCAACCCTGGATCATCTCGATGATGCGATCACGATCTTCCATGGCGGCCTGCCGGCCGATGTCCGGATTCGCGCCGGCGCCGAGACCCTTGGTGATGTTGGCGCCGATCTGGATCGCCGTCTTGACGTTCGAGTGCTTGAGCGCCTGCGCATCGGTGTTGATGCACATGAAGTCCACGCCCTCGATACCGGTGGCAACCATGTGCGAGACGGCATTGCCGCCGCCGCCGCCGATGCCGAGTACCTTGATGACGGCGCTCTGGTTGTACGCATCCATTAATTCGAACATGTGGGTCACTCCTACGATCTCGGAAATTTCGAACTGGTAAATCGATCAAAAGTTGCCTTGGAACCACGCGCGCATGCGATCGATGGTGCTCTTGGCCGAGCCACCGAACGAGCGCGAGCGCTGCGCCGGCGTCGAGTGGTCGCGCGCATACAGCAGCAGACCGACGCCGGTGGAATGGATGGGGTTGCTGGTGACGTCGGCGAGGCCGCGTACGCCCGCAGGCATGCCGAGCCGCACCGGCACGTGGAAAATCTCTTCGGCGAGTTCGATCGCGCCTTCCATCTTCGAACTGCCGCCGGTGAGCACGATGCCCGCGGCGATCACTTCTTCGAAACCGCTGCGACGCAGTTCTTCCTGGATCAGGCGGAACAGCTCTTCGTAACGCGGCTCGACGACTTCGGCGAGCGTTTGCCGCGCGAGTCGCCGTGCGGGGCGATCGCCGACCGAGGGCACTTCGATGGTTTCGTCGGGATTGGCCAGCTGCGACAACGCGCAGGCGTAACGCAATTTGATTTCTTCGGCGTTCTGCGTGGGCGTGCGCATGGACACGGCGATGTCGTTGGTGACCTGGTCGCCGGCGATGGGGATCACGGCGGTGTGTCGAATCGCGCCGTGCGAGAACACCGCGATGTCGGTGGTGCCGCCGCCGATGTCGACGATGCACACGCCGAGGTCTTTTTCATCCTCGGTCAAGACCGCGTAGCTCGAAGCGAGTTGCTCAAGCACGATGTCGTCGACTGCAAGTCCGCAACGTTGTATGCACTTCTCGATGTTCTGCGCGGCACTGTCCGCGCCCGTAACGATGTGTACCTTGGCCTCGAGGCGCACGCCGGACATCCCTACGGGATCACGTATGCCCTCTTGGCCGTCAATTATGAATTCTTGCGGCAAAACGTGCAGGATTTTTTGATCAGCGGGAATGGCAACCGCCTTGGCCGCATCGATCACGTGATCGACATCGACCGGCTGCACTTCCTTGTCGCGGATGGCGACCACGCCGTGCGAGTTGAGACTGCGCACGTGACTACCGGCGATCCCGGCGTACACCGAGTGGATCTCGCAACCGGCCATCAGCTCCGCTTCTTCGACGGCGCGCTGGATCGACTGCACGGTCGATTCGATGTTCACCACCACGCCGCGCTTGAGGCCGCGTGAAGGTTGCGAGCCGATGCCTATGATTTCTACCGAATTGTCCGCGCCGATCTCGCCGACCAACGCCACCACTTTGGAGGTGCCGATGTCGAGCCCGACGATCAATTGCCGATCCTGTTTCTTCGCCATGTCGAATCCGTCCCGTGTTCGTCAGAGTTCCGCCGCGTCGTCGGGGTCGATCGCCGCAGCCGAAGCCACGCGCGTACCGCCTCGCCAACCGACCGCAAACCCGTTGGTGTAACGCATGTCGACGTACGCGACGTCCGCGGCTCGCTGCACGACCAGCGCGAGTGCCGCAGCCACGAAGCGCTCGAAGCGCTCGTCGACCTGTCGGCGACCGAGCCGAATGCTCACGCCGTTGTCGAGATCGATCTCCCAGGCGCCGCGCGCATCGAGACGCAGCGCGGCGATGCGCAGCCCGCCCTCGACCAAGCGACCCTGGATGGCGAGATAGCGTTGCGCGACCATGCCTTCGGTACCCGCAGGCCCCGACAGACGCGGCAACTCGGGCGGCATGAAGCGCGATTCGGCCAGGAACAACTCGCCGCGCGCGTTCAGCAAACCATTCGTGCCCCAGCGCGCCGCCGCAACCTGCTCGACCACGCGCACTTCGAGACCGCGCGGCCAGACGCGCGCAACGCTCGCCTGATCGACCCAGGGCAAGCGCTTGATCGAGGCCTGCAAGCCCGCCAAATCGACCGTCACCAAACCCGCTTTGCGCACGCGCTCGCGCACCGCCTGCTCGACGTCCATGGGCGAGACGCGTTGAAAGCGGCCTTGCACGCTCACGCTCGTGATCGGTTGATCGAGCGCGATGACCAGCAAGGCGACGAAGGCGAGCACGCCGGCGAGCCCGCTCAAGGCGAAGCTGTAACGGCGCCAGTCGATCTGCGGCCACTGCCAGCGCTGACCTTCCTTGCGTCTGCGGTTGCGAGGCTTCGGGTTCGCGAGCCCGAGGTCGAGTCCGAGTTCCATACCGAGCAGTTTCATGCGCTCACCTTCTTACGCAGCAAGCTGGTCTCGAGCACGCGCCAGACCAGTGTTTCGAAATCGATCCCCGCGGCCTTCGCAGCCATGGGGACGAGGCTGTGGTCGGTCATGCCGGGCACGGTGTTGATTTCGAGGAGCAGCGGCCGACCGCTCGCATCCATCATGAAATCGACCCGACCCCAGCCCTCGGCACCGACGGCGGCGAACGTGCCCTGCGCAAGCGCCGCCAGATGCCGCTCGACATCGGGCGCAAGACCCGAGGGACACAGGTATTCCGTGTCATCACGAAAATATTTCGCTTCGTAGTCGTAGAACGTGCCCGGCGTACGAATGCGAATCGACGGCAAGGCGACGCCCTGCAAGATGCCGACCGTGTATTCGCCGCCGGTGATCCACGCTTCGGCAAAAACGCTGTCGTCGGTGGCCGCGGCCGCGGCATACGCGGCCGGCAAGTCCTCGGCGCGCGTGACTTTGCTCATGCCGACCGATGAACCCTGCGTCGCCGGCTTCACGATCATCGGCAGACCGAGCTGCTCGAGCGCGAGTTCGAAATCCTGCGCGCCGCGCAACACGACGCAATCGGCGGTGGCGATGCCGACGGCGGCGGCAAGTCGCTTGCTGCGCAATTTGTCCATGCAGATCGCCGACCCGAGCACGCCGCTGCCGGTGTAGGGCAGACCGAGACATTCGAGCGCACCCTGCACCGTGCCGTCTTCGCCGCCCGGACCATGCAGCGCGATCCACACGCGATCGAAGTGCTGTTCGAGCAGCGCGGTGAGCGGTACGTCGCGCGGATCCACGAGGTGTGCATCGACGCCGCGACGACACAAGGCGGCATGCACTGCGCGCCCGGTGAGCAAGGAAATCTCGCGCTCGGTCGAATCGCCGCCGAGCAACACGGCAACCTTGCCGAAGGCGCGTGCATCATCGACGGGCTTGACCGCGGCCGGATCGTGCACGAGACGCATCAGGCGGCCTCCCCGATCACGCGCACTTCCGGCACGAGCTGCACGCCGAAGCGCTCGCGCACCGTCGCTTGCACGGTGGCGATGAGGCGCTCGAGATCGGCCGCCGTCGCGGCGCCGTCGTTGACGATGAAGTTGGCATGTTTTTCCGACACGCTCGCGCCGCCGACGCGCAAACCTTTGAGGCCCGCACGATCGATGAGTCGCGCGGCGTGTTCGCCGGGCGGATTGGTGAACACCGAACCGCAACTCCATTCGCCGATCGGCTGCGAGTCGCGACGCTTCACCAAAAGTTCCCGGATGTCCTGCTGCACGTCGGTGTCGTCCGCGCGCACTTCGAAATGCAACGTCGCGGCGAGAAACGCCTCGTCGGCCACCGGCGGCTCGACGTGCCGATAGGTCGTGCGATATTCCTGCGCAGCGCGCGTCCGGATGGTGCCCTGGCGATCGATCACCTCGACGGAGCGCACATGGGTCCAGGTTTCACCGCCGAAGGCGCCCGCATTCATCGCGAGCGCACCGCCGAGCGTGCCCGGAATGCCGGCAAAGAAATGTGCGTCGCGCAAACCCCAGCGGGCGCACTGGCGCGCGATGCGCGCACAGGGCACGCCCGCCTCGCACCACACCTCGCCGTCGTCGCGCTGCTCGAGGCTCGAGAGCGCGCCGTGCAAGGCGATCACAGCGCCACGAATGCCGCCGTCGCGCACCAAAAGATTGCTGCCGAGACCGACCCAATGCAGCGAGACCTCCGCGGGGACGGCGGCGAGGAACTCGGCGATGTCGCCGCGATCGCGCGGTTCGAAATAAAGATCGGCCGGACCGCCGACATGCCAGGACGTGTGGCGCGCCATGGGTTCGTCGAACTTCACGCGATCTTCGAAATCGTTGCGCAGCGTGGCGCGCAAGTCGGCGTGCACGACGCTCATGCGCCACCCCCGCCGAGTTTGCGCGGCAAATCGTGCGCCGCCGCGCTGATGCTGCCCGCGCCCATGGCGAGTATCACGTCGTCGGCACGCAGCAGACTCGCGAGGCTCGCAGCCAGATCTTCGACCTTGGCGACGAACACCGGCTCGACCTGACCGCGCGTACGCACGGCACGACAGATGGCGCGACCATCGGCACCCGGAATGGGCGCTTCGCCGGCGGCGTACACCTCGGTCACGAGCAACACGTCGGCGCTCGCGAGCACGCTGGCGAAATCGTCCAGCAGATCGTGCGTGCGCGTGTAGCGATGCGGCTGGAAGGCGAGCACGACGCGCTTGCCCGGATACGCCTGGCGCACGGCGTCCAGAGTCGCGGCGATTTCCGTGGGGTGATGACCGTAGTCGTCGATCACGACGGCCGTGCCGTCGCCCGCCGGCACGCGACCGATGAGCTGCAAACGGCGATCGACGCCCTGGAACTTTGCCAGGGCGCTGCGGATGGCGGCATCGTGGATGCCGAGCTCGCTCGCCACGGCGACCGCCGCCAAAGAATTCAACACGTTGTGCGTGCCGGGCAGGTTGACCACGATGTCGAGCGGCTCTTTGCCGCCCGGCCGCAAGACGCGATACGCGGTCTGCAAGCCGCGACGCTCGATCGACACCGCGCGGACGTCCGCGCCTTCGCCGATGCCGTAGGTCGTGATCGGTCGACCGACGCGCGCGAGGATGTCTTTGACTTCCGGGTCGTCGGCACACAGCACGGCCAGACCGTAAAACGGCAGGTTGTGCAGGAAGTCCACGAAACTTTGCCGCAGTCGATCGAAGCTGCCGTCGTGCGTGCCGAGATGATCTTTGTCGATGTTGGTGACGATCGCGATCAGCGGCTGCAAATGCAGGAACGAGGCGTCGCTTTCGTCGGCTTCGGCGACGAGATACCGCCCCTCGCCGAGTCGCGCATTGGTGCCCGCACTTTTGAGGCGGCCGCCGATCACGAAAGTCGGGTCTTCGCCGCCTTCGGCGAGCACCGAGGCGATCAGGCTCGTGGTAGTGGTCTTGCCGTGCGTGCCGGCGACCGCGATCGCCGAACGGAAGCGCATCAGTTCACCGAGCATCTCGGCGCGCGGCACCACCGGGATGCGGCGCGCCACAGCCTGCGCGACTTCGGGGTTGTCGTTCGCGACGGCAGTCGAGACGACGACCACGTCGGCGCCTTCGATGTTCGCCGCGTCGTGACCGTAACGGATGCGTGCTCCCAAAGATTCGAGACGCGCGGTCACGGCATTCGGTTTGAGATCGCTCCCTTGCACGCGATAGCCGAGGTTGAGCAGCACTTCGGCGATGCCCGACATGCCGCTGCCGCCGATGCCGACGAAGTGGATACCGTTGATGCGCCGCATGCGCTCCATCGGCTTCATGTCAATCCTCCGACGGCGAGGCAGACGTCGGCGAGTTCACGCGTCGCTTCGGGTCGCGCGAGTCCGCGCGCGCGTTCGGCCATCACGCGCAACACGGCGCGATCGGCGGTCAGGCGCGCGAGCACGTCGGCGAGCGCCTCGGCGGTCAGCCCGCGCTCGGCGAGCAATACGGCTGCGCCGCGTTCGACGAGCTGTTTCGCGTTGGCCGTTTGGTGATCATCCACGGCCGCCGGAAACGGCACGAGCACGGCGGCGACGCCGGCGGCGGCAAGTTCGGCGACGGTGAGCGCGCCGGCACGCGCGATCACGAGATCCGCCCAATCATAGGCGCGCACGATGTCGTCGATGAACGGACTCAAGGTGACGCGCGAAAGATCGATGCCGGCGGTGGCGTACGCGGCGCGCGCGCGATCGAGATGTCGCTCGCCGCATTGGTGACGGACGAGCAGTTCGCGATGCGCCGCACCTTCGGCGGCATGCAATTGCGCGAGTGCACGCGGCACGAGTGCGTTCAAAGCCGCGGCGCCCTGACTGCCGCCGACGACGAGCACGCGGATCGGGCCGTCGTGCGCGGCATAGCGCACCGCGGGGTTCGCGAGTGCAAAGAATTCCGCACGCACCGGGTTGCCGACGGTGCGCGTGCGCGAGCGCGCGCCGAACCCGCCACCGAAGCCTTCGAGCACCGAGGTCGCAAGACGTGCGAGCACGCGATTGGTGAAACCCGCGACGGCATTCTGTTCGTGGATCACGAGCGGTCGACCGGTGAGCCGCGCCGCGATGCCGCCAGGGCCCGTGACATAGCCGCCGAGGCCGACGACCACCGCCGGTCGATGGCGCAACATCGCCGCCACCGACTGCCACAACGCGCGCAGCAACGCGAACGGCGCCGCGAGCAAGGTCAAAAATCCTTTGCCGCGCAAGCCGCCGATGGCGATCCACTCGACCGGGATGCCGGCCGCGGGCACGAGACGCGCTTCGATGCCGCGACGCGTGCCGAGCCAGACCACCTCGCAGGCCGCCTGACGCAGCGCTTGCGCGAGTGCGAGCGCGGGGAACACATGCCCCCCGGTGCCACCGGCCATGATCATGACGCAGCGTCGACTCATGCGCCCACCGGCTCCGCCTGCTCGGATCCGCTCGAGCGCGCGCCGCCCGAACGCACTTGCGCGGCGGCCGACCCGCGCGTCGCTTGCGCGGCTTCGTGATACACGCGCAGCAGGATGCCGACCCAGGCGATGGTGACCACCAGACTCGAACGCCCGTAACTCATGAACGGCAAAGTGAGTCCTTTGGTCGGCAACGCGCCCATGTTCACGCCGATGTTGATGAACGATTGCAACGCAACCCAGATACCGAAGCCGCTGGCGAGATAAGACTGGAACTTGAGACCCGCCGCGCTCGCGAGGCGCGCGATCCAGAGCGCTCGCCACGCGAGTGCGAGAAACAAACCGAGCGTCAGCAGGATGCCGACCAAGCCGAGTTCTTCGGCGAGCACGGCGAACAAAAAGTCGGTGTGTGCTTCGGGCAGATAAAAGAGTTTTTGCACGCTCTCACCGAGACCCACGCCGGTCCAGCCGCCGCGACCCACCGCGATCAAGCTTTGCGTCAACTGGAAGCCGCTGGCGAACGGATCCGCCCAGGGATTCTGGAACGAAGTCAGACGCTTCAAACGATAGGGAGAAGAAACGGCGACCACCGCCAGCAGCGCGGCACAGAGCACGGCGAGTCCGATCACGTCACGCAAGCGTGCGCCGGCCAAAAACAAGACGCCGAAACTCGTCGCCACGAGCACGACGGCTGCTCCGAAATCGGGCTCGAGCAGCAAGAGACCGAAGAACAAGCCGAGTACGGCCAAAGGTTTCAGTAACCCCACGACACTCGTGCGCAACTCGGTTTCGCGTCGCACGGCATAACTCGCGACGAAGATCAGCACCAGCACGCGCACGATTTCCGACACCTGCACGTTGAACAACACGAGTCGAATCCAGCGACGGCTACCGTTGACCGAATAGCCGATACCGGGAATCAGCACGAGCACGAGCAGCAAGGCGCCGAGACCGAGCAGCGGGATGGCGAACTTTTCGAGCAGTTCCGTGCGTACGGAGAACACCAACGTCGCGGCGATCACGCCGGCGATCATCATCGACATCTGCCGCTCGAGGTAACCGAACGGCGAGCCGCCCTCCTTCACCGCGATGGACATCGACGCGGAGGCCACCATCACCATGCCGAGCAGCACGATCGATGACACCAGCAGCAAGGTGACCAGATCGAGATGGATGGCGGATGATCGCGCGTTGCGCGACGGAATCGAGATCGTGCTCATGCGGACAAACTCCTCACCGCCGCGGCGAAGGCATCACCGCGGTGGGCGTAATCGCGAAACATGTCGAGGCTCGCGCAGGCCGGCGACAGCAACACCGTGTCGCCGGGTCGTGCGAGTTCGGCGGCAACGCTCACCGCCGCTTCGATCGTGGTGCATTGCTCGATCGCGCACACGCCCGCAAGCACCGCGGCGATGCGTGCCGCATCGCGACCGATCAACACGGCGGCGCGTGCTCGTCCGGCGAGCGCCGCGGCGAGCGGCGTGAAATCCTGACCTTTGCCATCGCCGCCGGCCAGAATCACCAGCGTGCCCGGCAGACCTGCGATCGCTGCGAGCGTCGCACCGACGTTCGTACCTTTCGAATCGTTGATGTAGCGCACGCCGCGACGTTCCGCGACCCATTGCGAGCGATGCGGCAAACCGGGGAAGTCGCGCAGTTCATCGAGCATCACATCGAGCGGCAAGCCGATGGCTTCGCCGAGCGCGAGCGCCGCCAGTGCATTGGCGGCGTTGTGCAAGCCGCACAAACGCATCGCGGCGACGGGCAGCACGGCGGTGCCGCTGCGCATCAAATGCATTTCGCCTGCGTGCTCACCGAGGTGCCAGCGCACGCCCTCGTGCGTCTGCAGCGAAAAAGCGCTGCGCGCCTGACCCGCTCGCGGCATCGACACGACATACGGATCATCGGCGTTGATCACGGCCGTGTCGCAGTGGGCGAAGATGCGCGCCTTCGCCGCGGCATACGCACCCATGTCGGCGTAACGGTCCATGTGATCGGCGCTCAAGTTCAGCACCGCCGCCGCGCGCAGGCGCAGCGAATGCGTCGCCTCGAGCTGGAAGCTCGACAACTCGAGCACGAACAGTTGCGGCTCCTGCTGCGCGAGCAAATCGAGTGCCGGCGTGCCGAGATTGCCGCCGACGCGCACGTCGACGCCCGCCCGCGCCGCCATGCGTCCGAGCAGTGTGGTCACGGTGCTCTTGCCGTTCGTGCCGGTGATGCCGACGACGTCGGCGGACGTCGCGCGCGCGAACAATTCGATGTCGCCGACGACTTCGATGCCGCGCGCCGCAGCCTCGGCGAAGATCGGTTCGGCGAGCGCAACTCCGGGCGAAGCGACCACCAGCGATGCACCGTCGAGCAAGGACGGATCGAATGCACCGCAGGAAACGGCCGCCTGCGGCGCGAGCGATGCGATTTCCGCGCGACCCGGCGGCTCGCGCCGCGAATCGGTGGCGACGATGTCCCAACCGCGCGCGAGCAGATAGCGGGCGGCCGAGAGGCCGCTGCGACCGAGCCCGACGATCAAGGCCTTGGGTTTGGCGTGTGCCGCGTTCATCGCAACTTCAGGGTCGCCAGACCCGCCAACACGAGACAGAAGGAAATGATCCAGAAACGCACGATCACCTTCGGCTCGGCCCAACCTTTGAGCTCGAAATGGTGATGGATCGGCGCCATGCGGAAGAGCCGCTTGCCGGTGAGTTTGTAGGACGCGACCTGCAAGATCACCGATGCGGTTTCGAGCACGAAGATGCCGCCCATGATGAGCGCGACGAGCTCCTGGCGGACGATCACCGCCACCGTGCCGAGCGCCGCACCGAGCGACAGCGCGCCGATGTCGCCCATGAACACCTGCGCGGGGTAGGTGTTGAACCAAAGAAATCCGAGACCTGCACCGACCATGGCCGAGCAGAAGATCAGCAACTCGCCGGCGTGCGGCACGGCGGGGATGCCGAGGTACTGCGCGAACACCGCGTTGCCGCTCGCATAGGCGAACACGCCGAGCGCGCCGGCCACGAGCACCGCCGGCATGATCGCGAGCCCGTCGAGACCGTCGGTGAGGTTCACCGCGTTGCTCATGCCCACGATCATGAGATAGCTGAGCAGGACGAAGCCGAAGAAACCGAGCGGCAGCGCGAAGTTCTTCAGAAACGGCAGGAACAAGGTGGTGTCGTTGGCGGTTTGCGCGGAGTACCAGAGCGCGAGCGCGGCACCGAGCCCGCCCACCGACTGCCAGAAATATTTGTAGCGGGCGATCAGACCTTTAGGGTTTTTCTTGACCAGCTTCAGATAGTCGTCGAAGAAACCGACCAGACCGAACACGAGCGTGACGGCGAGCACGATCCACACGAAGCGGTTGGACAGATCCGCCCATAGCAGCGTGCCGAACACGATGGCGAGCAGGATCAGCAGCCCGCCCATGGTCGGCGTGCCGGATTTTTTGAGATGCGTTTGCGGACCGTCGTCGCGCACCACCTGACCGACCTGCCCCATCGACAGGCGTTCGATCATCCACGGACCGAGCAGCAGCGACAGCGCGAGCGCGGAGATCGCCGCCATGATCGCGCGCATCGTGAGGTAGGAGAAAACGTTGAAGGCCGAGTACGAGATCGACAGTTGTTTGGCGAGCCACAGCAACATGTCAGGCACTCCTCGCCGCGGGCAGCGTCGCGGTGAGTGATTCGACCACGCGCTCGAGACGATTCATGCGCGAACCTTTGACCAGGATGCGCACGTCCGGCGCGAGTTCGCGCGCGACCGCCGCCGCGAGCGCCGCCGCATCCGCAAACCACTCGGCACCGGCGCCGAAACTTTTGACTGCATGCGGCGTCAACGCGCCGATCGCGAACATGCGTTCGACGCCGTGCGCACGCGCATACCGGCCGGCCTCGGCGTGCGCCTCGACGGCGTAGCTGCCGAGCTCGGCCATGTCGCCCATCACCAGCCAGCGTCGGCCCGCCAAGGATTCGAGCACGTCGATCGCCGCGTGCATGGAACTCGGATTCGCGTTGTAGGAATCGTCGATCAAGGACGCGCCCTGCAAGCCGGCGCGCCACTGCAAGCGCCCGCCCACCGCGCGCATGCGCGCAAGGCCCGCGGCGACATCGGCGAGCGTCGCGCCCGCGGCCATCGCGGCGGCCGCCGCACCGAGCGCATTGATGACGTTGTGTTTGCCCGCCAGATGCAGCACCACGGCGATCTCGCCGCCCGGCGTGCACAACGTGAAGCGCGTGACGAAGCCTGCGCTCTCGACGCCGGCGCGTACGTCGCGTGCCGTGAAATCGGCTTTGGCGCCGAGACCGAAGGTCACGATGCGCGCCACGGTCATGTCGCGCCACAGTGCCGCGAATTCGTCGTCGGCGTTGAGCACGGCGACCCCGTCCGCCGGCAGGGCCGCGAACAACTCGCCTTCGGCGCGTGCCGCACCTTCGATGCTGCCGAAGCCTTCGAGGTGTTCGGCACCGGCATTGGTGACGATGCCCACGGTCGGTTGCGCGAAGCCGGCGAGTTCGGTGACGTCGCCGGCACGATTCGCGCCCATCTCGATCACGGCATGCCGATGCACGGACTGCAGATCGAGCAGCGTGAGCGGCACGCCGATGTGATTGTTGAGATTGCCGCGCGTCGCAAGCGTCGCGCCGCGTTGCGCCAGGATCGCGGCCAACATTTCTTTGCAGGTCGTCTTGCCGTTCGAGCCCGCGACCGCCAACACCGGGATGTCGTGCCGCGCACGCAGCGCCGACGCGGCGCGCTGCAAGGCGACGAGACCGTTGGCCACGACGATCGTCGGCAAGGACGGGAGCGGTGCGGCGTCGGCCACCGCGCCGGCGGCGCCGGCGGCCGCAGCCTGCGCGAGAAAATCACTGCCGCGGAAATTCGGACCGTCGAGCGCGACGAACAACTGGCCGGCCGCGAGTTTGCGCGTGTCGGTGCAGACGCTGCCGAACGGCGCATCGGCGCCGTGCAAGACGCCGCCGCAATCGCGTGCGAACTCGGCGAGCGTGCGACTCATGCGCGCCCCTCGGCGTAAGACGCACGGACGACCTGCTGATCGCTGAACGCGCGGCGTACCGCGCCTTCGATCTGATATTGCTCGTGTCCTTTGCCGGCGATCAACACCGCATCGTCGGAACTCGCTGACTCGAGGGCATGACGGATCGCTGCGCCGCGATCGTGCACCACGCGCGGCGTCTTGCCGCGCGTCATGCCCGCCACGATGTCTGCCGCGATGGTCGCGGGCGACTCGCCACGCGGATTGTCGTCGGTGATCACGATGTCGTCGGCGAGCTCCTCCGCCACCGCACCCATCAAAGATCGCTTGCCGCGATCGCGCTCGCCGCCGCAACCGAACACCACGCGCAAGCGACCGCGGCAGTGGACACGCGCAGCCCGCAAGGCTTTGGCGAGCGCGTCGGGCGTGTGCGCGTAATCGACGATGGCGAGCGCGCGACCGGGCGCACTGATGACTTCCATGCGTCCGGGCGGCGCCGTCACGCGACCGAGCGCCGCGAGTGCACGCGCGCGATCGACGCCGAGCGCCTCGAGCACGCCGAGCGCCACCAGCGCGTTCTCGACATTGAAGTCGCCGATCAGCGGCACCTGGAATTCGATCGCTTCCGGAATTCCGGCGATACGGATGCGCTGACCGGTCGCCGTGGGCGTCACCGAGGTCGCGTGCAGCACGCTGACCTGCGCATGCTCGGCGGCGATCTGGCTCGCGCGCGCCGCACCTGCGGCGCTGCGCGTGACGAGCACCAGAGCGCCCTCGCCCGCGTGGCGCAGCGCGAGCGTCGCGCCGAACGCATCGTCGACGTTGAACACGCGCGCTTCGAGTTGCGGCATGGCGAACAAGCGCGCTTTGGCAGCGCCGTACGCCTCCATCGTGCCGTGGTAATCGAGATGATCGCGGGTGAGATTGGTGAACGCCGCGACGCGAAACCGCACGGCCTCGACGCGATGCTGATCGAGCGCATGCGACGACACTTCCATGGCGACGCAGCTTGCACCGGCGTCACGCACGGCGGCGAGTTGACGTTGCACGCTGACGGCATCGGCCGTCGTGTACTCGCCGGCCACCACGGCATCGGGCGGCACGCCGACGCCGAGCGTACCGAGATACGCGCACGGATCACCGCATTCGCCGAGTGCGCGCGCGACCAGCCACGCGGTCGTGGTTTTGCCGTTCGTGCCGGTGATCCCCGCCACGCGCAACTGCTGCGACGGCGCATCGAAAAATCGCGCCGCGATGCGACTCGCCTGGCGCGACAAATCGGGCACGGCGACGAGCGCGATTTTGCCCTCGGCGCGCAAACCGTCGAGCAAGGCCGGGTCGAGATCGTCCGCGGGTTCATAGGCGATCGCGCGTGCACCGTGCTCGATCGCCTGTCGAGCTGCCGCCAAGCCATGCGTGCGACGCCCACGGCAGGCGAGAAACAACGCGCCCTCGCGGAGCTCGCGACTGTCGAGACCGATTTCTTTGACGATGACGTCGTCCGCGGCGAGCTGCGCCGGGACCCATCCTTCGAGCAGTGCGGCGAGCGGCTTCGCCGCCGCCGTCATCGACGCACTCCGGCGGCCGCGCGCTGCGCGACCGTGGTCGGTGGCGGCAACTCGACCGGCGGCGGATCGTCGAATTGCGGCGCGGCCGGCATCTCGTCACGCGACTGCTCGAGCGACGCATCGGGCGCAACGGCCATCAAGCGCAGCGCACCGCCGACGATGCCCGAGAACACCGGCGCCGACACGTCACCGCCGTAATACAAACCCGCACTCGGCTCGTCGATGACGACCACCGCCGCGAGCCGCGGGTTGGTGGCCGGCGCGACGCCCGCGAACACGGCCAGATAGCGATTGGTCGAATAGCCGCCGACGCTCGATTTCCAGGCCGTGCCGGTTTTGCCTGCGACTCGATAGCCGGCGATCGAGGCGCGCTTGCCGGTGCCGGCGCTGGAGACCACCGACTCGAGCAGACGCACGACATCGCTGCTGACCTGTTGCGGCAACACGCGCTCACCCTGCACGGGGTGATCCACTTTCACGAACGAGACGGGGCGCGAAATGCCGCCCGCACCGAGCGTCGCGTAGGCGTGCGCAAGCTGCAGCGGCGTCACCGACAAGCCGTAGCCGTACGCGACGGTCGCGGTGGTGATCGGTCGCCAATGCGAGTAGTTCGACAACAAGCCCGCCGATTCGCCCGGAAAACCGCTCGTGGTCACCTGGCCGAAACCGAGTTTCGACAAGGTGGAATAGATGCGCTCGGGCCCGAGATTGAGCGCGATGTGCGTCATGCCGACGTTCGAACTTTTGGCGAGGATGGTCGCCAGATCGACCGCACCGAGATTGTGGTGATCTTCGATGACCTTGATGCCGACTTTGATCATGCCGGGCGAGGTGTCGATGATGCTCGAGGCGTTGTAGAGACCCGAGGCGAGTCCCGCGGCGACGACGAAGGGCTTGATCGAAGAGCCGGGCTCCACGAGATCCGTGACCGCGCGGTTTTTGTAGCCGGCCGGCTTCAACTGTTCGCGATCGTTGGGATTGAAGGTCGGCTGGTTGACCATCGCCAGCACTTCGCCGGTGGTCACGTCGATCACCACCGCCGAACCCGAACGCGCGCGATTGGCCTGGATCGCAGCCTTCAATTCGCGGTAGGCCAGATACTGGATGCGCATGTCGATCGACAACGTCATGTCGCGACCGGGGCGCACGGGACGAATGCTCTCGACGTCCTGCACGATGCGACCGAGGTTGTCCTGGATCACGCGCTTGGCGCCGTCCTCGCCCGCCAACCAATGATCGTAGGCGAGCTCGAGGCCTTCCTGACCGCCGTCGTCCACGTTGGTGAACCCGAGCACGTGCCCGGTCACTTCGCCGGCGGGGTAATAACGACGGTATTCGCGCGTCAGATGCACGCCCGGCAAACCGAGTTTCTTGACGCGCTCGGCGTCCGCCGGCTGCAGATGCCGCGCCACGTACAAAAATTGATGTTCGACGTTGCTCGTGATGCGTCGCGCGAGATCGGCCGGATCGCGCTTGATGGCCTCGGCCAGACGCGGAATCTGGTCGGCCACCTGGACCAATTCTTTGGGGTTCACCCACACGGAGTCGACCGGCGTGCTGACCGCAAGCGGCTCGCCGAACCGATCTTTGACCGCGCCGCGATGCGCGACGATCGAAGCCACGCGACTGAAACGCTCGTCGCCCTGCCCGATCAGAAACGAGCTCTCGACGAATTGCAGCGTGACGGCCTTCCACACGAGCACGCCGGCCGCGAGCACCATCACGCCGCCGACGAACGCGGTGCGCAGCTTGAACGAGGGTTGCGGCGCGTCGGGCTTGCGCGTCAGACCGGCGCGCGATTGCGCCACCCGCGCATCGCGCGAACTGCGCCCGCTTTTGCCGGCGCGCGCGGCACCGCGCTCGCCGAACGGCCATTTCGGCAAAAATTTCACGGCGCCACCACCTCGATCTGCGCAGGCGGCGGGATGTGCATGTGCAGATTGCTGGCCGCGACGTTCTCGACGAAAGCATGGGTCGACCACGCGCTCTGCTCGAGTTGCAGCTGACCCCATTCGATCTCGAGTCGATCACGCGCTCCGTTCGCTTTTTCGAGTTCGACGAACAATTCGCGCGCACGGTGCTTGACGTAGATCGCGCCGGCGGCGGAACCGAGCGCCGCCAACCACAACACCGGCAGCAGGATCGCCAGCACGCGACCGTCGATGTTCTTCATCAGCCGATCTCCCGCGACAGACGTTCGGCACAACGCAGCACGGCACTTCTGGCCCGCGGGTTGCGTGCAATTTCGGCTTCGCTCGCGCGACGCTTGCGCCCCACTTCGCGCATCACCGGCTGCGCCGACGGCGGAATCACCGGGAAACCCGCAAACACCGGATCGACGGTCGATTTGGCGCGGATGAATTGCTTCACGGCGCGATCTTCGAGCGAATGGAAGCTGATGACGGCGAGGCGACCGCCCGGAGCGAGCACGTCGAAGGCTGCCTCGAGCCCCGCACGCAACTGACCGAGCTCGTCGTTGATGCGCATGCGCAGCGCCTGGAAGGTGCGCGTCGCCGGATTCTTGCCGTCGTGCGTACGCACGACGCGTCGCACGATCGCGGCCAACTCGGCGGTGCGCGTGATCGGCGCAGTGTCGCGCGCGGCGACGATGGCACGCGCGATGCGACCTGCGAAACGTTCCTCTCCGAGTTCGGCGATCACGGTTTGCAACTCCCGCGCGTCCACTCGGGCGAGGTACTCGGCCGCGGATTCACCGCGAGTCGGATCCATGCGCATGTCGAGCGGTCCGTCTTTGGCGAAACTGAAACCGCGTTCGGCTTCGTCGAGCTGCGGCGAGGAAACGCCGAGATCGAGCAGAACGCCGCGGACTGCACGACCACGCGCGTGCGCGTGCACGACATCGCGCAACTGCGCGAACTCGGCATGCACGATCTCGACCCGCGGCTCGTGCGCATAGCGCACACGCCCCGCCGCGATCGCCGCCGGATCGCGATCGAGCGCAAGGACGCCGCCCGCGCTGCCGACGGCTTGCAGCAAGCGTTCCGTGTGTCCCCCGCGTCCGAACGTCCCATCGACATAAAAATCACCTGCGGACGGGGCCAGCGCTTCCAGCACCTCGTCGACAAGCACCGGCACGTGCTCATCCAAGGGAAGCCGCTCCTATCCGCATGAACCCCGAATACCGATGCACGCTCGCAGCAACGCGTGCGCGCACCACCCCGATCACAACGACAACGACTGCAACTCCGCCGGTAGTTCGGTCGCCGTCTCCTCGCTCTTCAACCAGAAGTCGCGCCGCTCGTTCCAGCGCGACTCGTCCCACAATTCGAGTCGATTGCCCTGACCGATCAACATCGCGTGACGCGAAAGTCCCGCGTACTCGCGCAATTCCGGCGTGAGCAACAAACGTCCCTGCGCATCGAGATCGATCTCGGTCGCATGACCGACCATCAAGCGCTGCAAGCGCCGCGAGCGCTCGTGCAAGGACGACAACGACATCAACTTGCGCTCGATCTGTTCCCAGTCGGGCAAGGGGTAGATGAGCAGGCAGGGATCGCGATCCACGGTGACGACGAGGTGACCCTCGCTGCGTTCGAGCGCACGCTGCCGTTGCCGGGTGGGCAACACCATCCGGCCTTTATCGTCGAGCGTGACTTTGCTGGCACCGCGAAACATGACTTGCGAGCGGGCGTGATTTCGCCCATTTCGCCCCACTTTCCACCACTTCGCGCCACTATAGAAATTCGTGGCCGGAGGTGTCAACGCTTCGCGCGTAAAAAATTTATGTGCGGCCAACAACTTACACGCGCGAGCAGGCCTCGGCAAGCGCGTTCAAAGTACAAAGCTTCAGGGGTTTCAGAGACTTGGCTCGGAATGCTGGAAATCAACTTCAGCAGAGGAAGGGAGTCGGCCGGTAAGCCGGGTTCTGTCGTGGGTGATCATTCCTCTGCGACGTCCGTCACCGAACGCCTGTAGCAGCCTACCCGGAAGTCACGCTCGGACACGGCGCTGCGAGTTTCCCCGCGACTTCCCTATTTGGCCTTGCTCCCGATGGGGTTTGCCGTGCCACGCCCGTTGCCGGCCGCGCGGTGCGCTCTTACCGCACCATTTCACCCTTACCTGCAAGCCTTTTCCCGAAGGAATCGACTCACGTCGGCGGTATCTTTCTGTTGCACTTTCCGTGGGCTCGCGCCCCCCAGGCGTTACCTGGCATCGTGTCCGAAGGAGCCCGGACTTTCCTCCACATTTCGCGAGAAATGCAGCGATCACCTGGCCGACTCCGGGGGGCACCATACGCGCCCATGTCCCGCGAAACAACGCCGCCGCGCTCAATCCCCCGCTGGCTGCTCCGCTTGCGTCCCCGCTTTGGCGAAGCGCACGGCGAGCGCGTAGGCCTGATCGCGCGTCGCGCCGGTGGCTGCGGCCGCCACCGCAGCGGCCTTCGAAGCCGGCAAATGCACCAACGCCGCCCGCACGACCCGCTCGAGCGCCGCTTGGCGCGCGGCGGCGGCCTGCGGGTCGTCCTCGAGCTGCTGCGCCTCGAGCACGGGCGCTCCGGCGATCACCAGCGTGATTTCGCCGCGCTCGAACTCGGGCTCCGCCGCGGCGCGGCTCGCCAGTTGCGCGAGCGTGCCGCGATAGGTCGTCTCGAACACCTTGGTCAGTTCGCGCGCCACCGCCGCCTGCCGATCGGCACCGAACACGAGCGCGCATTCGGCCAGACTCGCCGCGATTCGATGCGGCGACTCGAAAAACACCAGCGTGCGCGTTTCGCCGGCGAGCGCGGCGAGCCGCGCCCGGCGCTCACCGGATTTCGACGGCAAAAATCCTTCGAAACAAAATCGATCGGTCGGGATGCCGGCAACGCTGAGCGCGGCGGCGATGGCCGTCGGGCCGGGAATCGCGCGTACCTGGACGCCGGCGGCGGCGGCGCGACGCACCAGATCGAACCCGGGATCCGACAGCAAGGGCGTGCCGGCGTCACTCACCAGCGCAATCACCGCACCCGCCTGCAGGCGCGCGAGCAGTTCGTCGCCGCGTTCGCGTTCGTTATGCGTGTGCAGCGACACCAAGGGCTTGGCGATTCCGAGGGTCGCGAGCAGCTGGCCGCTGCGCCGCGTGTCCTCGGCCGCAACGACATCGGCCGCCGCGAGCGCCTCGCGCGCACGGGGCGCAAGATCGGCAAGATTTCCGATCGGTGTGGCCACCACATCCAGACGTCCCTGCCCTGCCACTATAATCACGCTCCCGCCAACGAATCCGTCGGGCATCGTGCCCGTCACCGGCGGTGTATTCAATCCATGCGGCTCTGCAAACTTTTTCGTCTCCTGCCAGCGACGCTCGCCGTCGCGGCGACGCTCGCTTCCTGCGCCTCGACGCCGCCTGCGCCCGTGGCCTCGCGCGAGCACGCCGCCTTGCTCGCGGCGCGCGGCGAACATGCCGCCGCCGCGGCCGAATACGAGAGCGCGGCACAACTCTCCCCCGCGATCACCAACGAGTTGTTGCTGCTTGCGGCGCGCGAATGGTTGCGCGTGCCGCAACCGACCGCCGCCGATGCGGCGCTCGCGCGCCTCGTACCGCCGCTCGAGGCGAGCGTCGGCTATGCACGTGATCTTTTGACGGCCGAGTCGGCCCTGCTCGCCGACGATGCGGCGCGCGGCTGGACGCTGCTTGCGACGCACGCCGTGCCGCAAGAGCGTGCGAGCGCCGCCGACTATCACGAACTGCGCCAAAAACTCGCGCTCGCCACCGGGCGCCCGCTCGAGGCGATCCGCAGCGCGCGCGAACGCGAAACCTTGGCCGCCGACGATGCGCGGCGCGCAACCATCCGGCGCGAATTGTTCGACGGCCTGCGCGCCGCCAGCGCCCGCGGCGTGCGCTTCGATCCGCGCACGGCCGCCAAGGACACGATCGCGCGCGGCTGGCTCGAAGCGGCGCCGCTCGCTGCGCGCATGAGCACCGTCGCCGCATCCGCCGCCATGTCGCTCTCGGCCGGCTGGCGCACACGCTATCCGTCGCACCCCGCCGCGCCGCTCGTGATCGAACTTGCCCAAAGCACGACACCAAAACCACCCGTGGTACGCGCCGAAACCAAACCGGTCGCCGCGAAATCGGTGACGACACCCGTCACGCTCGCGAACACCGTCGCACCACTCGCGCCGATCGCTCTGCCGGCGGGCGCGCACGTGGCCGTGTTGTTGCCGCTGTCGGGACGCAATGCAAGCGCGGGGGCGCAGGTGCGCGACGGCTTGCTCGCCGCGTACTACGCCGAGCCGCCCGAAGCGCGCATACCGCTGCGCTTTTACGACACCGGCGCGGAAAGCGTCGAGGCCGCACTGAACGCCGCGACGCGCGCGGGCGCAGCCTTCGCGATCGGGCCTCTCACGCGCGACGAAGTGACGGCGGCCGCCGACGCGGCGCCCGCACTGCCGCTGCTCGCGCTCAATTTTCTGCCCGTCGATCGCGGCAACCTTCCGACGCGGTTTTTCCAATTCGGTTTGTCGCCGGAAGACGAAGCGCGCGCGGTCGCACGTCGCGCGCTCACCGAAGGCAAGCGACGCGCCATCGTGTTCGCCCCGTCGGGCGACTGGGCCGAGCGCGTCGTGCGCGCGTTCCGCGAAGAATTCGCGGCCGGCGGCGTGATCCTCGACACGCAGATCATCGCCAGCCCCAAAGACGCGGCGGCCGCGATCCAATCCTCGCTGCGCATCGACGACAGCAAAGCGCGCCATCAGCGCGTGCAGCGCGTGCTCGGCACCACGCTCGCATTCCAACCGCGACGACGCGGTGACGTCGATCTGCTGTTCACGCCGGCGCCTTCGGCATTCGCGCGCCAGTTGCGTCCGCAGCTGCAGTTTTTCTTTGCCGGCGACATCCCGACTTTCGCGACCTCGGATCTTTGGGATCCGGCCGCAGGCGCGCAAAACGAACTCGACGGTGTGATGCTGCCCGACATGCCGTGGATCGTGCAGCGCGACACCGAAGCCCTTGCGCGTCTGCGCAACGAAGCCGCCGACGCCTTCGGCAACGAGATCCCCGCGCGCGGCCGCCTGTTTGCGCTCGGCTTCGATGCCTGGCGCTTGCAAACTCTGCTGCGCGGCAACGGCATCGCCGGCTCAGTCGACGGCCTCACCGGCCAACTCGCCCAGGATGCGGCGCGGCGCGTGCACCGCACGCTCGAGTGGGCGCGCATCGACGACGGCGTACCGAAACCGCTGGAGCCTTGAACGAGACCGCGCGCATGCGCCTCGGTCGTCTCGCCGAGGATTGGGCAGCGCAAACGCTCTCGAAATCAGGCGCCGAAATCGTCGTGCGCAATTTCCGCCGGCGCAGCGGCGAACTCGATCTGGTCGCGATCGACGGCGAGCTGCTGCTGATCGTCGAAGTGCGCTTGCGCTCGAGTTCCGACTACGGCGGTGCGGACGGCAGCATCGATGCCGGCAAACGGCGGCGCATCGTGCGCACGACGCAGCAATTGCTGCAGATACACCGCACGCTCGCACGACTGCGAGTGCGCTTCGACGTGATGGTGGTGGAACAGTGCGACGACGGCGTCGCGCTCGGTGATGCACCGGGTCGCTGGCGGCTACGCTGGCTGCGGCACGCCTTCGACGCGACTACTTGACGACCTTCAGTTGCGGACGACCGCTGACGGGCGGTCGCGTCTCGCCCTCGGTGCTCGAGGGTGGCGGCGCGGGCGGCGGCGCCTCGCCTTCGGGCGGAAACACGAGCCCTTCGCCGGTCTCGCGCGCATACACGCTTTGCACGGCGGAGGTCGGAAAACGCACCATGCGCGCAACGCCGCCGAAACGCGCCTCGAAACTCACCCAGTCGTTGCCGAGATCGAGATGGCGCGTGGCCGAATACGAGACGTTGAGGACGATGCGCCCATCGCGCACATGCGCCTTGGGCACATCGGCACCGGTGGCCGACGCATCGACCATCACCTGCGGGGTGAGGCCGTTGTCCGTCATCCACTGGTGCATCGCCCGCAGCAGGTACGGACGACGGGGAATGACGGTACTAGTCATGCGCGCGGCGACCGGCCGCGAATTACTTCACGTCCTTCCAGTATTCCTGCTTCAGCAGATACGCGAAGCCCGTGAACACCAGCAGGAACAGGATCACCCAGATACCGATCGAGGTGCGATGCAGTTTCGCGGGCTCACCGACGTAGTCGAGGAAGTTGACCGTGTCGCGCACGAACTCGTCGTATTCGGCGGCGGACAACTGACCCGCCACCGGCACTTCGAGTTTCTGGACGACCGAATCGCCTTTGACCGCACCACCTTCGCCACCGGCATTTTCGGTGAGCGTGCAGCGCACGGCCTCCGGCACGCCCTGCAAGGCCGACAACACGTGCGGCATCGCCGTACCCGGCAACGACAGGTTGTTGACGCCCGAGGCGGTCGCGGGATCCGCGTAGAAGCTCTTCAGAAACTGGTAGAGGTAGTCGGTGCCACGCGAGCGCGCGATCAGCGACAGATCGGGCGGCGCTTTGCCGAACCAGGCATTGCCGTCGATCGCATCGAGCGGCGCGATCACGTAGTCGTTCTTCGACGCGCCCGCGGGCAGGAGCGACTTCTCGAACTGCTCGTCGGGAATGCCGAGATCTTTGGCAATACGCGAATAGCGCGCGTACTTCAGCGAGTGGCAGCCCGCGCAATAACCCATGAAGTTGCGCGCGCCACGCTGCAAAGAAGCGCTATTGCCGATTTCGGTGCCGGCCTTCCAGTGCGCGACGTCGAGCGCACGGCACTGGCCGGCGGCTTCTTCGTGCTCCGCGGCCTGGGCGAGCGGCAGGACCGCGAATGCCGCGGCGATGACGAGAGCGGGGAAAGACTTACGCATGGAACGTAACCCTCTGCGGCACGGGCGACGTCTTCTCGACGCGCGTGTACCAAGGCATCAAAAGGAAAAACGCGAAGTAGATGATCGTGAAGATGCGCGCGAGGATTACATAAGTGCCCTCGGCGGGCATCATGCCGAAATACCCTAGTGCGACGAACGACACGACGAATCCCGCGAGGAAGATCTTCGACAGGATGCCCTTGTAGCGGATCGACTTCACCGGCGAGCGATCGAGCCACGGCAGGAAGAAGAACACCACGATCGACAGCAGCATGAGCAACGCGCCCAACTGCTGATCGGGCACGGCACGCAACATCGCGTAGAACGGCGTGAAGTACCACACCGGCGCGATGTGCGTCGGCGTCGACAAGGGGTTCGCCGGCTCGAAGTTCGGCTTCTCGAGGAAGAGTCCGCCGAAGGTGGGCACGAAGAACAGCACGATGCAGAAGAAGATCAGGAACGCACCGACGCCCACCAGATCTTTGACCGTGTAGTACGGGTGGAACGGAATGCCGTCGACCGGCTTGCCGTTGGCACCCAGATTGGCCTTGATCTCGATGCCGTCCGGATTGTTCGAACCCGTCTGACGCAAGGCGACGAGATGCATCAGGATCAAAAACGCGAGCGCGAACGGCACGGCGACGACGTGCAGCGAGAAGAATCGATTCAGCGTCGAGTCCGCGATTCCGTAATCACCGCGGATCCATTCGACGAGCCCCGGGCCGATCACCGGGATGGTGCCGAAGAGATTCACGATGACCTGCGCGCCCCAGTAGGACATGTTGCCCCACGGCAGCACGTAACCCATGAAGGCCTCGGCCATCAGGGCGAGGTACACGACCATGCCGAAGATCCACAACAGTTCGCGCGGCGCGCGGTACGAGCCGTACAACATCGCGCGCAACATGTGCAGATAGACGACGATGAAGAAGAACGAGGCGCCGGTGGAGTGCATGTAGCGGATGAACCAGCCCCACTCCACTTCGCGCATGATGTATTCGACCGAGTCGAATGCCGTGGCTTCGCCGACTTTGTAGTGCATCGTGAGGAAGATTCCCGAGAGAATCTGGATCACGAACACGAGCAGCGACAACGCGCCGAAGAAATACCAGACGTTGAAATTCTTGGGCGCGAAATAGCCCGTCAGTTGCGACTGGACGAATTCATCGACCGGCAGACGCTTGTTCAGCCAGGCGCGAAAGCCGCCCTTGCCGGCGGCGTCATGGGACGAGGCGGCCATCAGGCAGCTCCTTTGGCGGACGTCGGGTCGACGCCGATGACGAGTTTGGTGTCCGATGCGAACGAGTGCGGCGGAATGGCGAGATTCAGCGACGCCGGCGAACCGTTGAACACGCGGCCAGCCATGTCGAAGCGCGAGCCGTGGCACGGGCAGAAGAAGCCGCCCGGCCAATCGGCACCGAGCTGCGCGTCAGCGGGCTTGAAGTGTTCTTTCGGCAGGCAACCGAGGTGCGTGCAGGTGCCGAACAGCACCAGAAATTCCGGTCGCAGCGAGCGCTGCGCGTTTTTGGTGTACTCGGGCTGGTTCGACGCCGCGGACTGCGGATCTTTGAGATTCGCGTCGTGGCTGGCGAGCTTGGCCAGCAACTCCGGCGTGCGGCGCACGACGTAGATCGGCTGTTTGCGCCAGCTCGGGGTGATCATCTGACCCGGCTCGAGCT
The DNA here is from genome assembly GCA_017853555.1 of Steroidobacteraceae bacterium. GTDB lineage: Bacteria > Pseudomonadota > Gammaproteobacteria > Steroidobacterales > Steroidobacteraceae > UBA964. The sequence goes on from JAFMJH010000012.1 coordinate 24,234, forward strand.
TGCTGAGGTCGATTTCGACCGGGGCACCCATGGCGCGTGCGCGCTCGGAAGGTTTCCAGGACGCGAGAAAGGGCACCAGAGTGAAGCCGGCGCCTATCGCGCCCGTCGCCGCTGTCGCCGCCGTGAGGAACTTGCGACGACTGACGTCGACTTCCTCGTGATCATGCACCGCATCGCTCATCTGCACAGCCTCTCCGCCTGCCCTCGTGGCAAGCCGCTATGGGGGATCGTGGAAGCCGGGCATTATACACGGGGCCGGAGAGCCGGCGCAGCGGGAAACCCCCTTGTCCTCGACCCAAATCCAGAAAGGACTGATCTTCCTCGCCGGGGCGGCGATCGGGGGACTTGCGCTGGCGTTCGTGCTGGTCGTGATCCGCCCGGAACTGCTCCCCGGGGTCACGGTCAACCGCACAGCAGCGCCGCTTTCGGTCGACGAGCGCGCCGCGCCCGGCGCGGCGAATGGCGCCGCGAACATCGAGGTCGCCGCCGATGCGACGGGCGGAGCCCCGGCCGGCGGCGCCAGCAACGCCTCCGGCAGTTACGCGGCCGCCGTCCAGCGCGCCGCCCCCGCGGTGGTGAACATCTCGGCGCGACGGGTGGTCACCGAACGCCTGCCGCGCAACCTCTTCGACGAACTGTTCGACGACCCCTTCGCCCCCTCGGCACCGCGCACCCGCCAGCGCGTCGAGAGCTCGCTCGGCTCCGGCGTGATCATCTCGGACACGGGGCAGATCGTCACCAACCACCACGTCATCGCCGATGCCGACGCGATCCGCGTGCAATTGGCCGATGGTCGCGAAGCCGACGCGCGCATCGTCGGTCGTGACCCGGACACCGACCTCGCCTTGCTGCGCATCGACCTGCGCAACCTGCCGGTGATGCCGCTCGGTCGCTCCGATGCGTTGCGGGTCGGCGACGTCGTGCTCGCGATCGGCTATCCCGTGGGGCTCTCGCAAACCGTGACGCAGGGCATCGTCAGCGCGACCGGTCGCGGGCAACTCGGCATCGCGACCTTCGAGAATTTCATCCAGACCGATGCACCGATCAACTTCGGCAATTCGGGCGGCGCACTGGTGAACACCCGCGGCGAGCTCGTCGGCATCAACACCGCGATCCTCGCCAAAAACGCCGGCATCGAAGGCATCGGGTTCGCCATCCCGGTGAATCTCGCGCGCGGCGTGATCGCCGAATTCACGGCACGCGGGCGCGTCATCCGCGGCTGGGTGGGACTTGCAGCCGTGAATCTCGACGATGCGCGCGCGCAAGCCTGGGGACTGCCGCGCGGTGGCGTGATGATCGGCAAGACCGATCCCGAGGGTCCCGCGCAGAGCAACGGTTTGCGACCTTTCGATTTCATCTTGTCGATCGACGGCAGAGCCGTGCAGAGCGCCCAGGACGTGCACGCCCGCATCGCGATCGCCAAGCCGGGCAGTACGCTGGAGTTCGAAGTGCAACGCGGCAACGAACGCGGCCGCGTGAAGTTGCGCGTCACCGAACAGCCGGGCGCCGCGCGCGCCACCAAAACGGCTGTCTGACGCGCGCGCTCAGGACGGGACGCGACGGATCTCGGCGCCCAAGCCGGCGAGTTTCTCTTCGATCGACTCGTAGCCGCGATCGATGTGATAAATGCGGTCGATTTCCGTACGGCCTTCGGCCACGAGCCCGGCGAGCACCAGCGACGCCGACGCGCGCAAGTCGGTCGCCATCACCGGTGCCGCCTGCAATTTCGGCACACCTTTGATGATCGCCGTGTTGCCTTCGAGACGAATCTCCGCACCCATGCGCCGCATCTCGAGCATGTGCATGAAGCGATTCTCGAAAATCGTTTCGATGATGGTGCCGACGCCGTCGGCGACGGTGTTGAGCGCGGCGAACTGCGCCTGCATGTCGGTGGGGAATGCGGGATACGGCGCGGTGCGCACGTCGACCGACTTCGGCCGGCGGCCGCGCATGTCGACGGCGACGAAGTCTGCGCCGATGTCGAGCTTGGCACCGGCCTCCTGCAGTTTCGCGAGCACGGCGTCGAGGTGTTCGGGCCGCATGTGCCGCGCGATCACGTGTCCGCCGGTGATCGCACCGGCAAGCAGATAAGTGCCCGCTTCGATGCGATCGGGCAGCACGTCGTACTGCGCGCCATGCAGTTTTTCGACGCCGTCGATGATGATTTTGTCGGTGCCGGCGCCGCGCACTTTGGCGCCCATCGCGTTCAGAAAATCGGCGAGATCGACGACCTCGGGTTCGCGTGCCGCATTCTCGAGCACCGTCTGCCCGTCGGCGAGGGCCGCGGCCATCATCAGATTTTCGGTGCCCGTGACGGTCACGGTGTCGAGCACGAGACGCGCACCGTGCAAACGCGAAGCGCGCGCGCGGATGTAACCGTTCTCGATCGAAATGTCGGCGCCCATCGCCTGCAAACCGGCGACGTGAATGTTGACCGGTCGTGCACCGATCGCACAGCCACCGGGCAAGGACACGTCGGCTTGACCGAACCGCGCCACCAGCGGACCGAGCACGAGGATCGAGGCGCGCATGGTGCGCACGAGTTCGTAGGGCGCGACCGATTGGCGCAAAGTCCGCGCATCGACTTCGACACGCATGCGCTCATCGACCGTGACCGTCACGCCCATGCGGCCAAGCAATTCGATCATCGTGGTGACGTCTTGCAGATGCGGCACGTTGCCGACGGCCACCGGCTCAGAGGCGAGCAAGGTCGCCGCCAAAATCGGCAACGACGCATTCTTGGCTCCCGAGACGCGCACTTCGCCTTCGAGCGGCTTGCCGCCCTGGATGTGCAGGCGATCCATCACCGGGCCCGCCCGTCGGCGGCCTCTTCGGGCGTCAGCGCAACGATCGACAGCGCATGGATTTCACGCCCCACGAGCGCACCGAGCGCGCCGTAGATCAGTTGATGACGCGCGATGCTGCGTTTGCCGGCGAACTCGGCGGCGACGACCCGCGCCTCGAAATGGGTCTGGTCGTCCGAACGCACCAGCACTTCGGCGCCGGGCAGCGCGGCCCGGATCAATTCGGCGACTTTATCGGGATGCATGGCTTGGAGTCCTCATGGCGGTATGATGCCATTCCATGACGAAACCTGCGCTCCGGGACGACGCCGCGCTGATCGCCGCGGGCCGTCGCGCCCTCACCATCGAGATCGACGGCTTGCAAGCGACCGAGGCGCGTCTCGATGCGAGCTTCGCGGCCGCCTGCCGCATCGCACTCGCCTGCCGCGGACGCATCGTCGTCACCGGCATGGGCAAATCCGGTCACGTCGGCGGCAAGATCGCCGCCACGCTCGCGAGTACCGGCACGCCGGCGTTTTTCCTGCATCCGGCCGAAGCGAGCCACGGCGACATGGGCATGATCACGCGCGAGGACATCGTGCTCGCGCTGTCGAATTCGGGCGAAACCCCCGAAGTGCTGACGCTGCTGCCGCCGATCACGCGCTTGGGCGTGCCGCTGATCGCCATCACCGGCAACCCCGCCTCGACGCTCGCGCGCGCCGCCCAAGTGCATCTGGACGTGACGGTGCCGACGGAGGCCTGCCCGCTCAATCTCGCGCCCACCGCGAGTACGACGGCGACGCTCGCCATGGGCGATGCCTTCGCCGTCGCGCTGCTCGACGCGCGCGGCTTCACCGCCGAAGATTTCGCCCGCTCGCATCCGGGCGGCTCGCTCGGGCGGCGCCTGCTGCTGCGCGTCGAAGACGTGATGAGTCGCGATGCGGCCGTGCCCTGCGTGACGCCCGACACCACGCTCGCCGACGGTCTGCTCGAAATGTCGCGCAAGGGTCTCGGCATGACGGTGGTCGCCGACGAGGCCGGCTTCGTGGTCGGCGTGTACACCGACGGCGATCTGCGCCGCTCGCTCGATCGGCGTCTCGATGTGCATGCCGCCCGGATGCGCGACGTGATGACCCATCCCTGCAAAACCATCGGTGCGCGCGAACTCGCCGCCGAGGCCGTGCACCTCATGGAACAACATCGCATCACCGCGCTGCCGGTGGTCGATGAGCACGGCAAACTCGCCGGCGCGCTCAACGTGCACGATCTGCTGCGCGCCGGCGTGATGTGAGACTGCGCAGCCTCAGCGGCGCCCTCGCGCTCGTCTTGTCGCTGACCGGCTGCGACTCGCGCAGCGTCGACACTGCATCGATCAATCGCGACCCCGACGACGTCGACGCCGGCTACTTCGCCACGGATACCGACATCCTCGAAACCTTCCCGAACGGCGAACCGCGTTATCGCCTGCGCGCGGCGCAAGCACGACAAAACCCCGCCACGGGCGCGACCGAGTTGCGCGGCGTGACGATGGAATTGCGCACCGACGGCGACGATCGCTGGCGACTGCGCGCCGAGCGCGGCGTGATGGCCGCACACGCGCAGCGCGTCGAACTCGCCGGTGACGTGCGTCTCGATTCGGCGCGATCACGCGATGCGCTGCAACTGCGTACCGCGACGCTCGCCTACGACATCGACGCGGCGCGTGCGCGCGCACCCGGTCTCGTGGAGATCGAAGTCGCGGGCGGCCGGCTGCAAGCGCATGCGGTCGCCGTCGATTTGAAGACGCGACGCGTCTCGCTAGAATCGAAGGTCCATGGTCATTTCACGCCTTGATGCCCTGCGGCGCGCGACGCTCGCCGCCCTGTTGCTCGCATGCGCGGGCGTCGCGGTCGCGCAGTCGACCGTGCGCGAGGGTGACGTCACGCTCGATGCCGCCTCGTCCGAAGTCGACTACCGCAACAACACGCTGCTGTTTCGCGACGTGACCGTCGCGCAGGGCGCCATCAAAGTGTCGGCCGAGAATGCCCGCGCCACCGGACTCGATTTTGCCGATGCCAAGTGGACCTTCACCGGTCGCGTGCGCATCGAATTCGACGGCGGCGTGCTGCGCTCGGACGAAGCGGCGGTGAGCTTCGTGCGCAACCGCATCACGCGCGCCGACATCCGCGGACGACAGGCCGAATTCGAACAGGTCATCAAAGATTCGCGCACCACCGCGCGCGGCCGCGCCGGCACGATCACCTACGACGTCATATCCGGCACCGTGGTGCTCGCCGAAGCCGCCTGGCTCAGCGACGGGCGCAGCGAAATCCGCGGCGAGCAACTCGTCTACGACGTGCGCGCCCAGCGCGTGCAAGCCGGCAAACCGGCCGGCAACGACGAGCGCGTGCGCATCACCATCCGGCCGAAGGCGGACACGCCGTGACCCGCTCGCCGCCCGAACGTTTGCGCGCCGAACATCTGGCCAAAGGTTATGGCGATCGCAAAGTCGTGCTCGATTTGTCGCTCGAGGTGCACGCCGGCGAAATCGTGGGTCTGCTCGGACCGAACGGCGCAGGCAAGACCACCGCCTTCTACATGATCGTGGGACTGGTCGCGCCCGACGCCGGACACATCTTCGTCGACGACGTCGACCTGACGAGCGCACCCATCCATCAGCGCGCGCGCGCCGGCATCGGTTATCTGCCGCAAGAACCATCGGTGTTCCGCCGCATGAGCGTCGAGGACAACGTGATGGCGATCCTCGAGACCCGCCCCGACCTCGATGCCGCGGCGCGCGTCGCGCGGCGCGAGGCGCTGCTCGCGGACCTGCGCATCGAACACGTGCGCCAATCGCCGGGGCTCGCGCTCTCGGGTGGCGAACGGCGACGCGTGGAGATCGCGCGCGCACTCGCGGCCAATCCGCGTTTCATGCTGCTCGACGAACCGTTCGCGGGCGTCGATCCGATCTCGGTGATGGACATCCAGCGGATCATCGGCGAGCTTGCGCGACGCGGCATCGGCATCCTGATCACCGATCACAACGTGCGCGAGACGCTGGCGGTCTGTCATCGTTCGTACATCATCGGCGAAGGCAAGGTCATCGCTTCGGGCGCGGCGGAGGAAATCCTTGCCAATCCGCGCGTGCGTGAGGTGTACTTGGGCGAATCGTTCCGGCTATAACGGTTCCGCTCGCCGGCGTGCCGGCCCGACAGGTCCGCCATGTTCAAGCAATCACTACAGCTGAAGCTCGGCCAGAGCCTCACCATGACGCCGCAGTTGCAGCAGGCGATCCGCCTGTTGCAGATGCCGACGGCCGAATTGCAGGCGCACATCGCCGAGCTGCTCGAAACCAACGTGATGCTCGAGCAGGAAGAGCCCGAAGAGGAAGAGCTCGCCGTCCCCTTCGCCGAGCTCGACCCGCGCACCACGCAGGCCGAAGAGCCCTCGACGCCGGAAGTCGAAATCATCGACGAGCCCTGGGCCGACCGCGTCGGCACCAGCAGCGACAGCGCCGGTGCGGGCAGCGCCGATGACGACGACCGCCAGAACGAAGTCGCCGACGGGCGCGGCGAAAGCCTGCGCGATCACCTGCTCGCCCAACTTGAACTGGCGGGCTTGTCGAGCGACGACCTCGCCACCGCCACCACCATCGTCGATGCGTTGAACGAAGACGGCTATCTCACCGAATCGCTGGCCGAGATCGCCGCCTCGCTCGCCCCCGAAATCGAACGCGACGAAGACGAAATCGAACGCGTGCTCATGCTCGTGCAGATGCTCGAGCCGGCCGGCGTCGCCGCGCGCACGCTCGCCGAGTGCCTCACCCTGCAACTCGATCAACTCGAAGCGGACACGCCCGGACTCGAGCTGGCGCGCCGCATCGTCGAGCAACACCTCGAACTGCTTGCGCTGCGCGACCTCACGCCGCTCGCCAAAGCGACCGCCGCCGAGCCCGGCGAACTCGCCGTCGCCGTCGCGCTGGTGAGAGCCTGCCACCCCCGACCCGGGTCGGTGATCAGCGCCTCGACACCCGAATACATCGTGCCCGACGTCTACGTGCGCCGCACCGAACGCGGCTGGGCGGTCGAGCTGAACCCCGGCACGCTGCCGCGGCTGCGGCTGAACCACGGCTATGCCGGCATGCTCGGCCGCAACTCGGGCCACACCACGCTCACCACCCAGCTGCAGGAAGCGCGCTGGCTGCTCAAAAGCCTGGAAATCCGCAACGAGACGCTGCTCAAGGTCGCCAAGGCCATCGTCGAGCGGCAGGCCGATTTCCTCGAGCAAGGCGAGGAGCACATGCGGCCGATGATCCTCAAGGACATCGCCGCGGCCATCGCGATGCACGAATCGACCATCTCGCGGGTGACCTCGGGAAAATACCTACACTCGCCCCGGGGGGTGTTCGAACTGCGATACTTCTTCTCGAGTCAGGTCGAAGGTGGCGACGGCCAAGGCACCTCCTCGACGGCGATACGCGCGAAGATTCGCAAGCTCGTACGCGAAGAGGACCCGGCCGATCCGCTCTCCGACAGCCGGCTCGCCGAGCTGCTCTCCGCCGAAGGCATTCCGGTCGCACGACGAACGGTGGCCAAGTACCGCGAGAGTCTCGGTATCGACTCGTCGGCCGAGCGCAAGCGCACCGGCTCACGTTAACCTTGCCCCAACAGGGAGACACCGCATGCAGATGTCGATTACGGGACACCACGTCGAAGTCACCGAAGCGTTGCGCGCGTACGTCGAGAAGCGCATGGCGCGCATCGTGCGCCACTTCGACCACCTCATCGATGCGCACTTCGTGCTGTCGGTCGAAAAGCTGCGCCACAAGGCCGATGCCACGCTCAAAATACCGGGCAACGACATTCATGCGTCGGCCGAGGACGGCAACATGTACGCCGCCATCGACGCACTCGCCGACAAACTCGACGGCATCGTGCGCAAGCGCAAGGACAAAGCGACCGATCATCACGCCCAGGAGGGCCGCAGCGCGCGTCAGTGAGCGTGCTGCGATGAGCCATGCGCATCATCCTCGTCAGCGGGCTGTCCGGCGCCGGCAAGAGCGTCGTGCTGCGCGCGCTCGAGGACATGGGCTATTACTGCGTCGACAATCTGCCGGCGTCGATGCTCGAGCCGTTCGTCGCGCACACCTTGCGCACGGGTGAGCGCGCCTACCGCGACACCGCGATCGGCGTCGACGCCCGCGACTCGGATCTGCTCGCGGCCAAAGTTCCGGAGACCATGGCGGAACTGCGCCGCAGCGGTCTGCGCTGCGAACTTTTGGTGGTACTCGCCTCGGACTCCGAACTGCTGCGCCGCTTCGGCCAGACGAAGCGGCGTCATCCGCTGCTGCGCGACGGCGTCTCGCTGCAGGAAGCGATCGGGCTCGAACGCGAACTGCTCGACCCGGTCGTGCAAGCCGCGGATCTCGTCATCGACACCTCCGACATGGGCGTGCACGCGCTCGGCGATCTCGTCGTGCAGCGCATCGACCAACGCAAAGCCGATCAACTGTCGGTGACGCTGGTGTCGTTCGGTTTCAAATTCGGCATTCCGGGCGATTGCGACTTCGTCTTCGATGCGCGCATCCTGCCGAACCCCTATTGGGAATCGTCCCTGCGCTCGCTCACCGGCGGCGACCCGGCCGTGGTGCAGTACCTCGACTCGCAACCGCAGGTGCAAACGCTGCTCGCGGAATACGAAGAATTCATCCGCGCACGCATCGGCGAGTATCGCGGCGTGCGACGTCGCTACATCACGCTCGGCATCGGCTGCACGGGCGGACAACATCGCTCGGTGTATCTGGTCAATCGCCTGACCGAACGGCTCGCCTCGCAAGCCCCCGGCATCATCAGCCGCCACAGCGCACTCGCGAAGCGCACCTCGTGACCGCCAGCAAGAAGGACATGCGCCTCGGCGCGCTGCGCGAGGCGTTGGCCTCGGGCACCCTGCGCCCGGCGCAGCGCATGGTCGCCGCGATGCACCCCGCCGAAATCGCCTTGCTGCTCGAATCGCTCCCGCCGCGTCAGCGCGAACTCGTCTGGGAATTCGTCGACAAGGACATCGAAGGCGACGTGCTCGTCGAGCTCAACGAGAACGTGCGCAACGAGCTCATCGAAGAAATGGAGACCGCCGAACTGGTCGCGGCCGCCGAGGGCATGGAGCTCGACGATCTCGCCGACATCGTGCGCGACCTGCCCGAGGCCGTCACTTTGCAGGTACTGCGCTCGATGGACCAGCGCGATCGCGAACGTCTGCGCAACGTGCTCTCCTGGCCCGAAGACAGCGCGGGCGGTCTCATGAACACCGACACCGTGTCGGTGCGCGCCGACGTCACGCTCGAAGTCGTGCTGCGTTATCTGCGCATGCGCGGCGACTTGCCGCCGCGCACCGACAGCCTGTTCGTCGTCGATCGCGACGATCGGTATCTCGGCACCATCGGTCTCACCCGCATCATCACCGGCGACCCCGACGACACGGTGGGCGAGAGCCTCGACACCGACGCGCCGCGCATCGAGCCCGAAACCGCCGCGCACGACGTGGCGCAACTTTTCCAGGACCGCGATCTCGTCTCGGCCGCCGTCGTCGGGCACGAAGGCAAGTTGATCGGACGCATCACCGTCGACGACGTCGTGGACGTCATCCGCGAAGAAGCCGAACACTCGGTGCTCTCGATGGCCGGCCTGCAGGACGACGAAGACTTGTTCGCCGCGATCGTGCCCTCCGCGCAGCGCCGCATGCTCTGGCTCGGCATCAATCTCGTCACCGCCTTCCTCGCCGCCTCGGTCGTCAAAACCTTCGAAGGGACGATCGAAAAAGTGGCGGCGCTCGCGGCGCTGATGCCGATCGTCGCCTCGATGGGCGGCATCGCGGGCACCCAGACCGTGACGCTCATCATCCGCGGCCTTGCGCTTGGTCAGGTGCAATGGGCGAATGCGCGCTGGCTGCTCTTCAAAGAAATCGCGGTCGCCGGCTTCAACGGCTTCATCTGGGCGGTGGTCGTCGGCATGGTGACGGTGTTCTGGTTCGGCACCTGGAAGATCGCCGGCGTGATCGCCGCATCGATGTTGATCAACCTGCTGGCGGCGGCGATCGTCGGCGTGGTCGTGCCGCTCACCCTGCGCCGCTTCTCGATCGACCCCGCACTGTCGGCCGGCGTGATCCTGACCACCTTCACCGATTGCATCGGTTTCGCGACCTTGCTCGGCCTCGGCGCCTGGTTTTTGACCTGATTCAGCCGGTGAGTCGACCGGCCTGGTAATCCGCGATCGCCTGTTCGATTTCGGCGCGCGTAGTCATCACGAACGGCCCGTACTGCACCACCGGCTCGCCGATCGGTGCGGCCGCGAGCATCAAAAATCGTGCGCCTTGCTCGCCGGCCGACACTTCGAGTCGCTCGCCCGCACCGAAGATCGCGGCATGTCGCCGGACGATCGCGAGGCGCGCGCCCTGCTCCGACTCCGCCTGCAACTCGCCCTCGAACACGTAGACCAGCGCCGAATGCGTCGCGGGCAAAGATTCGACGAACCTGCCGCCTGCGGGCAGCTCGACGTCGATGTAGACGGGCGCGGTGCTCACGCCCGAGACCGGACCCTCGAACACCCGATCGTCGTGCTGCCATCGGCCGGCGACGACTTTGACGCGCAAGCCGGTCGCGTCGCGGAATTCGGGAATCTGCGCGGCGGCGATGTCGCGATATCCCGCCGGCCCCATTTTTTCGCGCGCCGGCAAATTGATCCACAACTGGAAGCCGCGCATCCGTCCGCTTTGCTGTTGCGGCATTTCGGAGTGGATGATGCCGCGCCCTGCCGTCATCCATTGCACGTCGCCTGCGCCGAGCAACCCGACGTTGCCGAGATGATCCTCGTGGCGCATGCGCCCTTCGAGCATGTAGGTGACGGTCTCGAAGCCGCGATGCGGGTGTGCAGGGAAGCCCGCGATGTATTCGTCCGGCCGATCGCTGCCGAATTCGTCGAGCATCAGAAAGGGATCGAGTCGCGCGAATTGCGACTGACCGAGACTGCGGTACAAGGTGACCCCCGCACCATCGGAGGTGCGTTGCGCCGCAATCAGACGCTGAACTCGTCGGCTGCTCATGATGGACGTCCTGCCTCGAAAAATTTTTCCAACGATGCGCGTTGCGCGAGCGTGTCGCGCCGGCCTTGCGCGATCAGCTCGCGCGTATAACTCGCTTCGAACAACAGATAACTCGCCAACAGACCGCCCGCCGCGCCGCCGGCACCCATCACGCGCAGCAAGGTCCGCAAGCTGCGCGGCAAGGCATCGCCGTGACGCGCGGCGACTTGCCGCGGATCTTCACGCGGCGCCAAACGCAAGGCCTCGACGCGCCGCCACGGCACGCCGCTGCGCCCCGATTCCGAAGCCCGCGCACCGACGGCACCGCTTTCGAGCGCGCGATTGACGCGATTCAATACTTCGAGATCGGCATCGATCTGATCGCCGAACAAGGCATCGAGCATGAAGCCGAACAACTGTCCCGCACTCGGACCGCCCTCGCCCGCAACACCCGTGCCGGCGGCATCCGGCGCGCGCACGCCGACGATGAGCATGCGGTCGGCGCCGAGATGGATCGCCGGCGACAACGGCGTGAGTTGGCGCATCGCGCCGTCGCCATAGTGTTGCGCGCCGAGCGGGACGGACGGAAACAGAAACGGAATCGCGGCACTCGCCATCAGGTGATCGAGCGTCAGCGCCTGCCGTCGACCCGCGCTGTGCGGACCGCGCCACTCGGGGACGCCCTCGGCCGCTTCGAAGAACACGTCTTGCCGCCCGCCCGAATAACTGGTCGCCGCGAGCGCGATGGCGTGCAGATGTCCCGCTGCGACGTTGGCGCGCACGCGCTCCCAGTCGATGCGCGCGCGCAGCAAATCGCGCAGCGGCGTGTTGTCGAACAAAGAGCGCGGCGCGGACACGAGGCGTCCGCCCGACAGCGCCGCGAGCAACCAGCGCGAACCGGCCCGCAACATCGAGGTCGTGTCCGCGCGCAACACCTGCTCGACGCGGAAATTCGCCCACACCTGTTCGAGCCGTGCGACGCCGTCCTGCCAATCGTGCGCATAAGCGGCAAGCACGGCCGCGCAAACGCCCCCCGCCGAGGTGCCGACGACGATGTCGAAGGGCGCGCGCGGACCGGGGCGCAACTCGGCCAAAGCCTTCAACACGCCGACTTGATAAGCCGCGCGGGCACCACCGCCGGTGAGCACCAAGGCGACGCGCCCGGCCGAGGCACTGCTAGGTGGTTGAGTCATGACGGAATTGTGCCGTACCTCTGCAACACGCGGGTTATCTTATCGTCCAACCCACCCCGAGGAGACACGCCATGCCCACGTCCCGCCGCTCGACATTCCCGGTCGCGATCCTGGCCCTCGTCGCCACGCTCGCTGCGCTCGCCGGCAGCGAAGCGACCGCCGCCGCACCCAAAGTCGGCGCCGCGGCGCCCGAGTTCCGCCTGCAGGATCAAGCCGGCAAGTGGGTCACGTTGCAGGAGCAACGCGGCAAATGGGTCGTGCTGTATTTTTATCCGAAGGACAACACGCCCGGTTGCACCACCCAGGCCTGCGGCTTCCGCGACGACATCTTCGCGTTCCGCCGCGCGAACGCGACCATCCTCGGCATCAGCGTCGACGACGTCGAGTCGCACGACAAATTCGCCAAGGAGCACAGCCTGCCCTTCAGCATCCTCGCCGACAGCAGCAAACAGACCACCAAAACCTACGGCGTGCTGTATCGCGCGCTCGGCTTGTTCGAGATGGCGCATCGCGAAACCTTCATCATCGACCCGCAAGGGCGCATCGCCAAGCACTACGCCGACGTCGACACCGAAGGCCACTCCAAGCTCGTGCTCACCGACCTCAAAAAACTCCAGGGCGGCTGACGCCGACGCGGCGCACGCCTGACGATTTCTTTGATCCGTTTCAGATTCCCAGGGGGATACCACTCATGTCGAAGCAAACAGAAACACTGACCGACCCGACGCGTCGCGACTTCCTCGGAACCGCGAGCGGCGCGGGCGCCATGCTCGCCGCCGGCGCGACGGGCGTCGCCGGCGTGACGCTCGGCGCGGCGACCGCCGCCGCGGCCACCGGCGCCATGGTGTCGCAGAACGGCTGGGGCAAAGGCCTCGAAGGCCCGTACCTCGACTTGCGCACGGGTCGCGGCAATCAGCTCGCCTATGCCCGCATCCAGGGCGATCTCGACTTCGGCAAGCAGAAATACTTCTGGTTCAAGGGCTATGGCATGGGCGTGCAGCCCAACAAGAAGATCACCGATCTCATGGGCACGAGCGGCTTCGGCGCGATCCGCCTGGTGCAAGGTCCGGACGGGGCGATCCGCCGCATGTGCCGCGAAGTCATCGTCTACACCGACCTCAAGAGCGGCGAAGTGCTCGACGAATGGCTGAACCCCTACACCAACGAAAAAGTGAAGGCGGTGCACGTCGCCAACGATCCGTTCAATTATCTGATCGAAGACCACTTCCCGGCACCGCCGTCCTTCGGCGGTCTCAACAAGGAAGCGCCGCCGCGCATCCCCTTCCGTCTGCCGTGGTACCAGCACGGCAGCATGGCCGAAATGGAAATCCACATCCACCTGGCGTACCCGAACGCCCTGCAACCGGACAAATGGCCGCGCGAATCGTCGGGCCCGATCGTGCAAGCCTCGGAATTTTTCGCGCACCACATCAAAGTCGAGGATCTGCAGAACGAGAAACTCACCTCGCTCGACTACACCGGCACCTGGAATCGCATCACGCCGTGGCTGCCGTGGATGCTGATGGGTCAGGCGCCGGGCGCCGTGCAGTACAACTGCTTCATGGGCACGACCAAAGACCTCGAGCAGGTGCTGTCGCGCAACGTGCTCGACTACTGCCACAAAAACTACGCGAAGTACTTCGAGGCACCGACCGAGTGGAGCGACGATCGCAGTCTCTCGAGCCTCGAGCACTACGCGAAGACGCAGAAACCCGCACCCGTGAAATGATCGGCGGGGCGCCTTGGAATCCTAAGGCGCCCCTTTTTTACGCAAGGCGCGCATCGCGCCGTCCAGCCCCTGCAACGTCAGCGGGAACATGCGCTCGCCCACCAGTTCGCGCGTGAGGCGCACCGACGGCGTCCACGTCCAGCGCTCCTGCGGCTCGGGGTTCAACCAGACCAGGTGCGGAAAATGCGCCGTGATGCGCTGCATCCACGCGGCGCCCGACTCTTCGTTCCAGTGCTCCACGCTGCCGCCCGGCTGCACGATTTCGTGGGGGCTCATGGTCGCGTCGCCGACGAACACGACGCGATAGTCGGGATTGAAGGTGCGCAGCAACTGCAGGGTCGAGGTGCGCTCGGCGTGGCGACGTCGATTGTCCTTCCACAGGCTTTCGTAGACGAAGTTGTGGAAGTAGTAGTGCTCGAGATGCTTGAACTCGGCGCGCGCGGCCGAGAACAATTCTTCGCAGCTGCGCACGTGATCGTCCATCGAGCCGCCGACGTCGAGCAGCAGCAAAACTTTGACCGCGTTGCGCCGCTCCGGCACGAGCTTCAGATCGAGCCAGCCCGCGTTGCGCGCCGTCGACTCGACGGTCGCATCGAGATCGAGTTCGTCCGCGGCACCTTCGCGCGCGAACTTGCGCAAGCGGCGCAGCGCGAGCTTCAAGTTGCGGGTACCGAGCTCGACGTCGCCGTCGAAATTGCGGAAGTCGCGCTGTTCCCACACTTTGATCGCGCGCCGCTGGCGCCGACCGGCATCACCGATGCGTATCCCCTCGGGGTTGTAGCCGCCCGACCCGAACGGCGAGGTGCCGCCGGTGCCGATCCATTTGTTGCCGCCCTCGTGACGTTCCTTCTGCTCGGCGAGGCGTTCGCGCAGCTTTTGCAGCAGCTCTTCCCAACTCCCCTGCGACTGCACTTTTAGGCGCTCTTGCTCGTCGAAGAGCCGCTCGGCCGCGGCCCGCAACCAATCTGCCGGCACCTCGGCGAGCCACTGTTCGAAAAACCGCTCGGCACCTTTGAAGTGCGCCTCGAATACGCGATCGAAGCGATCGTAGTGTCGCTCGTCCTTGACCAGTGACAAGCGCGCAAGATGATAGAACTCGAACGCCGAGCAGGAGGCCACGCGCGCCGCGAGCCCGTCGAGCAACAACAGGAATTCGGGCAAGGTCACCGGCACGCCCGCCTGCCGCAGTTCGAAGAAGAAGCGGATCAGCATCGATCGCCCCGTCGCGGCGACCGACTCAGCGGCCGCGTCGGTCGAGGAACAACAACTGTTCGAACAGATGTACGTCCTGTTCGTTCTTGAGCAGCGCGCCGTAGAGCGGCGGAATCGCCCTCTTGGGATCATCGCTGCGCAAGGCCTCGGGCGGCACGTCTTCGGCGAGCAGCAACTTGATCCAGTCGAGCAACTCCGACGTCGACGGCTTCTTGCGCAGGCCCGGCATCTCGCGCACGCGATAGAACGCGCCGAGCGCCTCGGCGAGCAACTCGCGCTTCAGACGCGGATGATGCACGTCGACGATCTTCGCCATCGTCTCGGCGTCGGGAAAGCGGATGTAATGGAAGAAGCAGCGCCGCAGAAAGGCGTCCGGCAGTTCTTTTTCGTTGTTGCTGGTGATGATGATGAGCGGCCGGTGCCGCGCACGCACCAATTCGCGCGTCTCGTAGACGTAGAACTCCATGCGATCGAGCTCGCGCAGCAGATCGTTCGGGAATTCGATGTCGGCTTTGTCGATCTCGTCGATCAGCAGCACCGGCGGCGACTCGGATTCGAACGCTTCCCAGAGTTTGCCGCGCACGATGTAGTTGCGTATGTCGGCGACGCGCGCTTCGCCGAGTTGCGAATCGCGCAGGCGCGACACCGCGTCGTATTCGTAAAGCCCCTGCTGCGCTTTGCTGGTGGATTTCACGTGCCACTCGAACATCGGCCGCTGCAGCGCTTGCGCGACTTCGAGCGCCAGTTGCGTCTTGCCGGTGCCGGGCTCGCCCTTGATGAGCAGCGGTCTGCCGAGCGTGAGCGCAGCGTTCACCGCCATGCCGAGATCGGCGGTGGCGATGTAGCGCGCCGTACCCTCGAATCGCGGCTCGCCGCTCACGGCGCAGCCCCGGCAAAACTCAGGCGATACACGGTCGGACCCGGCAGCAAAGGCCGCGCGCGACCACTCGCCCAATCTTCGAAGCCTGCGCGATAGAACGGCGAGAGCGGATGGCCGCTCTGGCCGCCCGGCACCTGCAGATAGCCCTCGGCCTCGCGACCGGGCGACACGGCGAAGCGTTCGGAGGCACCGAAATTCGGCGTGACGACCCGCGGCATGTCGCGATCACCCGGCAGTTGCACGGCCGGCATGTCGAAATACCGCGCGAGCGGGCCGAGCGCCTTCGACAGAGGATGCGCGATCGCCATCGTGTTGTGTCGCCCCCAGGTGCAGCGCTCGAGCGTGCCGCATTCTTTGACGAGCTCGGCCGCGACCGCGTCGATCTGCGTGAGCAGGAACGCACGCCAGTTGGCGTAGTCCCGGGCGAGCAAATGCGGCGGCTGCTCGGTCACGAGCCGCCACAGCGAACCTTCGAACAAAGAATTCGGTCGCGACCCCGCTCCGGCGCCGAGCGCCCCGGTGAACATGTCCCAGACCGCAAGCCGCGTGCGATCACGGAACGCGCGCACGAGCCGATAGCTGACCGAATCGACCGCCGCATGCCCGTCCCACTTGACGGCGAGGCGTTTCATTTCGGCGCGTTGCGGCGTGTTCTGCAACGCCTCTTCGTCGAGCGTGGTCACCAGCAGACGCTGCCAGCGCTCCAAAAAAATCGCGCGATCGTCGAGCTGGATCGCGAGCATGTCGTTCGGCGTCGCCGGTCGCTGCAAGGCGAGCAAGCCGTCGCGGATCTGTTTTTGACGGGCACCGGAGTCGTACGGCATGCCGCTTGCGGCCTGCTCGTTGCCGAGCACGCGCTCGAGCTCACCTTCGACGTGACGCGCGTTCGCGCTCCAGATGCGGCCGACTTCCGGATCGACGATGGACGGCGCCTCGTCGCGCTCGCGCCAGAGCACGGGCTGCGGCGTCGAGGGCCCGAGGTTGCCGCGCGGAATGCGCCCCACGATGGACCATGCGATGCGGCCGGAGGCATCGGCGACGTTCAGGTTCTGATGCGGGATGCCGATGCGCGGCGCGAGCGCGAGCGCCGCATCGACGTCGCGCGCCTGCAAAAGATCGAGGCTCTCGAAGTTGGTCGCCCCCGGCTCGAGCACCAACCAGCGCGCGAGCCAGCAGGTTTGCGTCGCGCCGCTGCCGCTGCTCGCGATCATCACGCCTTCGGGCGCGGTGGCGATGCGCAACGATTCGGGCTGCGCGTGCGCGACATCGATGCGCTCGACACGCGTGACGAAGCGACGCTCGCCGGCGGGCGTCACGTAGGTGCCGCGCTCGGCATCGCAGGGAATGCCGGCGACATCCGACCAATTGCCGTAACTGTTGGTGAACGACCAGGCGATGTGGCCGTTGCTGCCCGCCGCGACCATCGGCACGCCTGGCAAGGTCACGCCGTTGAGCTCGAACGGCTCGGCTCCGGGCGCTTGGATGATGAGGCGCGCGCGGTACCACACGGCCGGGACGCGCAAGCCCAGATGCATGTCACCGGCCAGCAGCGCGGCACCGCTTGCGGTGTGTTTGCCGGCGACCGACCAGGCGTTGCTGCCGAGAACTTCACGCTCGGGTTCACGCAACGCGGAGGCGACTTTGGGCATGCTCGAGGCCCGCAGATCGAGTGCGCTCGGCGGCGGCACGGGTGGGGCTTCGAACGGATTGCCGCCATTGGCGGTTCGCGCATCGGCGAGCGTCGCGAAATTCGGCGCGTCCCATTCATTGCCCCGCGCATAAAGGAATGCCGCCACGCTTTGCGCACGACTCGAGTCCGCCTCTTCGCGCGATGCGGCGCTCGCGAGCGCCTCGAGGCGCGCGACGATTTCGCGTCGCGTACGCTCGGCGTTGATGTCCGAGTGCTGCAAGTCCCACCACATCGAATGCACGACCAGCACGGAATCTTCGGGCAGCCACGACTGCGGCGCGACCATCAGGACGCCGTACTCCCAAGGCCGTGCGCGCAAGGACGCAAGCCCGCGGTTCACGCCGCGGGTGTAGGCCTCGATCCATGCGCGCTGTTCGGGCGTGGCGTCGGCGATCACGCGGCGCGCCACCGTGCGCAGGCCGAACGGTCGCGCCTCGCGATCGAGCGGCAAGGCGCGCGCACCGACGAGCGCGGCAAGTTCGCCGGCAGCCAGGCGACGCGCGAGATCCATCTGGAAGAAACGATCCTGCGCATGCAGAAAACCGAGTGCATACGCGACATCGGCGAACGAACGGCCACGCACGGTCGGCGCACCGTCGGCATCGCGCTCGACCGTGACCTGATAAGCCGGCGAGCCGTCGACCGCGGCGATCGTGCCTTCGAGTTGCGGCAAGGAGGCGCGCGCGAACCACCAACCGGCGAGCAACGCGAGCACGAGCACGCCGATGATGCCGCCGGCCGTCCAGCCGAGAATTTTTTTCATCGGTGTACCTGCAGGATTTGCATCGAGTTCGTCCCGCCCTGCACGCCCGCACGTTCACCTTTGGTGAGGATCACGAGATCGCCCTCGTCGACCAACTGCAAATCGAGCAGCATGCCGAAGACCTGCTGATAGAGCGGCCGCGCATCGCCTGCTTTTTCTTCGAAGGTGATCGGATACACGCCGCGATAGAGCGTCACCCGCCGGCGCGTACCTTCGTGACGCGTGAACGCATAGATCGGGATATCCGACCGCAGCCGCGACATCCACAGCGTCGTCGAGCCCGATTCGGTGAGCGCGACGATGGCGCGCACGTGCATGTGATTCGCGGCGTACATGACCGAGTTGGCGATGGCCTCGTCGGTGTGCGTGAAAGTCACGTCCGTACGCTCGCGCGGACGGTGCTGGGAGGTGTGATAGGTCTCGGCACCCTCGATCACCTCGACCATCGCCGCGACGGCCTTCACCGGATATTTGCCGGCGGCGGTCTCGGCCGACAGCATCACCGCATCGGTGCCGTCCATGACGGCGTTCGCGACGTCGCTCACCTCGGCGCGCGTCGGCACCGGGCTCGAGATCATCGACTCCATCATCTGCGTCGCCGTGATGACCACGCGATTGCGGTGGCGTGTCTGGTGGATGATGGTCTTCTGCAGGCCGGTGAGCGCGGCATGACCCATTTCGACGCCGAGATCGCCGCGCGCCACCATGACGACGTCGGTGGCCTCGATGATGCCGGCCAACTGCGCGACAGCCTCGTGACGCTCGATCTTGGCGACGATGCGCGCGTTCGAGCCGGCTTGTCGCAGCAGCTCGCGTGCCGCGCGTATGTCCTCCGCGTCACGCACGAACGACAACGCGACGTAGTCGAGCCCGTGCTGTGCGGCGAAGCGGATGTCTTCGCGATCCTTGTCGGTGAGCGCCGGCGCCGAGATGCCGCCACCTTTGCGATTGAGGCCTTTGCGGTTCGACAACTCGCCGCCGACGACGACGCGCGTGACGATGCGCGTGCCTTCCACGGCCGCGACGTCGAGCACGATCAAGCCGTCGTTGAGCAACAGCGTGTCGCCCGCGGTGACGTCGACGGTCAATTCTTTGTAAGCGACACCGACCGCATCGACCGTGCCCGCGGCCGAATCGAGCGCGGTGTCGAGCGTGAAGGTCGCGCCCTCGATCAAAGTCACCTTGCCGTCTACGAAACTCTCGATGCGGATTTTCGGACCGGCGAGATCGCCCAGGATTCCGACGTAACGACCCGCGCGCAGCGACGCCTCGCGCAGCAATTCGATGCGTCGCAGATGATCGGCGGGCTTGCCGTGCGAGAAGTTGATGCGCGCGACGTCGAGGCCCGCGCGGCACATGTCGAACAACACGTCGACATCGTCCGTCGCCGGGCCCAGGGTCGCGACGATCTTGGTTCTACGCAGCATGAAAACCTCTGTTCATTTGAGATCAACCGGTCGCACGCGCCTGCAGCGCAGCGACCGCCGGCAGCGTCTTGCCCTCGACGAATTCGAGGAACGCGCCACCGCCGGTGGATATGTAGGAGATGTCGGCGGTGACGCCGAACTTGTCGATGGCCGCGAGCGTGTCACCGCCGCCGGCCAGAGAGTATGCGGGACTCGAAGCGATCGCCCGTGCGAGCGCGCGCGTGCCACCGGCAAACCGATCGAACTCGAATACGCCCACGGGGCCGTTCCAGAGGATCGTGCCCGCCGCCTGCAGACGATCGCCCTGCAGACGCGCCGTTTCGGGCCCGATGTCGAGGATCATCTCGTCGGCCTGCACCGCATCGACGCCGCAGGTGCGCGACGACGCCTCGGCGGCGAATTCTTTGGCCACCACCACGTCGACCGGCAGCGGGATTGCTGCGCCGCGCGCCGCGGCCCGCGCAAGCAGGCCGCGCGCCATCTCGAGCATGTCGGGCTCGCAGAGCGATTTGCCGATCGGCTTGCCGACGGCAGCGAGAAAGGTGTTGGCGATGCCGCCGCCGACGATCAGTTCGTCGACCTTCTCGAGCAGCGCTTCGAGCACGGTGAGTTTGGTCGACACTTTCGAGCCGGCGACGATGGCCACCAGCGGCCGCGCCGGCGTCGCGAGCGCACGCGACAAGGCATCAAGCTCGGCCGTGAGCAACGGCCCCGCGCAGGCTACTTTCGCAAACCTCGCCACACCGTGCGTGCTCGCTTCGGCGCGATGCGCCGTACCGAATGCATCCATCACGTACACGTCGCACAGTGCAGCCATGCGCTGCGCCAGCGCCGCGTCGTCCCGCTTTTCGCCGACGTTGAAGCGCACGTTCTCGCAGAGCACGATGTCGCCGGGGCGGCAATCGACGCCGTCGAGCCAGTCGCGCACCAGAGGCACGTCGCGCCCGAGCAGTTCGCCGAGCCGGGTCGCGACCGGCGCCAAAGAATCAGCCGCCGAATACACGCCTTCTTTGGGTCGCCCGAGGTGCGACATCACCATCACGGCTGCGCCCTGCGCGAGTGCGGCTTGCAAGGTCGGCAAGGCGGCGCGGATGCGCGCATCGCTCGCGACGCCACCGTCCTGCAACGGAACGTTCAGATCCTCGCGGATCAGGACCCGCTTGCCGCGCAGGTCGAGGTCCGTCATGCAGAGCGGCTTCATGCGCTCAACGCGCCTTGGAGAACGCGACCGTCGTGTCGAGCATGCGGTTCGAAAAACCCCACTCGTTGTCGTACCAGGAGCACACCTTCACGAGCGTGCCTTCGAGCACCTTGGTCATCGTGCCGTCGAAGGTCGAGGAATGCGGATCATGGTTGTAATCGATCGAAACCAGCGGCTCTTCGGTGTAGGCGAGCACGCCCTTGAGCGGCCCCGCGGCGGCGGCCTTCATCATGGCATTGATCTCGGCGACCGAGGTCGCGCGCGCCGCCGTGAACGTCAGATCGACCAGCGAGACGTTGATCGTCGGCACGCGCACCGCGAAACCGTCGAACTTGCCTTTGAGCGCGGGCAACACGAGCCCGACTGCGGCAGCGGCACCGGTTTTGGTCGGAATCATCGACATCGTCGCCGAGCGCGCGCGGCGCAAATCCGAGTGATAGACGTCGGTCAACACCTGATCGTTCGTGTAGGCGTGCACGGTGGTCATCAGGCCGCTCACGATGCCGACGTTGTCGTGCAAAATCTTTGCGACCGGCGCGAGGCAGTTGGTGGTGCACGAGGCGTTCGAGATCACCGTGTGCGAGGCGCGCAGCACCTCGTGGTTCACGCCGTAGACCACCGTCGCGTCCACGTCGTCGCCACCGGGCGCCGAGATCACGACTTTCTTCGCCCCGCCGGCGATATGCGAACTCGCCTTCGCCTTGCTCGTGAACAAGCCCGTGCACTCGAGCACGTATTCGACGCCGAGCTCGCCCCACGGCAACTTCGCCGGATCGCGCTGCGCGAGTACGCGGATGCGATCGCCGTTGACCACCATCGAGTCACCATCGACATGCACTTCGCCGGGGAAACGGCCGTGCGCCGTGTCAAAGCGGGTCAAGTGGGCATTGGTCGCGGCATCACCGAGATCGTTGATGGCGACGATCTGGATTTCGCCGTTGCGCTTCGACTCGTACAGCGCGCGCAACACGTTTCTGCCGATACGCCCGTAACCGTTGATGCCCACCTTGATCGTCATGACTTGCTACTCCGAAACGTTCAAAGAATTCTTTACGCGGACTGCCCGAGCAGGCGTTGCAACGCCGCGGTGACATGCGCAGCCGTCAAGCCGTAATGCGCGAACAGATCGGCCGCCTTGCCCGAAGCGCCGAAGCGGTCGATGCCGAGCACGCAACCGTCGCTGCCCACGTACTTCCACCAGCTCTGCGTCGCCCCCGCTTCGATCGCGAGACGGCGCGTCACGGCTTTCGGCAGCACCGCCTCGCGCCAGCGCGCATCCTGCGCGTCGAAGGTATCGCTGGACGGCATGGACACGAGCCGCACGCGCGCCCCCTGCGCGTTGAGTGCGCGCACCGCTTCGGCGGCCGGCGCCACTTCGGAACCGGTGGCGATGACGATGGCCTGCGGCACGCCGCCTTGCGCATCGATCAGCACGTACCCGCCGCAGTCGATGGCGGCCTGCTGCGCCGCATCACGCGTCTGTTGCGGCAGCGCCTGGCGCGTGAGCACGAGTGCCGTGGGGCCCGCGGTGCGCTCGATCGCCGCGAGCCAGGCCACGGCCGTCTCGGTAGCATCGCAGGGACGCCAGACCGCGAGGTTCGGCATCGCGCGCAGCGAGGCGAGTTGCTCGATCGGCTGATGGGTGGGGCCGTCTTCGCCGAGGCCGATGGAATCGTGCGTGTACACCAGCATGACGCGCTGATGCATGAGCGCCGCGAGTCGGATCGCGTTGCGCGCGTAATCGGAGAACACCAGGAACGTGCCGGCATACGGCGCGAAACCGCCGTGCAGCGCCATGCCGTTCATCATCGCCGTCATCGCGAATTCGCGCACGCCGTAGTTGATGTAGTTGCCCGTCGCATCGTCCGGCGTCACGGCCTTCGAATCTTTGCGAAAGGTGTTCACCGAACCGGTGAGATCCGCCGAGCCGCCGACGAGCTCCGCCATGCCGTGCCCGATCGCGTTGAGCACGAGTTGCGACGAAGCGCGCGTCGCTTGCGGGGCCGCGACGCCGCTCGCCGCGGCGAGCGCCGCATCGCGCAACTGCGGCCATGCGCTCGGCAAACTGCCGGTCATGCGTCGCTCGAATTCCGCCGCGAGCGCCGGATGTTCCTTGCGATATCTGTTGAAGCGGCGCTTCCAGGCTTTTTCGGCCCGCAAACCGCGCGGCTTTTGATCCCAGGCCTCGCGCACCTCGGCCGGAATGTCGAACGGCGGATGATCCCAGCCGAGCGTCTTGCGTGCCGCGGCGATCTCGTCGGCACCGAGCGGTTCGCCGTGCGTCGATTTGCTGCCCTGCTTGTTCGGCGCGCCCCAGCCGATGACGGTGCGCGCGCAGATCAGCGTCGGCTGCTTGCGATTGGCGCGCGCTTTTTTCATCGCCTTCGCGACGGCCTCGGCATCGTGCCCGTCGATATCTTTGATGACCTGCCAGCCGTAGGCGGCGAAGCGCTTGGCGGTGTCGTCGGCCATCCAGCCTTTGACGTTGCCGTCGATGGAGATGCCGTTGTCGTCGTAGATGCAGATCAGTTTGCCGAGACCCAAAGTGCCGGCGAGCGATGCGGCCTCGTGCGAGATGCCTTCCATCATGCAACCGTCGCCGAGGAACACCCAGGTGTGGTGATCGACGATGTCGTGACCCGGGCGGTTGAAGCCGGCCGCGAGCATGCGCTCGGCGAGCGCCATGCCGACGGCCGTCGCAAGGCCTTGTCCGAGCGGCCCGGTCGTCGTCTCGATGCCGAGCTGCGGATCGTGCTCGGGGTGACCCGCCGTGCGCGAGCCGAGTTGCCGGAACTTGCGCAGCTCGTCGATCGACAGCGGATAGCCCGACAGGTGCAGCACCGAATACAGCAGCATCGAAGCGTGGCCGTTCGAGAGCACGAACCGATCGCGATCGACCCAGCGCGG
Source organism: Steroidobacteraceae bacterium (assembly GCA_017853555.1). Lineage (GTDB taxonomy): Bacteria > Pseudomonadota > Gammaproteobacteria > Steroidobacterales > Steroidobacteraceae > UBA964. The sequence goes on from JAFMJH010000012.1 coordinate 48,071, forward strand.
ATTGGCCGGGTTGTGCTTCAGTTGATCACGCCACAACACCTCGGCGATGTCCGCCATCCCCATCGGTGCCCCCGGATGACCCGAGGCGGCCTGCTGCACCGCGTCCATGGAGAGCGCCCGTATGGCGTTGGCGAGCGTGCGGCGGCTGGTCATGCGGGCGTCCGGGAAAGAGTGGCAGGAAGCCGGATATTGTATACTTCCGCGCCTTTCCCGGGAGAGTCTCGCTAGCATGGCCAACAGTTACGTCTTCACGTCCGAGTCCGTGTCCGAAGGTCACCCGGACAAAGTTGCCGATCAGATCTCGGACGCCGTGCTCGACGCCATCCTCGCCAAAGACAAGCGCGGCCGCGTCGCCTGCGAAACCCTCGTCAAGACGGGCGTCGTGATCGTCGCCGGCGAAGTCACCACCGACGCCGCGATCGACGTCGAAGGCCTGGTGCGCCGCACGGTGCTCGACATCGGCTACAACTCCTCCGAGATGGGATTCGACGGCGCTTCCTGCGGCGTCCTCAACGTCATCGGCAAGCAATCGCCCGACATCGCCCAGGGCGTCGACCGCAAAGACCCGCGCAAGCAGGGCGCAGGCGACCAGGGTCTGATGTTCGGTTACGCGACCAACGAAACCGACGTATTGATGCCCGCCGCGATCACGCTCTCGCACCGTCTCGTCGAGCGGCAGGCAAAAGTGCGCAAGCAGGGCAAACTCGCCTGGCTGCGCCCGGACGCCAAGAGCCAGGTCACGCTGCGCTATGAAAACGACCGGCCGGTCGCGATCGATGCGGTCGTGCTCTCGACGCAGCATTCCGACGACATCTCCACTGCCCGCTTGCGCGAGGCGGTGATGGAAGAAATTCTGAAGCCGGTGCTGCCGAAGAAGTGGCTGCACAAAGGCACGAAGTTCCACATCAATCCGACCGGTCGATTCGTGATCGGCGGCCCCGTCGGCGATTGCGGCCTCACCGGTCGCAAAATCATCGTCGACACCTACGGCGGCTTCGCGCGCCACGGCGGTGGTGCGTTCTCGGGCAAGGACCCCTCGAAGGTCGATCGCTCGGCCGCCTATGCCGCGCGCTACGTCGCGAAGAACGTGGTCGCCGCGGGACTCGCGGATCGCTGCGAAGTGCAGGTGTCGTACGCGATCGGCGTCGCCGAACCGACCTCGATCATGGTCGAGACCTTCGGCACCGGCAAACTCTCGCGCGACAAGTTGACCGCGCTCGTGCGCAAGCATTTCGATCTCACGCCGTACGGCTTGCGTCAAATGTTGAACCTCGCCCGCCCGATCTACCAGAAGACCGCGGCGTACGGCCACTTCGGCCGCGAGGACAAAGATTTCACCTGGGAACGCACCGACAAGGCGAGAGCCCTCGCGGCCGACGCCAGATAACCTCTACTCCGGTTTCGCGAGGGGCGCTGCAGCATCGAGAAGGCGATGCCAGGCTCGCGAAAACGGACTTCATCAACGGCGCCCGTTAACCACTTCACGAAAGTAATTAACGGAGCCTACTGATGAACGCAGTGATCAAAAACCAAACCGCGAACGACTTCCACGTCGCCGACCTGTCGCTCGCCGACTGGGGCCGCAAGGAGATCCGCATCGCCGAGACCGAAATGCCCGGTCTGATGGCGATCCGCGAAGAATTCGCCCCGACGCAACCCCTGCGCGGCGCGCGCATCACCGGGTCGTTGCACATGACGATCCAGACCGCGGTGCTGATCGAAACCTTGCAAGCTCTCGGCGCCCAGGTGCGCTGGGCGTCCTGCAACATCTTCTCGACGCAGGACCACGCCGCCGCCGCGATCGCGGTGAACGGCACGCCGGTGTTCGCCTACAAGGGCGAAACGCTCAAAGAATATTGGGACTACACGCACCGCATCTTCGAATGGCGCGACGGCGGCTACTCGAACATGATCCTCGACGACGGCGGCGACGCCACGCTGCTGCTGCATCTCGGCACCCGTGCCGAGAGCGATGCGAGCGTGCTCGGCCATCCGACCAGCGAAGAAGAAGAGTGCCTGTTCGCCTCCATCAAAGAAACGCTCAAGCGCGACCCGAAGTGGTACTCGACCCGCCTCAAGCACATCCGCGGCGTCACCGAAGAAACCACCACGGGCGTGAAGCGCCTCTACCAGATGGCCAAAGACGGCGCGCTCGCCTTCCCGGCCATCAACGTCAACGATGCGGTGACGAAGTCGAAGTTCGACAACCTCTACGGTTGCCGTGAATCTCTGGTCGACGCCATCAAGCGCGCCACCGACGTGATGATCGCCGGCAAGGTCGCGGTCGTCTGCGGCTACGGCGACGTGGGCAAGGGCTCGGCGCAGGCACTGCGCGCACTGTCGGCGCAGGTGTGGGTGACCGAAGTCGACCCGATCTGCGCGCTGCAGGCGGCGATGGAAGGCTATCGCGTGGTCACCATGGAAGATGCCTGCGAACACGCCGACATCTTCGTGACCGCGACCGGCAACTTCCACGTCATCAACCACGATCACATGCGCCGCATGAAGGACCAGGCGATCGTGTGCAACATCGGCCACTTCGACAACGAAATCGACTGTGCGTCGCTGAAGCAGTACAAGTGGGAGAACATCAAGCCGCAGGTCGATCACGTGATCTTCCCGGACGGCAAGCGCATCACGCTGCTGGCCGAAGGCCGCCTCGTGAATCTCGGTTGCGGCACGGGACATCCGAGCTACGTGATGTCGTCGTCGTTCGCCAACCAGACGATCGCGCAGATCGAACTGTGGATGAACCACGAGAAGTACCCGGTCGGCGTGTACGTGCTGCCCAAGCACCTCGACGAGAAAGTCGCGCGTCTGCAATTGACGAAGCTCGGTGCCAAGCTCACCGAACTCTCCGATCAGCAGGCACGCTACATCGGCGTCGAGAAGCAGGGTCCGTTCAAGCCCGACGCCTACCGTTACTGATCGATCGCTCGGCCGCGCGCCTTGGGCGTCGTTCGTCTCGTGCAAATCACCGACACGCATCTGCATGCGGATGCGGCGGCGATCATGCGCGGGGTGAACACGCTCGAGACGCTGCGGCAGACGCTGCGCGCGGCGCATGCCGAGCTCGCAGCCGCCGACGCCGTGCTGCACACCGGCGATGCCGGCAACGACGATCCGGGCGGTTATCTCTGGTTGCAGCGCGAGCTAGGCGGACTCGGCAAGCCCATCCTCTGCATCCCGGGCAATCACGATGATCCCGCGCTGCTGCGTGCCGCGCTCGCCGCACCGTTTCGGCATTGCGGGCAACACGATTTCGGCGCGTGGCGGATCGTGATGCTCGACAGCCGTCTCGCCGACGAAGCCTCGGGTGCCTTGAGCCACGCGGAACTCGCGCGTCTGGACGCTGCACTCGGCGCACTCGAGGGGCGGCAGGCCCTAGTGGTACTGCATCATCATCCGGTCACATCGCACTCGGCCTGGCTCGACACCGTGGCCCTGCGTGATCCCGAGGCCTTGTTCGCGGTCCTCGATCGGCACGCCGGCGTGCGCGGTCTGCTCTGGGGCCATGTGCATCAGGTCTACGAAGGCGCGCGTCGCGATGTGCGACTGATGGGCACGCCGTCGACCTGCGTGCAGTTTTTGCCGCGCGTGCCGCATTTCGCCGTCGACACGCTGCCGCCGGCGTATCGCACCCTGACGCTGCACGCCGACGGGCGCATCGACTCGCAAGTGCACTGGGTGCAGTGAATGCGCACGTTCCTGCGTTTCCTCGCCTTGTTCGCCATCGGCTTCGCCGTGATGGCGGCGCTCTCCTACCCTCTCTACGCGTGGCTGACGCCCGGGTACGACGTCGCGTTCCATCGCGTCGGTACGCGGCTCGGCATGCTCACGCTGCTGATCGGCTTCGTGCTGACCGCGCGGCGCATGGGTCTCGCCGATCGTGACAGTCTCGGCTACGGCCTGCCGCGCGCCGCATTTCTGCGCGAGACGGCTGTGGGGCTCGCGCTCGGCGTCGTCACCATGCTGCCGATCGTGGCGTTGATGTTCGCGCTCGACTTGCGCGTGCTGCGCGGCGACGTCGCGATTGATCACGCGCTGCTCGCGCAACTTCTGGTGCGCGGCGCGGTGAGCGGACTTGCGGTCGCCCTCATCGAAGAAACCTTTCTGCGCGGCGCACTGCAGACCGGCATCACGCGCGAGTCGGGCGTGCGGCTCGCCATCGTGCTCACGTCGCTGCTCTACGCCGCCACGCATTTCATAGGTCGCATGCGCATCGCGCCCGCAGACGTCGATGCGTGGAGTGGCGTCGAGTTGATTCGCGGTACGCTCGCCGCGTTCGCCGAGCCGCTCGCCATCGGTGACGCATTCATCTGCCTCGCGTTGGTCGGCGCCTTGCTCGGTCTCGTGCGCGCGCGCACGGGCAACATCGCCGCCTGCATCGGCTTGCACGCCGGTTGGGTGTGGGTGATCACCTTCGTGCGTGAAACGTCGCAGCCCGATCCTGCGCAACCGCTCGCCTTCCTGCTGTCGAACTTCGACGGCGTGGTCGGCTGGCTCGTGGCCGCCTGGACGCTGGTGATCGGGGTCGCCCTGCACGCGCTCTATGCGCGGCGCACCTCAGGCGTCGGTACGCTTCACCATCGGTGAGAGACGCGCGAGCCGCAGCAGCGGGTCGGTGAGTTCCAGCAAGAATTGTTTGTCGATCGGCGGCAGCGGCAAAATTTCGCTCAGCCTCGCGCCGACCCAGGCCGCATCGTCGAAGCGCGGTTCGATGCCCGCATAGGCCTCCTCGAGTTCCGGCCAAACGCGACGCAGCAGATCGCGCAGATGCGAATGCGCCTCGGGAATCGTGGTACTCGCGATTTCTTCGACAGGATCGATCCACTGCACCCAGCCGACATTCAAACCGTCGGCCGCACGCAGATGCGAGAGCACGCGGAAACGACGCTCGCCGCGGCAGGCGATGCCGAGCAAGCCGTCGGGCAAGCGATCGAAGTCGACGATGCGCGCACTCGTGCCGATGTCGGCGAATGCACTGCCCGCCTCGACGTCGGTCGCCGCATCGGTGATGCAGACCACGCCGAACGGCGTGCCGTCGCGCATGCATTTTTTGACCATGTCGACGTAACGCGTTTCGAAAATGCGCAGCGGCAGCGGGCCGCCGGGAAACAGCACCACGTTGAGCGGGAACAGCGGCAGCTCGGCGGTCTCAGTCACGCGCGTCGCCACGGCCCCAGCGCTGCATCAACTGATGCTCCACGCCCAGCTGATCGAGTACGCGTGCCACGATGAAATCCACCAACGCCTCGACTTGGCGAGGGTGATTGTAGAAGCCGGGGTTCGCCGGCAGGATCACCGCACCGAGTCGCGCGAGCTTCAACATGTTCTCGAGATGAATGGGCGAGAACGGCGTCTCGCGTGGCACGATGACGAGATTGCCGCGCTCCTTGATGACCACGTCGGCCGCGCGCTCGAGCAGATTCTCGCTCGCGCCGGTCGCGATCGCCGAGACCGTGGCCATCGAACACGGACACACGACCATGTGGTGCGGCGCACCCGAACCGCTTGCCACCGGCGACGTCCACTCCTCGTCGCCGAAGACGCGCAACTGTCCGTCGCGCGCGCCGTAGAGCGCGGAGAGGTGACGCGTCTGCTCGGCGGTACGGCCGGGCAAACGCAGGTCGGTTTCCGAACCGACCACGATCTGCGCGGCTTTGGTGAACATCAAATAAACCTGATAGTCGGCCTGCAGCAGACACTCGACGAGGCGCAGTCCGTACTGCGCGCCCGAGGCGCCCGTCATGCCGACCGTCACGATGCGTTCGTCCCTGCGCCCCATCAGACCTCCTCCGCGAGTGCGGCGAGCAGCTTGCCGTGCAAACCGCCGAAGCCGCCGTTCGACATGATCAGCGCGTGATCGCCCGCGCGCAAGCGCCCGGCCAGGGCGCGCGCGAGCGCATCGACGTCCTGCGAGCGATGCCCACGCCCGCCGAGCGCAGCGAGCACGACGCCCGCATCCCACCCGAGATCCGCCGGTGCGTGCATCCAGACTTCGTCGGCCGCGGCGAGCGATGCGGCGAGCGTGTCGCGATGCACGCCGAGTCGCATGGTGTTCGAACGCGGTTCGAGTACGGCGATGATGCGTGCCGCACCGACGCGCCGGCGCAAGCCGTCCAAGGTGGTCGCGATCGCCGTGGGGTGATGGGCGAAATCGTCGTACACGCGCACGCCGCGCACTTCGCCGCGCAATTCGAGACGCCGCTTCACGCCGCGGAACAGACACAAGGCCGCGCACGCGACCTCGGGCGGCACGCCGGCATGTCGCGCCGCGGCGATCGCCGCGAGCGCGTTGTCGACGTTGTGCGCGCCGAGCAAATTCCAGCGCACCGTACCGACGCTTACGCCGGCTGCGAGCACCTCGAATTGCGAACCATCGGCGGCCGCGTTGCCGGCGCGCGCCGTCCAGTGCGCACCGTCGCCGCCGCCCTGCGCAAAACCTTCGATCGGGCTCCAGCAACCGGTGGCGAGCGTGCGTGCGAGATTCGCATCGGCGGCATTGGCGACCACGAGGCCCGACGGCGGCACCGTGCGCACGAGGTGATGAAACTGTCGCTCGATCGCGGCGAGGTCGGGATAGATGTCGGCGTGATCGAATTCGAGATTGTTGAGGATCACCGTGCGCGGTCGGTAGTGGACGAACTTCGCGCGCTTGTCGAAGAACGCGGTGTCGTACTCGTCGGCTTCGATGACGAAGAACGGGCTCTCGCCGAGACGCGCGCTCACGCCGAAATCGTCGGCCACGCCGCCGATCAAAAATCCGGGCGACAAGCCGGCATATTCGAGTATCCACGCGAGCATGCTGCTGGTCGTGGTCTTGCCGTGCGTGCCGGCGACCCCCAACACCCAGCGCTCGCGCAACACGTTGCGCGCGAGCCATTCGGGGCCGGACTCGTACGGGATGCCGCGATCAAGCAGCGCTTCGATCACCGGCACGCCGCGCGACATCACGTTGCCGACCACCACCACGTCCGGCGCCGGGTCGAGTTGCGCCGCGTCGTAACCTTCAAAGATATCGACACCGAGCGCCTGCAATTGCGTGCTCATCGGCGGATAGACGTTGCGATCGGAGCCGGTCACGCGATGTCCGGCCGCCTTGGCGATGGCGGCGATGCCTGCCATGAACGTGCCGCAGATGCCGAGGATGTGTACGTGCATGATTCAGCGCGCGGGCGCGACCGCGGCACCGACGTCGCCGGTACCGAACAAGCCGATGACGATCAACCCGCCGAGCAGATCGCCGGCGAGGAACAACAGCACGCACTGCGTCATCGATCGCTCGAGCGCCGCGCGCAGAATGCGCGCATTGACGTACACCACGTAGAAACCGACCACGATGATGACCGCGAGCAGCGGCGACGGCTGCACGTTCTGCCCCGCCTGCGGCATGACCGCGGCCGCGAGCGGCACGCTGAACGGCGCGAGCAGACAGGAGACGCCGAACAACGCGCTCATGGTCTGCACGAAACGCTCGCTGCGACCGAACATGCGCAGCAGAAACCAGAACCAGAACAACGTGAAGCCGCTCGACAGCAAGGCCTCGGCCGGCAGCGTGTCGCGCACCGGCAGGAACTGGGTGGCGAGCGTCACTTGCAGCAGCAGATGGATGCCGAACGTCACCCACATCAAGTGCGGCGCACCCGGCAAATCGGCCGGGCTCGCGCGCAGTCGCACGATGTCGATCAGGGTCTTGAGGATGGAAATCATGCGGAATCCGTTCCCGTAGAGGTGGAATTCTTGCATAGTTCACCGATGTCGTCGTCCACACCGTTGATCAGCACGCAGACCGCGCTGGAAGATTTGCTCGCCGCGCTGTCGGGTTCGACGGAAATCGGCATCGATACCGAGTTTTTGCGCGAGCGCACCTACCGCGCCGAACTCTGCCTGCTGCAACTGACGACGCCGCACGGCCCGGTCTGCGTCGATCCGATCGCCCTGCCCGAACTCGCGCCCTTGGGCGCGTTGCTCGGCGCCGGTCCGCTCAAAGTGCTGCACGCCGGTCGCCAGGACCTCGAAGTCCTGCTGCCGTTCACGGGCCCGGTGAGGCCCTTGTTCGACACCCAAGTCGCCGCGGCACTCGCGGGGCACCCGGCGCAAATCGGCTACGGCGAACTCGTCAAGCGTCTGCTCGCGCGCGAACTGCCCAAAGCGCATACGCGCACCGATTGGTCGCGCCGACCGTTGTCGGTCGAACAGGTCGACTACGCGCTCGACGACGTGCGCTATCTGCTGCCGCTGCGCGAGCTGCTGCTCGAAAAACTCGGCACGCTCGGACGTCTCGACTGGCTGACCGAAGAGCTCGCCGAATTGCAGGATCCGACCAATCTCGCCATCGATCCGGAACGAGCCTGGCAACGCTTCAAAGGCATGCAGGGTCTCGATGCGGGCCGACAGACGCTGCTGCAAGATCTCGCCGCATGGCGCGAACGACGGGCCATCGCGCGCAATCGTCCGCGTGGCTGGATACTCGATGATGCCGTGCTGCGCGAAGTCGTCTATCGCGTGCCGCGCGATCCGCAGCAACTCGCCTCGATCGAAGCGATGCCCGAAGCGGTGGTGCGAAATTCCGGCGAAGAACTGCTCGCGCTGATCGCGGCCGCCGGCATTGCGGATCCGCCGCCACCGCTGCCGCGACGCGAACGACCCGACCCCGCGTTCGTCGCGCGCGTCAAACGACTCTCGAGCGCGGCACAATCGATCGCGCTCGAGCACGAGCTCGCGGCCGAGGTGTTGGTGACGAGGCGGGTGCTCGAAGAAATCGCCGCCGGTCGCAAAGCCCTCGACACGTTGCGAGGTTGGCGGCGCGCGCTGCTCGCCGCGCGACTCGACGCGGTCGACTGACGCTCAGCGCGCGAGCGCTGCTTCGACGCGCGCCGTCACGGTCGCGAGTTCACCTTCCGCCTCGACCTTGCGCAACAAACCCTTGCGCTCGTAAAAGCCGATGAGCGGCGCGGTCTGTTCAACGTATACGGCCAGACGCTTTGCCACCGTCGCTTCGGTGTCGTCCGGGCGCTGCACGAGTCGCGGCGTGGTGCATTGCCCGCCGCACGGCGGCGGCGTGGGAACCGGTGCGGTGTGCACGTTGAAGACGCGGCCGCAGTCCTGACAACTGCGTCGACCGGAGATGCGTTGCACCAGCAACTCCGGCTGCACTTCGAACTGGATCACGGCATCGAGCGGCTGGCCGATCTGCGCCAGCATGACGTCGAGGCCTTCGGCTTGCGGAATGGTGCGCGGGAATCCGTCGAGGATGAAACCGCGCGCGGCATCCGGCGCCGCCAAACGCTCGCGCACCATGCCCAAAATCGTGGCGTCGTCGACCAATTGGCCGGCATCCATCACGGCCTTGGCGCGGCGCCCGAGTTCGGTGCCGTCTTTGACGTGCGCGCGCAGCAAATCTCCGGTGGAGACTTGCGGTATCGCGTGACTCTCGACCAGACGTTGCGACTGGGTTCCTTTGCCGGATCCCGGAGCCCCGAGGAAGACGATTCTCATGACGGGCGCACAGTACCCGTCCGATACCGCAAGGTCAAACCGTAGGCTATGCTCGCGGCCATGAAAAAGCAGCCTCGTTCCGCGGCAAAACCGCGTAATGCGTTCTACGCGCAATCGGGCGGCGTGACCGCCGTCATCAACGCTTCGGCCGCCGGCGTGATCGAAACCGCCGGCCAATATCCCAAGCACATCCGCAAGGTGCTCGCCGGTCGCCACGGCATCGTCGGTGCACTCGAAGAAGATCTGATCGACGTCTCGCGCGAGAGTCGCGCCACCATCGCGGGCTTGCGTCACACGCCGGCGGGCGCTTTCGGTTCGGCGCGTTTCAAGCTCAAAGGCATCGAGCAGAACAAGGCCGAATACCAACGCCTCATCGAAGTGTTCGCCGCGCACGACATCGGCTACTTCTTCTACAACGGCGGCAACGATTCGATGGACACCGCGCACAAGGTGTCGCAGATCGGCGCGCAGCTCGGCTACCCCATCACCTGCATCGGCGTGCCGAAGACCGTCGACAACGACTTGCCGTACACCGATTGCTGCCCGGGATTCGGTTCGGTCGCGAAGTACGTCGCGATCTCGACGCTCGAAGCCTCGCTCGACGTCGCGTCGATGGCACGCACCTCGACCAAAGTTTTCGTGATGGAAGTGATGGGTCGCCACGCCGGCTGGATCGCGGCGGCCGGCGGCCTCGCCGGTCGCGGCAAAGACGACGCGCCGCACATCATCCTGTTCCCGGAAATCGCATTCGATCGCGCGGCGTTTCTCGCGCGCGTCAAAAAAGTCGTCGAACGGGTCGGTTATTGCGTGATCGTGGTGTCGGAGGGCGCGCATTACGCCGACGGCCGCTTCCTCGCCGACGCCGGCACCAAAGACGCTTTCGGCCACACGCAACTCGGCGGCGTCGGCCCCGTGGTCGCGAACATGATCCGCGAAGCGCACGGCTACAAATATCATTGGGCCGTGGCCGACTATCTGCAACGCGCCGCGCGCCACATCGCCTCGAAGGTGGACGTCGATCAGGCGTACGCGATGGGCAAAGCCGCCGTCGAGCTCGCCGTGCGCGGGCACAACGCGATGATGCCGACGGTGGTGCGCAAATCGTCGCACCCTTATCGCTGGACGGTCGGCGCCGTCGAGCTCGCCAAAGTCGCCAACGTCGAAAAGAAACTGCCGCGTGATTTCATCACGCCGGACGGCTTCGGCATCACCACCAAGGCACGCCGCTATCTCTCGCCGCTGATCGGTGGCGGCGAACCGCCGCCGTACGAGTGCGGCTTGCCGGTCTACGTGAAGATCAAGGGCGTCGCCGTCAAGAAAAAATTGCCGCCGTTCACCGTCAAATGACGGCGCAGCACCCGCCCCGGGCGAGACGGCGTCCCGGCCGGCGGACCGCCGGGCTGTGCTATATTGCCGCGCCTTTTTTCGACCTTTCTCTCTGGGGGATTGAACAATAATGGACGTCTATTCCTGGCTCTGGATCGCGATCGGCGCCGGCGTACTCGCCGTGGCCTACGGTGCCGTCTCGATCGCCTCGATCAACGCTCTGCCCGCCGGCAACGCCCGCATGCAGGAAATCGCCGCTGCCGTACAGGCCGGCGCCAAGGCTTATCTCAGCCGTCAATACAACACCATCGCCGTGGTCGGCGTCGTGCTGTTCGTCGTGCTCGGTTTTGCGCTCGGTTGGCCGACCGCGGGCGGTTTCGCCGTCGGTGCGATCCTCTCCGGCGCCGCAGGCTTCATCGGCATGAACGTCTCGGTGCGCGCCAACGTGCGCACGGCCGAAGCGGCGAATCAGGGCTTGAACGCCGCGCTGCAGGTCGCCTTCAAAGGCGGCGCGATCACCGGCATGCTGGTCGTCGGACTCGGCTTGCTCGGCGTCGCGGGCTACTACCTCGCGATGAGCCAGATGATCGGTGAAGAGCCGGCCCTGCATTCGCTGGTCGGTCTCGCCTTCGGCGGATCGTTGATCTCGATCTTCGCGCGTCTCGGTGGCGGCATCTTCACCAAGGGTGCGGACGTCGGCGCCGATCTCGTCGGCAAGGTCGAAGCCGGCATTCCGGAAGACGATCCGCGCAACCCGGCGGTGATCGCCGACAACGTCGGCGACAACGTCGGCGACTGCGCCGGCATGGCGGCCGACCTGTTCGAAACCTATG
>JAFMJH010000063.1 GCA_017853555.1 Steroidobacteraceae bacterium
GCGCCGGCAACTCCCGCCATGCTTCAAGAATATGTTCCGTCTTGGCGCCAGAGCACGTCACGTCCGTCAGCGCGAGCGCGCGACGGGCCGCCAACTGGTGTGCATAGTTCTCGATCGATCTGGTGCACCGCGACGGCGTCCCTGCCTCGACCGTCGCAATCCCCGGCCCTGCCGCAAAGGAACTGCCCATGGCGACGTAGTGACTGCCGGCGGGAATGGCAGCGCGTCGAAGACCCGTCGACGTGCTCACGCACCCGACCAATGCCAGGCACAAAACAACAAATGGAATACGCATCGGCTTCATATCGGGGTCATCCGACGCGGACGATGACCTTGCCGAACGCGCCGCGTGCACAGTGCTCGTAGGCGGCCTCGGCCTCGTTGAAGTCGAATGTGCGATCGATCAACGGTGTCAGTCGGTGCTCCACCATGAAGTCGACCAACGCCTGATGATCATCGCGTGAACCGACCATGACTGCGCTGACCCGCAGTCCGGCAAAAATCAGCGGCGCCACCGGCATCTCGCCACCGAAGCCCTCGAGCGCACCGATCAGGGCAAGGTGCCCGCCGAGACCGAGCGATGCGATCGATTTTTGCAGCGTGCCGGCGCCGCCGAGTTCGACGACATGCTGCACTCCAGCGCCGTTCGTCATTTTGCGAACCTGCTCCGGCCAATCAGGCGTGTCCCGATAATTGAGGCCCGCCACCGCGCCGAGCGCGCGGGCACGTTCGATCTTTTCGTTGGACGACGACAGGACGATCGGTCGTGCGCCCGATGCGGCCGCGATCTGAACGGCGAACAACGCCACTCCGCCCGTACCGATCACGAGCACATGATCATCGGCGCGCAGTTGCCCTAGGGTCTTCAGCGCACTCCAAGCGGTCACGCCCGCGCAGGGCACGCACGCCGCCTGCTCGTAAGTCCAGCCGGCCGGGATCGCAACGAGACCGCTCTCGGCCAGGATGACGTGGTCCGCAAACACGCCAGACCCGCCGGCGCCAAGCGAGGACATCACCCCGGATAGCGTCATGCGCCCACCCGTATGATTTTGAAAGAACGTCGACATCACGCGGTCGCCGACCTGCCAACGCGTTGCGCCGGGTCCCACAGCCACGACCTCACCGGCGCCATCGGAAAGCGGCGTGAAGTGGTCCGCGCCGTTGACCGGATATGAGAGATCGCGAACGCCCAAGTCGCGACGGTTCAAAGAAACCGCGCGGATTCTCACCAGTACTTCGCCCGCACCGGGCACGGGGGTCGACGCCTGCACCAGCGAGAGCGCGTAGCCCGTGGCATCCCGGACGAGTTCGTAGCGTCGATCGACCATATTCTTTGCTTCCTGAGTGAAATCGAGAATGGCACGTGCAAACGCACCGCTTTGGCGCTCGGGCAGCGCGAGGAATGCCGGCCCGGTGAGTTCGACGGGGACCTGCGGAAACGACTCGCGAAACCGTGCGAGCGTGCCGTTCAACGTCAAAGGATCGTCGGCCGCCTGAACGACCTGTACGGGCATCGCGCCGGCGGCCAGCGCGCGCTTGAGCACGGATTCGAAGTCCTGCGCGAAGATCGCGTCGAATGCAAAATCACGACCATGCCCTGCGACGAGCGCACCGAGAGTCTCGGCGTGAACGAGATCTGCAATCGGATCGATGAACAAGCTCTTCATGAGCCGGAAGGTTTCGGTCACGTAGCGACCATCGATATCGATGTTTGGCGCATCACCGATATCCGCTCGCAGCGCGACCCGCTCCGATGCAGGCGCGACGATGATACCGGAGAGCGTGAGCGACGCTACCCGCTGCGGAGCCGCAGCGGCGATCTCGGCGGCGAAGTGCGTGCCGGTGTGGTGTGCGCAAAGATGGAAGCGCGGGATGTGGAGCGCATCGATCGCCTCCAGCAACCAGCGACCGTAGTCATCGGCGGCCGGCGCAGTCGTCGGCATGAAGCTCTCGCCGAACCCCGGCGTATCAAGCGCCACGGCCGCCTGCCCTGCACGGGCGAGAAACTCGAGCACTGCAACGAAACCGGCGGAACTCACCGGCGTGCGATGCAAGAGCACGACGGGAAGTCCATGACCCTGGACGCGGCGACCATGAATCTGGCCGCCGGAGGTCGTGACGTAAAACTTCTCGATCATCTATGCGCCATGCTCACGCGATTCCATGGTGAGATTGAGATTCGGATTCACGGCAACGCCGGTGCATCGCTACCCCACTTCTCCGCCGGCTGCACCTGGCCGTCTATTTTGGCGATACGCCCTGCTTTCATGACGAATTCGACGTTGCGCAACACATCGACGTCGACAATCGGATTGCCCTCGACGGCGATCAAATCGGCGCGTTTACCTGGCGCAATGCTGCCGACGCGTTCCGCGATGCCGAGGTGCTTCGCGCCTTCCGTAGTCGCTGATGCGATAGCTTGCAGAGGCGTGAGTCCGGCGCGCACGAGCAAAGAAAACTCGTACGCATTCTGGCCAACCGATGATTGCGTCACATCGGTCCCGAACGCCAGCGGCACTTTGTTCCGAATCGCGATTTCGACCGCGCGACGGGACATGAGCGTCGCCTCGTCCCGCATCTTTTGCACGGCGTCAGCGTTCACCAACGCGATGTTCTTGTGTCGCTTTTCCGGTTCGTACACCATCATCGTCGGCACAAGATACACGCCGCGCTTAGCCATTTCTTTGGCGGTCGGCTCGTCGAGCCCGATGCCGTGCTCGACCGAATCGACACCCGCGGCGACCGCATCGGAGATCGCATGCGTCGCATACGCGTGCGTGGTGATGCGGTAGCCGCGCATGTGCGTGGCATCGACCGCGGCCCGCATCTCTTCAAGCGTGAATTGTTGTAAACGACCCGTGCCAGAAGAGAACCCGCCACTTGCCATAATCTTGATGAAATCGGAACTGCGCTTGATCTGCAGTCGAACCGCATCGCGACACGAGCCTTCGTCCCAACATACGCCGGACTGCCGACGTTCAGCGTCCTGAAACAAATCCTCGCGCAAGCCCGGGGTGTCGGCATGCCCCCCGCGTGAGGTGATCGGCAGCCCAGCGGCCAGAATTTCAGGCCCGAGATAGCGACCCGCGTTGATCGCGTTGCGAATGGCGTAAATGATTTCTGGTCCCGAACCACAATCGGCCACGGTCGTAAACCCCGCCATCAGCGCACGACGGGCGAGCACCATCGCCCCGAGTGCCTGCTCAGAGTCGGATTGACGCAGATAGGCGAGCAGATCGGGCCCTGCGGCGTACGACAAGTGGACGTGACTGTCGATGAGACCAGGCAGTACGAACTTCGACGACAGGTCGATAAAGGTCGGCGCAGGTTGCCCTGCTTTGACCATCGCCGACGGTGCGACGAAACCGTCACGAATTTCGGCAATGTGATCGTCGACGACCAACACGGTTTGGCGCTGCAGTGGCGCATGCGGCGGCTCGAGCAACAGAGTGCCGGCGTGGATCACGATGGCTTTCGAGGACGCCTGTGCCGCAGGCGTTTCGGCAACCGCCGAGACGGAGAGTAAGACACCTATGATCAGACAGAGTGCGAAGCATTCGCTCTTATGTCCCATGGTCGAGGGGCCTCGAGGTTAGGTTGGATATGCGGTCCGAGCGGGGCACATTTAGGCCGGTTCGACGCTCGAATTCAAACTCGCGTCGTGTCGTGACCATTATCGAAACTCGCCATGGGGCACAGGAAAGACGACGATCGCAATCGAAATCGCGTATCGACCGGAACGTGTGGGACACTGTCCGCTTGGAACGCCTTGAGAGTCTTTGCGTGGACGACGCCGTGCAGTCTCGACTTTTTGAACTACTCGATGCGCACGCGCCGAGCGACGCCGACGAGGCGCGCAGCCTCGCCGAAATGCGCGCGCTGCTGCCGCAACTCGAGCAACCCTTGTCGCGTCATCAGGCGCGCGCGCACTTCACCGCGAGCGCCCTGGTCGTGGATCTCGAGGCGGGTCGCATCGCAATGCTGCACCACGCCAAGCTCAAGAAGTGGTTGCAGCCCGGCGGGCACGCCGAATCGATCGATGGCGGGCTCATGCATCGAACGGCGTTACGCGAGGCAAAGGAAGAAACGGGCTGCGACGTCCGGCTTTTTGAACCGACACCCACCCTGCTCGACGTCGACGTGCACTGGATCCCCGCGCGTGCCGACGAGCCCGCACACCAGCATCTCGATCTGCGATATCTCGTGGTCGCCGAGAATCCGCAGAGCCTGACTTTGAATGTCGACGAAGCCAACGCCGTGCAGTGGCTTTCGTTCGATGCGGCGCTGTCACTCGCCGAAGATGCGGCGCTGCGGAGGATGATTCGCAAGGGGTGGGATGCCCTTAAACTCAAAGCACCGCATCAAGACCTTTTCTGTCAAGGAGGTCGAGGAGCTTGAGGGATGGGCCGCTCGGCAGCTTCGCGCCGATCTCCCACTTGCGTACCGTCGACGCACTGGTATTCAGCAACGATGCGAAAACTGTCTGGCTAACTTTGACACGCTTGCGCAGCGCACGGATTTGCTGACCCTCGTATTGCGGAATCGGCTTCAAATCCAGCGCCTTGATTGATCGCTGCTTTCGCTTGTCGATAAAACCTAGGCGGCGAAGGTCGGCGATGGTCTCGCCCACTTCCTTCATCAGTCGGCTCTTCGGCTTCACTTTAGCTTTCACGACAAATCTCCTCTATTGAACCTGCTGCGCGCGTCCGATTCGGCTCTCCTGCCGAATCGCCGA
>JAFMJH010000033.1 GCA_017853555.1 Steroidobacteraceae bacterium
ACGGGGATGACGGCTTCGGACTTGAGGCCGACGTTGACGATCACCATGTCCGGCGAAATGTCGACGACCAGGCCCGAGAGGATCATGCCGGGGCGGATGCGTTGATTCGCCAGGCTTTGTTCGAACAGTTCTGCAAAAGATTCGGTCATTGTTCACTCTGTGCGGCGTATGCCGCGTCATCCCATGGCCGAAGTTCCGTTGGCCGCGGGGTTGCCATACCAGCCACGCGTCCATGCGCAGCCACCTAGAAAACCGATCGAAGGAATTTCGCGGCTCAGCGCCAGAGGGCGCGTGCGCGTCCGAGTTCGATCACCCGTTCGACCACCGCCTCGACCGGCATGCCGGTCGAGTCGACGACGAACGCGTCGGACGCGGGACGTAGCGGCGCCACACTGCGGGTCGAATCCCGCAAATCGCGCTCGGCTATCTCCCGCGAAAGGGCGGCAAGACTACCAGCGGACCCCTTGTCTTTCAACTGGTTATAGCGCCTTCTGGCCCTTTCGTCGGCGCTTGCGGTCAGGAAGATCTTGAGCGGCGCGTCGGGAAACACGACCGTCCCCATATCCCGGCCGTCGGCGATCAGACCGGGGTCACGGGCGAAATCGCGCTGCCGCTGCATCAGGGCATCACGGACCGCCGGCCAGGCGGCAACCCGCGAGGCGCCCTGCCCGGTCTGCTCGGCGCGCACGTCCGCCGTAACGTCGACCTCGCCCAGCAGGATCCGTTCACCGCCGTCCGGGGCCACCTCGAAGCGCACCTGCATCTGCTCGGCCACCCGCACGTGCCCGGCGACCTCGTCGCCCGGAACCCCGCCACGCGATGCGGCGACCGCGACCAGCCGGTACAAGGCGCCGCTGTCGAGCAGATGCCAACCGAGGCGACGTGCGAGCAATCGACTGACCGTGCCCTTGCCCGACCCCGAAGGACCGTCCACGGCCACGACCGGAGTCATGCGGCGCCCGCTCCGTCGGCGGCGACGATGCGCAAGCCCATGGAATTGGCGAGCGTCGAGAATCCGGGGAACGAGGTGGCCACGTTGGCGACGTCCGCGATGTCGATCGGACCGGCAGCGCGCAAGGAGGCGACCGCGAACGACATGGCGACGCGATGATCGCCGTGACTGTCGATCTGCCCGGCGCGAAAGGCCGCCCCCTCGGGCTGGCCGTCGATGCGCATGCCGTCAGGCAGCAAAGTGTGCGCGACGCCGAGGGCCGCAAGCCCCTCGGCCATCACCGCGAGGCGATCGCTTTCTTTGACGCGCAATTCTTCGGCGCCGCGCAGGAGCGAGACGCCCTCGGCGCAGGCGGCCGCGATGAAGAACACGGGGAACTCGTCGATGGCGAGCGGCACGAGATCGAGCGGCACTTCGATGCCCCGCAAACGGGCCGGGCGCACGCGCAGCGTGGCGAGCGGCTCGGGGCCGCTGTCGTCGCGCGACTCGATCGTGATGTCGGCACCCATCGCGCGCAGTATGTCGAGCAAGCCGGTGCGCGTCGGGTTCATGCCGACGTTCTCGATGTACAGTTCGCCGCTGCGCGCGATGCTGCCTGCGACCATGAAAAACGCCGCCGACGAAAAATCGCCCGGAACGCGCACGTGCATTGCATGCAGGGCCTGCCCGCCGCGCAGCGTCACGCTCGCGCCCTCGCGCGTGACGTCAACGCCGAAGCCGCGCAACATTCGTTCGGTGTGATCGCGCGTCGGCGCAGGTTCGGTGACACGCGTGACACCGTCGGCCATGAGCCCCGCCAGCAATACGGCCGATTTGACCTGCGCACTCGCCACCGGCATGACGAAATCGATGCCGTGCAGAGCTTTGCCACCGTGCAGGCGGACCGGCGGCTTGCCCTCGACCGTTTCGATCGACGCACCCATGTCACGCAACGGGCGCGCCGCGCGCTCCATCGGTCGCTTCATGAGCGACGCGTCGCCGATCAGGGTCGAATCGAAACTTTGACCGGCGAGCAACCCCATGAAAAGTCGCATCGCGGTGCCGGCATTGCCCATCTCGAGCGACGCGCTCGCCGGCTTCAATCCGGAAAGCCCGACCCCGTGCACCCGCACCGAGGTTTCGGCCGGGCGCTCGATCTGTACGCCGAGTGCGCGCAGCGCGCCGAGCGTGGCCAGACAATCTTCGCTCGCCAGAAAGCCCTCGACCGTCGTGACGCCGTTCGCGATTCCGCCGAGCATCAAGGATCGATGCGAGACCGACTTGTCCCCCGGTACGCGCATGCGACCGGTGACACCCGCGGCGGGTTGGACGGTCCAGTGCTTCAAAGCACGGCCTTTGGATACGAACCGAGCACGCGATATAGCGAGGCGCGCGTCTTGAGTTTGGCGAGCGCCCGCTTCACCGGCGCGTCCTCGACATGACCGTCGAGATCGATGAAGAACACGTAGTCCCATTTGCGCCGCTGCGACGGTCGCGACTCGATCCGCGTCAGGCTGATCTTGTTGCGCGCGAGCGGCTCGAGCAACCGATACAGCGCGCCCGGCGCCTCGGTGTCCCCGGCCGACAGCAGCAAGGTCGTGCGATCTTTGCCACTCGGTCCGAAAGTGCGACGGCCGATCACGAGGAAGCGCGTCGTGTTGTCGGGTCGATCTTCGATTTCATTGGCGAGTATCCGCAGGCCGTAGACCTCGGCCGCCGTGACGCCCGCGATCGCCGCCGTGCCGCGCTCGTCGCGCGCGCGACGGGCCGCCTCGGCATTGCTCGCCTCGGGGATGCGCTCGGCATTCGGCAGGTGCTCGTTGAGCCATTGCCGGCACTGCGCGAGCGACTGTGGATGACTGCACACCCGCTTCACGTCGCGCAGCGAGCCGAGATTGCCCATCAGATTTTGATGGATGCGCAGCTCCACTTCGCCGCAGATCTGCAACGGCGAAACGAGAAAGCGGTCGAGCGTGTGGTTGACGCTGCCTTCGGTGGAGTTTTCGATCGGCACCACGCCGAAGTCGGCATTGCCCGCCTCGACCTCGTGGAATACCTCGTCGATGGAGGCAAGCGGCAGCGCACGCACCGAATGACCGAAGTGCTTGTGCACCGCCGTTTGCGAAAATGTCCCTTCGGGACCCAGGAACCCGACCTTCAAAGGCTCTTCCTGCGCGAGGCAGGCCGACATGATCTCGCGGAACAGACGCACGACCTCTTCGTCGCGCAACGCGCCCTGCGACCGCGCCGCCGCATTGCGCTCGAGCACGAGACGCAACACTTCGGCCTCGCGCTCCGGCCGGTAGAAATCGACCAACTTGCCTGCGCGGCTTTTGGATATGCCGACGGCGCGCGCAAGCCGCGCCCGCTCGTTGAGCAGCGCATGCAGCTCGCGGTCGACGTGGTCGATGCGACCGCGGATCCGGGTGATGTCCTGCTGCGTCGTGGCGCGTTTGCGGGTCGTGGACTTGCTCTTGCTCTTGCGCTGGGTGGGCATGCGACCTCCGTCAGAGGAGTCTAGCCGAGAGCACGCCCTCGATGCCGCGGATGCGCGCGAGCAAGGCGTCATCCACCCGGCCCTCGACATCGATCAGCGTATAGGCGTACTCGCCGCGCGACTTGTTCAAAAGTTCGGCGATGTTGATCTGCGCGCCCGCCAACAGGGTCGAGATCTGGCCGACCATGTTCGGGACGTTCGAGTTGGCGATCGCGATGCGAGCGGCGCCCGCCGTGCGCGGCAGAAACGCGTCCGGGAAATTCACCGAATTGCGCACGTTGCCGTGTTCCAGATAATCGCGCAGCGTGTCGGCCACCATCACCGCGCAGTTCTCCTCCGCTTCGCCGGTCGAGGCGCCGAGATGCGGCAAGGTGACGACCTTGGCGTGGTCCTTCAGCGCGTTGTTCGGGAAGTCGCAGATGTAGGCGTGCAGTCGGCCGGCATCGAGCGCGGCGATCACCGACGCGTCGTCGACGATCGGCGCGCGCGAAAAATTCAGCAGTACGCCATCCTTCGGCATCAACTGCAGGCGCGAAGCATTGACGAGGCCGCGCGTCGCCTCGACGAGCGGTACGTGCACGCTCACGAACTGCGAACGCGAAAAGAGATCATCGAGCGACGAGGCCTGCTCGACGCTCGCCGACAACTGCCAGGCGCGCTGCACCGTCAGCTGCGGGTCGTAGCCGATGACGCGCATGCCGAGACGCTCGGCCGCGTTCGCGACTTCGACGCCGATGGCGCCCAGCCCGATCACGCCCAGCGTGCGCCCGGGCAATTCGAAACCGACGAAATTCTTTTTTCCCTTCTCGGTGGCCTCGTCGATCGCCTTGTCGTCGCCCGCGAGCTTGCGGGCGAAGTCCCAGGCGGCACACACGTTGCGCGCGGCGAGAAACAGCCCGGCGATCACCAATTCTTTGACGGCATTGGCATTCGCGCCGGGCGCGTTGAAGACCGGCACGCCGCGCTTGGAGAGTGCCGCGACCGGAACGTTGTTGGTCCCCGCACCGGCGCGCGCGACGGCGAGCACGCTCGCGGGAAGCGACATCGCATGCATGTCGGCCGAACGCACGAGGATGCCGTGCGGCTCGAGGATGCTCGAGGCGACTTCGAAGCGATCGCGCGGCAAGCGCGCAAGCCCGCGCTCACTGATGTTGTTGAGCGTCTGGATGCGATACATGCAGGTCGCTCAACCGTGACGACGCTGGAAGTCCTGCATGAAGGCGATCAAAGCCTCCACGCCGGCGACCGGCATCGCGTTGTAGATCGACGCGCGCATGCCGCCGACGGAGCGGTGCCCCTCGAGATTCGCGAGCCCGGCTTGCGCCGCTTCGGCCACGAAGGTCTTCTCGAGATCGGGGTTCGGGATCGTGAACGGCACGTTCATCCAGGAGCGACCATCCCGCGCCACCGGATTTTTGTAATAACCCGATTCGTCGATGGCCTTGTAGAGCATCTCGGCTTTGCGCCGATTGCGTTCGCCGATCGCGGCGAGGCCGCCCTCGCGCTTCAGCCACTGGAACACGAGTCCCGCCATGTAGATGCCGAAGGTCGGCGGCGTGTTGAGCATCGAGCCGTCTTTGGCCATCGCATCGTAATCCCAGATCGGCGGCGTACCCGCACGGGCCCGACCGAGCAGATCATCGCGCACGATGACGACGCATAACCCCGAAGGACCGATGTTCTTCTGTGCGCCGGCGTAGATGATGCCGAACTTCGACACGTCGATCGGGCGCGACAGGATGCTCGAGGAAAAATCCGCCACCAACGGCACGCTGCCGGTGTCGGGCACGTAGGAAAACTCGACGCCACCGATGGTTTCGTTGGGCGTGTAATGGAAATACGCGGCGCCGGCGGGCACGCGCAGCGCGCTGGCCGCAGGCACGGTCGAATAGTTGGAGGCCGCCTCGTCCGCGACCACCTCGACTTTGCAATGGCGCTTCGCCTCGACGATCGCTTTTTTGGACCACTGCCCGGTGTTGACGTACGCGGCGATCGAGTCGGAAGTCGCGATGTTGAGCGGGATGGCGGTGAATTGACCGGTGGCACCACCCTGCAAAAAAAGCACTTTGTAATTGGCGGGGATGGCCATCAACTCGCGCAGGTCGTTCTCGGCCGCTTGCGCGACGGCGACGAACGCTTTGCTGCGGTGGCTCACTTCCATGACCGACATGCCACTGCCCTGCCAGTCGGTCATTTCGTTCTTGGCTTGTTCGAGGACTGCGAGGGGCAAGGTTGCCGGCCCCGCGGCGAAGTTGAATACGCGCACGTGAAATGCCTCTCGAAAGAATGAAACCGTTGTTCGCCGCGGCTCAGCCGCCGTTGGCACCGTCGGGCGTCGCGCTCTCGCCGGCACCGGCGTCGCCCGCCGCAGACTCGCTCGCGGCGTCGACCTCGGACTCCTCGCCCAGCGACCCGACCGCCTCGACGCCGGTCAGACGCTCGCCGTCATCGAGACGAATCAGACGCACGCCCTGCGTGTTGCGACCGACGATCGAAATCTGCGCGACGGCGGTGCGCACCAGCGTGCCGTTCGAACTGATGAGCATGAGTTCGTGGTCGGTGCTGACCTGCAAGGCCGCCACCGTGCGCCCGTTGCGCTCGGTGGTCTGCAGCGCGATCACGCCCTGCCCGCCACGACCGTGCACGGGGAAATCTTCGAGCGGAGTGAGCTTGCCGTAGCCGAACTCGGAAGCGGTGAGGATCAAACCCTCGCCGACCACGACCAAAGAAATGACTTCCTGGCCATCGGCGAGCTTGATGCCGCGCACGCCCGTGGCGTCGCGACCCATCGGCCGGACTTCGTCTTCGGCGAAACGAATCGCCTTGCCGCCGTTCGAGCAAAGAATGATGTCGCGCTTGCCGTCGGTCACGCCGACGCCGACCAACCGGTCGCCGTCGCGCAGATCGACCGCGATGATGCCCGACGGGCGCGGCCGCGAGTACGCCGACAACGGCGTCTTTTTGACGGTGCCGTGGCTGGTTGCCATGAAGACGAACCGTTCGTCGTCGAACTGCTTGATGGGCAGCACGGCGTTGATGCGCTCGCCCTCTTCGAGGGGCATGAGATTCACGAGCGGCTTGCCGCGCGCGCCGCGGCCGGCTTGCGGCAGCTCGAACACGCGCAGCCAATAGACTTTGCCGTGACTCGAGAAGCACAACAACGTGTCGTGCGTGTGCGCGACGAACAACTTCTCGACGAAATCTTCGTCTTTAACGGCCGTCGCAGCCTTGCCGCGACCGCCGCGACGCTGCGTCTGATATTCGGTGAGCGGCTGACTCTTGGCATAACCCGCATGCGACAGCGTCACCACCACGTCCTGCGGCTCGATCAGATCTTCGGTCGCAAGGTCGATATGGTCGCGATTGATTTCGGTACGTCGTGCATCGCCGTACTCGTCGCGGATCGCGACCAGTTCGGCACGCACCACCTCGGTCAAACGCTCGGCCCGCGCGAGGATGTCCGAGAGATCGATGATCTGCGCCAGCAACTCGGCGTATTCGGCGACGATCTTGTCCTGCTCGAGACCCGTCAGGCGATTCAAGCGCATGTCGAGGATCGCCTGCGCCTGCACGTCGCTCAGGCGGTAACCCGTTCCCTCACGCGCAAGACCAAGCTCGGCTGCCAGATCTTTGGGGCGGGTCGACACGTTGCCGGCCCGCGCAAGCATTTCGGGTACCGCGCCCGCACCCCAGATGCGGCCGAGCAGCGCAACTTTCGCTTCGGGCGGCGTCGGTGATGCCTTGATGAGCGCGATCACGTCGTCGATGTTGGCGAGCGCGACGGCGAGACCCTCGAGCACGTGGGCCCGATCGCGCGCCTTGGCGAGTTCGAACACCGTGCGACGGGTGACCACTTCGCGCCGGTGACGGATGAACGCCTCCAGCATTTCCTTGAGCGACAACAGGCGCGGCTGACCGTCGACCAGCGCGACCATGTTGATGCCGAACACCGTCTCGAGTGGCGTCTGCGCGAACAGATTGTTGAGCACGACTTCGGCGTTTTCGCCGCGACGCAGCTCGATGACGATGCGCATGCCGTCCTTGTCGGACTCGTCGCGCAAGCCGTCGTTGGAAATGCCTTCGATCAGCTTGTCGCGCACCAGATCGGCGATGCGCTCGATCAGGCGCGCCTTGTTGACCTGGTACGGCAGCTCGGTGACGACGATGGCCTGTCGGTCGCCTTTGCCGATTTCTTCGAAGTGCGTGCGGGCGCGAATCGACAAACGACCGCGACCGGTTTTGTAGGCCGTGGAGATTTCCTGCGCGCCGTTGATGATGCCGGCGGTCGGGAAGTCCGGACCCGGCACGTGCTGCATCAAGCCGACCAGCGAAATCTCGGGGTCGTCGATCACCGCGAGACAGGCGTTCACGATCTCGGTGAGATTGTGGGGCGGAATGTTGGTCGCCATGCCCACCGCGATGCCGGAGGAACCGTTGACGAGCAGATTCGGGATGCGCGACGGCATCACCGACGGTTCGACCATCGACTCGTCGTAGTTCGGCACGAAGTCGACGGTCTCGCGATCGATGTCGGCAAGCAGCTCGCCCGCCATGCGCGACATGCGCACTTCGGTGTAGCGCATGGCCGCCGGCATGTCGCCGTCGACCGAGCCGAAGTTGCCCTGACCGTCGACGAGCAGATACCGCAGCGAGAACGGCTGCGCCATGCGCACGATGGCGTCATAGACCGCCGAGTCGCCGTGCGGGTGGTATTTACCGATGACGTCGCCGACGACGCGCGCCGACTTCTTGTAGGGTTTGTTGTACTCGTTGCCGAGTTCGCGCATGGCGAACAGGACGCGACGGTGGACGGGTTTCAGGCCGTCCCGGACGTCGGGCAAGGCGCGACCCACGATCACGCTCATGGCGTAATCGAGGTACGACTGGCGCATTTCGTCTTCGAGATTGACCGGCAGGATTTCGCGCGCGACGTCGGACATTCAGAGGCAGTTTCACGGTCTAATTTGAAGGAAAAATAGTAGCATAGAACCGTCTCTCACGCCGGCCTTCCGGCAGAGCCCCGAGGAGCAGTTTCTTGGCCGCGCAAACCACAGCCGCCGACCCCGCAGAGGTCGCCAAATTCGATGCCCTCGCGCACCGTTTCTGGGACGAGCGCGGCGACTTCCGACCCCTGCATCTGCTCAATCCGCTGCGCGCCGAGTTCGTCGCGACCCGCTCGAACCTGGCCGCAGCGCGTGCGCTCGACGTCGGTTGCGGCGGCGGCTTGCTCGCCGAGGCGCTGTGCCGTGCCGGCGCGCGCGTGAGCGGCATCGATCTCGCCCCGGGCATGATCGAAGTGGCGCGCCTGCACGCCGCCGGCGCGGGCCTCGCCATCGACTACCAACTCGCGAGCGCCGACGAATTTGCGACCCGCCACCCGGCGCAGTTCGACGTCGTGACCTGCATGGAGATGCTCGAGCACGTTCCGCAACCCGGCCAGGTGCTTGCCTCACTCGCGACCCTCGTGCGCCCCGGCGGGTCGATCTTCGTGTCTACGCTCAACCGGAATTTGCGTGCGTTTCTCGTGGCGATCGTCGGCGCCGAATATCTCGCGCGGTTTTTGCCAGCGGGCACGCACGAGTACGAGCGCTTCATACGCCCGTCGGAGCTCGCCGCCTGGGGTCGCGACGCCGATCTCGAACTCCTCGAACTCGCCGGTCTCGAATTCGACCCGCTGACCTCGCAGTGTCGTCTGACGCGTTCGCCGGACGTCAATTACCTCGTCCAGTTCCGCAAGCCGTGATCGATGCGGTCGGCGAAGCGCAGCGCGCGCTGCTCGTGCGTTTTGCCGCGCCCGAAGCGCGTGCCGGATTCGAGGCGCTCTTCACCATCGAGCGCGAAGTGCTCACGAGTGCGGCGCGCCATCTCGATCATTCCGTCGCGCACGCGCGACTCGAATTCTGGGCCGACGAATTGCGTCTGACCGCAAACGGCTCACCGCGCCATCCGGCGACCCGCACGCTGCTCGCGCAAAGTTTGTACTTCGGTCACAGCCCGCCCGACTTGCAGGCGCTCTGCGAAGTGGCCGAGCTCGCGCTCGCCCGTGCGGCCTACACCCGACGGGAGGAGCTCGATGTGCCGCTTGCGGCATGGACTCGCGCCCTGTTTCGATCACTCGTGCTGTTCGAGCTCGCCTGTGCGGCACGCACCGAAGGTTGCGACCCGCATGCCTTGCGCGGCCCGGCCGAGGCCTTCGCCACCCGCGCTGGCCCCGTGGTGCGCGAACTCGAATTGCTCGCGCGCGTGATTTCCCACGCCCACGACGGCAACGTCTACGTCGTGCTCGCCGATCCGGGCGAGTCGCATGAACTTTGGCAACGCGCACCCCTTGCGGAACACTGCCGGCGGGTGCTCGAAGACCGCGTGACCGAGTTGCGCGCGCAACTGCGGGCAGTCGCAGCCGCGGCAGACTCCGGACTTCGCACCGCCATCGGCAGCGCCTACGCCTGGTGCGCGCTCGCCGACCAACGCGCCCGCCACACGCTCGATGCATCACCGCGGGAATACGTCGACGCGCGCTTCGACCCGTTGCGGCGTACCATCGCGGCCTGGCGCGCGGCGGTCGCGTGCCGCCGCGGCCGAATTCCCGCCGCATTGATGGAGCCTGCATGACGCGCGCGACGACGACCTTCGACCCACGCACGGCGCCGCTCGCCGACGATGCGTTGCGCGGCCGCGTGATCGCCATCACCGGCCCGACGGCCGGGTACGGACGCGCGCTCGCCTTCGAATGCATGCGACGCGGCGCGGAGGTCATCCTGATCGGGCGCAACGTCAAAAAACTCGAGGCCTTGCACGCCGAGCTTTGCGCCCGTCGCGCGAGCGACGCCACGCCGCCGCCGGAGCCGGTGATCGCGCCTCTCGATTTCGAAAAAGCCGTCGCGGCCGATTACGATGCCATCGCAGATGCGATCGGGCAGCGCTTCGGTCGACTCGACGGGCTGGTGCTGAACGCGGCCATCCTCGGCCAACTCTCACCCATCGAGCGTCACGACGTGCCCTTGTGGGTGCGCGTGATGCACGTGAACGTCACCGCACCGTTTGCGCTCACGCAGGTTTTGCTGCCGCAGTTGCAGGCTTCGCCGGACGCCTCGATCGTGTGCATCAGCAGCGGCGTCGGCCGAACGCCGCGCGCTTACTGGGGCGCCTATGCGGTGTCGAAGTCTGCGCTCGAGGGTTTTGCCGGCGTGCTCGCCGACGAACTCGAAAAGACTCACGTGCGCGTCAACACGCTCGACCCCGGGCGGATGCGCACCGCGATGCGTCGCCAGGCTTATCCTTCGGAAGACGTCGAAACTTTGCCTGCGCCCGAGTCGGTCACGGGCCCGTGCATCGCCCTACTCGGGGCTGCCGCTCGCGGCGTGACGGGCGGACGCTTCCAGGCGCAGTGACGCCGCCTCTTCAGGCGACAGCGCGCGAAACTGCCCGCGATTCAAATCACGGGTCAAAGCCAGCGGCCCGAGTCGCGTGCGTTGCACCCGACTGACCAGCGCGCCGTGCCGCTCGAACAAGCGCCGCACGTCCTTGCCGCTCGCACCCAAGGCGATCAGTCGATACCAGCGATTGGCACCCTCGACGTCCTGATCGGACCCCGCGACATCGACGACGTTGAGCTTGCTGCCGTCGTCGAGTTGCCCGAGGCGCAAGGCTTCGAGCTGCGCCTCGGGCAGTTCGCCGCGCACACGGACCAAAAACTCGATTTCCCATTGACGCACGCGGCGCTGCAAACGCTCGGCGAGCGCGCCATCGGTGGTAACCAATTCGAGACCGCCGTCGATGTGCGGCATCGGCGAGACGGCAAGAAAACGTCGTCCGGCGCGCAGCGGCAACCTGGAGATCATCCCTTCGCGCAGCGCATCGCCAGGCGACCGATGGCAAAGAAATACGGAGGCTTCGGCGCCGAGGCGTGCGGCATCGCGCGACCTTCTGACCACTCGACCATCGACCTTCAACTCGTCGCGGCCCGAAACGCGCATGCCGAGTTCGGCGGGCGCACCGTTCACCGTGACGCGACCGGCACGAATCCATTCCTCGGCCTCACGACGCGAGGCGAGCCCCGCCTGCGCCAGCACTTTTTGCAGCCGGTCGCCGGCATCGGGCGCAGCGGCGGAAGATTTGCTCGAGCGTGCTGTCGGTCGGCGACTCACGAGGAACCGACGGTCACCGGTTCGTCACCGGCGCCTTCGAGACCGGGCGTCGCTTCGAGCTCGGCGAGCGGCCCGTCCTCGTCGGTGCTCACCGGCAGATCGAGCTGCGGATTGAGATCGGCCATCGACTTCAGTTCCGCGAGCGGCGGCAACTCGTCGATGCTGTGCAAGCCGAAATAATCGAGGAACTCGCGCGTCGTGCCGAGCAGTTCGGGTCGGCCCGGCACGTCGCGATGCCCGACGACGCGCACCCAGTTGCGCTCCATCAAAGTTTTGATGATGTTCGGGTTGACGGCGACGCCGCGCACCGACTCGATCTCCGCTCGCGTGATCGGTTGCCGATATGCGATCAGCGCGATCGTCTCGAGCAAGGCACGCGAGTAACGCTGCGGACGCTCGGGCCACAGGCGCGAAATCTCGCGCGCGAGATCCGGCCGAACGTTGATCCGCCAGCCGCTCGCGGTCTCGCGCAGCTCGATGCCGCGACCGTCATACTCCGCGGCAAGCGCTGCCAAGGCTTCTTTGGCTACGGCGTTGGCCGGTCGCGCGTCTTCGTCGAACAATTGCACGAGCTCGGCCACCGTCAGCGGTTTGCCGGCCGCGAGCAGTGCCGCCTCGATCACATTGCGCAAATGCTGGTCGGTCATGCTGATCCTTCGTCATCCACATCGTCGAAACTGGTGTCGTCCACGAATCCGTCGTCAAAGGTGACGGATTCCTCCGGGGTGTCCACGTCGGTACCTGCAATCAGGCGCAGTGCGGGATTGCCGCCGGCGCGTACATGCAATGAACCATAGGTCTCGGTTTGCACGAGCTCGAGCAAACCTTCGCGGACGAGCTCGAGGATGGCCACGAACGTCACCGTGACACCCATGCGCCCTTCTTCCGCACGGAAGAGCCGCGCGAACTCGACGAAATCGCCACCGGACACCGCCGCGAGCACGTCCGTCATGCGTTCGCGCACCGAAAGACGCTCGCGCTGCACGTGGTGGTGCGCGAACATCTCGGCGCGCGCGACCACTTCACGGAACGCGAGGATCATTTCTTTGAGCGTGACGTCGGGCAAGCTCGTGCGTGCGCGCCGGTGCTCGTTCTCCGCACTCGCCAACCAGATGTCGCGCTCGAGACGCGGAATGCGATCGATGGTCTCGGCCGCCTGCTTGAAACGTTCGTACTCCTGCAAGCGACGCACGAGATCGGCGCGCGGATCCGACTCTTCGGTGGTGGCCTCCGACGAACGCGGCAACAGCATCCGCGATTTGATTTCGGCGAGCGTCGCCGCCATCACGAGATATTCGCCCGCGAGCTCGAGCTGCATGTCCTGCATCAGTTCGATGTAGTTCATGTACTGGCGCGTGATTTCGGCGAGCGGGATGTCGAGGATGTCGAGATTCTGGCGCCGGATGAGATACAGCAGAAGATCGAGCGGACCCTCGAACGCCTCGAGGAACACCTCGAGCGCCTGCGGCGGGATGTACAGGTCGCGCGGCAATTCGGTGACCGGCTCGCCCTGCACCACCGCGAACGGCATTTCCGACTGCACCGGTGCGGCACCGTCCGCCGCGAGCGGCTCGGACTGCACCAACTGCAAATGGGGTTGAGTCATGGGTTCGTCACTCCGGGTGCGATCAATCGCCGCGCAGATGCATGGCGCGACGCACGTCGTCCAGCGTTTCGCGGGCCGCATCGCGCGCCTTCTCGGCGCCTTCGGTCAAAATATTGCGCACCAGTTCGGGGTTCTCCTCGTACTCCTGCGCGCGCTTGCGCATCGTCGTGCTCTCTTCGACGACCTTGTCGATCAGCGGCTTCTTGCACTCGAGACAGCCGATCCCGGCGCTGCGACAACCGGCCTCGGCCCAGCG
Source organism: Steroidobacteraceae bacterium (assembly GCA_017853555.1). Lineage (GTDB taxonomy): Bacteria > Pseudomonadota > Gammaproteobacteria > Steroidobacterales > Steroidobacteraceae > UBA964. The sequence continues at coordinate 13,438 of JAFMJH010000033.1, forward strand.
CTTGGTCGCATCGTCCGAATAGACCTCGTGCAACTGCCATACCGGGCATTTGCCCGGATCGCCGACGTCGGTGCGCCGCACGCGCGCCGGGTCGGTTTGCATGGTCTTCAATTTCTTGGCGACCGAATCCGGATCTTCGCGCAGCCCGATGGTGTTGCCGTAGGACTTCGACATCTTGCGACCGTCGAGTCCCGGCAATTTCGGCGTCGGCGTCAGCAGCACCTGCGGCTCGGGCAAGATGGCCACGCTCGAGCCTTCGAGAAACCCGAGCAGACGATCGCGATCGGCGACCGTGATGCGATTGTTGCCTTGCACCAGCGCGCGCGCCTTCTCGAGTGCCACCGTATCGCCCGATTCCTGGAACTTGCGACGCAACTCGCGATACAGCGAACTGTTGCGACCGCCGAGTTCTTTGATGGCTTTTTCAGCCTTCGTTTCGAATTCGCTCTCGCGGCCGAACAAATTATTGAAGCGCCGGGCGACCTCGCGCGTGATCTCCACGTGCGCGACCTGATCTTCGCCGACCGGCACGTGCTGCGGGCGATAGAGCAGGATGTCCGCAGACTGCAAAAGCGGGTAACCGAGGAAGCCGTAGGTGGCCAGATCCTTCTCGGCGAGTTCGGCTTGCTGGTCCTTGTAGGTCGGCACGCGCTCGAGCCACGACAGCGGCGTGATCATCGACAACAGCAGATGCAGTTCGGCGTGCTCGGGCACGTGCGACTGCACGAACAGCGTCGCGACACCGGGGTTCAAACCCGCGGCCAACCAATCGATCGCCATTTGCTGCGTGTACTCGGGCAGCATCGAGGTGTCTTCGTAGCCCGTGGTCAATGCGTGCCAGTCGGCCACGAAAAAGAAACACGGATACTGATATTGCAGATCCACCCAGTTGCGCAGCGCGCCGTGGTAGTTGCCGAGGTGGAGTTGTCCGGTCGGGCGCATGCCCGAAAGCACGCGACCGGCCTGCGTGGCGGTACTCACCGTGACGATCCGCTCGAATTAAAATGCATAAGTTTAGGAATTTTCTCGTTTTCTGGCTGCCGGCGGAACCAAAAGCTCGCACCCACGCGCCGCAAGAACCGAAGTATAGCGGAGCAGCGCCGTTTCAGAGCCCGAAAGGCGCCACGCTGCCACGACCGACACGCACGATCACGGGCACCGGCGCCGCCAGATCGACTACGGTGGTCGGCTCCAGGCCGCAGGCACCGCCGTCGAGCAACGCATCGAGTTGCGCGCCGAGCCGCGACTCGATTTCGTCGGCGTCGTTCAAGGGCCACTCGTCGCCGGGCAGCATGAGCGTCGAGGTCATGATCGGCTCGCCGAGCTCGGCCAACAACATCTGCGGCACCGGATGATCCGGAACGCGGATGCCGATGGTGCGGCGCTTTTCGTGTTGCAGACGGCGCGGCACCTCGCGCGTCGCCTCGAGCAAAAACGTGTACGGCCCGGGCGTGCAGGCCTTCAGCAGGCGGAACTGCGGCGTATCGACGCGCGCGTACTTCGCGATCTCGGTCAGATCGCGACACACCAACGTGAAATGATGGTGACGATCGGCGTCGCGAATGCGGCGAATGCGCTCGAGCGCGTCCTTGTCGCCGATGTGGCAGCCGAGCGCGTAACAGGAGTCGGTCGGATAGGCGATGACGCCGCCGCCACGCAAAATGTCCACGGCCTGACGAATCAGCCGCAGATGGGGATTTTTAGGATGGAGTTCGAAGCGTTGCACGATGAGGCCGGTATCATAGCCGCATGCAGACCCTGATCGAGTTCGCGCCGCTCGTCGCCTTCCTGATCGCCTATCGCGTCGCGGACATCTACGCGGCCACGGCGACACTGATGGTCGCGATGCTCGCCTTGCTGGCGTTCGATTTCGCACGCACGCGGCGGATTCCGCCGATGCACGGCATCAGCGCCGCACTCGTGCTGATCTTCGGTGGCGCCACGCTGCTATTGCACGACGAGCGCTTCATCATCTGGAAACCGACCGTTTTCTTCTGGTCCGTCGGCGTCGCGTTTCTGGTCAGTCAGTTCGTGGGGCAACGCACCTTCGCCGAGCGACTCATGCTTGCGGCCTCGGCCGAGGTGTTCGCCGGCGTACCGGCACGCGTCTGGTCGCAGGTGAATCTCGCCTGGGTCGCGTTTTACGCCGTCATGGGCGCCGCCAACCTGTGGGTCGCGTTCAATCTTTCGCAAGCCGACTGGGTGAAATTCAAGGTGTTCGGCATCACGGCGATCACCCTGGTCTTCGTGGTGGCGCAGTCGGTGTATCTCGGCCGCTCGCTACCCCCCACGCCCGAGACCCCGCCGTGAGCGAACACCGACTCAAACTTCTGCGCGAGCGACTGGAAAGTGCCCTCGCCCCCTCCTGGCTCGAACTGCACGACGACAGCGCCCTGCACGCCGGCCACGCCGGCGCGCGCGAGGGCGGGCATTTCCGGGTGGGCATCGCCTCGGCGCGCTTTGCAGGGCTTGCGCCCCTCGCTCGCCACCGGCTGGTGTACGACGCGGTTGCGGATTTGATGGGCACCGAGGTCCATGCCCTGTCGATCGATGCCCGCTTACCGGCATAATGCGCCCCTTCTGCAACCAGACCCCAAGAGACCCTCATGAAGATTTCGCGTTTCCTGACCCTGGCCGTCGTGTGCGTTGCGCTCGCCGCCTGCAAACCCAAGGGCGCCGGCGCCGCCGACGGTGATGGCAAGGACGCCGGACTGCAACCGGTCGCGGTCGTCAACGGCCAGACCATCACGCGCTCCACGTTCGACTTCTACGTGCAGGCCGCCACGGGCCAGCCTTCGTCGGCCCTCAACGCCGAGCAGAAGCAGCAAGCCCTCGACGCCTTGATCCGCCTGCAACTCGTGGCCGCGAAGGCCGAGAAGGACGGTCTCGCCAAGGGCGAAACCGCCGCCGCCATCGAACTCTCCAAGCTCGATGCCCTGCAGCGTGCGGCCACGGAGTCCTACCTGAAGGACAAGACGCCGACCGACCAGGACCTGAAGGCCGAGTACGACACGCAAGTCGCCCAGCTGCCGCGCAACGAATATCGCGCGCGTCATATCCTGGTGCAGACCAAAGATTTTGCCGACCAGATTCTCGCGCGTCTCGCCAAGGGCGAGAAGTTCGAGACGCTCGCCAAAGATTCGCTCGATTCGTCGCGCGACAAGGGTGGCGATCTCGGCTGGTTCGGTCCGCAGGCGATGGTGAAGCCGTTCTCCGATGCGGTCATGGCGCTCAAGAAGGGCGAGACCACCGCAAAGCCGGTCCAGACGCAATTCGGCTGGCACATCATTCGGCTCGACGACGTGCGCGACGTGCAGCCGCCGCCGTTCGAGCAGGTCAAGCCGCAGCTGGGTCAGGTCGTGCTGGCCAAGAAGTTCCGTGCCTATGGCGACGAACTCGCCAAAGCCGCCAAGATCGAAAAGAAACTGCAGTAATCCTCGACGGTTGCGCCACGCGCGTGGCCGTGACGAAGCAGCGCCCGCCGGCTCAACCCGGCGGGCGTTTCGTTTTCAGCATCGCAAGCAGCGCCTGCTCATCGAGCACCGGCACGCCGAGTTCCTCTGCTTTTCGCAATTTCGAGCCCGCCTCGGCACCGGCGATCAGATAACTCGTCTTCCTGGACACGCTGCCGACCGCCTTCGCGCCGAGTGCCCGCAACGCATCCTCGGCCTCGTCGCGACCCATGGACTCGAGGCTGCCGGTGATCACGAAGGTGAGCCCCGCGAACGGTTGCTCACCCGACGACGGTGCTGCGCTCGCCCAATGTACGCCCATCGTGCGCAGGCGCTCGATTTCGCGTCGGTTGTCCGGGTCGGCAAAGAATTCCACCACCCGCGCCGCCACCACGGGGCCGACGTCGGGCACCTGCTGTACGCGCTCGAGATCCGCGCTCGCCAAGGCATCGACATCACCGAAGTGACGCGCGAGCGCAGCGGCAGTCGCCTCGCCCACTTCCCGAATGCCGAGCGCATACAAGAAGCGTGCGAGCGAAGTTTCTTTGCTGCGCTCGATCGAGCCGATCAGATTCTCCGCCGACTTTTGCCCCATGCGCTCGAGCGCCGCGAGACGTTCGGCCGACAACCCGAACAGATCCGACGGCCATTCGACCAACGCGGCCTCGACCAATTGATCGACCAACTTCTCGCCGAGACCCTCGATGTCCAGGGCGCGCCGCGATGCGAAGTGCCGCAAGCGCTCCTTGCGCTGCGCGCTGCAACGATAACCGCCCGTGCAGCGCGCCACGGCGGCGTCGACATCGCGCTCGACGCTCGAGCCGCATACCGGGCACTGCATCGGCATCTGCGGAACCCGCGCTCCGACCGGACGACGCTCCGGCAGCACGCGAGCCACTTCCGGGATCACGTCGCCGGCGCGTCGCACGACCACCGTATCGCCCACATGCACGTCCTTGCGCACGATCTCGTCCATGTTGTGCAGCGTCGCATTCGACACCGTCACGCCGCCGACGAACACCGGCTCGAGACGTGCGACCGGGGTCAATGCGCCAGTGCGACCAACTTGAAACTCGACGTCTTTCAATACGGTGAGCGCTTCGTCGGCCGGAAATTTGTGGGCCACCGCCCAGCGCGGCGCGCGCGAGACGAACCCCAACTCGCGCTGCGCATCGAGATCGTCGATTTTGTAGACGACACCATCGATCTGGTATGGCAACTGCGCACGGCGCGCGCCGATATTTGCGTAATAGTCGAGACAGCCGCTCACGCCGCTCACCACCCGCGCCTCCGGGCATACCCGCAACCCCCAATGCCGCAAACGTTGCAGCACTTCGCTATGGCGCTTCGGCAAGCGCGCGCCCTCGACGACGCCGAGCGCGTAGAAGAACAAGTCCAGCGGGCGCGAGGCGGTGATGCGCGGATCGAGTTGCCGCAGACTGCCTGCCGCCGCGTTGCGCGGATTGACGAATACTTTGTCGCCGCGACGCGCCGCCTCGGCGTTCATGCGCTCGAATCCGGCGATCGGCATGAACACTTCGCCGCGCGCTTCGAGCAAAGGCGGCGCATCACCCGAGAGACGCAGCGGAAGCGACGCGATGGTGCGCACGTTGGCCGTGACATCCTCGCCGGTCGTGCCGTCCCCGCGCGTCGCCGCGCGCACCAGCACGCCGTTTTCATAGGTCACGGCGATCGCCAAACCATCGAGCTTCGGTTCAGCTGAATATTCGAACTGCGTCTCGCGACCGAGCCGCTCGCGCGCGCGCCGATCGAAGCCGACGACATCCTCGTCCGAAAATGCGTTGTCGAGCGACAGCATCGGCAGACGATGCCGGATCTCCGCGAACTCCTCGGCGGGCGCTGCACCGACCCGTTGCGTCGGCGAATCCGGCGTGACGAGTTCGGGGTGCGCAGCTTCGAGCGCACGCAATCGCAGCAGCAATCGGTCCCACTCGGCGTCGGAAATCTCCGGGTCGTCGAGCACGTAGTAACGATGGTTATGGTGGCGGATGTCGCGACGCAGCGTCTCGATTTCCGCCGCCGCCTTCGAACTCTCGTCGCCGCTGTGCCGTGTCATGGCGACTCGAACCGCTCAAGGCAGCGGTATGCCCGCTCCGTCGGCGTCGCGACGCATCTCGACGATGCGGGCCTCGGTGAGCGGTGCGCCACGCGAGTCCTGCAACTCGCCACGCAGTCGTTGCGCGAGCATTTGCGCCGCGCCGATCAAGCGATCGATCGTCTCGCCGCCGCTCAGGGCTCCAGGCAGCACGGCGAACAAATTCAGGCCGAGGAACAAATTCGAATCCATGGTGTTCGGATCGAAATTGCCGGGTCGCGTCAGGCTCGCCGCCGAAAAAATCACCCGGCCGTCGGCCAACGCCCGATGGAAAATATCGAGCTCACCGTGCACGAAGCCCTCGCCCTGCAAGGCTTGGCGCAGGCTGCCCCCGGTGAACTTTTCGCCGTTGGGTCCGACCAGACGCATACCGATGATCACGCGCTGCTCTTCCGGCGGCCACACGAGTCGCGGCTGCACGGGATGAATGGGCGGCAACACGACCGGTTCGCTCGGTGCTTCAGGCGCGACCGGCTCAAGCTGCGCGGACTGACGGATGTCCGCGCCCGATTCGATCGTATCGACATCATCAACCGCCGCGACCACGGGCTCGACGCGCGGATCGATGATCGGAATGCCGCGCCCCGCGCGCCGATCTTCGGCTTCTTCGATGCGCACCAGAGGTGGTTCGCGCACCGGCTCGCGTGCGTCGCTGTCGTGCTCGTCCGCGCCAACGCCGTCGAACGAAATCGACGGCTCGACCCGCGCGCGGTCGTTGCCGCGCGGCGACTCGAAGAGAGGGTCATCATGGACCTCGGTGCCGTCGGGTTTGCGACC
>JAFMJH010000013.1 GCA_017853555.1 Steroidobacteraceae bacterium
GCCAGCCTAATGGCGCCCCGCCCTCGGGCATGGGTCCGCCGCCGAGCGGCCAGCCCAACGGCGCTCCGCCTTCGGGCATGGGTCCGCCGCCGGGTGGTCAACCGACGGGCGCGCCTCCGCAAGGCGGCACAAAGCCGCCAAATGGCACTCCGCCGACGGGCATGGGTCCGCCGCCGAGCGGCCAACCCAACGGCGCCCCGCCTTCGGGCATGGGTCCGCCGCCGAATGGCGGTACACCGCCGGGCGGCATGCCGAATGGCCCGCCGAAACCGCCGGGGACTTGATCTCGGCCTGAGCAACGCGGATTTCGCGTAACGCGACGCCGTCGACTGGGAAACCGGTCGACGGCGTTGTCGTTTCAACGACCCGTGCAATGCTGACGGACGTCACTCGCAACGCTTAAGCTTGGGCTAGGGGACGCACGACGACCGTGCGATGGGATGGGGTGAAATAAAATGAAAAAATCCGGACTGGCTGCACTGGCGCTGGTGGCGACATTGGTCTCGGGCTGCACTTCGATCGGCCCGGTGAGCATCGACTACAGCCGCACGGGCTTCAACGAGGCGATTCAACGCACCGATGCCCAGCAACTTCTTTTGAATATCGTTCGTCAGCGCTACAACGATCCGGTGATGTTTCTGGAAATCACGGCGGTGTCGAGTTCCATGTCGCGCTCCGGAAACTTGAACCTCTCGGGATTTTTCCCGTCCGGATTCGGCGCGCGCGAGTCGTACACCGGCGGCCTCGGCGGATCGATGACGGAGTCGCCGCTGGTTTTCTACGCGCCGAACACCGGCGAAAAATTCGTGCGGCAGATTCTCACACCCATCGATCTGAAGACGATCTCGCTCCTGCTGCAATCCGGTTGGAGCATCGAGCGTGTGCTGCTGGTCGCGGCAGACTCGATCAACGGCCTGCGCAACAACGTCGCGGGCGACAACGAATATCCGGTGCTCGCCAAACACTTGCGCAGCCTGCAACGCGCGAATCGTCTCGCGTTCGCCATCGAACGCGACGCAAACGGTGCAGACGTCCTGGCGATGATCCCGACGCCGGGCGCCGCCAATGAAAAGGCTTATCAGGAAGCATGCCGCATTCTCAATATCCGCCCCGACGGCAAGCCGATTCGGGTGCAGTTGGGGCTCGGCGATCCGACCACCCCGTCGGCGACCGTGATGCTGGCGACTCGATCGCTGTATTCCGCATTCTATTTTTTGGGTAATGGCGTGCAGGCCTCATCGCGCGACCTAGCCGAAGGTGTCGCACAAAATCGCAACATCGACGGGACGATCTTCGATCCCGGCAAGGGCGATCTCTTCAAGGTGCGCAGCTCGCGCGGCGCTCCGGAGCGTGCCGCCGTCAAGGTCCGTTATCGCGATGAATGGTTTTACATCGGAGAATCGGATCAAGACACCCGCACGACCTTCTCGCTCATGAGCATGCTGCTGATGCTGCAAGGCGGCGACGTGAATCGCATGACTCCGTTGGTGTCGCTGACGCCGCGCTAGATCGACGCTAAGACTTGCCGTCGTCGCGCCGAATCGGCGGCGTGACGACGCGCCGGAATACACCATGGAACGCAACATTTACCGATTCATCGTGCGCCACAGCGCCAAAGATCAGGTGCTGCTGGTGCTATTGTCGGCCGCCGCGCTCCCCTTCCTTTATCTCTCCTTCGAACTGCCGAAGCAGATCATCAACCAGGCAATCGGTGGCAGCGGCTTTCCCAAGCCGATTCTCGGCGTTGCACTCGAGCAAATCCCTTATCTGCTCGTTTTATGCGCGGGATTTCTCGGTCTCGTGCTCATCAACGGCGCCTTCAAGTTTTTCACCTCCACATACCGATACAGAGTCGGCGATCGGCTGCTGCGCCGGCTGCGCTATGACCTGATCGAGCGCTTGCTGCGCTTCCCCGTCAAGGAATTCAGAACGCAATCGTCGGGGCAAATCGTCTCGATGGTCACCGCCGAGACGTCGCCACTCGGGTTTTTCATGTCCGAGGCATTGACCGTGCCGACGGTCGCAGCCGGAACGCTGGCGACGATCGTCCTGTTCATTTTTTTGCAAGACTGGATGATGGGCTTGGCGGCCATCGCGCTCTACCCGGTGCAGTTGCTGATCATTCCGAAGATCCAGCAGCGCGTGAACGACCTGCAGCGGCGCGAGTCTCTGGCGGTACGCGGCATTTCGGACAAGGTCGGCCACATCATTTCCGGCGCCGCAGAAATTCACGGCCACGACACGTCGCAGTACGAGCTTGCTCAAATCACCAAACGACTCGGCGGCGTTTTCGATCTGCGCGTCCGGATCGCGAGCTCACGCTACACCGTCAACGTGTTGAACCAGTTTTTCTCGCAATTGACGCCGTTCTTCTTTTTGTCGATCGGCGGATACCTCGCCATTCGAGGCGACATCAGCCTGGGCTCGCTGGTCGCGGTACTTTCGGCGCACAAAGACATGTACGCGCCTTGGAAGGACTTGATCGACTACTATCAAAAAGCCGAGGACGCACGCGTCAAATACGACCAGTTGCGCGAATACTTTGCGCCGCCGACATTGATGGACCGCATCGTACTCTCCGCGGAGCCGTCGCTGCGTACCGAGAGCGTCGGCAAGCTCGTTGCGTCGAACGTGGTGGTCGAGAGTGATGACGGCCTCAAATCGGTCGACGGCGCAAACCTCGACTTGTCATTGCCGGTCCACGCCGGCTTTTACGGCGGCACGGGTGCTGCACGCGAAGAGCTTGCGCGCGTGCTGGCGCGCCAACTGCGACCCCGCGACGGCACTCTGAAAATCTTCGATCACGATCTGACCACGCTGCCCGACAGCGTGGTCGGACGGCGCATCGCACTCGCCTCCTCGGAAGTATTTTTGGGCGCTGGCAGCATCCGTGACACTTTGCTGTATCCGCTGCGTCATCGCCCGATCGGGCACGCCGCGGCGTCCGACGCCGAAGCGGAGCGCTCGGGCAACAGCACCTTCGAGCCGGATGCGGAGTGGCTGGACTACGCGGCGGCAGGATGCGGAAGCGACGATGAGCTCCGTCTACGAATCGCGGAAATCCTGCGCCGCGTGGATTTCGAGCAGGATGTCTATGCGTTCGGTTTGCGACGCATCGTCGATGCACGCACGTCGCCCGAACTCGCCGAGCGCTTGCTCGGGGCTCGCCATTTGTTGCGCCGGAAGGTCGTCGAAAGCGGCTTGAGTGCGGCCGTGGAATCCTTTGACCGCACTGCGTATCTCGCCAACGCGACGGTAGCGGAAAACATTTTGTTCGGTACTCCGGTCGGCGATGCATTGGCCCTCGATCGACTCGGCGACAATCCGTACATGCGTGAGGTCATCGAATCCTCCGGGCTGACGGCGGAGTTTCTCGAACGCGGCCGAAAGCTGGCGGTGCTCATGACCGAAATGTTCCGCAGCCTCAAGTCGGGCCAGGAGTTTTTCGAGCAGTTCAGCTTCATACGTGCCGAAGAGCTGCCCGAGTTCGACGTCATCGTGCGGCGCGCCGATCAGCTCGGGGTTTCGGCGCTTTCGGATCACGACCGCGCCCAGCTGATTCGTCTGCCATTCAAGCTCGTGGCGTCGCAACACGCCGTCGGCGCGATCGACGCCGACTTCCAGGCCGCGATTTTGCGTGCACGCGAACTGTTCGCGGCCAACCTGCCGCCGACGCTAGGCAACAGCGTGCAATTTTTCGATCCGACGACTTACAACGGCGCAGCCAGCGTCCACGACAACATTCTCTTTGGGAAAGTCGTCCTGTCGCGCAAAGAGCAAAGCGAAAAACTCGATCAGTTGGTGGCGGAAGTTCTTGATGAATTGGGGCTGCGGCTCGCGATACTGGACCTCGGTCTGGAGTACGACATCGGAATCGGCGGCGCGCGATTGACCGCAGCGCAACGACAACGTCTCGCGCTCGCCCGTTGCCTGATCAAGCGACCGGACATCTTGATTTTCAACGATGCGATGTCGGCGCTGGACGTACGTGCGCAAGATGCCCTGTTCGCGAACTTGCGTCGCGAACTGCGCGATCGTACGTTGCTGCTGATCGACGCGGACTCGACGCGAGTCAAGACGCTTGAACGCGCCTTCGAGTTGCGGAACGGCAAGGTCGTCGAACATTCGGCGGCCGTCGCGCGGGAGTCGACGCCGACCACCAGAACCGACGAAGGCAGCGACGATCTATCCAACACGGTCGGCATTCTCGCGCAGATTCCGCTCTTCGCCGGCATGGATCGCTCGCAACTCAAATTGCTCGCATTCACCAGCGAGCCCGTCGCGTTCGAGCCGGAGCATGTCGTGTTCCGCCAAGGTGACCCCGGCGACAACGCCTACGTGATTCTGGAAGGAAGCGCGGAAGTGGTGCTCGAGAGCGCTTCAGGCGAGACCGTCGTTGCACGACTCGGCCGACATCAAGTGTTCGGCGAAATGGCGCTGCTGACGAGCAGCCCCCGTACGACGACGATACGCGCGGCCACGGCCTTGTCGATGCTCGCGATCAGGCAAGACGTGTTCGTACGGTTGGTCGAGGAGAACTCGCAAGTGTCCGTCGGTATCACGCGCATGCTGATCGAGCGACTCGCCAAAACGAATGCCGATCTCAATCGCGCGCGAGCGGAGTCTCGGGGCTGACCGACTTGCGTGTCGGCAGCGCGGGCGACATCCCCAACGCACGGCGCAACTCTTGCGTGGCGGCGGCACGGTCGCGTTCGAACGCGGGGCTGCCCGACATCAACGCGACGGCCACGGTACCCAACACCTTGCCGGCATCCACGTCGGTCGGATGATGCGCCCCGACGATCACGCGTGATTGTCGGTATTGCTCGGCGCGCACGAACAGCTGTGTCTGTTTTTCGGGCACCATCATCGAGAGCAGGATGGCGCAGATCGTACCGCGCGTCGCATGACCGCTCGGATACGAGGCGTAGTCGCGCTGACTGCTGGTGATTCCGGAGCTGACGTCGGCGAGCCGCTCGACGTTGTCGTTGCCGACGTATGGGCGGGGCCTGCGCCACTGATCTTTCACCACGCCTGCCGGTACGCTCCCCTCGCGCAAGGCTTGCTCGAAAAACTCGCGCGTGGCGGGCAAATTTTTCGGCGTGAAATCCTTGCCGAGCACATCCGCGTAGCGGAAGCACTCGCCCTCGGCATCCGCCACGGCGAGCTTGCGGCGCGCGTCATCGTCACGCGTGACGCGTTGCACGGCGAGCACGGCCTCGAGATCGCGACGCTGCGCCTCCGAATCCCGCGCGGGCGGTGGCGGCAGCAAGGCCACCCAATCGACGTTGGTCGACGACATGTAGGCCGGTCGATTTTCTTTGGCGCCGCCCGCGAGCGGCGCAAAGGCGACGAACAGGCCCAGCAGCGCAGTTGCGCCGATGCGGGAGACAGATGCAATCACGGACACTCTCCGGGGGAGACAGCGACGATCACGAGCCGCTCAAAGGATGACGCGTCGATCGGTCTCGTGCAATCGTTCGGCCAACTGCTTGAGCAGGCGCTGAGTCTCCAACGGATGCTCCGTGATGACATGCGCGAAGTTGTCGGGCGTGACGACTCGCAAGGAAGCATCGCGGGTGACGACCACGGAAGCCGACCGCGGCAATTGCAGCAACAGCCCCATCTCGCCGATCCACTCGCCGGGACCTAGCGTCGCGAGCACGACATCCTCGCCATTCGCACCACGGCGCCGCACTTCGACTTCACCCCGCTCGACCACATATGCCTTGTCGGCCGACTCGCCCTCGCGCAGCACTACGGCGCCAGCCGCAAACAACGAATGCGAACAATCGGAGAAAATGCATCGATATCGTTCAGTGTGGAACAGCTTGGCGCAACCGGCCCGTCCGTGCGCGCCGAAGGTCCGTCCATAGACGAAGACCGCGAGCACTGCGCCGGCGACCGGGCCGACCACGTACAGCCAGAAATGGTCGAATACGGTGGTGAGCAAGGCAGGCGCAAAGCTGCGCGCCGGATTGAGACTCGTGCCGGAAATCGGCGCCTCGACGAATACGAGCAACGCTACCAGCAAGCCCGCGAAATACGGCGTGCGCGCAGCCTGACGCGGCTCGTTGACGCAGTAGAGAATCGTGAACATCAAGGCAAACGTGATGACGAATTCGGCAATCAAAGCGACGCCGGCCGAATACGCACCGCCCGGCAAGGTGATGCCGAGCTGCACGCTTTGCGCGGCTGCGCCACCGACCATCGCGATCACCCAGACGCCGAGCACGGCGCCGAGCATCTGCGCGACCACGTACGCGAGCGCATCGATGGTGGTGACCTGGCCCTTCACCCAGAATGCAACCGTGACGGCCGGGTTCAAATGCCCGCCGCTGCGCTGCCCGAGCGGCGACAGGACGACGGCCGTGCCGCCGCCGGCAAACAGCAGTCCGGTGCACAAACGACGCAGCGGCTCCGACGGGATGAGTTCGCGCATCACGCTGCCGTCGGACCACATGAACGTGACCGCACCGATGCCGACGATCATCATGATCGCGGTACCGAAGAATTCCGCCAAGTATTCAGGCAAGTGATTTTTCAAAATGGCTCCGCGGCTCACGGCCGATTTTGCAATACCGCCACGCGCCGTCGCTCGTAGAGCTCGGCGATCCCGGCAGCGATGGCGGCAGTGAGCGCCGGGTCGAATTCTTTCAAAAATCTCTCGGCCGCAGATCGCCGACCCTGCGAATCGCTCGCCGCCGCGAGCGACTGAAACATCGTCTGCGCGGAGTCTCGCAACGCGCTCATGCGTGCAAAGCCCATGCACCTCAAAAACACGGCGGCCACGGGCGAATGCCGGATGTCGTACTGCACGTCCGCATGCCGTCCCTCCTCGAGCAGGGACCGCACGGCTGCTTCGATGGAATCGCGCGGAGCGGGCGCTGCGGGGTACGCAGGCAACAACGCTTCGAGCGTCCCGATGTCGTAAGCCGGGTCAGGCACGAGCTCGCCCATCAACGCGGACAATGCGACGTCGGGCGCGAACCGCAACGACAAAGCCTCGAGAAACGCGATCGAAACGAGCTTGGCGCCGAGGTAATGCCGCGCGATGGCGAGATTGCGCGTCGCAGCCGCGACCCACGACGCATACTTCGCCTCATCGGGCTCGCCGCCGAAACGACGGAACACCGCCTCCGGACGCAGGCTGCCCAAAAACCCTGCCATTTTTTGCAGCGAAGTCCGGTAGTCGCGCACCGTGTAGGTGGGCGAGACCAGAAGGTTGTGGTTGGTCTCGGGAATGAGATGCCAGGTGTCGTCCAAAAAAATGGCCACGTCGTCGGAACCGAACCCCTGCACGTCCCGGTTCGCCAGACGTACCGCCCGACGCACGACATCGTCGACGTCGGTCGGCGACCAGCCGAACTGCAACTCCACCGACAGCGCAGCCAAGCGCGTATGCAGAATCTCGCTCGCCGTCGGTTTGCCCGGCTCGGCGAGTCGAAACGGAATCGTCGCCTCGATGCACGCGATCACTTGCGCCACGGCGGCGGGTGGAAACGTGGGGGCCAAAACTTGCGCCGCCACGAGCGCGCTCAGGAATTCGTTTTGACCGGCGAACGGCGACAACACGTCGCCGAAATCGAGCCCGAACAAACGTCGCACCGCGAGGAACTTCGGATCGGCACGACAATCCGCCGCATCGCGTATGCACAGGCGCTCGGGCGCACCCAACTCGAACGTCGGTATTTCGCGGATGAACGGCGTGATGTGCTGGGCGAGATTCAGCGGAATGCGCTGATCGACCTGCAGATAAACGACATCGTGGAACAAGCCGGCCAATTGCTCGACGGGATCGAGTTGTCCGCCGACCATGAACACGTGATCGACCGTGTGGAAGCGGCGCCAGACGCCGGTCATGGACTGGATCACGATCTCGGCGATCGGTGCGAGCCGTTCGTGCTGCACCGAAAGCCCGAGCGCTGTGGCGATCGCCGTCAGGCGATCCATGCACTCGCGATAAGCTACCCCCCGCTCCATGTGGTTAGCTTAACCCAGTCCACCTGGGGGAGCGTGGCGCGGCGCCACGCGATATTCAGACGCCGATGCCGTCGGTCAGCCGCCGATAGGCCGCCCACCACTCGTCCGAGGTGTCCGACTTCTCGTAGTCTTTGAAGCAGGGCGTGCCGAGGGTGTAGTGGATCAGCTTGGCCGCGGGGTTCAGGTCGTACTCGGTCTCGAGCCAGTTCCACTCCTTCGGCAACTCGCCGATCAGCGAGTCGTCCAACCAGGAGAACCGATGCAGGAACGAACCGGGCTTCTCCTGCACCAGCGCCGGCGTCAGCACGCGATTGGCAGGATGGCTGCAGTTCCAGAGAATCAGGCTGGACCAATTCTTGCGCGGGTAGTTTTCGTTTTTGTTGCCGAGATATTTGACGGCTGCTTTGGTCTTGTAGTCGTGCTTGGCGACTTGCACGGCCTTGGTCGGGTCGTACAAGCGCGCAAGCTCGGCGATGTCGGTGAGACAGATCATGTCGCCGTCGGCGAACACCGCCATGCCTTCGTAATCGCACAGGAAGGGCGTTAGAAACCGCGAATAGATGAACGCGTTGCTGCCATCCTGGTGCGTCTCGGTGTAGAACTTCATCGCGCCGCGCGCCAGCGGCAGAAAGCGCACCGGAATGGACGACTTTTCGAGCACGCTCTGGCAAAACGCGTGATAAGCGACGGATTCTCTTTGGTCGAAACCCACGACCACGGTCAAAGTCTTCATGTTGCTAAAGTCGACTCTTGTTGGAAGTTCGTTAGGTAGGTATTTGACGACGTCCCGCGATGAGGTCGGCCGCACGCTCGGCGATCGCGATCACCGCGGCATTGGTCATCGCCGGCACGATCTGCGGCATCACCGAAGCGTCGGCAACGTACAAGCCCGTCACGCCCTTGACCGACAGATCCGGGGCGACCGGCGCCCCCGCATCGGCGCCCATCCGCGCCGTGCCGACCGGATGATAAAACGGACTCGTGCCGCGTTTCACGAAGTCGCGCAACGCGCTTGCGTCGTCCGTCCCCGGGCCGGGATAAACCTCGCGCGCCACCCAGTCGGACATCTCTTTCGCGCGTCCGAGATCGCGCGCCAACCTCACGGCCTCGACCAGGGTGTCAAGATCCGCCGTCTCTTCATAGGTGCGCGGGTCGATGACAGGCGCGAGCGCGGCGGCGGCGGATGCGAGCCGCACGGTGCCGCGACTGCGCGGCTGCATCAGGCACGGCACGATCGTGAAACAGTTCTGCGGCGCAGCGCCCACCGAAGGAATCACGAAAGGCACGGTGACGGCCATGAGGAGCACGTTCGGCACGCCGCTCGCGCCCAACGTGGTGAAGAGCATGCCCTCGCCATGGTTGTAGGCGGAGGTCGGCACCGCGCGTCGCGCTTCGAAAGCGACACCGCCGACGAGGGGATGGTCGTGCAAATTCGCACCGACCTCGGCGTGATCGACCCGCACTTCGATGCCGAACTGCCGCAAATGCGCGGCAGGGCCGATACCCGACAACATCAGCAATTTTGGCGTGTCGATGGCGCCGGTCGCGAGGATCACGCCGCGTTCGGCACGCAATTCGGTGATCTCGCCGGCATGCAGATAGCGCACGCCGACGCACCGCTCGCCTTCGAACAGCAATGTTTGAATCGGTGCATCACCGAGCAAAAAGAGGTTCGTCCGATCCGCGATCGGTTGCAAATAGGCGCGCGCTGCATGCTCGCGCACGCGGCCGGCACCGATCGTGAATTGGTTCCAGCACGCCTCGCCTGCGGCAGCGCCGTTGAGGTCGTCGCTCCAGGCGTGGCCCCGGGCGCGTGCTGCGCCCAAAAAATCGCGCGCGAGCGGACTGGCGCTGGCCGCATCGACCGCCAGCACGTCGAGCGGCCCATCACCCCCGCGCCAGGCATTCGCGCCGCCGGAATAGGTTTCGCTGCGGCGATGCATCGGCAACAACGCGGCATGATTCCAGCCCGTTGCGCCAAGCGCCTCCCAACGATCGTAGGCGCGCGCATCGCCGCGCTGATGACCCATCGCATTGATCAGCGAAGAGCCGCCGAATCCCTTGCCGCGCGGACAAGGCAGCGGTCGACCATCGAGACCGGGCTGCGGCACGGTTCGATAGGCATGATCGTTCGGACCGCCTTGCAAACCCGGCCAGGCCAACGGCGCATCGACGGCGACATCGGTCGGCCACGAACCGGCTTCGAGTACTGCAACATTGAGGTGCGAATCGGTACTCAGACGATTGGCGAGCACGCAGCCGGCCGTGCCGCCACCCACGATCAACCAGTCGATCCGGCGACCGATGGGCTTCGACCTGCGCGTCGAGCGCACCGCCGCGGGCACGCCCTCGGCCGCGAGCAACGACGCCGCGGCACTCAACCCGAGCCCTGCCCCCAACGCCCAGCGCACGGCCTCGCGACGATCGATGTGCCCGCTCGCGAGCCGTTGCTGCAGATGCGACAGGACACCCGCCGCGCGGCTCATTTGCCTTCGCGCATCTGACGCAGCAGTCGGCGATCGACGTAGGTGCGCGAGTCGAGCACCAGACGATCTTGAGCCTGCTGCAGTTGGTGCAACCAGAACATCACGACGATGGTCATGATGAGTGCGGTCAAGGTCGAATTGAAGGTCACGCCCAGACCGAGCGTCACCCCGGAGATGTCGCCACCCATCGCGCCCTGCGCTTCCTGCAACGCGGCACCGATACCGCGTACCGTGCCGACGAACCCGACCGCCGGAATCGCCCAGGCCGTGAAACGCACCATCGAGAGCTTGGCCTCCTGGCTCGACGATTCGAATTCGCATTCGTCGCGAACGGCCTCGGCCGCATCCTGTATGCGCCCGGTGGCACCAAAGCGCGTCAGCGCGACGGTCAACAACCGCGGCAGGAACATCTCCTGCTCCTGCGGCGACAGATTCTCGATGGTGCGCGAATAAACCCGGACGTCTTCGGGCAACACCACCATGCCCTCGCCGACGGTCACGTAGTTCTTGTCGAGCAGACGTCGGGCGCGCGTCGTACCGCGCCATTGGCGGCCCAACATCACGAGCGCCCACAACGCGAGCGTCGTGGACACCTGCTGCTCATAGTCACGCAGGATCACGAAGGGCGAACGCAATTGCCGTACCGCGTGATCGGCCTTGTCGGCGTTGGTGACGCGCTGGGGGGCGTTGAGGATCGCGTCGGCATTGGGCCTGATGTAGAGCGCCCAGATCGCCTGCGTCAGAACCAGACACAACAGCAGCGCGACGAACCCGAACACCACGTCCTGCGACGTCCAGCGCTCCTGGTTGCGATAGCCGTCGGCGCCCCGTTTTTTCTCGATCGACAGAGGTTTCGAGGTTTCCATAGCGCCGAAAATCATACACCTCAGCGCGGAGCGGTGCGCCTGCGGAATACGTGCTCCTCGCCGAAGGCCCGATCGTAGTCCAGCGTGAGTTCCTCACCCGCGGCGATGCTGCGTCGCGTCACGTAATGCCCGGGACTCACGAGCTTCACGTTGGGCTCTTTGGAGTGATTGACGTACTGATAGAGACTGAAGGCATTGAACCCCGAGCGGGGCAGCAAATACCCCCCCGACTCGTGCTCGCAAAACGCATCGACCAGCCGACGCACCCCGGCCGGAGCGGTGCGCAGCTGCGCTTCGGAGATCCGCACGTCGCGCGTCGGCAACGGCGATTCGAGCACGCGCACGCCTTTTGGAATGCGTCGAATGGCGAGCACGCCGACACCGTGAATCTTCGACACGCCGATCCGGCAATAGACCTCGTCGTGCAGGTGGCGAAGGAGTTTTTTGCGTTTCATTTGACCTCGCGGAGGCGCGTGATCGTGCGTGGTTTCAAACGACACCGCAACTGCAACGACGACATCGACAAGCTTGCGAAGGTTGGATTGACCATCCCCCATCCCATCCACACCTTCAAATTTTTACGATTAGTTGTTATCTTTAATGTTATCTTCCGCACACTTGATCGCGGCAGAAACATAAAAACGGTCAGTTCGGGGCCAACTTGTCGTTGTTCGATCACTGCGCTGAATGCAGAAGTTGTTGTCACGTAGACCAAGGGGCACCGCCTCTCGTGGTCAATTTGACGTCTCTCGAGCGTCGCTCGCTGGGACCCATCTGCATCGCTACCCGTTGCCAGCATCTCGGCAACAAGGGCTGCACACTCGAGAAAAACAAGCCTTTCGGCTGCGACCTCTATCCGCTCGCGTACGACCCGGAAGGGAAGCGGTTCTATTTCGATCGCGAGTGCCCGCTGCTGCCCACCTACATGCGCGAACTCGACGTATCGGGCAGCGATGCCTCGCGGCACCTCGCACGCATGCAGGCGGCGATCCGGCGTCTTGAGAAAACCGACCTCAATTATCTGCGGGCGAACTTCGAATTCGACCGCGATTACTTCGACCTGGAACCACTGAACAGGACACCCGACTGATGCGGATGGAAATGTATTCGGTTGCGACGGTAAAGGCGCCGGCCTTCGATACCCCGACTCAGACCTACCGGGTCGGACACCAGAGCTGGACGCTCAACAACCTGTGCGTACCGAGTTACCACAATGACATCCCCTACTTCACCACCCGCTGGGATGCCCTCTGCCCCTACATCACGGTCTCCGAAGAGATGCTGGCCTGCGCCAAGCGTCCGCTCATCGTGTACGCCTTGCCGCCCGACAGTCCATACGGCGTGCCCATCAACGACAAATACGGTCTCGTCGATCTGAAGTCGGCCGCCTTCTGGGGCGACGCGCGCCGCATCCGCAAGTTCGCCGAACTCGAAAAGCGGTTCCGCGAATTCCGCATCGAAACCACGGTGGTCCCGGGCAGCACCCTCGACGTCTCGACCATGATGGAAATGGGCGGTGAGCACTTCGAGAAGTGCGAAATCGAAATACAGGAAATCGAGGGCTTCCTCGATTACGTGCGCAACCTCGACGTATTGGTGATTCGCGCGACCCATTCGAGCGGCGAACTCGCATTCACGGACGTATCGATCCTGATGCCCGAGTACGACCAGATCTACGGCAGTTTCTGCCAGTGGAACGAAAACTATCGCAACCGCTCGCCGGGGCTGTACGCCTGCCTGGCGGTCTGCCATTGGGGTCGCGAAAACGGCTATCGCTACTACAACCTGGGTCCCGTCGGCGACTACAACTACAAAGAGCTGTTCGTCACGGACCTGCAGCCCATTTATGCGATCGCGATGATCGAGCCCGGCCATCCGTTGCTCGAAGACCCGACCTCACCGATCAATACGGACTTCCCGGCCGGCGGCGTGAACAAGCTGCATCGTCGCAAGTTCGAACTCATTTCGTCGTCGAAACCCTGACTGCACTCCCGGCTTTGGCCGGCGCGCTCACCGTCCACTCGTGATCGATCTGCGCGTTCTTGCGAGTCGCGTTCTCGTCCTTCGGTAACCACGCCCGCACGTAGCGCGCCGTGATGGCGCTCGGCGTCACGGTCACCCGCATGTGCCCCGAACTGCTCAGTATCGTGCCGGCTGCGTAGTGATAGTCGGCCGCGATGTTCGCCCCGCTGCTGTTGTTCTTCGCACTCGGTTGCGGCACGGTCTGATACACGACCCCATCCAGTTCCTGCTTCGCATACAGATGGTCGTGCCCGTGGAATACCGCGGTGACCTTGTACTTGACCATCAAGTCGTGAATCGGCGCGATCCAACCGGGGCGCTTCTGCGCGAAACCCGCTGTCCCGTCCGCGTTCTTGCCGCCCCACTCGTAAAACGGCGCCGCTTCGATACCGCCGCGCATCGCGCCATCGAGCCCGCCGACGAGATTGTGCAGAAACACGAACTTGAAGGTCGCCTGACTGCGCGACAACGTGTCGAGCAGCCACTGATACTGCTTGTCGCCCAAGGTGAAAGTCCAGGCGTCGGTACCCGGCTTCTTGGTCGTATTCCAAAACGGGTCGAGCACGATGAACTGTGCATCACCCCATTGCCATGAGTACCAGGCGACCCGATTGCCGGCCACGGGGTCGACGAACGAATCGCCCGCATAAAACCCGCCGGGGGTTGGGATAGGGAAGAACTCCAGTCGCGCCTGGGATGCCCAGATGGCGAGATTCTGTGCCGTGCCGTTGTTCAACCAGCCCAATTCGGCATCGTGATTGCCGTTGACCAGGAACAGCGGCACCGAATGGGTCACGAGACCGAAATTCGCCCGCTCGTACACGTAACGTGCATCCAGCGCCGCTTTGCTCGTCGGCTGCGCGAGCACGGCCGTCAACGGCTCGGCATACTTTTCCGTCATGAAGGTATCGCCGAGGTCGACGTGAAAGTCGGCTTGATCGGCGAGCACGTTGGCCAGCGTGCGCTTGTACTGGTCCAGATCGGAATTCTCGTCGAGATGCGAATCGGCTTGGATGGTGAACGTGAAGCTCGTTCCGGCAGGTCGCGCCGTCTGGAATCGGTAGTAGCGCGACACGATGTCCGGCGCCGAGCCGCCCTGCTGCAGGGTCACCCGATACTGATACGCCGTGTTGGGCTTCAAATCCGATAGCGCGACGCTCAAGACTTTCGCCCGCGACAAGGTCTGCGCAGCGGTCTGCTGCTCGACGGTACCCCCGACCGCTTTGTAACTCACCGTCACCGTACCGCTGCGATCCGCCGCATAGAGTTTCATGCGGATCGACGTATCGGTCGGCACGCCGAGCACGATGTCCCCGGGGAAGTCGGCGACCGACGCCGCAGGCACTGCATTCACCGCGGCAGAGGCGACTCCGGTGCCGATGCGATTGGTCGCGGTGACGCTGCAGGCATAACTCGTGCCGTTGGTGAGCCCCGTCAGGGTGATGGGACTCGCCGCCGCACTCGCCGTTCGACTCGCCCCGGCTGCGGTGCAGTTGGCCGTGTAGGAACTGATCGGCGCGCCACCATCGGAGGCGGGCGCAGTGAAGCTCACCGTGATCGACGCATCACCGACGCTCGCAGCAACGCTCCCGGGCGCGCCCGGGACGACGATCGCCGGTGCAGGCGTCGTCGGCGCCGCAGCACTCGGTGCCGCCGCGGATCCGCCGCCGCCACAAGCCGCGGGCAACAGCAACGCGGCAACCAGCAAAAAAATCCGCATCATCATCCTGATCTCCGCTATCGCCGCGATCATGGAAGCGAATACGAAAACGCCACGCTCCCCGACGTTTTGCCGACGCCCTCATCGGCCGGCAGCCAGGTGCGCACGTATTCGACCCGCACGCCGGTGGGTGCGACCGTCACGCGCGTGAACCCCGTATTCGGAAATTTGTCACCGCTGTCGTACGCGTCGGCATTGCGCAAGGCGTACTGCGGATCCGCCGGCTCCGGCAGCGTTTGATACGTGACCCCGTCGAGCATCTGGCGTACCCAGATGTGATCGTGCCCCTGGAAGAAGATCGTCACCTTGTTGGCGGCCATCAAGCGATGGATCGGCGTCGCCCAGGTCGGTCTGCGCGTCATGAACTCGTCGACCCCGGTGGCGGACTTGCCTCCCCATTCCCAAAGATTGGCGATCTCGATCCCGCCGCGCCCCGTCCCCATCACGTGATGCGCGAACACGAATTTGTATTTCGCCTTGCTGTTTTCGAGCGTCGTCTTCAGCCATTGGTACTGCGCATCGCCATGCGTCACTTCCCACAGATTCGAACGCTTCACCCCACCCCCGAAAACGTTGTCGACCGGCACGGGCGATGCCCAATACGGATCGATCACCGCGAACAACGCGTCACCCCAGGTCCAGGAATAGTAGTTGCGCAGTTGTCCGATGAACGCCACCTGTTCGGGGTTGCCGCCATAGAACGCGTTGGGCGCGGGCTGCGAATACAAAGAATTACGTGCGTTCTGCGCCCACACCGCAACGTTGTTCGGCGTGCCGTCGAGCAGATAGCGTGCCGCCTGTTCGTGATTGCCGTTGACCAGAAACAACGCCGCACGTCGTGCGACGGTTGAAAAATACGGGCGTTGCAGCGTGTAGCGTCCGCGCACTTTGGACTCGTCGATTGTGGCGAGATCGAGCTGGTCTACGCTGAAGTCGTCGCCCATCGCGATGTAGAAGTCGGGACGCCCGGCGGCGACCGTGTCCAGCGTGCGCTGATACAGTGCGGCATCGAATTCATTGCGTTCGCGCTCCGGGTGCGAGTCCCCCTGAATCGCAAAGCTGAAGGTCGCACCGGGCGCACGCGCGGTCTGGAACGAATACTCATCGCTCGCTTGCGCGGTCGATCCGTCCGCCGGCAAGAACTGCAGACGATAAAAATATTTCGTGTCGCCGGTGAGCCCCGTCAAGGCGATTTCCAGCGGCTTGTCGCGCGCGAGCGTGGCGTTGGCCGTTTGTCGATCGAGTTTTCCGGAAACCGTTCCGTAGGTGATCGTGACGCTGCCGGACTCGGTTGCGGAGTAAACGTTCACGCGCATCGAATCATTGGTCGGTGACGCGAGCACGATGTCGCCCTTGAACGTCGCCGCCGACGCCGGCGGCACGACGGGCGGCGTGACGGGGGGAGTCGTCGGCGTGGCTACGGCGTTCGTCGGCGTCGTGGCGCCACCTCCGCCTCCGCACGCAGAGCACAGCGCGAGACCGAGCAAAACCGCGACCCGTAGGCGCCTTGCAAATTGATGAAACACGAAACCCCTCCGCGACCCTACGCAGTTTTACGTAGGCCGCGAGCGGCGGTCGTCAAGAATGGTAAAGCGCGCTCACATGCACTCACAAACGCGCGATCATGAAAAACATGAACATCATGACCCGCCTCGGCGCATCGTTCGTCATCGCCACCGCACTCGTCAGCTGCGGCGGAGGGTCGGGCGGCGGCACGAGCACCGGAGGGTCGACGACACCGACGACACCTTCGACACCGACCGTCACCGTGCCGGGCGCGCCCACGGGACTCGCTGCAACCGTGGGCAACGGTCAACTGAGTCTCGCCTTCACGGCGCCGACCTCGAACGGCGGCGCCGCGATCACTGCGTACACCGCCACGTGCAGCGCCGCCGGAACCAACAAAACCGCAACCGGCAGCGCAAGCCCGCTGGTCGTCACGCAACTCACCAACGGAACGGCCTACACCTGCGCGGTGACGGCCACGAATTCGGCCGGCACGGGCGCCGCGTCAACCAGCATCACGGCCACACCGGTGGCGCCGACCACCAGCTTCGCGCTCGCGAGCGCCGCCGGCAGCGAAGGCGCCGCGATGGCTGCGGACTACACCTGCGACGGCACAGGCTCATCGCCGCAACTGTCGTGGAGCAATCCGCCGAACGGTACGCAGGAATTTGCCTTGCTGATGACCACGCTGCCCGGCGACGGCACGACCAAATGGAATTGGGTGCTCTACGGCATCCCGGGCAGCTCGCGCGCACTCGTCAAAGACAATTTCGCGATCGGCACGACCGGTGTCGGCAGCGACGGCCCGTTCACGGGTTACCAACCACCGTGTTCACAAGGCCCCGGTGCCAAAACCTACACCTTCACGTTGTATGCCTTGTCGGCGGCACCCAATCTTGCCGGCCAAAGCACGCCGCTGACCGGCACCGCACTCACCGCCGCCATCGCCAGCGTGTCGTTGGGCTCGGCGACGCTCAACCTGACCTATACGCGCCCCGCCAGCGCAAGCGGCTCGTCGACGGCCTGCGGCTACTTGCGCAGCTCGTTGGGCGGCTCCACCACCGGCAACGCGAGCGTCGCGTGCGATGCGAATTACGGCTACGTGAGCTCGACGAGCCTGCCGACGCACACGATGATGAACGGCATCACGGCCACCAACCTGCAAGTACCCACCGCGCAGAATTTTTTGGGCGCGAACGGCTGGAAGATTCCGCTCAATCCCTCGATCGCCACCTCCACCGTGTCGGCCGTCGACGGACCGATCGGGATCGCCGTCAACGGCGTGCTGATCTTCAACCCGTGCAAGCAAGGCGGTTGCCAGAATGGCGACACCAAAGTGCTCGGCGAACTCGACGTGTGCAACGGCCACGCCGGGCGCGGGGACGACTATCACTATCACGCCGCGCCCGTCTGCATGATGCAGGGCAAGAGCGCGAGCTATTGGGACACGCATCCGGTCGGCTGGGCGCTCGATGGTTTCGCGATCTTCGGTTACAACGATGCCGACGGCAAAGTCGCATCGCGCGATACGGTCTGCGGCGGCAACACCAACGCGGTGGTGAATGCGCCGAGCGGCTACGCCTATCACGTCACCGACGCCTCGCCGTACGTGCTCGCATGTTTTCGCGGCACACCGAGTCCGGACCTCGCCAATCAAAGCAGCAAGTTCTCGCCGATGCGACAACCACCGGTGAATCCGTTCAAGGTCTCCAACATGACGCTCGCCACGGACGCCAACGACGGCTATCAGGTGTTGCAGTTCACCTCGGCGCTCAGCTTCACCACCAACGAGACCGGCTCCGACTCGTACAGCAACGCGCCGGGCACCTATCGCATCCGCTACAAACAACTGGCCGGCTCGGCACTGCTGAGTGCGCTGGCGCAAAACGGCAATGCCAACAAGTCGGCGTGCTGGGCGTTCCAGTTCACCGATGCCGCCGGCACGACGACGCAACCCAACGTCACTTACTGTCGCTGAGCGCGAGTCCGCACTTATGCACACGAGAGCATCGCCGTTTCTTGTCTGGGTGATGGCAATGTGCTGCGTGTCGGCCGTCGCCGGCCGCGCGCACGAACTTGAAACCGACCGACTCACCGTCATCCAGCGCGAGCCCAACCATCTCGCGCTCACGCTGCGCATCGACGAGATCGCGCTGATGCAGCGCTTGCTCGCTCCCGGGTCGACGCGCAACGAATTTTTGCTCGCCTGCGTTGCGTTGCCCCCCGAGGCCCTCGAGAACAAACTCTCCCGGGCACGTACCATGTTCGCCGCACAGTTCTCGGTGCGCGACGACCGCGGGCGAATTGTCCCGTTGCAGGGTTGGCAGTGGCCGAAGCTCCAAGAGTCGCGACAACGCCTCTCCGAAGCGGCATTGGCTTTGATCGCCACCGGCGAGGCGCATGTCCATGCCGCGCCTGCCGAACTCATCGCGGATGCCGTCGCCACCCGCCCCCTCGAGCGCGCATCGATTGTCCAACCCGAATCGCTTCCGGACTTGACCGTCGTCTCCTACCGCCCGACTCAACGCCGTGCCACCACCCCGGGCAAACCGCTGCCGCTGCGGTTTTGAGCCCGCCCTGACACCGGCCCCAAAGATTGGGATGGGCTCGCCAAGGCTGGGCTTGAGTACTATCATCGCGCCATGGAAGTCAGTTCCCCAGCCGCTCAAGCCGTGATGCCGGCCCGACTGCCGGGGCGCGAAATGCAGTCCATGCCTTCCCCTGAGGGTGCGACACGTGCCGCGGCCGCGCCGGACGTGCGCGCTCCGGAGCCGACGGCCGCCACGCCGAAGACCGCGGAGCCGGTCAAAAATCTCAAGGCGCAATTCGAACCCGACCCGGATCCGAACGCGGTTCGCCAAGAACTCGATGACGCGATTCGCTCCGCCAACGAACGTCTGCTCGAACGCGGCCGCGACGTGAGCCTCTCGATCGACCAATCCACCAACTCCGTCGTCGTGACGGTCAAAGACAAGGCGGGCTCGACCGTGCGGCAAATTCCACCAGAGCAGAGCCTGCAAATCGCACGCAGCGTCGATCGCCTCACCGGCATTCTGGTCGACAAGCAAGCCTGATTGCCTCCGGACCGAGTCGAGCCGCGCGGGCCGCGCTAACATCGGCTCGCATGAGGGTCTCCCAACTTTTTCGCACCGCGATTCTTTCGGCGCTCGGGTTCTCGTTCTTGGCGTCGCAAATCGCCGCCGCCGAAGTCGCCTACGTTCAGGTCACCTTCGATCGCCAGGGCATCTTGAGCAGCACGACGCGTGGCCATGCGGATCTCGCCGCGCATCGTGCCGTCACCGTGGACGATCCCGTGCGGATCGCGTCAGTGAGCAAACTCGTGGTGGCGATCGCGGTGATGCGGCTCGTCGAACAGGGACGACTGAAACTCGACGCCGACGTGTCTTCCACGCTCGGCTACCCCTTGCGCAACCCGCATCACCCGACGGTGCCGATCACGCTGCGTCTGTTGCTGTCGCATCGATCGAGCATCACGGATGACGCCGGCTACGTGATCCCGTACGACGCCGAACTGCGCGACAAGCTCTCCGAACCAGCCGCGTGGGATGCCGCCCACGCGCCTGGCGATTACTTTCGCTATGCGAACCTCAATCTGCCGATCGTCGCCGCGGTGATGGAGCAGGCGACAGGCGAACGCTTTGATCGATTGATGCGTCGTCTCGTGCTCGAGCCTTTGCGTCTCGATGCCTGCTTCAACTGGCAGGGGTGCAGTGATGCCGCGCGCAGTCGTGCCGTCGTGTTGTACGAAGACGGCAAACCCGTCGTCGACGATCTGCGCGGGCGGGCGCCCGACTGTCCCGTCGTGCGCGGCAGGGACGGCGGTTGCGAACTCGAGCGCTGGCAACGCGGTCGCAACGGCGCGATGTTTTCGCCCCAAGGCGGGCTGCGCATTTCGGCGCGGGATCTCGCAACCATAGGCCGCATGCTGCTCGGTGACGGTCGCGTGGATGGCATACGCCTGCTGTCGCGCAGCTCGATACGCACGCTCAAGACCCCGCTGTGGCACTACGACGGACGCAACGGCATCACCGCCGAAGAAGATGCACCGAGCGAACGCGGCATGTTCTGTCGATACGGTCTGGCGATGCAATTTTTGACGACCCACGCCAGGGGATGCGCCGACGATCCGGTCGGAGACGGCCATGAACGCTATGGCCACGCAGGCTCCGCCTATGGCCTACTCTCGGGTCTTTGGATCGACGCCACCACCGCCACCGGAGTCGCTTTCTTCGTCACCGATGCCGAACCGACACCCGGGCGACGATCCGCCTTTCGCGCCATCGAAGAACGCGCCATCGCGCACGAGCACAGCCCATGAACGACATTACCCCCGATTACGGCCCGCGCGCGCGCATCGGCATCGCCACGCCGCAGGCGAACCCCACGGTCGAACCCGAAATGCGTGCGCTGATGCCGCCTTCGATCGGCGTCTACGCGACGCGTCTGGTCCATGCCGCACCGGACGTCGAAACGCGTCTCGACCATTACATCCGGCACCTTCCGGCGGCGATCGCGAGTTTCGGCGTCTTGAACATCGCCGCATTCGGTTTCGGCTGTACGGGATCGAGCTACCGCGCCGGCGCAACGCTTGAAGATCAACTCACCGCCGAAGCATCCGCAGCGACGCGACTACCCGTCATCACCGCCGCACAAGCGATCCGCGCAGCGCTGCGACACTTGGGCGCGACGCGCATCGCCCTGGTCTCGCCCTATCCCGAAGCCCTCGCGAACGCCGGTGTGGCGTATTGGGAATCAACCGGAATTCGGGTGTACGAATCTTTGCGCGTCGATCCTGCGCTGACCGACACGCACCGCATTTATGAACTCACCAGTCACGACGCCTTGCAAGCAGCGCAGACGCTCTCGAAACGCGACATCGACTGCATCGTGTTGAGCGGCACCGGCATGCCGACGCTCGCGGCACTCGCACAATTGCATCACACCGAAACCGTGCCGGTGATTTCGTCGAACGCCTGCCTCGCCTGGTGTTTGCTGCGTGCCATTGCGCCCGAGCTCGCTCCGGAAACCCCGAGCGGATTTTTCCGATGACCGACATCGAACGCGTTCACCATCGCACCTGCCACCTGTGTGAAGCGATGTGCGGCGTCGTACTGCGCCTGCGCGGTCGCGAAGTGCTCTCGGTACGAGGCGACGACGCCGATCCGTTCAGTCGCGGTCACGTCTGCCCGAAAGTCGTCGGCCTGAAAGACGTGCTCGACGATCCGGACCGTCTGCGTGAGCCGCTGCGCCGCACGGCCCAAGGCTGGCAAACCGTCAGCTGGGAGAGTGCGTTCGACGAAGCGTCGGAGCGTCTCGTCGCACTGCAACGTCGCCATGGCAAAGACGCCGTGGCCACGTACTACGGCAACCCGCAAGTCCATAGCTACGGCGCGTTCCTCGGCGGCATCGAGTTCGCGCGCGCACTCGGCAGTCGCAATCGCTATTCGGCGACCTCGGTCGATCAACTGCCGCACCATTTCGCTGCCCTTGCGATGTTCGGTCACCAGTTTTTGCTGCCCATTCCCGATCTCGACCGAACCGATTTCCTGTTGATCATCGGCGGCAATCCCGTCGTTTCGAACGGCAGCCTCATGACGGCACCCGATGTCGTACGCCGCCTCAAAGCCCTGCGGGCGCGTGGCGGTCGACTCGTCGTCATCGACCCGCGACGCACCGAAACGGCCCAACTCGCGGACACGCATTGCTTCATCCGACCCGGCAGCGACGCCTTGTTGCTGTTGTCGATGCTGCAGGTCATTTTTGCCGAAGGTCTCGCGCGACCCGGACGACTCGAATCGATGCTCACGGGACTCGATGCGGTACGCACGGCTTGCGCGCCCTACACACCGACGCGCGTCGCCGAAGCCACCGGGATCGACGCGCTCACGATCGCCACGCTCGCGCGCACGTTCGCCGCATCACCCACCGCCGTCTGCCACGGCCGTATGGGCGCCTCGACGCAGGAATTCGGCGCGCTCGTCCAATGGCTCGTGCAAGTGCTCAACATCGTCACCGGAAACTTCGATCGTGCCGGCGGCGCGATGTTCACGCGGCCCGCCTTCGACCTCGTGGCGATGAGCAAAAGTCCCGGTCAACGCGGCTCCCATGCCCGCAGGCGAACCCGCGTGTCGTCATTGCCGGAATTCGGCGGCGAGTTTCCGGTCGCGGCACTCGCCGAAGAAATCGATACCGAGGGCGAAGGTCGCATCCGCGCGCTCGTGACGGTGGCCGGCAACCCCGTGCTGTCGACACCCAACGGGCGACGTCTGGAGGCGGCACTGCCGCAACTCGACTTCATGGTGTCGATCGATTTTTATCTCAATGAAACCACGCGCCACGCGAATCTCATTTTGCCTCCCACCTACGGCCCGGAGCGTGACCACTACGACGTGATCTTCAATGCGCTCGCGATTCGCAACACGGCCAAGTATTCGGCCGCCGCGTTTCCGCGGACTGCGACGGCGCGTCACGATCACGAGATCTTCTCGGGCCTGTGTCGCGGGCTCGCACGCCACGATCCGAGTCGTCGCAAGCGGGGGCTCGCCGCGCTCACCGAACGTTGGCTCACGCCGCGCCGGGCGCTTGCGCTCGGCGTGCGCTTCGGGCCGCATGGCGCAGGATGGAATCCGTTCGCGCGCGGGCTCACGCTGGCGCGTCTCGCCGATCAGCCTCACGGCGTGGATCTCGGCCCGCTCGAGCCTGCGTTACCCGGTCGACTTTTGACGCGCGATCGGCGCATCGCACTGGCGCCGCCCGAATTGCTCGGCGATCTCGCGCGCCTCGAAACACGCATCGACCCCGGCACCGTCGAACCGCCGCAGACGTTGCGCCTGATCGGACGCCGCGATCCGCGTACCAACAATTCCTGGTTGCACAATAGTACGCGACTCGTGAAAGGCCCGCGCCGTTGCACGCTGCGCATGAGCGCGGCCGATGCCGCTGCACGTGCGCTGATCGATGGTCAATCCGTCACGGTGCGCTCGCGTACCGGAGCGGTCACGGTCGCACTCGAAGTGTCGGACGAGCTGATGCCGGGGGTCGTGAGCCTGCCGCACGGCTGGGGTCATGATCGTGACGGCATGCGCCTGCGCGTGGCGAGCGCGCATGCCGGCGCGAGCATCAACGATCTTACCGACGAGCGATACATCGATGCGTTATGCGGCAACGCCGCGCTCAACGGCGTGCCCGTCACCGTCACCAACGCGACCGATCAAGCGCGCATGTAATCGTCGATCGCCCGCACCCATGGTTCGGGCTCTTGGTCCATGATGTCGATGCCGCCGCCTTCCACGGCGCAAAAGTCGAAGTCCGGACGCATGCGGTGGGCAGCCTTCGAGTTTTCGTAAATCTGATCGCCGGTATTGGTCAGTATCAAAGTCGGGCGACGAATCTTCATGATCGCAGCCGCGTGATCATAGGCGAACGCCGCATGATGCCCGTACCAAAATGGCCCGTATCCCATGAAGCGCTCGACCGTATAGCGCGTGATCAATCGCGGATCAGGTAACGGATTTTTGCCGTACATGTCGTAGCGCACCCGGTACGCATCGAGCAGATGAGTCCCGTCGGGTCGATATACGAAGTGCCGCTCCTCCTCGACCATATTCGTGAAAAAAGCTTGCTCTTCGTCGCTCAGCACTAGGGCGCTGCCGAGTATCAATTTTTCCACGCGGTGAGGAAATTGTTGTTCGACTTCGGTGACGACCAAGGCGCCGGTGTGATGCCCGAACATCACGGCGCGCTCGATGCCGAGATGATCGAGCACAGCCGGCACGATCGCGGCCCAATCTTCAACCTTGGGCACGAAGTCGGTGACGTCGGAGAGACCGAAGCCGGGACAGTCGATTGCGATGGGACGGATCCCGCGCGCCAACATCAATTCGAATACGCCGTCGAATTGGCGCGACGACATGGGTGCTTGGTGAATCAGCACCAAGGGCCGCCCGACGGCACCGTCCTGATAGTGGATTTGTCCGTACGGACCATCGGCGTAACCGCGACGCATCCCTGCCGGCGCACGCTGACGATCGATCATCGATGTTCTCCCTCAGCCGCGCACGAGCGGTCGAAATACGGGGCCGAGTCGCGCGTAGCCACCACGACCGACGCGCGCGAGCGGGTCATAGGCCGCCACATCCACGACCCATCGACCCTGCGCATCACGACTGACGATGTCGTCACGCATCCAGAGACGCTCGATGCGCGCAAAGACGATGGTTTGGTCGGTATCGCCGACCCGCGTGAATTGATGTGCGACGCAACCGAGTGCGACTGGCGCATCGGCGAGGCGCGGCAAAGGCCACTCCCAATCGACGAGCGGCAAATCGAATTTGCGTACCTCGCTCTCGCCGGCCGGCAACTCCGCCGCCGTATCCTGAACGGCCTGCGCCTGCGTAGCCGAGGCGAGATGGATCACGCAATGCGGCTCGCGTTTCAGATTGCGATGCGTGTCCTTCATTTTGCCGGCCATGCCGTCGCCGATCGAAAACATCACCGTCGGCGGTGCGCTGGTCACGCCATTGAAATACGAGAACGGTGCGAGATTCCAACGCTCTTCGCCAAGCTCCGCACCGTTGTCGGTCAGCGCCCAGGCGATCGGGCGCGGCACGATGATTTGACTGAAGGCGAGGTACGCCTCGGATTCCGACAAGTCGGCAAATGGAACGAGCATGGTCCGTATTATTACCGAGTCACTTTCGAAATGCGTGCGCGATCCCACGCGGTTTGACGTTTTTGCCATTTACATTCTGGCAGATGCCTCCCTTCGACGGATCCGATTTCACGCAACCCCGCAAGTCGGCGCGGGTCGCCAGCATCGCCACGGGCGCGTTCTTTGCGGCATTGTGGTTTTTGTTTGCGGTCGCGAGCCTGCGCAACTTCCTGATGACCGGCAAACCGAGCCCCCTCACCTTCGGTATCGAGGAATCCTTGATCGCCGCGTTCTTCCTGATGCGCGTACCGCCGCTGCGCGTCAGCGAAAAGCTGTCGGACTGGATCGTCGCCGGCAGCGGCACGTTCATCGTCTTTTTGCTGCGACCGACGCTCGGCGAAACCGTCTGGATCGGCGAAGCACTGTTGCTCATCGGATCGGTCATGCAGGTCGTCGCGATCTTGTCGCTCAATCGAAGCTTTGCCCTCGTGCCGGCCTTGCGCGAACTGAAAACCGACGGCGCATACCGGTTCGTGCGTCATCCGGTCTATTTGAGCTACTTGGTCTCGCTGACCGGCTTTCTCGTCTCGAATTACTCGGCGTACAACGCGACCGTCATCGCGGCCGCTCTTGCGCTGATGCTCTGGCGCATACGTCTCGAAGAGCGTCTGCTGACGGAGTCTGACGAGTATCAGCGTTATTGCATGCGAGTTCGTTGGCGGCTGTTGCCCCGGGTCTGGTAATCGGCGCGGCGCGGATCGCGCCTGCTTCACCGCGCCGACTGCAACTCGCGACACGTCTCCGGCGAGTCATCCTCGACCTCCACACCGAAATTCACGTTGCCTTCCAAAGAAATCGGCTGACGACCCGTACCCGCCTGCAAGGGCACGATCCCGATGAGATTGGTGACGCGGCCGCCGCGATCGAACGTCAACGTCGTGGTCGGCACGAACGGCCGCATCAACGGCGAAGACGCCTCCAGCCGGACCCGCAAGCTGCCGTCGGCGCCGCGTTCGACGGGTTTGGCGCGCAAGCCGATCATCAAGCCGCGATCGACCGCCAAAAACTCGAGTTCCAGCGTCGTGCCGGCGCGCAGACGCTCGAGGTTGTCACGCAGATACCAGGCCAGCGACGGCCCCACCAGCACGCCGCTGCGAACTTTCTCGAAAGTGCGGCGTTGCTCCGCCTTCCCGTCGCCGCTGCGTGAAATCAATTCGATACGGTCTGCGACTCGAACGGCTTCGAACGCAGCGCCGAGATTGCCGCGGGCAAGGCGATATCGCGACCAGTTACCCCCTTCGCCCGTCAACTCCTCGCGGGCCGACAGAGAGCGATCCGCCGTTCTCCAATCGAGCGAGACTCGTCGCCCGCAGCGAACTCCGGAAACGATGATTTGCGTGCCGCGCGCAACCGATGAGGTGAGCGCGCCATCGCCCGCCGTTCGCACGCCGGGAATCGCCGTCGATCCCATGATCGACCAGCCGATTCCAGCGCAGGCGACCGTCCACCGTGCGTACCGCGATCCGTATGTCATCGAGACACTCCTTCATGCGGCCTCGCCGAGACCGCGCGCCGTCGGAGCGTCGAGAATAAGCCCAGTCTGCATTTCGTTCCATTTCCAGATCGCGAGTCGACCGTTGCGGTCTTCGACGAGTGCCGAGCAGCTCTCCACCCAATCACCATCGTTGCAATACAAAACGCCGGCAATCTCTGCGATTTCCGCGCGGTGGATGTGTCCGCAGACGACCCCGTCCACGCCACGTCGCCGCGCCTCATGCGCCACCGCTTGCTCGAAGCTTGAGATGTAGTTCACCGCATTTTTGACACGATGCTTGAGATAACCCGAAAGCGACCAGTACGGATATCCGAATGCGCGACGAACGCGATTGAAGTGGCGATTCATCTCGATGGAGAAGTCGTAGGCATGCGAACCCAGCTTCGCGAGCCAGGGACTGCATTTGACGACGCTGTCGAACTCGTCGCCATGGAGCACGAGCAGACGTTCACCACGCGCAGTGGTATGTATGCAATCACGCTCCACGCGCAGATTTCCGAATACGGAACCGGCGAACTCTCGGAAGTCCTCGTCGTGGTTACCCGGAACGAAGACGATCTCGGTGCCGTGTTTGGCTTTTCCCAGGATCGTCCGGACGACGTTGTTGTGCTCCTGCGGCCAGTAAAATGTGCGTCGCAGACTCCAAAGATCGATGATGTCACCGACCAGGTAGAGTTGGTCGGTTTGGACCTCGCGCAGGAAGTTCAGCAGCGCGGTTGCATTGCATCCGCGTGTCCCGAGATGGATGTCGGAGATGAAGACGCTGCGTACCCGACGCTCGAAAGTGCTCGCGGGACTCAAGGGACCTCAACACGCGGCTGCGACTACCGCAATGATTCAGCGGGCACATGACGATGAGATGTCGCACACATTAAATCTTTGCGACGCGTCGATTCATGAAACGGCAACCTCGCCGGGCGATCATGGCGTCGCCTGGTCGCTACTGTTCCCCGTTTCAGCGGCTAGTCCCTCTGGCCCCGGCTAACCCCGGGGCTTTTTTTGAAGCTCTAAAACGCCAAAGCAACTCTGGCAATGGCAGCGCCGAGACCGGCGCCGACCAGAACATCAGTGGGGTAATGCAAGCCGAGCACCACGCGCGACAAGGCGATCAGCACTGCAAACGGCACCAACAGCGGCGCCAATTGCGGCGCATAGTCGATCGCCATCGCGGCAAACAGCACGGCGTGCAAAGTGTGTCCGGAAGGAAAGCTGTAGCGATCGAGCGGCGGCATGGCGCATTCGATGCCGATCAAACCGATGAAGGGGCGCTCACGAACCAACACCGCCTTCAAGCTCTTGTAGATCAACAAGCCGACGAGTCCGGCAATCGCCATGCGGATCGAGGCTCCGTATCCGCCGGATCCCACCCAGAGCGGCATGCTCAGTATGAGCAAACCCCACAACGGACCATCGCCCATCCGGCTGACGAGGCGAAATACGGCGCGAAAATGACGGCGCCGCGCTACGACATTCGCCCAAAGACACAGACGATGCTCCAGTCGATCGATACGAGCGAACCGTGCGCCGACCGTGCCGCTCACGCAGAAACCGTCGACTCGACTGCGGGCTCGACATCCACGACGCGTTCGTACAAGCGCAGGAGCCGCTCGGCAAAATGGCGCGACGACCAGCGCTCTGCGTCGTGACGCGCCTTGGCTGAAAGTTCGGCGCGCAGGCCGTGGTCACGCATGACCTGCGCCACGGCGTCCGCGAACGCCACGGTATCTTCTTCGACCACCAGGCCGCCACTGACCTGCGCCATCACGTCCGCCGTGCCCATCACCGCGGTCGAAACCACAGGCGTACCTTGCGCGAGTGCCTCGATCAAAACCAGCCCCTGCGTTTCGGTGCGCGAAGCGAATACGAAGACGTCGGCGGCCCGATAGCAATCGAGCAACTCGGTCGTCCGGTCCATATAACCGATGAACATGATGTTGAGACGCAAGCCGAGTTCTTCGGCGAGTTTATGCAGATGAGCCTCGGCTGGCCCCTCGCCTGCAATCACCAACAGCACGTCGGGTATGCGGGCACGCAACTCGAGGAGCATGTGCAACAGGAAATCGATATTTTTTTCGTGGGCAGCGCGACCGACGAACAAAGCCATGGGACGTTGCGGGCTGATCCCCCGTGCCGCGCGAAAGCGCGCACCATCTCCAGGTTGGTAACAAGACGGCGGCAACCCGGTCGGCAACACCTCGATGGGCGTGCGCACGCCGTAGTCACGTAGCGCATCGGCCATCGGACGCGATGGCGATACGATGGCCTGCGCTTGAGCGCATTGAGATACCGTGAAACTGCGGGCGAGTTTGCGCATGAACGCACCGGGCAGAAACGGCACGTAGTGATGCAGATAGTGTTCGAAATAGGTGTGGTAAGTTTCCACCAGCGGCGCACCGAGGCGACGCGCGAGCTTCACGCCGGCGTAATGTGCCGCAAAGGGCGTCTGGACGTGCACGACGTCGACGTCCGCCGGACGCAACGCGTCGGTCCAGCGAACAAGTTTGCGCCAATGAAAAAATCGATCTTCCGGATCGCGCGGCACGCTACGCGCCGGAAGACGCACGATGTCGGAATCATCGGTGACGTGCGCGCCGTCGGCATAACAAGGAGCGACGAGCGTGACGTCGTGTCCGAGCGCGCGCAGATCGTTCCGGTACGTGCTGATCGACGTCGAGACCCCGTTTACTCGCGGGAAATAGACATCCGAAAGCATCAGGATCTTCATTCACGGAACGGTAACGATGCCCCGTGAAGGTTTGATGTCACT
Source organism: Steroidobacteraceae bacterium (assembly GCA_017853555.1). Taxonomy (GTDB): domain Bacteria; phylum Pseudomonadota; class Gammaproteobacteria; order Steroidobacterales; family Steroidobacteraceae; genus UBA964. The sequence goes on from JAFMJH010000013.1 coordinate 29,577, forward strand.
TTCCCTACACTTTCGTAACAGCCGCGTTGCGTCGCGAGATCGAACTGACGATCAAGATCGCCAGTGCCGACAAGACGAATCCGGGGACGAGTTCATAGATCTCGAACACGCCACCCAAGCTCGCCACTCGCTTCCAGAGCAATACCGTCACGCCGCCGACGAGTATGCCGGCCAATGCGCCGGCACGCGTCATGCCCGACCAATACAAAGAGAGCACCACGGCCGGTCCGAACGCGGCGCCAAAGCCTGCCCACGCCCAGGCGACGAGTGCGAGCACTTTGCTCTCGGGATCCAGGCCGAGCGTGAAGGCCAGTGCCGCGATCGCCAGCACCGACCAGCGGCCCGCCCAAAGCAGTTCCCGTTGCGACGCGGTCGGACGGAACAGGCTGCCATAAAAATCCTGCGCGAACGCCGACGAAGCGACGAGCAACTGCGCCGACGCGGTGCTCATGATCGCGGCCATGACGCCGGCGAGACAGAAACCCGCAACAGCCGGATGCAGGAACATCGTCGCCATCACTATGAAAACCTTTTCGGTATCCGTCCCGCGCAGCGGCTCGGGCAACACGAGCCGACCCGCGAGTCCCACCATGACCGCTGCAATCAACACCACGACGACCCAGACCATCGCCACGCGTCGCGCGACCTCGATATGCCGCGCGCTGCGGGCAGCCATGAAGCGCGCGAGTATGTGCGGCTGACCGACGTAGCCGATCCCCCAGGCGAGGAGTGAGGCGATCCCGATCCAACCGAGACGTCGTCCCTCGTCGGCCACGAACGGATCGAGCAAATCGGGATCGAGAGCATCGAGTCGCGCGAACGTCGATTCGAGTCCGCCGGCCATCGAGATGCCGAGTCCCGCGACGATCACGAGCGCAAAGAACATCAGGGAACCCTGCAATACGTCAGACCAACTCACGGCGAGAAAGCCGCCCAAAAAAGTGTAGGCCAGCATCACGAGCGTGCCCCAGAACATCGCTTCGACGTACGGCAAGCCGAACAGCGCTTCGAACAAGCGACCGGAAGCGACGAATCCGGAGCTCGTGTAGAACACGAAGAACACCAAAATGAGCAACGCCGACACGCCGCGCAGCATTCGACTGTGATCGTCGAAGCGGCGCTCGAAGTAGTCGGGCAAGGTCAGCGAGTTTCCGTAACGTTCGGTCGCCTCACGCAATGGTGCGGCAATGAACTGCCAATTGAGCCACGTGCCCGCGACCAAGCCGATCAAAAGCCAGACCGAGTCGAAGCCCGAGGCATAGGCGAGTCCCGGCAGACCCATCAGCAACCACCCGCTCATGTCGGTGGCCTGGGCGCTCAAGGCGGTGACCCAACTGCCGAGGGTGCGACCCCCCAGAATGAAATCGCCGAGCGTCCGGGTACGCCGCCAGGCCAAAAACCCGAGCGTGAGGCAGATCGCCATGTACAGGACCATCGTGACGATGGTGATCGGCGACGTACTCATGCAAAGCCTCGAACGATATCCGGGCGCCGAAGCTTACGGGCGTCGCCCGAAAAAGAAAACGGCGGCCGAAGCCGCCGTCTTCCTCGCTCGTCCGTGAGCAGAGTCGATCAGAATCGATCGAGGCTCATCACCTTCGTCCAGGCCTTGACGAAGTCCTGCGCGAACTTCTCACGCGCATCGTCGGCCGCATACACCTCGGCCACCGCACGCAGCTCGGAGTTCGAGCCGAAAATCAGATCGACCGGCGTTGCAGTCCACTTCAACTGCCCCGAGGTGCGATCGCGACCTTCATACAATCCTTCGTTCTCGGCCGCCTTCGACCACTTGGTCGACATGTCGAGCAGATTCACGAAGAAATCGTTGCTGAGCGTGCCCGCGCGATCGGTGAACACGCCGTGCTTCACGCCCGCCGTGTTGGCACCGAGCGAGCGCATGCCGGCCACCAGCACCGACATTTCGGGCACCGTCAGAGTCAACAAATTGGCCCGATCGACCAGCGCTTCCGCGGGCGACAAGGTATTACCCTTGCCGTAGTAGTTGCGGAAACCATCGGCGGTCGGCTCGAGCACCGCAAAAGACGCCACCTCCGTCTGCGCCTGGTTCGCATCCGTGCGACCCGGCGTGAACGGCACCTGAATGGTTTGTCCCGCCTTGCGCGCCGCATCTTCGATGGCCGCTGCGCCACCGAGAACGATCACGTCGGCAAACGAAACTTTCTTCTTGGTACCGGACACCGACTTGTTGAAGTCCTTCTGGATCCCCTCGAGCGTGGCCAGCACGCGCGCGAGCTCCTTCGGATCGTTCGACTCCCAGTTGCGCTGCGGCTCGAGTCGAATGCGCGCGCCGTTCGCGCCACCGCGCATGTCGGTACCACGGAAGCTCGCGGCCGATGCCCATGCGGTACGGACCAGTTCCGCCGTCGTCAGCCCGGAGGCCAAAATTTTGGTCTTCAGCTGAGCGACGTCCTGCGCATTCACGAGCTCGTGATCAACGGCCGGGACCGGGTCTTGCCAGCTCAGGATCTCGGCCGGCACGGCGTTGCCCACGTAGCGCGCACGGGGACCCATGTCGCGATGCGTCAACTTGAACCATGCACGCGCGAACGCGTCAGCGAACTGATCCGGGTTCTTGCGGAAGCGCTCCGAGATCTTGCGATAGGCAGGATCCATCTTGAGTGCGAGATCCGTGGTGAACATGATCGGCGCATGACGCTTGTTCGGATCATGCGCGTCGGGCACCAGGTTGGCGGCCGCGCCGTTCGCGGGAATCCACTGCGTCGCACCCGCGGGGCTCTTGGTTTTGACCCACTCGAAGGCGAACAAATTGTCGAGATACTGCGTCGTCCACGCGATCGGATTCGCCGACCACGCGCCTTCGAGTCCGCTCGTCACGGTGTCGCCCGCATTGCCACGACCGCACTTGTTCTGCCAACCGAAGCCTTGCTGCTCGATCCCGGCTGCAGCGGGTTCGCGACCCACGCACTTCGCCGGATCGTGCGCACCGTGCGCTTTGCCAAAGGTGTGGCCACCGGCGATTAGGGCGACGGTTTCTTCGTCGTTCATCGCCATGCGACCAAAGGTTTCACGGATGTCACGCGCCGCAGCTAGCGGATCCGGCACGCCGTTCGGGCCTTCCGGGTTCACGTAGATCAAGCCCATCTGCACCGCTGCGAGCGGCTTCTGCAACGTCCGGTCACCGCTGTAACGCTCGTCGGCGAGAAACTTGCTCTCGGGACCCCAGAAGACGATATCGGCTTCGTAATCGTCCTTGCGTCCGCCGGCAAAGCCGAAGGTCTTGAAGCCCATGGTCTCGAGCGCGACGTTGCCGGCGAGCACCATCAAATCAGCCCAGGAGAGACTGCTGCCGTACTTTTGCTTGACCGGCCACAGCAGACGACGCGCCTTGTCGAGTCCCACGTTGTCGGGCCAGCTGTTGAGCGGCTCGAAACGCTGCTGACCGCCACCGGCACCACCGCGACCATCCGTCAGTCGATAGGTACCGGCGCTGTGCCACGCCATGCGAATGAAGAAAGGACCGTAGTTGCCGTAGTCGGCCGGCCACCAGGCCTGCGACGTGGTCATCACTTTCGCGATGTCCTTCTTCACCGCGGCGACGTCGAGCTTCTTGAAGCGCTCGATGTAATTGAAATCCGGACCCATCGGATCCGACTCGGCCGCTTGCTGACGCAGCGGACGCAGATCCAGTTGCTCGGGCCACCACTTGTGGTTGCTGCTGGCGCCCAGATTCTGGGCGCCCGCCGTCGCCGCCATGGCCACGGCCGCAGCGACGATCAAAGACAATGATTTGTGACGCATCTAACTCTCCTTCGAACGTAGCCATGTTCCACGGCCACGCCAGTGTCTCTCCGAAATGCGGACGCGACAGTGCGCCCACGCTCGTGAGGATGCAGAGCGATCGTCTCGATTGAAAATGGATTGTTTCTATGCGGACGATAGAAATCGTCTATGAGGCCAGCAACCAATCCGCCGCCTTCTCGGCGATCATGATGGTGGGCGCGTTGGTGTTTCCGCCGATGATCTTCGGCATCACGGAAGCGTCGATCACGCGCAGAGCCTCGACGCCGCGCACGCGCAAGCGCGGATCGACCACCGACTCCGCATCGACCCCCATGCGACAAGTCCCTACGGGGTGATAGACGGTCTCGGCTTTCGCACGGATCGCGGCGGCGATCTCCGCATCACTGCGCACATGCTCACCGGGATACACCTCGGCTCCACGAAACGCATCGAACGCACGCGCCGCGAAAATCTCGCGCGAGATCTTCACCGCTTCGACCAACACGGGCAGATCGTCCGGGTCGCTCAAGTAGTTCGCGTGGATGCGAGGTGGATCGGCCGTCGACCCTGAACGCAATGCGATGTGTCCTCGACTGCGCGGTCGGAGATTGCAGGCATGCAACGTGTACCCATGCCCGGGCATTCGGTTTCGACCGTGATCGTCGAGTTGCGCCGGCACGAAATGAAACTGCACATCCGCACGCTCGTCGCGCGCGAGACTCGAACGCAGGAACCCGCCGGCTTCGGCGATGTTCGAAGAACCCGGGCCGCTGCGCGTGAACAGGTACCGCAAGCCTTCGAGCGCCTCGCGTACGGCGCCGAAATCATAGGTCACCGGCTGCGTCGACTTTTGCAGCGTGCAATAGTCGATGTGGTCGTGCAGGTTCTGCCCGACCGAATCGAGCGGCACGCGCACCGGCACGCCGACCGATTCCAATGCCGACGGCGGACCGACGCCGGAACACATCAAAATTTGCGGTGAGCCGATGGCACCTGCCGCAAGCAACACTTCGCGGCGCGCATGCACGCGCGCCAAGCGACCACCCGCCTCGTATTGCACGCCGACCGCACGCCCGCCTTCGATCACGATGGAACGGGTCAGCGCACCGGTGCGCACGACGAGATTCGGTCGTGATCGCACCGGATGCAGATAGGCTACGGCCGTACTGCTGCGCCGCCCCTCCCGCTGCGTGACCTGGTAGAAACCGAAACCTTGCTGATGCGCGCCGTTGAAGTCGTCATTGACGGCGTAGCCGAGCTCGCCCGTCGCCGCCAAAAACACGCCGGAGAGCGGATTGCGGTGCCGCAACTCCGACACTCCGAGCGGCCCGGCTGCGCCGTGATAGCTCGATGCACCGCGTTGCTGATACTCGGCTTTGCGAAAGTACGGCAGCACGTGGCGATACGACCACTCTTCCAAACCGAACGAGGCCCACTCGTCGTAGTCGCGTGCATCACCGCGGACGTAACACATGGCGTTGATCGAGCTGCTGCCGCCCAGAACCCGACCCCGCGGCCAGTACAGGCGACGCCCATTCAAATGAGGCTCGGGTTCGGTTTCATGGTTCCAGTTGATGCGCGTATTGCCCACCAACTTCGAAAGACCCGCCGGCATGTGAATGAACGGATTCAGGTCACGTCCGCCGGCCTCGAGCAACAGCACGCGCAAATCGCCGCGCTCGCTCAGACGATTCGCCAGCACGCAGCCGGCCGAACCCGCGCCGACGATGACGTAATCGAACTCCTGCGTGCCCCGCAGCGCCATCGGAGAATCGCCCGTCAGCGCACGACGTGCATCGGCGGCAAGGCGTCGACCAACGCACAACGCGCCGTCACGCCGGCGTGACGCAGTTCGATGGCGCTCGCCTTCGGTGCCGCTTCGGTTTCGATGATCGGCTGATCTTCACCGGGCTTCTGGATCATCAGGCGCAAGCGATCGTGCAGTCCGGTACCGTCGGCCGCGGGCATCGGCGCACGCAACAACATGAGTTGCAGTTCGCTACCGTCGGACGCGCGTACCTTCGAGGTCGCGCCACGGTCATACGCCTTCCAATCGCGCGTGCCGGCGCGATCTTCGATGCGACAGTCGTAACCACGCGAGCGATACATGCGGATGTGGGTACGGTCTTTGCGGCCGACGAACTGCTGACCGGCCATCAGGTTGATGTCGTAGTCCCACAGCGTGTCCGGGCTCAGAACCCATTCGGCGTCCGCCAGAAACTGGACGTCGGTGCGGTTGACCATGTACGTGCAGGTGCCCGGCCCCGCACTGCGCCCTGCTTCGTTCTTCCCGTCGAGGACGCCGACGATCTGCTCGCCGTCACGGCGCCAAAGAAAATCGCAGTGGATGCCCGCCGAATCACGCCACTTCACGTCCTTCCAGAGCTCCGGGCGTTCGTGAAGATTCACGTACTTTTCCGGATCGGCCGGCCCCTGCCCGTTGATCACGACGGCGCCACGCTTCTCGTCGATCCAGACTTTGTAGAGGATCTGCGAACGGTGCATCATCGGCGCCCCGCGCCCACCTTCGTTGATTTGCCCGTAAAAAACGATCTCGCCGAGCTGCGGCGCATCGATACGCTGAAAAATGTGATGCCAATGCGGATGCTCGCCCTCGACCGGCACCCGGTAGCGACGCTCAAAGTGTACTTGCGGGTACGAGTCCCATCCGCCGGGCAACCAGGCGATGAGATCGGCGAGCACGCTCTCGAGCTCCTGACGCGACGGATCATAAGTCGGCCCTGCCGCCGCTCCGGAGGCGAAGAACAGGCCCGCAAGGAACGCACAGAGGACACGACGAACATCTCTTGACCAGCGCATGACGACCCCCAAGACTCTCATTGGTTTTGTCCGACGCTTGACGATAGCAGATCAACTACCGAGAGGCCCATGACTCCAACTCGCGACTGGCTCCGTGCCCTGCCCAAGGCCGAACTGCACCTGCACCTTGAGGGCTCGCTCGAGCCCGAAATGATGTTCGAACTCGCTGCGCGCAACGGCGTCGCGCTGCCGTTCGCGAGCGTCGAAGAAATCCGCGCCGCCTATCGCTTCGACAAACTCGACGATTTTTTGGCCATCTACTACCAAGGCATGTCGGTGCTGCTGACCCGCCGCGATTTTCGCGACCTGACGCACGCCTATCTCCGCCGCGCCCACGCCGACGGAGTCCGCCACGTCGAAGTGTTTTTCGACCCTCAGGGTCACACGGCGCGCGGCGTGCCTTTTGCTACCGTCATCGAAGGCATCACGCAGGGGCTCGCGGAAGGCGAACGCGACTTCGGCATCAGCAGCCGTCTCATCCTGTGTTTTCTGCGCCATTTATCCGAACGCGAGGCATTCGAGACGCTCGACGCGGCTCGTCCGCACCTGTCGCACATCGCCGGTGTCGGGCTCGACTCGTCGGAACTCGGTCATCCACCATCGAAGTTCACCCGCGTATTTGCGGCAGCGCGGGAACTCGGCTTGCGTGTGGTGGCGCATGCCGGCGAGGAAGGTCCGCCCGCATACGTCGCGGAGGCGCTCGATCTGCTGCACATCGAACGCCTCGATCACGGCAATCGCGCGATGGAAGATCAAACCCTCGTGGCTCGATTGCGCGACAGCGGCATGACGCTGACGGTCTGCCCGTTGTCGAATCTCAGACTTTGCGTGGTCAAAGATATCGCCCAGCACCCGCTGCGCGCGATGCTGCGTGCGGGCTTGCGCGTCACGGTGAATTCCGACGATCCCGCCTATTTCGGCGGATACGTACTCGACAACTACATGGCGATGATCGAAGCGCTTGGCCTCGATCGCGAGGACGTGCTGCGCCTGGTGGCAAACAGCCTGCAGGGATCTTTTCTACCAGCGCCGAAAATCGCGGAGCTGCTTGCGCAGCTCCACGATCTCGGTCGAACCGGTTGAGCGAATTCAGTCCTCAGAACGACCGCGACAAGGTCGCATACACGTACCGGCCGGTCGCATTCGCGAGGCTGCCGAAGTAACCGAAGTTCGTCGAAGTGATCGGCGGAGCCTTGTCGGAAATATTGCGCACGCCCAGACGCACCGAGGTGTTGTTCAAAAAGTCCTCGCGGCGACGGAAATCGTACTGACCGTACAGACTCACGGTCGTCCAGCTGTCGACCTTGAACAACTGACCGTTCACGGGCGCGGGGCCCGTATCGTTCACGGAACCGACGTAGTTCACGAACGCACCCGCACGCCACTCCTTCAAGCGCCAAGTGAGCGAAGCCGAGCCGCGCCACGCCGGATTGCCGTTGACGCCGATCTGATTGCCCGCCGCCGTGATCACGATGCCCGAACCCAGGCGCCCCGCGGCATTGGCTTCGGTGAGCTTGCGCGTGATCTCGGTCGGATCCTGATTGAACTTGGTCAGCTTCGCCGCGTTCGCGGTGAACGTGAATGAGCCGAGCCCGGTGTTTTTCAGGTCATAACGCAAGCCGGCGTCGAAGCCCGCGAGTTGCCGTGGCGTAATGTTGAAATAGTTGTCGTTGACCTGTACCACCTGACCGACTTTGTTCGTGCCCACCGGCGGGTCACGCACGATGTTCGGATTCGTCTGACCATCGAGTCGCAACAGATAGTCGTACAACAATTGAATCTGGCCGCCCTCGATGCCGATCACGCTCTTTTCGCGGATCGACCAATAATCGAGCGACAACGACGCCTTGCCTGCCGAGTCGGGCAAAAAGTCCGGCTGGAAGATGATGCCGGCCGACACGTTCTCGGCGTCCTCGGGGCCCAGATTGCGATTGCCCGAACGTACTTCGATAGTGCTCGAGCCCGAGCAGGTGACGTTGTTGATGCGGCAGAACGAATAATCGGTACGCGTGTTCGACACCTGCGTTCCCGAGCTGTAGAACTGCGGCAAATTCGGCGCGCGGAACCCTTGCGAGGCCGAACCGCGCAACGCGAGCCACTCGGCGATGCTCCAATTGACGGCGACTTTCGGCTTCACCACGTTGCCGAAGTCCGAGTAGTTCTCGTTACGTACCGCAAGCTGCATGTCCACCGATCGCATCAGCGGAACGTTCATATCTTTGGAGATCAGGGGTATGGCGAACTCGAGATACGCCGAGGCGATCGAGCGATGCGCACGCACGTCGGGCGAAGGGCTCGCGCCCATGACGTCCGTACCGTAAGTGATGCCCGAGACCACATCCGTGTACGTGATCGTGCCGTCGAGACGCTTGTCGCGGTTGTCGACGTAACCGTCGCGACGCAACTCGATGCCGCCTGCAATACCGACATCGCCAGCCGCCCACTTGACGAGGTCCGGTTTCGACGCCTTCAAATCCCACATCGCCAGACTGGTCTCGCTGATGCGGTGCACGCCGACCAGAAATCCGTTGATGGTGGTGCGATCGCTCGGGGTCGCATCGGCACCCGAGTAATCGTTGACGTTGCCCCCGTTGAAGGGGTTGTAGGCATCGGGGGTCGATTTGGCGAGTGCTTGCTGGAACAGCGTGTTGCTGATCGCATTGAGCGTGTGATCGTCCGTCTTCGCCCACGAGTAAACCAACGCGGTTTCCCAATCGAAACCCGACTTGTTGCCGCGCAAGCCGGCGAGCAATCGGTAGCTGTCGTCGGTGACTTCATACACGCGCGGGCCGGTATCGACCGGGCGATACGTGGTCAGACGCAGCGCAAGTCCCGTCGTCGGCACATTGACAAGGTTCGCGAGACGATTCGGATTTGCGACGCCGTTGAAGGTCGTCGGGCCGAACGGGTTGTAGTAGTTGCTCGCGGGAACCGAGATGACCGCGCTCGAGAGCGGCGCCGACTGTTCGCGCAGACCGCTGAACAAAGCGTGATACAGACCCGCTTCGCCGAAGAATTCGACGCCGCCGAAATCCCGGCTGACGGTGGTGAACGCGTTGTATCGATCGAGCGCGCCTTTCAAGGTGCGATCGGCGTTCTCGTTGTAACGCAGCTCGCGATCGACGGCACCGGTGATGGTGCCCGCTCGCAAGCAAAGATTGCCGCCGTACGTGGTGCTGCTGCATCCGGCCGCCGTATTCGACACCGGCTCAACGTGGAACACGCCGGAGGTGGTGAGCGCAACCGTTCCCTGTCGCACGGCGACCGTGCTCGGTACGACCGTGAACGAACCCCAGGGCGATGAGGTGCTGCGGTTGTCGAACGCCGTATCACCCGCCCAGGGCGTGTTCGCCACCGCCGCACGGTGATCTTCGCTCGCCGAATACTCGCGCTCGCTCGCGAGCAGCTTGTTGTGTCCGGTGAATCCACCGAAGAACATGACGCGAGTGCCGTTTTCGAACCGCGTACCCGCTTTCACGTTGATCGTGGTTTCACGATAGTTCGTGCCTTCGGAGCCGCCGTATTGCGCTTCGGCGCGCACACCTTTGAAGTCCGTTTCGAGCACCGTGTTGACGACGCCGGCAACGGCATCGGTGCCGTAGATCGCGGCCGCGCCGTCACGCAGCACTTCGACGCGCTTCACGCCGGAAATCGGGAATGCATTCGTGTTCGCCGTTTGCACGGGCACCAAGTTTTCAGTCTGGGTGCCCGGGGCGGGCACGACGCGGCGCCCGTTCAACAGCACCAGCGTGTTGCCGGTACCGAGATTGCGCAAGTTGATGGAAGAGGTATCACCGCGCGCATCGTTCAAATTTCCGGTCGTACGCGCTTCCTGAAACTGCACGTCACCGGCTTGCGGGATCGAACGAAACAGTTCGTCGCCCGAAACCGCCGCCGTCGCGACGATGTCTTCTTTCTCGACGACAGTCACCGGCAATACGTCGGTGACTTTGAGGCCGCGAATCTGCGATCCGACGATCACCACTTCGGCGAGCTCTCCCTCGGCAGGAGCATCGCGCCCCGCAGGCCCTGCGTTCTGTGCAGCGATCGTGGTCGTGATGAACATCGCGCCCAATACGGCGACCCATTTTTCTCGTGATTTCATGTCACCCTCCGGAAATTGGTGCGGGAATATGGACGTATTCGATGCTATTGTCCATATCTATGAATGCGTTCAAAACCCGTCGTCTATATTTGATCTTCACCCTGGCTTTCACGCTGTTCGCCGGCCTCGGCGCCGTCGACGTTGCGCAGGCGCAGCAACAGTCTCTTCTCGAATACCCGAGCATCCATTCGCCCCGCGTCGGGCTCGACGGCATGGTCGTGTCGCAAAACGAAGCGGCGAGCGCCGTCGGCGCGCGGATCCTCGCGCGCGGCGGCAATGCGATCGATGCCGCCGTGGGGATCGCCTTTACTTTGGCCGTGACCCTGCCGCGCGCCGGAAATCTTGGCGGCGACGGTTTCATGACCGCGTATCTGGCCGATCAAAAGAAAGTGACGGTGATCGACTTTCGCAGCGTAGCCCCGAAAGCCGCGACGCTCGAGATGTACCTCACGCCGGACGGCCGCGAATCCGCAGCCGCGTCCACGGGGTATCGGGCCCCTGCCGTACCAGGTACCGTCGCCGGTCTTTGGCTCGCACACGAAAAATACGGACGCACCAAATGGGCCGAGCTCGTCGCACCGGCTGAAAAACTTGCACGTGAAGGCCTGGTACTCAGCGCGGACGAAGCGTTCGTATTCGGCTGGGGTCGAAAGCGTCTGGCAACGAGCGATGCGGGACGCAAGACGTTTTTCAAACCCGACGGGTCGGCCTACGCCGCGGGCGAGCGACTCAAGCAGCCCGCTCTAGCGTGGACCCTGCAACAGATCTCGAAGAAAGGCGCCGACGCGTTCTATCGCGGCGAGGTCGCGACCCGCATCGAGCGTGACATGCGTGAGCATGGCGGGCTGATCACGCGCGACGACTTGGCAGCCTACCGCGCCGTCGAGCGCGAGCCGCTACGCGGCAGTTATCGCGGCTACACCGTTTATACGCCTCCCCCCGCCAGCGGGGGCGCGGCACTGCTCACCATGTTGAACATCCTCGAGACGTTCGACTTGAGCGGTCTGTCGCCGGGATCCGCCGAAACCGAACATCTGCTCGCCGAAACCATGCGACTCGGGCACCGTGACCGCGTCAAGCATCTCGGCGACATCGACTTCGGCAAAATCCCGCTGCAAGGTCTCACCTCGAAAGCCTACGCGGCAGAGCGGGCGAAACTCATCGATCGCGACAAGGCGACACCCAACGCGGCAATCAAGGCCGGCGACCCGTTTGCGCACGAGAGCCCGAACACCACGCACTTTTCAGTCGCCGATCGTTACGGCAACGTCGTGTCCGTCACCTACACGCTCGGCTCGGACTTCGGATCCGGCGTGATGGTCGACGGTGCCGGATTTCTGCTGAACAACCAAATGAACAACTACAGTCACGTGCAAGCGTTTCTCGCTTCGAGCCGTGGCGAACCCATGCCGGCGAACGCGATGCAAGCCGGCAAACGCATGATGTCGACCATGACACCCACGCTCGTATTCAAAGGTGAACAGCCCTGGATGGCCGTCGGCACGCCCGGTGGCGGACGCATTTTGAACACCATCCTGCAAGTACTCGTGAACGTCATCGACTTCAAACTCAACATCGACGAAGCGACGCATCAACCACGCATCTCCGCAGGCGAGGGGCCGCTCGAGGTTGAACCGAACTTCAATGCCGACACCCTTGCTCTTTTGAAAAAGAAGGGCCACGAGATACGTGTCAGCGAAACCATGGGCAGTGCGCAGTCCATCGTCATAGATAAAGGATTTTTCCTGGGGGCAGCGGATCCGCGTCGGCCTGGCGCCGCGGCGGTTGCGCCGTCACGCTGACAAATTCATCTTGCGTCGAAGGACGCTGGTCATGCACGGAGTGAAGCCTATGTTGACGCGACGTGATTGCCTCGTCGGCAGCGGATTGCTGCTCAGCGCAACATCGGGGCTGAGCGCTGCAACCGTCGCGACGAGCGCAGAGAAACCGGATACTCGCATTGCCGATCCGACTTTCAACACCGAGCTCATCGGCCGCCTGCAAGGCGACCTCTCGGGTCGTCAACGCTGGCTGCACAACCCCGGCTTCGTCTTCGCGACCATCCCCGGACAAGCCTTGGCACCCGCCGACTTCGGACGGCTCCTGTATCGAGTCGAAGGTTTCACATCGCGTATCTCGCGCCGGCTCGATGACGGCTCGGTCGAGGAGCGATCCCAGAGTTGGATGTTCTACCGTCACGCCGAGGAAGATCGCTGGCTCGAAAAATTCGAGAATCCGTGGACCGGCGAAAAGCTCGAGGCACCGCCGTTCAGAGGCGGCCCGACGCATTCCTGGCTACGTCCGGCGACTGGCCCGGAACTCGAAGGCGGCGTCGGCCTCGAGAGCACCGCCATCGGCCGTCCGCCATCTTTGAATTGGCGCATCCATGACAACAGCGTGTGGCTCACCCGCCATGCAGCAAGTCGGCTGCAGGCAGGTCCGACGGTCCGCAACGAGTTTTCGATCGATCAATGGGTCTGCCGACTCGAGCACGTGTTCGATTCACGGCGGACTCATGTGCCCGCGAGCTATTCGTGGACCAGTCAGGCGGAGTGGCAACCTTGGCTGCGCATGGGCAACCGGCCCGGCGGATTGCTGTGGCGTGTAGACAGCGTGGTACTGGATGATCTCTCGCAGTTGCCCGCGGCATTCGTCGAGCGCATGCAAAAATTGTTGCCCGGAAAACTTCAAGAGCGACTCACATGGTAAAGACGATGTTTCGGTCGACCCGCCGAGCCGCGCTGACCACGATGCTGGCATTCGGACTTCTTGTTCATGCGACGGTGTCGGACGCCGCACCGACGCCCGTCGCGGCGTCTCGGAAAATCATCGTGTTCGGCGGCTCGGGGCAACTCGGCGCCCAAATCGTTCGCGCACTGCAAGGTGCGGGTCACGATGTCACGGTATTCGTACGGCCGACGTCCGACCGTGATCGATTGACGAAAGTCGATGTGCATTTCATCGAAGGCGACGTGACGATCGAAGCCGATGTACGACGCGCCATGCAGAGCACCCGTTTCGACGTCGTCGTCGATGCGCTGGGACGCAGCGGCGCGGATGTCGACTTCTTCGCGACCAGCGGTACCCACATCGCAAAATGGGCGGGCGCCACCGGCGTCAAACAACTCATCCTGCACAGCTCGGTGGGTGTCGGTCTCAGCAAGGATGCGTATCCGCCTGAACGCTACCCGGCGATGCGCCGGTTGTTCGTGGCCAAAGAGATCGGTGAGAACGCCGCGATCGCCTCGGGCGTCTCGTACACGATCATTCGCAATGCCGTTCTGCGCGACCCGCCGGAAGGCACGCCGGAAAATGCCCGCTTGGTCAGCGATCAAAAATCCTACGGCTCCGTATCACGACGCGGACTCGCGCGACTGACACTCGCCTGCATCGATGCCGCCGATTGCCGAAATCGGGTTTTCCACGCCATCGACGACACGTTGCCGGTGTTGCGCTGACGACGGGCGCGCGTACGGATCAAGGGCTCGTGCGGTCCACCGCGGCGCGCACCACGTTGTAGAACTCTTGTCGCGCTTTTGACTCCGGACCAATCGCTGCGCGTGTCCAGTTGGAGTTCGATGCGATGATCAGACGTCGCTGCGGGTCGATGAAAATGCCCTGTCCGTAAATGCCCTGCGCGGCGAACGATCCATCGTCGTACGTCCACCATTGGAAGCCGTACCCGCGACCCGGTTGACCGATGTCTTTCTGCTTCCGCGTCGCCTCGGCAAACCAATCCGGCGGAACGATTTGCCGACCGTCGACATTGCCGTTGGCGAGAATGAATAGACCGAGCCGCGCATAATCACGCGTCGCCGCCTGCAGGCAGCAACCGGCGATCTCGTGGCCCGTCTTGCCTTTCAGCCACGTGGCCGTTGCCGCCATGCCGGCCGGATGCCAGATGCGCTCCTGCATATACTGCGCCAAAGATTTTCCGGTTGCTGAAGAGACCAGGACGCCGATCAAATTGGTCTCGCCGGTGTTGTAGTGCCACACGGCTCCGGGCGGGTGCGCGCGCGGCAGTTTGCGCATGTAGCTGACCGTCGCATCGATTCCGGGATCGGGCTTGGCGTTGTTGAATTGCGCAACGTCGGCGCGCGGATCTTCGTAATCTTCGTTCCAACGCACGCCGGAGCTCATGGTCAACAATTGACGAATCGTGACGTCGTCGTAGGCCGAGCCCCGCAGGTCCGGGATGTAACGGCTCACTTTGTCTTCGAGGCTCGCGATGTAGCCGTCTTGAATCGCCGCGCCGACGAGCGTGGAGGTGAACGATTTCGCCACCGAAAAGCTGGTCCAGCGTCCGTTGGCGTCGAAGCCGAGTCCGTACCGCTCGAAGCGAATCTTGCCGTCCTGCACGACGACCAGCCCCGCCGTGTTTTGCCTGGCCATGTAGTCGTCGACACCCGGGATCGCGAGCGGCTCGCCCGACGGCAACGGCATGGGCTTAGGGGCGGGCGTGATGATGGCCGCATGCGCCAGGAACGGCATGCGATCCATCGCGCGAAACGCCGCCTCACGCTGCCGTTGGCTCCAGCTCAACACATCGGCGTTGGTCGGCATGGCAGCGAGCAGGCCGCGCGTTTCTTTGTCCAGCGTCGAGAACCAGTATCCGGCCGCCAGAACGATCGATGCCAGAAGAATGCCGAGAAATTTTTTGATTTTCATTTTACGGACCATGAAATATCGGGGCCATTCAAGCCGCGTTGGAAATCAGCAGCTTCAAGTAAGGATTGGTAAATCGACGCGAGGCCGTGACGGCATAGAACGACTCCTTGAGTCCCGCCACCCTCGCCCACTCGACGAGCACGCCGCGTTCCAACTCGTCTTTCACGACGATCGGCGGGACCAAAGCGACGCCCCGGGTCTCGCGAGCCACGAGACGCAGCATCGCCATGTCGTCGACTTCGACCGCGACGATGGGCTTTACGCCGACATGCTCCATCAACGTGTCGAACGACTCGCGCAAACTGCTTTCCGGGCCGGGCAGCACCATCGGCGTGTCGCGCAAACTTTCCGGGAAACCGAATCGCTTGCGGCCCTTGCCGGGGCGCCCGACGAGACTCGCCGCCTGCTCGGCGATTTTGACGACCCGCCACGGCGTCGACTTGTCGCGCGGCACTGTCGTGTTGGTCAGCACCACATCGAGCGTGTGGGCGGCCAACTGCGGCAGCAACTCTCGCAAGGTGCCCGAGCGCAGGACCAGCTCGACATCGTCACGCACGAGCAAAGGCTTCAACCACCCGAGCTGGAAGTTCCTCGACAAGGTGGCGACTGCCCCAACCCTCACGACCGGCCGCCCTTTTCGCACACCACCCTTCAAAGTGCTGACGAGCTCTTCTCCGGATTTGAATATGGAGTCGGCGTATTCGAGAGTGATCCGCCCCGCCTCGGTCAATTCGATGCGACGGTTCTTGCGCTCGAACAGCGGCTGCCCGAGTCGTGCTTCGAGTTGACGCAACTGGATTGAAAGTGCGCTCGACGAAACGTGCAGCTGCTCCGCGGCGCGCGTCAGGCTCCGCTCGTGAGCGATGACCCGGAAATAGCGCAAGTGGTGGTAATTGAGCGCGCTCATTTTTCAATTTTATTTTATAAAACTTTATTTCTCAATAATTGAAATATACAGAATTTCAACTCGCGACTAACTTGTGCGCCCGTGATTGACGGGGCTCTGGTCAACCCCGCGAGGAATCCGCCCATGAACGCATCACTGTTCACCAGCCTGATCGATCCTGCAATTCTTTTGTTCTTCTTCGGCATCTTGGTCGGCGCGCTCAGATCCAATCTCGAGATTCCGCCTGCGGTGGCGAAATTCTGCTCGCTCTATCTGCTGCTCGTGGTCGGGTTCAAAGGCGGGACCAGCCTCGCGGCAACCGGTTTCACGGCGGCGATGGGGTGGGCGCTGCTCGCTGCGGCACTCCTCGCGCTGGCGATCCCGGCCTGGTCGTTCCTCGTGCTGCGGCGGCGATTGAACCCGTTCGATGCCGCGGCGGTCGCTGCAACCTACGGGTCGGTCAGCGCAGTCACGTTCATCACTGCAGTCAGCTACGCCGAACAGCAAAGCATCGCCACCGGCGGATACATGGCCGTCGCGCTGGTGCTGATGGAATCCCCCGCGATCATCATGGCGGTGTTGCTCGCAACCTACGTGCGTTCACGCATGATGCCGCAAGGCGTTGCCAATGCGGTGAGCGCGTCACCCTCTGCCGCACCGATGAGTTTGCGCAATGTATTGCACGAGGCGTTCACCGACGGTGCGCATCTGCTGCTGCTCGGCGGCGTGCTCATCGGATACCTGACGGCGGATGAAGGCAAACAGGTGATGAAGCCGTTCACCGACCTTCAAAAAGGCATCCTCGGCTTCTTCCTGCTCGATATGGGCTTGATGGTGGCCAAGCGCATCGCGGACGTACGG
The DNA here is from genome assembly GCA_017853555.1 of Steroidobacteraceae bacterium. Lineage (GTDB taxonomy): Bacteria > Pseudomonadota > Gammaproteobacteria > Steroidobacterales > Steroidobacteraceae > UBA964. Next base: position 46,679 of record JAFMJH010000013.1, read on the forward strand.
CACAATGGCATCCTGCTCGGCGCGTTCGGCATGCTGATGCCGCTCTTCAATGCGATGGTGGCCGCAGGACTCGCGAAGCTGTTCGGTCTGTCGCTGGGCGACGCGTTTCTGCTCGTCGTCCTCGCCGCATCGGCGTCCTACATCGTGGTACCCGCCGTCGTGCGCTACGCGATCCCCGAAGCAAACCCCGGTTTGTACTTCACGATGTCTCTGGCGATCACGTTTCCGTTCAATATCCTGATCGGATTGCCGTTGTATCTCTCGATCCTCGAACGGTGGTGGTCGCAGCCGCCGTGACGGCGCCGACTCAGATCCGCTATCCTGCGACGTCTATGACATCGATATTCAAGCGTGCCGTGCCGGCCTGGCGCATCGCCCTCTGGAGCGGCGCCGCCGTGGCCCTCCTCGCTCCATGGATGGCGATGCGCGTGACGGCAGAGGTCAATTGGACGGCGCTCGACTTCGCCGTGTTCGGGTTGATGCTGAGCGCAGTCTGCGCAGGATTCGAGATCGCAATGCGCGTTTCAAAACTCTGGAGTTACCGCCTGGCCGCGATTCTGACGGTGGGCGGTTGCTTCCTGATGGTTTGGGCGAATCTGGCCGTTGGAATCATCGGCAACGAAGAAAACCCGAGAAATTCGATGTTCTATGCGATACCGCTTGTCGCGTTGGCCGGCGCGCTCGTGACGCGACTCGATGCGCAGGGACTGAAATGGACACTGCGCCTCATGGCCGCTCTGCAACTGCTGATCGCGATCGTCTCTGCCGCTCTCGATTGGGCACTGCTGCCCGTATTCACTGCGTTCTATGTCGCGCTGTGGCTCAGCGCAGCCGAGCTGTTTGCCCGTACCGCACAAGGCACACCGGACTCACTCGCCATTCGGTGAGTTTTGCCCGGCTCAGGCCAGATCGAAAAAATCCTGCAAGATCGCCGCCATTTTTTGGGGCGCGGCAGCCCAAAGACCATGGCCGTACTCCGGAATGGCAACACGCACCGCATCGGGTCGCAGCGCTTCCGCACGCGCCGTCGCCTCCCAAAGATCATCGCGCGGCCTTGCGATGAGCAGCGGCTGACGCACCGCGCGCAGTGCGACCCCCATGTCGAAGGATGCGATGGCAGCCGCACCGACCCGTCGCGCATTCGGACGCATTTTTTCCGCAAAAGATCGCAGCAGATCGTCGATGCTCTGGCCGGGCCCTCGCCACGTCCACGAGCGCTGCCACTCGGCACGCGCCCACTCACCTGCTTCATCGAACGGGATAGGCGGCAACGCCGCGAAATGCGCGCGCTCGGCATCGGTCAGAACCGGAACGGCAATCATCGCCACGCGTCTCACCGATACGATTCCCGCATTGGCCAGCACTGCGGCTACGGCAGCGCCGGTGTGGTAGCCGACGATGTCGATCTGCTCGCCTGTGCTGTCTCGCAGCGCCTTGCCGATCACCTCCGCGTAGCGCTCGATGGTTTGCGGGTCCGGCACCGGATCGGACATCCCGAATCCCGGCATGTCGATGGCGATCACTCGCCGACGATCGGCCAACAACGGCATCACGGGTGCGAACACCTGTCCGGAGTTCGGCACCTGATGAAGCATGACGAGCGTCGGCAAATCACCTGCCTTGCCCGCCGTACGCAAGTGCAATTGGCCTTGGTCGGACCGGATGTAGCGGCGCTCTATCATGGGTTTTGTACTTCGTGTCAGTGCACGCCAAGCCTAATGTACATCGGTCTGACGATGCGACGTCAAAGACTCGTCTGAGCCGGCTGACTCAAACCAACGACAAAAAGCGCGAAGGGTGTGCGTGCCCGGGATGGTCGACCCAGCCTTTGACGCGCTTCGCAACCAGACGATTCGTCACGCCCGCCCAGACGGGAATGAGCGGCACGTCGCGCAGCAAAAGTTTTTCGGCCTCGCCATAGCCGCGATGACGAGCCTCGACGGTACTTTGACGTTCGGCCATGCGGATTCGGTTGTCGTAATCGGCGTTACGGTAACGCGTGACATTTTCGGTCGAATCGGAGACCAGTCGACCGAGGAAGTTCGAGGCGGACGGAACGACGGCGAAGGACGAGTAGCTGAAGAGATCGTAGTCACCGCGCTGCAGCGCCGCCGAGTAGGCGCGGCCATCGAGCGGCAAAAGCTCGAGATCGACGCCGATCGGCTTCCACATCGCTGCAACCGCGAGGTAGACCTTGCGTCCGGTTGCACTCGTCGGGAAACCGACGCCAAGTTTGATGCGACTTGCGAATCCCGCCTGCGCCATGAGGTTGCGGGCCGCATCGAGTCGTCGTGCCATGGGCCAACCGGCGAACTCTGCCCGGACTACGGCAGGATATTGCGCAATGCCGGGCGGCAGCACCGCGTCCCACGCTTGTTCGCCGAGTCCGCGCACCTTCCCGGCAAGGATGTCGCGATCGATTGCCAGCGACAGCGCTTGACGCAACTGCGGTCGGTCAAGGGGCTTGCGCGTCACGTTGATGCCGATCGCACCGAGCGCGCATTCCGGCGAACTGCGCAGCACCGAGGCGAGATCGCGTCGCGCGGCCGCGACTGTGCCCATATCTTCGATCGAGGCGACATCCACCTCACCGAGTCGGAACATCCGCAGTCGAGTCGCATCGTCATACCCGGTCAGCCAGTCGACGCGCTCGACGGCGACGTCCTTCGCAGCAAAGTAGCGCGGATTACGCACGAGCTTCACGTCCTTGGCGCCCGCTGCCCAGGACTCGACTCTGTACGGACCGTTGGTGACGATGAGGTCGGGCTTCGCCCACTCGCGACCTTGGGCCTTGATGATATGTTCCGGTACGCAATACGCCGTCACGAGATTGAGCGGCAACTCGACGTCGGGGTTTTCCAAGTTGATGACGAGCGTTCGCGCATCCGGCGCACTGATGCCGAGCGCCGAAGGTGTTTGGCGACCGAAGCGGACGTCGCGCGCGCCGACGATCGAATCGAGGCGTGTGGCCTGCGCCGCACCCGTCTCCGGTGCGAGGTAGCGGCGCAGCGTGAACAGAAAATCGCGCGAGTCGAGTGCTCGACCATCGGACCACGCGAGCCCCTCACGCAACCGAAAAGTCCACGTCAAGCCATCAACGCTGGTCGTCCAGCTGCTCGCGCAGCCCGGAACGACACGCCCGGCAGCATCGGTGACGGTCAAGCCGGCAAAGAGCTCCGCGGCGAGTTCGGCCGTGACCTGCCCCGTAGGTCGCTGCGGATCGAGCGAGGTGATTTCACTGGCGACGATCCGCCGCAACGCGGATTGACCTTGGGCACGCAGCAAGCCTGGCGCGACCAGCGAAGCCATCGCGACGCCGGAGGCGGTATGGATCAGAAATTTTCGGCGTTTCATGCGGATACCCTTGCGTCGGAACAAGAGTATCGACGATGGCCGGCGAAAAAGCCTGAACTCCGCCTGTGACTCGCCTTCACGATCGCCTCGCTGCAATGCCAGATCGACATTGAGATATCCAGGGTCGGGAATAGTTCCCGGGGACGGCGCGGCAAACCTTATAACCCGTTGATCGGTACCTTGAAATACGAAACGCCGTTTGCTTCGACAGGCGGCATTTCACCTGCGCGGATGTTGAACTGCACCGCGGGGAGAAGCAGTACGGGCATATCGAGCGTCGAGTCCCGTTTCGTGCGCAGTTCGACGAACTGTGCCGAGGTCGTGCCGTCGTGAACGTGAATGTTGCGCGCGCGCTGCTCGGCGACGGTGGTTTCGAAGTTGACCGCGCGCGTGTTCGGCGGGTAATCGTGGCACATGTATAGACGCGTCGCGGGCGGCAGCCGAAGCAATTTTTGAACCGATGCGTAGAGCGTCTCGGCATCGCCACCCGGAAAGTCGCAGCGCGCGGTACCAACATCGGGCATGAAGATCGTATCGCCGACGAACACGGCATCCTCGACCTGATAGGCGACGCATGCCGGCGTATGACCGGGTACGGCGATCACTTTGGCCTTCAGATCGCCGAACTCGATCACCTCGTCGTCTCCGAGCAAGACATCGAACTGTGCCCCGTCGTCGCGAAATTCGCGTTCAAAGTGGAAGACTTCTTTGAAGACGCGTTGCACCGCCGTGATTTGCCGACCAATGCCGATTTTCCCGCCGAGTTTCTTCCGCAGGTATTGAGCGGCAGTCAGATGATCGGCGTGCGCATGGGTCTCGAGAATCCACTGCACTTGCAGACGATGTTCGACGACGTAGCCGATCACTTTGTCGGCCGAGACGGTTCGCGTGCGGCCAGACTTCGGGTCGTAGTCGAGCACCGAATCGATGATGGCGCATGCCGTTCCCGGCCCTGCATGCACGACGTAGGTGACCGTCGCAGTCGACGGATCGAAAAATCCCTGAACTTCGGGCCGCGAAGATGGATGACTCATGGCGTGCCTTCCGTATTCATGTAAACAAGCATTGCATTATTATATAATTTAATATAATATAATTCAATATACTGAAAGATCGGACGTCGCCATGCCTAAAACCGCGCTCGACATCGACGAAATGCAAGCATCTGCCGGGCGCGCCTGCGACCTGATGAAAGTTCTCGCCAATCCCGATCGCCTGCTCATTCTCTGCCAGCTCTCGCAGCGGGAGATGTGCGTCACCGAACTCGAACAGGATCTCGGCATCGTCCAGCCCACCCTGTCGCAACAGCTCTCCGTGCTGCGCAAAGCCGCCCTCGTCGCCACCCGTCGCGACGGCAAGAACATCTTTTATGAACTGCAGAGCGGGCCCGCGCTCGCCGTGATCAAAACGCTGTACGAACACTTCTGCAAAGACTCTCCCAGGGTAAAAAAGCGATGACCATCGACTGGATTCACTTCACGCCCCTCGCGTCGTTGCTCGGCGGAATCATGCTCGGCGTCGCCGCAGTCGGTTTCATCCTGCTGAACGGACGCATACTAGGAATCAGCGGGATTCTCGGCGGACTGCTGGTTCCCCGCAGCGGTGACACCAGTTGGCGCCTCTCGTTTCTGATCGGCTTGTTGCTCGCGCCGATCACGATGTCGTTGCTCGCGCCCGAACTCGTCCGAGCCCCGCGCATCGACTCCGACAATGCGACGGTGGTGCTCGCCGGACTTTTGGTCGGGCTAGGCACGCTCTACGGATCAGGATGCACGAGTGGTCACGGAGTCTGCGGCCTGTCGCGGCTGTCGCCCCGCTCGCTGGTCGCTACGGTCGCGTTCATGGCATCGGGTTTCGCCATCGTCTACGTCGTTCGTCACATTTTTTGAGCCGAGGCCACCATGCATCGCTTTTCCGAAATCATGATCGGGCTGCTCTTCGGCTGGGGTTTGCTGATTTCCGGCATGACCGATCCCGGCAAAGTTCTCGGCTTTCTGGATCTCGCTGGGAACTGGGATCCCTCGTTGGCATTCGTGATGGGTGGTGCCGTACTCGTCGGCGTCATGGGATTCGCAGTGGCCAGAAAGCGCACCACGAGTTTTCTGGGCGCAGCCATGCATCTGCCGACAGCACGCGACATTGATCGACGGTTGATCATCGGTGCACTGACGTTCGGTGCAGGCTGGGGTCTTGCCGGCTTTTGCCCCGGCCCGGCGTTGGTGACGATGGGCGCCGGCGAACCGAAAGCGTTGCTGTTCGTCGCATCGATGATCGCCGGGATGCTGCTTTTCAAATTTTTGGATCGCCGCCGCAAGACCCAGGCGACGGACGGGTCAATCATCTGAATCGATCGGGTCAGCGCCGGCACTCTCTCCGAACCGGCGGCGCGTCGCGCAATGCAAACAGGCCGCATGCTCCTGCGAGTCTTTGCCGCCTTTGAGCGGCGCTCGCGCCGTGCCCGTCGCGCCGCAGTAACTGCTCGAGATCAGCGCATCGATGCTCGAAGCGGACGACATGATCGAGGGATGGAGCATCGGACTCGAGCGCATCACCATGGCGAGCATGATGGCGAGCGCTACCGAGGCCCGACGTCGCTCATCGACACCGCCAGCTCCGCAGCACGACAGGGTCACATGAAGGGTCGCGCAAGACATGCAGGCACAAATGATAGGAAAGACACGCAACTTGCGCGCTTGCGGAAAACCGAGGGGTCCGGTCGCAGCCGGCCTGCTGGGCGCGCGACGGCCCCGCCTGCGCTGTCGCAGGATTTGTAAAGCGCCGGCCGACCCCCTACCATCGCTCGAAAGGGGGGCGAATGATCGGCACGATAGGATTTGGTTTCTTCGGACTCGCGGTACTGCTCGGCATCGCCTGGCTCTTTTCCACGAATCGACAAGCCGTCGACTGGCGCCTGGTGCTCACCGGGGTGGCATTGCAAATCCTGTTTGCGATGTTCGTGCTGCTCGTGCCGGGTGGTCGAGACGTGTTCGATGTGCTCGGTGGCGTGTTCGTCCGCCTGCTCGACTTCACCCGCGAAGGCTCATCGTTCATCTTCGGCGACCTCGCACGCTCGGACAAGTTCGGCGTCATCTTCGCCGTCCAGGTCTTGCCGACGATCATTTTCTTTGCTGCGCTGATGGGCGTGCTGTATCACCTCGGGGTGATGCAAGCGATCGTCAAAGGCCTCGCCTGGGTCATCACGCGCGTCATGCGCGTCTCCGGCGCCGAGACGACCTGCGTGTGCGCATCGATCTTCATCGGTCAAACCGAAGCGCCGTTGACGGTGCGGCCGTACATCGCTCGCATGACGCAATCGGAGTTGCTGACGATCATGGTCGGCGGCATGGCGCACATCGCGGGCGGAGTGCTCGCGGCCTACGTCGCGATGCTCGGCGGCAACGACCCGGTGGAACAAGCCTTCTACGCCAAGCATTTGTTGACGGCGAGCGTGATGGCGGCACCGGCAACCATCGTAATCGCGAAACTGCTCGTCCCCGAAACGGGTGACCCGCTCACGCGCGGACAAGTGCGCATGGAAGTCGAGCGCTCGACCACGGGCGTGATCGACGCAGCCGCCTCCGGTGCGGGCGACGGTTTGAAACTCGCGCTCAACGTCGGCGCGATGCTGCTCGCGTTCGTCGCGTTGATCGCACTCATCAATTCGCCCTTGCAGTGGCTCGGCAGCGCGTCCTGGGGAGATTCCGGATTCACGATCGACGGCTGGCTCAGTGCGATGTCGGGCCGTCCCGTCACCTTGTCGCTGCAGGCGATGTTCGGCTACCTGCTCTCGCCGATCGCGTGGATCATCGGCGTACCTTGGCAGGATGCGACGATCGTCGGTTCGTTGATCGGTCAAAAAGTCGTGCTCAACGAATTCGTGGCCTACATCGGACTGGCCGACATCATCAACGGTCGCGTCGCCGGCGTGGCGCTGTCGGCGCAGGGCACGCTGATCGCCACCTACGCTTTATGCGGCTTCGCGAATTTCGCTTCCATCGCCATTCAGATCGGCGGCATCGGCGGACTCGCGCCGGAGCGTCGCGGCGACATCGCACGCTTCGGCATGCGTGCGGTCCTCGGCGGTTCGATCGCGACGTTCATGACCGCGACGATTGCCGGCGTGTTGAGCCAGTTCAGCTGATTCGTACGCCGCAATCGCCGTCTCGATAAACGAGCACTCGGCGATCACCGATTCAGGCTTACTCGTCCGCTTGCAGATGGGCTTCGACAAACCAGAGATCTTTGTCGGTCGACGCGGTGATCTCATTGAATAGATCGGCGGTGACTTCGTCGTCGAGATCATCGGCGATCTCGATGGCCGCACGCGCCGCTTTGCCGAATTGCGCGAGTCCCACGGCCATCGCATCGACATGCTGGCGTCCGGAGACGATTTTTTCAGGCCAGGCCCTCAACGTCGTGCCCGCTGACACCGCACGCAGCGTACCGTAGGCCGTACCGCCAAGTGCCGTGATGCGCTCGGCGATCGCGTCGACGTGCTCCTCCGCATGCTCGGCGACTTTGTCGAACAATTCGTGCAATGCAATGAAATGCGGGCCTTTGACGTTCCAGTGCGCCTGCTTGGCCTGCAACGACAAGTCGATGGCGTCGGCCAGACGTGCATTCAGCAATTTGACGACCTGCTGCCGGGTCTTGGTCGGAATGTCGATTCGAGATGGATGCATGACTTCGTCCTCGTGATTCGTCGGGTGGACGACCAGAATGCTAGTACTCCGGACAGCGCGCGGGAAATCGATTGAAATCATCGAGTCGATAGCCCGCGTCTATTGGAATGGCAGGAGACATCCGCCGGTCAAACGCCGGGCGTGACCCGATTTGCAATGATCTGAAAGAACGCGGCAGCAGCGAGTTGCTTCGCAAGACTGGGCCCGCTTGGATTCACACCTGCGGACCAAGGGATTATGAGTAGTTTGCCGTTACAAAATGCAGCTGTTTTCTGCAGGTTTTTTTGCCGTTAGAGCCGATGTGTAAGCAAGTGTGCGAGGAAAGAGATTGTCGTTCTCGCTGAGAAATACACGACCTTTCGCGATCTACAACGACTGTTGTAAAGAACGTGCAACCAAGGAAATATTGACTCAAGGCGGGGGGAAGCGAGTTCAGCTGACAATTAGACCCTGCTTACCTAGCAGCGACGTTGCCCAATCGCAAACATAAGAAAACGAATGGAACGGTATTCTCGATGCCAAGGGGCTTCGGAAATTCCTTATAGTTTTGCTTGAACCCGTAGCCAGAAACTATGGGCGGTACTGAACACAAGAGACCGCCACCCGTGTACATCAACTTTTGGTATCCCGTTGTCGCTGCGAAGGACCTCGGCGTAAAACCGCAAAAAATTCGCCTGCTCTCGCATGATTTTGTCGTCTTTCGCGATGAACACGGGCACCCGGCGGTCCTGTCCGACACCTGTACCCACCGCGGCGCCTCACTCGCCGGTGGCAAGTGCAAGGGCGACGGCACCGTTCAATGTCCTTACCACGGCTGGCGATTCAACTCGAAGGGCGAATGCACGCGCATCCCTTCGGTCGGAAAGCAAACAAAACCACCGCTGCGCGCTCGTGTCGATGCGTATCCCGTACAGGAAAAGTACGGCATCGTTTTCGCCTTTTTGGGCGACCTACCCGAAGATGAACGCCCACCCATTTTGCCGATTGACGAACATGGCACGCCCGATTGGCGGTCGACGCTGCTCGTGTTTGACGTCGACTACTACTATGAACGATCGATCGAAAACGGTCTGGATCCCGCGCACAACGAATACGTGCACCCCACTCATGGATACCAAGGCGAGCGCGAAGACACCTATTTGATGACAGAGCTACGCCCATTCAACACTAACGAGTGGGGTCATGGGTTTCTCTCTACCTTTGACGCGCCACCCCTGAAGAACCGCTTCACTCGTTTTTTTCGCAGCGAGGGCGGCAAGATGGAGGCGGGCTCCGGAACCTGCGGCCCCAACCACATGTGGACCTTTATTAATTTCTCCGACAAGTTCGCACTTCACGGCTACATGTTCGAAGCGCCGATCGATGAGAACCGGACCCGCGTATTCCTACTCACCGAGCGCAACACCCTCTTTTTCAAAAAGGGCTGGCTAACCTTCCTCAACAACTATCTCGATAAAAAAGTGAATGAACGAAACAAGGTTATTGCTGGACAGGACATCAAAGTCATGAACGATGTCTGGCCCCGGATGACGCCCCCATCGCGTTCCAAAGAATTGATGATGCCGGCTGATCGCGCCATCGTGCAGTACCGAGACAAGCTTAATGAATTTGAGGCGCGCGGCTGGAAGATCGATACCGCAGCCTTACGCGCAGCGCGCGACAAAGGTGACGTTGTGTTTGCGATTCCCTGCCCGGCCCGACGCTCCACCAACGCCTGGGTGCTTGATCCAACGCCGCTTATTGCGCCAAAAACATCTATGTCAACCGCCAGTGCCCTGCAGGCAGCAGGATAGGCCGCGCCGACGCCGCCCCCCGGATTTAGTTCCGATTTGGGCGGGAGGCTGACGAGTAGGAACGTTGGTCGCGTCAGAATCCCGTTTTGATCTCTTGCCCCTTGCTACGAGATGGTCAGATAGACGGGCCCGCTTGGATTCACACCTGCGGACCAAGGGATTATGAGTAGCTTGCGGCTACTGAATGCAGCTCTTTAATGCAGGTTTTTTCACCGTTAGAGCCGGTGTGCAAGCAAGTGTGTAAGCAATTTTTTTGGCTACGAGCGAGCGTAAGTGCACGATATTCTGCGCTGTAACGGTGTGGCTTTAGGGGTTGAGACTCATCGTTGCCGCACTACTGACCCAACCTACAGGTCAAGCATCATGTAGACATTGCACCGTGTGTAGGGGGAGCTCGGACGCTGCTCTGGTGGAAGATGTTTGAATCCCGCGCGCTCGTACAAACGCAACGCTGGTCCAAGGACGCTGTTACTCTCCAAATAGATCGATCGTGCCCCCAGCAAGCGCCCCTTGTCGATTGCCGTGTCGATCAGTTTTCGCCCGACACCACAACCTTGAGCAGATTCGTGAACCGCCATCTTCGCGAGTTCGAGGACTCCCGGCTTGTAGGGAATCAACGATACGCAGCCGATGATGGCGCCGTGGGCGTTCTGCGCAAGCAGGACGACTCCGCCCCTATCGATGATACGTTCCTGCGGATCTTCTAGCTGCTCATGATCTTTCGCCTCGACCGTGAAGTACTTCGCAACCCAAGCCAGATTCAGATCACGGAAATCGGACCGATAGGCCGCTTCGTACAGGATGATCCGAACGTCATCCAGGATTTTGCTTTTGTTACTCACTCTGGCGAGTGTAGGTCATTTTTATTGATAGCTCCGCAGTTCCTACGGCTACTCAGTTAAAGACTTGAAATCAAAATTCATTGATTTGAACAACTTGGCCCGCTTGGATTCACACCTGCGGACCAAGGGATTATGAGTAGATTGGACTCATCGATCCCTGTTGGCCGTCAATGACTTACACGCGTCACTAAGCTGTGTGTAAGCAAGTGTGTAAGTAACTATCAGATATTGACAGCCAATTTCTTTTACAGAAGCACCATCACACGGAGATCATACTTGGCGTTCAAAAAAAGTAATCTGATAGTCAATGTTTGATTTTGACGAGGTCGTGTGGGGCTAGAACGAGAGCTCGTTGTCGTTTAAACGACAACTGATGGGCGTATGCTCGGCGAAAGTCGATGAATGATCCCCTCAGGTCGTGTATCTCTGCTTCGCCATCGTCCACGTCTCCTGTCCCTTTTATGAACATTAAACATGGGCCAAAAATATCTGGTCATCTCAAGCGGTTTTGGGGCGAACCGCGGTACGGAGCCCTGCTACGAAGTGCTGCGATTTAAGAGGTTTTGGAGTGGCCTCGATAGCCGCCGCGTCAGTTCGTAATCGATGAACTGGCGGGGGATGCAAAACCCTGATCCAACGTTCTCTCCCAACGAAACCCTTGGTTTTCCTGAAGTGTCATGAAATTTCTAATACTGACATCGTTCATTCCGTGCCTGTCTCGAAGTCGGCAGCGACCGAGGAGCTATTTCGGTGACGAGGGTTGCCAAATGTTGGCCCCGGAATACTGCCAATCCGGATTTGCCGGACCTAGGTCTAGGACCAGCGATGGTCGGCAGTTGATCAACAATCGCCCCGCGTTGCGACATCATGTATAACGCGTACTGAGAAACCCCGAGGGTTGACGAGCAGCGCCAAGTTCCTGATTAAGAGCATGAAAGGCGTGAAAGGGGAGAGCGATATGCGGAAATGGATTGGCCTTTACGTGGCCGGATTTCTTGCCCTTACCGGGACAGATTTGGCGTCAACCTTATGGGCGGCAAGCAAGGGTAATGGGCAGGAGTTCAACGCTACCGTTTCCGATGGTGCCGGGCTCCTCGCGGTAGAGCGGCTGCTCGCGGTCAACGGAGGCCTTTTGCTTTTCTCAGTCGGCATGCTGTGGTGGGCGCTTCGGCAGCGAGACCGGATCGGTCCGGGCTATCTCGCGCATCCTGCTCGCGCTGTTTTCAATTATTTCTATCTCAATCCGTTCGCGGACAAGCGAATCCCTGTATCAGCGCTGCATTACATTGCATTTGCTCCAGCCGTGCTGATGTTCAAGGCGATCGTGTCGCTGAATAACAGCCTCATCGCGGTTGGCATTCCAGACTTGATTACGCCGTTGGCGGTGTTTTTGGACAAGATATTGGCCAACGACATGGCGACCTATTGGACCATTATCGTCGTCCTATTTCACCCCCTCTGGTGGGTATCTCTGCACCTTGTCGCTCGCGGCTTGGTTAAAGAGAAAGAATGCTCCGCATAGAAATATCCAAGGAAAGGATTCCGCTAGTTCGTATTGTCTCAATCCTTCGCCTTTTGGAAAAGGCGCGACAGACCTAAACCCAAGATTTGGCAAATCTCGTTCATGCGTTCCTCGGGCGTCATATCATCAGGATGCGGCCCGCTTGGATTCACACCTGCGGACCAAGGGATTATGAGAAGACTGGAGTCAG
>JAFMJH010000064.1 GCA_017853555.1 Steroidobacteraceae bacterium
ACGCGACCGCGCGGCAAGCCGCCGATGCCGAGCGCGATGTCGAGGCCGAGCGAGCCGGTGGAAACGGCTTCGACTTCGTACATGGCGGCCGAGGCGTCACCGAGGCGCATGACCGAGCCCTTGCCGAATTGCTTTTCGATTTGGCCGAGTGCGGCGGAGAGGGCTTTTTTGCGATTGTCGTCCATGGCGGTTCCTCGAGGTTGGTGCGCGAATTATCCACGAGGAATTTCGCCGCGGGAATGCTGCGAAACTGTTGGGAAAACTTTATTTCACAACGTGTTCACGACGTATACAGGGTGCCGCGAACGGCACTACTGTATAAACGGCGCAGCGCGAATTCGACGGCCTTGCGGCGCACCGTGTCACGATCGCCGCGAAAGCGTTTGCACACCGTTTCGAGCTCGCGCCGGGCACCGCGCCGGTGCGCGAATCCGAACCACACGGTACCGACCGGCTTGCCGGGCACCGCACCGCCGGGGCCGGCGATGCCGCTGATGGCGACGGCGAGTTCGGCGCCGCTGCGTCGCTGGGCCGCCGCGACGAGCTCGCGCACGGTCTGCGCGCTGACGGCGCCATGGCGCGCGAGGGTCGTCGCGCGGACGCCGAGGTCGCGCTGCTTGGCCTCGTTCGAATACACCACCCAACCGGCCACGAACCAGTGCGACGAGCCGGGCAGGTCAGTGAGCGTCTTGGCGAGCCAGCCGCCGGTGCAGGATTCGGCGGTCGCCACCCGCAAACCGTCGCGCCGCAGGCGCGCCGTGAGCCGCGCGGCCGCTTGCGCCACGCGGCGCTCGGCGGCGGACGCGCCAGGATCGGGGCGTGGCGGTAAGCGCTGGGACATGAGGCTTGCGAGTATCGCATGAACGATAATGCGGCCATGACGAGCGAACACACACCGGTCATGCAGCAGTACCTGCGCCTGAAGGCGCAGCACCCGGATGCGCTGCTGTTCTACCGGATGGGCGATTTTTACGAATTGTTCTACGACGACGCGCGCAAAGCGGCGCGCCTGCTCGACATCACCCTGACGGCGCGCGGGCAATCGGCCGGCGCACCGATCCCGATGGCCGGCGTGCCCTATCACAGCGCCGAGAACTATCTGGCGCGCCTCGTGCGCAAAGGCGAGTCGGTCGCGATCTGCGAGCAGATCGGCGACCCGGCCAAATCGAAAGGACCGGTGGAGCGCGCCGTGGTGCGCATCGTCACGCCGGGCACGGTCACGGATGCCGCGCTGCTCGATGAGCGGCGCGCGACGCTGCTCGGCGCACTCGCGATCGACGCATCGACCGAATTGTCACGCGCGAAGTTCGGTCTCGCCTGGCTCGATCTTGCGGCCGGGCGCTACACGGTGCTGGAAGGCTGCGGACTCGGGTCGCTGCTTGCCGAACTCGAGCGTCTGCAAGTCGCCGAACTTTTGATCGACGAAGCGCTGCAGGAATCTTTGGCGGCCCGACTGTCGGGCTGGCCGCTGCGCGCGCGACCCGGCTGGCACTTCGAAGCGGAAACCGCGCGACGCCTGCTGATCGAACAGATGGGGACGCGCGACCTCGCCGGCTTCGGCGCCGAGGGGCTCACGCTCGCGATCGGTGCCGCAGGGGGACTTTTGCAATACGTGCGCGATACGCAGCGCACGGCTCTGCCGCATCTGCGCGCGCTGCGCGTCGAAGATCACGACGGCGCGCTGCAGATCGATGCCGTCACGCGACGCAACCTCGAAATCGAATCGAGCAGCAGCGGGCGCGACGACGGCACCCTGATCGCACTGCTCGACAGCACGGTGACGGCGATGGGTGCGCGTGCCCTGCGCCGCACGCTCAGTCGACCGATCACCGATCATGAGGCGCTGCGCGCCCGTTACGCCGCCATCGCGGAATTCGTGGCGCAGCAGAGCCATCTGCCGCTGCGTGCCGCGTTGCGGGACATCGGCGACATCGAACGCATGCTCTCGCGCATCGCACTCGGCAGTGCGCGCCCGCGCGATCTGACGGGTCTGCGCCTCGCGTTGGGCGCCCTGCCCGCATTGCGCGCGCAACTCGAAACCCTGCACGCTCCGCTGCTCGCGCAACTCGCGGCGCAGGTCGGCACGCATACTGCGCAGCACGATTTGCTCGCGCGCGCGATCGCGGCGGAGCCGGCGGCGATGCTGCGCGACGGCGGCGTGATCGCGACGGGTTACGACCCCGACCTCGACGAGCTGCGTCGCATCGCCACCGATACCGACGCGTACCTGCTCGAACTCGAAGCGCGCGAACGCGAGCGCACGGGGCTTGCGCAACTGAAGCTCGGTTACAACCGCGTACAAGGATTTTTCATCGAGATCGCGCGCAGCCAGGCCGAACGCGTGCCGCCCGATTACATCCGCCGTCAAACCGTGAAGAACGCCGAGCGCTTCATCACGCCGGAATTGAAATCCTTCGAAGACAAAGTGCTCGGTGCACGCGAGCGCGCGCTGGCGCGCGAAAAAGAACTGTACGAACACGTGTTGCAGGCGCTGTGCGCCGATCTCGGCGCGCTGCAAGACACGGCGGCCGCGCTCGCCGAACTCGATGTGCAGGCGACGTGGGCGGAATGCGCGCTGCGGCTGCGCTGGAACATGCCGCAGCTCTGCGCCGAACCCGTGCTGCGCATCCATGCGGGACGGCATCCGGTGGTCGAACACCATTCGAGCGACCCGTTCGTGCCGAACGATCTCGAACTCGATGCGACGCGTCGCATGCTGGTGATCACCGGCCCCAACATGGGCGGCAAAAGCACCTACATGCGCCAGGCTGCGCTCATCACGCTGCTCGCGCACGTCGGCTCGTTCGTTCCCGCCGACTCGGCGTTGCTCGGGCCGATCGATCGGATCTACACGCGCATCGGCGCCGGCGACGATCTGGCCGGCGGTCGCTCGACCTTCATGGTCGAAATGACCGAAGCGGCCAACATCCTGCACAACGCCACGCCGCGCAGCCTCGTGTTGATGGACGAGATCGGTCGCGGCACCAGCACCTTCGACGGTTTGTCGCTCGCCTGGGCGACGGCACGTCATCTCGCCGTCGAAGTCGGCGCGTTCACCTTGTTCGCGACGCATTACTTCGAACTCACCACGCTCGCGGCGGAACTGCCGCGCGTCGCCAACGTGCATCTCGATGCGACCGAACACCGCGACGGCATCGTGTTCATGCATGCGGTGAAGCCGGGGCCGGCGAATCGGTCTTACGGGCTTGCGGTGGCGAAACTCGCGGGTGTGCCGCGGGAAGTGATTGGGGAGGCGCGCAAATATCTCGCGGCGCTCGAATCGCAAGCGGCACGCAGCGGACTCGCCGGTCCGCAAACCGAACTCGCCTTCGAGACCCCGGACGACGGGGTCGCCAAAGACATACTCAAACGTCTATCGGAGACGGATCTCGACGCCTTGAGCCCGCGCGAGGCGCAGCAGTTGCTGTACGAGTTGCGCGAGCTCTCAACCCGCGCTTGACGCGGGCGGCGGCTGCCGCAAGCGGATGTGCAATTCGCGCAGCTGCTTCTCGGTGACCTCCGTCGGCGCATCGGTGAGCGGACAGGCCGCCGTCTGCGTCTTCGGGAAGGCGATCACGTCGCGAATGCTGTCGGCGCCCGACATCAACATCGCGAGTCGATCGAGGCCGAACGCGATGCCGCCGTGCGGCGGTGCACCGAACTTCAGCGCATCGAGCAGGAAGCCGAACTTGCGACGCGCTTCTTCGGCGTCGATGCCGAGCAGGTCGAACACGGTCGACTGCAGATCCTGACGGAAGATGCGCACCGAGCCACCGCCGACCTCGGAGCCGTTCAGCACCATGTCGTAGGCTTTGGCGAGCGCCGCACCGGGTTCGGCGCGCAACTTCGACGGATCGAGATCTTTGGGCGAGGTGAACGGATGGTGCATCGCCGTCCAGCGCTTCTCGTCGGCGTCGTACTCGAACATCGGGAAGTCGACGACCCAGAGCGGCGCCCATGCGCCCTGCACGAGGTTCAGATCGTGCCCGACCTTCAAGCGCAGCGCGCCGAGCGCGTCGTTGACCACCTTGCTGCTGTCGGCGCCGAAGAACACGAGATCGTCGTTCTGCGCACCGGTGCGCGCGAGGATGCCGGCGACGGCGGCATCGGAGAGGAATTTGATGATGGGCGACTGCAGACCGTCACGGCCTTTGGTGATGTCGTTGACCTTCACGTACGCGAGCCCGCGCGCACCGTAGCGCGCGACGTAGGCCGTGTAATCGTCGATTTCCTTGCGCGTGAGCTTGCCGCCGCCGGGCACGCGCAGCGCTGCCACGCGACCGTTCGGATCTTTGGCGGGACCCGCGAATACCTTGAAGTCGCAATCGGCCACGAGATCCGCGACGTCGACGAGCTCGAGCGGAATGCGCAAGTCGGGCTTGTCGCTCGCATAGCGACGCATCGCTTCGGCGTAGGTCATGCGCGGGAACGGATCCGGCATGGTCACGTCGGCCACGGTTTTGAAGATGTGCCGGATCAACCCTTCCATGAGGGTCATGATCTGATCCTGCGAGAGAAACGACGTCTCGATGTCGAGCTGGGTGAAATCGGGCTGCCGATCGGCGCGCAAATCTTCGTCCCGGAAACAACGCACGATCTGGTAGTAGCGGTCGAAGCCCGACACCATCAAAAGCTGCTTGAAGATCTGCGGCGACTGCGGCAACGCGAAGAACTTGCCGGCGTGCGTGCGCGA
>JAFMJH010000065.1 GCA_017853555.1 Steroidobacteraceae bacterium
AGTGCGGCTGCGCGGGCCGCAGCGCTCAGCTCGTCGGCTTGACGTTCGACGCAGGCGCCAGTCGAGTCGACGTAGCCGTGGTGCTGGGCGCGGGACAAGGCCGTCCACAGTCTGAAGTACTCATCACGATGCAACAGCGCTTTGGCTTCCGCACGGGTGCGTGGCGTTCGACCCTCATGCGCCACGAACTCCTTCAGGACGGTTTTTTCGTAGGACCGGCGGATGCCGGCCCGATAGCCGGCGCTCAGTAGCCGTTTGAATTCCACCAGAAAACGATGTCGTGCCCGTTCGTCGGCCGACTGGTGGGGAAAGAGCGGATGGGGCGAGGATTCCTGCGCCATTTAAACAGTATTATGAATAATACAAATAAAAACCAGACCGGCTGCGTGCCGGGCCGGAGACCCATGAACGACCGTGCCTTCGACGACACCCAACCGCCCGGCGACGCGCAGCGACGTCTCGCCGTGCTGTTCGGTGTGGTGTTCGTCGACATGCTCGGCTTCGGAATCCTGCTGCCGCTGATTCCGTTCTACGGCGTTCGACTTGGCCTGTCGGCCGATTGGCTCACGCTGGTGATTTCGCTGCACGCCTTGTTCCAGTTCATCGGCGCGCCCATCCTCGGGCGTCTGAGTGATCGCCATGGCCGCCGACCGATTTTGCTCTTGAGCATGGCCGGTCACGCGTTCGCCTATATGCTGCTCGCCTTTGCCGACAGCATCGTGCTGCTGGCCGCGTCGCGAATCATCTCGGGCTTCACGTCCGGAAATTTGTCGGCCGCTTACGCGTACGCCTCGGATTTGTCGCGACCGGCCGAGCGCTCGGCCACGCTTGCGCGAATTTCCGCGGCCTTCGCGCTGGGCCTGACATTCGGGCCGCTGCTCGGGGCGTTGCTCACGGGTCGAGTCGATCCTGCGGCTGCGAACCTGCACGCACCGGCGCTGGCATCCGGCGTGTTGTCGCTATTGTCGTGCGTGTCGATCCTGTGGTTATTGCCCGAGAGTCCGCGGCACGCTGCAGGTCGGCGCGAGGTCGCGGCAGGATTGCGGCAGCCGCATGCGGCGACGCTCGAGCAACCGGCGTTCGTGCGATGGGCGCTATGTCTGTCGATGCTGGTCATCGTCTTCTCGGCGGTACGCGAAACCTTGTTTGCCTTGTGGATGCACGACAAGTTCGACTTCGATACGTTCACGATCGGTGCCGTGATTGCCGCGCACGGGCTGATGGTTGCGGCCGTCCAGTTGTTCGGAGCCGGGCGCCTGGCTGCGGGTATCGGCGAGCGGCGTCTGGTGTTGGTCGGGATCGCCGCCTATGCCTGCAGCTGGCTTGGGCTGAGCCTCAGTTCGGGTGTAGTCACCGTGATTCTGGCCATGACATTTTCGGCGCTGGCGACGGCCGTCTTCGCCACGAGTCTGCAATCTTTGTTGACTCAGGCCGTGAGCGATGCGGAGCGTGGCGGTGTGCTCGGCGCGCTGCAATCGAGCTCGGCGCTCGCGCGCTTCGTGGGCGCTGCGATCTCCGGAACGCTCTATGCCGCGTTGGGTCCCGATGCGCCGTTCTTCATCGGCGCGCTGGCGATGTTGCCGGCTTTGTGGATGGGTCGGTCGCTGCGGCGGCAATTGTCCCTGGCGGGAGTGGCGCGATGAGTCTGCTTGAAGTGGCCTCGCTCTCGGTGAGTTATCAGACGCGTCGCGGACGCATACGTGCGGTGGACGACGTGTCTTTCGCGCTCGAGCGCGGGCGTTGTCTCGGCATCGTCGGCGAGTCGGGCTCCGGCAAAACCCAGACCTGTCTGGCCATCGCGGGCTTGCTGTCGCCGGATGCGGTGGTGTTGGGGTCGGTCCGTTTCAGGGGTCGCGAACTCGTCGGCGCGAGTCGTCGCACTTTCAATGAATTGCGCGGCAAGGACATCGCCATGGTGTTTCAGGATCCCATGACCGCGTTGACGCCGCATCTGACCGTGGGTAGTCAGCTTTGCGAGGTGCTCAAGGTTCACGAGGGCATGCGGGCCCCGGAAGCCCGTCGGCGTGCGCTGGAAATCATGGAGCGGGTGCGCATCGCCGATCCCGAGCGTCGCTTCGACATGTATCCCTTCGAGCTCTCCGGTGGTATGCGTCAGCGTGTGATGATCGCGCTAGCATTGATACTCCGACCTGCACTCGTGCTCGCAGACGAGCCCACGACGGCACTCGATGTCACCGTGCAGGCCGAGGTCATCTCGACTTTTCGCGCAGTCATCGAGCATACCGGTACGTCACTCCTGCTCGTGACCCACGATCTTGGCGTGGTGGCAGGCCTCTGTGACTCGGTGATGGTGATGTACGCCGGACGCACGGTGGAGCAGGCGTCGGCCAGCGAAATCTTTGAGGCGCCCGCGCACCCGTATACACGTGCGCTGCTCGATTGCCTGCCACGTGCTGATCGTCCGCGCGGTTCGCGCATGGTCTCGATCGCCGGCCAGCCGCCGGATCTCGCGGCCTTGCCGACGGGGTGCGCATTTGCGCCGCGATGTACGCGCGCTGACGATTTCTGCATGCAGCGCGTGCCACCGCTCGAAGTCGGCGGACTGCAGCACGCGGTCGCCTGTCGTCACCCTGGATCACTCGCATGAGTGTGCCTCTGGTCGAGTTGCGTGATGTGCGCGTGCACTTTCCGGTGCGAGGTCGCAGTGCTCGGCGCGCCGGTGCGGTCGTCAAGGCGGTCGACGGCGTCAGCTTTGCCCTCGAGGAGGGGCGCACGCTGGGTGTGGTGGGCGAATCGGGTTGCGGCAAGTCGACGCTCGCTCGCACGCTGTTGCGACTCGTGCCAGTGACGGGTGGCACGGTGTTTTGGAAAGGTCGCGACGTGCGTGACTTTGACGCCCGCGCCATGCGCGAGCTGCGGCGCGACGTGCGAATGGTGTTTCAGGATCCGCTCGCCAGTCTCAATCCGCGCATGACGGTCGGTGAACTCGTGCGCGAGCCGCTCGATTTGTTTGCGCCCGAACTTGGCGAAAGTGCCAAGCGCGATGCGGTGGCGACCATGTTCGAGCGTGTGGGTCTGCGTGCCGATCTCCTCGAGCGCTATCCGCATGAGTTCTCGGGCGGTCAGTGTCAGCGGGTCAACATCGCCCGCGCGTTGATCGGTCGCCCGAAACTTCTGATTTGTGATGAGTCGGTCAGTGCGCTCGACGTGTCGATTCGATCGCAGATTCTCAATCTGCTGATCGATCTGCAGGCCGAGACGGGCGTCGCCTGTCTGTTCATCAGTCACGACCTGTCGGTGATTCGTCAGGTGAGCGAGCGCGTGCTCGTGCTTTATCTCGGCAAGACGATGGAATGCCGCGATGCCGACGCCTTGTTTGCTGCGCCGTCGCATCCCTACACCACGGCACTGTTGCGTGCGGCGCCCGTTCCCGATCCGAGGATCGAGCGCGGCCGTCCCCGCACGACCTTGGGTGGAGATCTGCCTTCGCCGATCGACCCGCCATCAGGTTGCGTGTTTCGTACCCGCTGTCCCGAGGCGGATCCGCGTTGCACGATGGCCGAGCCCGCCCGCAAGGGTGTCGAAGGTGGCGAGGTGGTTTGCCACCTTCGATGAAAAAATTCAGGAGTACTCGTGAATTTCGAACCCGGTGACATTTTTCTCGCAGCTACGGATGTCGACGATCGCAACGTCGATCTGCGCAACCATTCGGGTCCGGGGCGAGTATTGCATCACGATGCGGCGCTGCGGATCAAAGGTGAGTTGCGTACCGGGCTGACCGGGCTCGTGATCGGTCTCGGTTATGACCGCCGCCATCGCGAGCTGCTCGTCACGGATCCGAGCGCCCATGTGGTGACGCGTTTTGCGGCGGACGGCACGCGGCTCGAGCCGTTCGACTTTTTGCCGCGCGCGCGCATCGGATCCATCCAGTATCTTCCCGACGGTCGTTTCTGTGCCGGCGTGCACAGTCGGCACGGCGAAGATGCCGCTCGGCCGTTGCCGAAGCTTTTTCTTTGCGATCGCGACGCCAGGGTCGCCGAGCCGCTGGCCGTGGATGTCGACGGCGGCAAATTCCGCTTTCATGCCGTCACCCATATGACGCTCGCTCCCGATGGTCATACGCTGATTTATGTCTCCGAGACGGGGCGACGCGTGATGCGTTACGACCTCGCGGCACGGCGTCAGATCGAGGATTTTCTGGTATTCGGTCCCGAGGACGTTCGCGGCACCTACGGACTCGCTTGCCTGCCGGATGGGCGCCTGCTGATGGCGACGGGTATGGGTGCGGCGATGTTCGGCGCGGACGGGAGTCTGCAGAGGACTTACGACATCCCGGAGCGACGAGGTTGGTCGCGATTGCAGATGTCGCAAGATCCCGGGCGATTCTGGTTGAGCAATTTTTTTGAGGGAATTCTTCAGCAACGCGACATCGAAACGGGTGAGCTGCTGCGCGAGCATGATATCGACCGCAAGTATTCCTTGTGCGGTCTTGCCGAAGTACCCCGCGAATGAACGATCGATTTCTCAGGGCGGAAGAATGGTCGGGATGAGAGGATTTGAACCTCCGACTCCTACGTCCCGAACGTAGTGCT
>JAFMJH010000066.1 GCA_017853555.1 Steroidobacteraceae bacterium
TGTTGCTGGAACCCAAGATCAACTTACCTGTGTGCCGTTGAATTGCCAGACTTGGAATAGAGCGTCTGCGCGACGATGACCGTACTCACCAAAGACAAGGTAACCGCCAAGGCGAGTTTCAGCATGAGGGAACGTTCACCGCGAGACCGCCGAGTGAGGTTTCTTTGTACTTGCTCGCCATGTCGAGCCCCGTTTGGCGCATCGTCGCGATGACCTGGTCGAGCGTCACGTGGTGACGACCATTGCCGCGCAAGGCGAGCTGCGCCGCGTTCACGGCTTTGACTGCACCCATCGCGTTGCGCTCGATGCAGGGAATCTGCACGAGGCCGCCGACTGGGTCGCAGGTCAGACCCAGATTGTGCTCCATGCCGATCTCGGCTGCGTTTTCGATTTGTTCGTTGCTGCCGCCGAGCGCGGCCGTGAGTCCTGCGGCAGCCATCGAGCACGCCACGCCGACTTCGCCTTGGCAGCCCATCTCGGCGCCCGAGATCGACGCATTGCGTTTGTAGAGCATGCCGACGGCGCCGGCTGTCGCGAGAAAGTCGACGATGCGATCGTCATTCGCGCTATCGTGATGCCACGCGTAATACGCGAGCACGGCAGGCACGATACCGGCAGCGCCGTTGGTGGGCGCGGTGACGACCTGATGCCCTGCGGCATTTTCTTCGTTGACCGCGATCGCGTAGGCGCTCAAACGTGCCATAGCATCGACGGATCGATGTTCAGCGGTCGAATCGAGATCGCGGCGCAAGGCCGCAGCCCGTCGCGCGATGCGTAGCGGGCCGGGCAATTCTCCCTCGGTCGACAGTCCGCGACGAATGCAGGTTTCCATCACGTGCCAGATGTCGAGCAAGGCGCCGCGCGTTTCCGCAACGGAGCGCCAGCAGGTTTCGTTTTCGAGCACGAGTTCGTGAATCTTGAGAGACGACTCGTTGCAGCGGTGCAGGAGCGATTCACCGGAGTCGAAGGGCCACGGTACGTCGCGGGGTGCAGTTGATGTCTCGCCGGTCGATGCGCCCTCGGCGGTGATGACGAAGCCGCCGCCGATCGAATAGAACTCTTCGCAGGCCAACACCGAACCGTCGACATCGAGAGCGCGAAATCGCATACCGTTGGTGTGCAAGGGCAAGGATTCACGTTGATGAAACGTCAGGTGGCGCTCGAGGTCGAAGGGTACGTCGTGTCGGTCGAGTACGCGCAGGATGCGCGTTGTAAGTACGGCCTCGAGCAATGCGCGGCAGTGCTCGGGTTGTGCCGTCGAAGGATGCTGGCCGCTCAAGCCGAGCACCACGGCCCGATCGGTCTGATGACCGCGCCCGGTCAAGCCTAGCGAACCGAAGAATTCCGCGTCGATAAGAGCGACTCGATCAAGTTGTTTGCTCGAGTCGAGCTTCGCAGCGAACCTGCCCGCGGCGATCATCGGTCCCATCGTATGACTGCTCGAGGGGCCGATGGCGATTTTGAAGATGTCGAGAACCGAACAGATCATTCGAAGGCGGGTGCGGCTGGCAGATCTCCGCCGCGCACCACGTAGGACTCGACCATCTGGTCCCCGATATTATTGAAGGTTCGTGCGAGACCGATCGGCACGGTGAAGGTGTCGCCCGTGCCGAGATCGAAGTGACCGCCCGACCATGCGACGCGCAGTCGACCCTTGTGCACGAGCAATACTTCTTCTTCGAAGCGGCGGTGCAACGGAATCGACGCGCCGGCGTCGAGATGCAGCGAGCGCAGATGGAAGCCGTGGCGCCAGGCGAGCGGGCCTGCCGGCATAGACTCAACCGCGTTCGCTGCGCCGATCACCGGGGTTTCGCGCACGCCATCCAGCGCAGCGAACGGTCCGAAGCCTTGACGTCCGAGTTCAGCCCTACGCACCGTGCAAGCCGCGATGCCCGCGGAATCGAGCACGGTCAGTTTCGCGATGTCCTCGGCTGAAGTCGGACGCATCGGCGGATCATCGTGCGGTACGGCATCGCCGCGTCGCGTGTCGATCAAACGGCCGCTCTGCAAAAGTCTCAGACCGTAGGACTGCGCTTGCTCGAAAACGTAGGGCGCCCACAACACCCGTCCCGGATCGTCGCCACCCAGCACCGAGAACATGAAGCTCTGTTCCGAGCCGACCGTGTCGAAGCCGCGGAACGCATTGATCGGAATCGAGATCACGTCACCCGGAGCAAGATCTACCGAGCCTGACGTTCCATCGACGCCGGTTTTGAAGCGAAAACCGCCGTGCTGGATGACGAAGACTTCCGCGGTCTTGTGGCTATGCTGCGAATTCGTGCATCCCGGTGGTTGACGCGCACCGCCGATGTTGAAGCCGTGCGGAATGCGAATATGCACGTGCTGTTCCGGGTTTTCCGCGACACCTGGTCCGATGATGGTGAAATTCTCTTTCTTGTCGCTGCCCGGCGTTCGCGTGTCGATGAACGCGTTGGTGCAGGGGCGCAACTCGTCGTAGCGCACGAGGCGTTCGCGCAGTCGTGCGCGGTCGATGTGGTCGGCCAATTCAGGAATGGAATTCATCTTGATCTCTCAGCGCCGCGAGGCCCAAAGACGTTCCGATGCGATACGTGCGCCGTCGGCCATCGCGCGAAGCTTGGCGTACACGATGTCGGGATCGATCACGCCGAAGCCCGCAAAGGTCGAGAAGCCGCAATCGGTGCCGGCGATGACGCGATCGCGACCGACGATGGACGCAAAGCGCTCGATCCGCTCCGCGACCAGCATCGGATGCTCGATGAAGTTCGTGACCGAATCGAGTACGCCCGGAATCAGAATCTTGTCGGCCGGAATCACGGTGTCGCGGAAGCACGTCCATTCGTGTGCGTGACGCGGATTCGACGCTTCGAACAGCAGAGCCTGCGGCTTCGCCTTCAAAGCGATCGGCAGCACCACGTCCATCGGCACGTCGTGGTGGTGCGGGCCTTCGTAGTTTCCCCAGCAGATGTGCATGCGCAGACGATCCGAAGGGCAGTTGCGCAGCGCGTGGTTGAGCACTTCGACGTGCAGCTCGGCGAGGCGTTTGTATTCTTCGAGCGGACGATGTTTGAAGAGCGTATGACCGCCGAGGCCGAGGTCCGGCGCGTCGATCTGCAGCACGTAACCGGCCGCGACGATGGCCTCGTACTCAAGGCGCATGGCCTCGGCGATCGCTTCTAGATATCTCTCGTGCGACGGGTAGTGTTCGTTCGGTTGGAACAGCGCGATCACGCCCGGTGAGGCGGAGTTCATGAAGGCCTCGGTCGGTGCATTGCCGCGATCGACCGCCGTCGACAGCGCGCCGTCGAACCAGCGCAAATCGTCTTGCAGGGGGCGCGAGTCTTTGGGTGTGATCTCGCCGACGCAACGCGGCCTGCGGTAGGACGGCGTACCGCCGCTCTTGGCGAGCTTGGCCAAAAACTGAGGATAGTCTTCAAGGTCGGCCGGCGGATCGCGGGAGCTGTCGCCGTCGAAGCCCGTAAGTCGATCTTTGATGTAGGTCGCGTAGCTGATCTTGCTCATTTCGCCGTCGCTGACGACGTCGACCTGCGACTCTCGTTGTCGCAGCACCACCTCGACGACGGCGTGGCTGATGACCGACTCGAAATCGGCTGCGTCGATCGCGTCGCCGCGTTCGCGTCCGAACACCACGTCGGTGACCGCTTTGGATCGCGGCAGACTGCCGACGTGGGTGGTGAGGATTCGATCGGTGGAGTGTTTCATGTACGTTCCAGGAGAGTTTCCAGATGTCTCGATACGGTTTCGGGCTGCTCGAGGGTCGGCAGATGGCCGCATTCGTTCAGCACCGCAAGATCGGCGCGCGGCAATTTGCGCCACATGTCGACGTGCAAGTCGAGCGGACAGACGGCATCTTCTGTGCCGCAAAGGACCAACGTGGGGCAGTCGATCGAGGCCAGGGTTTCGCGACTGTCGCGGCGGGTTTGCAGCGCGGCTGACTGACGACGAAACACGTCTGCACCGAGTTTGAGTCCCATGTTCAGGATCCGATCGAGCAGCGAGCGATCGGCCCGCGATTTGCGCCCCAAATAAAGCGGCTTCATCGATTCGATGAGCACGTCGCGCAATTCACCGGCGAGCGCACGGTTGACTTGCGCATCGCGAATGGCGCGCCGTTGCGGATGATCGGGCAGGGGCGTGGTGCTGAGCAAGGCGAGATGCGAGATGCGCTCCCGCGCTTGACGCCAAATTTCGAAGGCGACAATCCCGCCCATCGACAAGCCTGCCAGCGCGAACCGTGTCGGCGCTTGCGCGAGCACGTGGGCCGCCATCTCGGCAACCGTCTGGCCTTGCGTCGGCGCGACGACGACGACGGGAATTCTGCTTTTGAGTCGCAAACGCTGCGCGTCGAACAACGACTCGTCGAGCATCGTTCCGGGTATGCAAACCAAGGCTTCGGTATTCATGCGGGGCCGAGCTTCGCCGAATTGCCCTCGACGAGGGTGCCCGAGAACACGCGACGCTCGGGCGGCAACGACGGATTGGCGATGCGATCGAGCAGCATCGCGAGCGTGGCTTCGGCCATGCGCT
>JAFMJH010000067.1 GCA_017853555.1 Steroidobacteraceae bacterium
ATCCAGCGTGCGCATTGGTGCGGGGTGTCGATCGGCGGCATGATCGCACTGCACATCGCCGCGACGGCGCCGCAGCGCGTGTTGCGGCTGGTCTTGGCCAACACGGCGGCCTACATGGGGCCGCGCGAGAGTTGGGACGAGCGCATCGCCAAAGTGATGCGCGAAGGCATCGACAGCGTCGCCGGCGGCGTCGCCGAGCGTTGGTTCACCGCGGAGTTCCGCGCGGCCGAGCCTGCGATCGTCGAGCGCATCGTGGCCCTCGTGCGCAGCAGCGATCCGCGCGGTTACGCCGAAGCCTGCGGTGCTGTACGCGACATGGATTTGCGTCCCGCACTTGCGGCGGTGCAGGCGCCGACGTTGATCATCGCCGGTGCGCGCGATGCCTCGACCACGCCCGAGCGCGCCGAAGAATTGCAGAGCGGCATCGTGGGCGCCGATCTGTTGGTGCTCGATGCCTCGCATCTGACCTGCGTCGAGCAGGCGCAGGACTTCAACACCGCGGTGATCGGCTTCCTGCGCGAATGACCGACTATCTGCCGCTCTGGATCGGCGGCGCGATTCGTGGCCGAGTGCGGCGCGATATCGCGCAGGTGGTCGCTGCCGCGCCCGGCATCGAAGCGGCCGATCCGGGGCTGCGGTTGCGCGACGATGGCTATTCGCGTCAGCGTCGCAGCCGCGCCTTGCAAGCGATCGCGCTGCATCTGCGGCGCGCCGGACTCATCGCCGATTGGCGCAACGAACAATGTGCGGTGCTCGATGAGCACGGCGTCGAGATCGCGCGGTGCGAGCGCGGCGTGTTCCGCACGCTGGGCATGCAGAATCGCGCCGTGCATGTCACGGGTTGGCGTGCAGACGGACGCTTGTGGATCGCACGTCGCAGCGCGTTGAAGCGCGCCGATCCCGGCATGCTCGACAATCTCGCCGCCGGTGGCGTGGTGGCCGGTGAAACGCCGCGTCGCTCGGCGATTCGCGAACTGTGGGAGGAGGCGGGCGTACCGCGTGCGCTTGCGCTGCGGGTCGACTTTCCCGAGATGCAGATTCGCTCGATGCGCGAAACGCAGTTCGGCGTGCACGATGAGCTGGTGATCGTCGCCGAGCTCGTTTTGCCCGACGACTTCGAGCCGATGGGGCGCGACGGCGAGGTCGAAGAATTTCTTTGCTGGACGCGGACCGAAGTGGAAGCGGCGCTCGCGCGCGGCGAATTCACCGTCGAGGCGGCGCTGGCGACCCGGGAATCGTTGGATCGCCGAGGCGCTTGAGCGCATCGCCGGTCACGCGATGCAAAACCCACTCGGCTTTGGCTTCGGCGCCGAGCCCCGCGTAGAACTCGAGCGCCGGCGTGTTCCAGTCGAGCACCTGCCATTCGAGCCGCGTGAGACCTTCGCGCACGCAACGTGCGGCAAGATCCACGAGCAACGATTTGCCGATGCCGCGACCACGGTATTCGGGGCGCACGAACAAATCCTCGAGATGGATGCCGTGGCGGCCGCGAAAGGTCGAAAAGTTGTAGAACCATAGCGCCATGCCGGCTGCGACCGGAGCCGCCTCGCTCGTCGCGCGCCACTCGGCCAGCGTGCAGAACGCGCGCGGCGACGGTCCGAACAACGCCCGTTCGAAGGCGGCTTGGTCGGCATCGACTTCGTGGGCGAGCCGCTCGTAGTCGGCCAGGGCGCGGACGAGTTCCAGGATGGTCGCCGCGTCGTCGGGGCGTGCAGGGCGCAGGGTCAGCATGGGGGCTCCGTTATAATCGTGCGGACATTCTCACATGCACGACGACAGGCGGGTATCTATGCAAGTTCAGGGCAAGACGGTGGTGGTGACCGGCGGCGGTCGGGGTATCGGTCGCGAAATGGCCAAGGCGTTCGCGGCGCGTGGCGCGAACCTGGCGTTGTTCGATCTCAATCAGGCCGATCTCGAGGCGGCCTCGGTCGAGTGCCGTGCGCTCGGCGTGCAGGCGCGCGGTTACGTGGCCAACGTCACCCAGGAAGCGGCGGTGAGTGCGGCGATGGACGCCGTGGTCAACGATTTCGGCGGCATCGACGTGCTCGTGAACAACGCGGGCATCGTCAAAGACAGCCTGCTCGTGAAGGTCAAAGATGGCGCGGTCGTCGGCAAAATGACCCTCGAGCAATGGCAGGCGGTGATCGACATCAATCTCACCGGCGTGTTTTTGTGCGCGCGCGAAGCGGCCGAGCGCATGATCCGTCGTGGTCAGGGCGGCGTGCTCATCAACATTTCGAGCATCTCGCGTTACGGCAATGCCGGGCAGAGCAACTACGTCGCCGCCAAGGCGGGCGTGGCCGCGATGGCCGAAACCTGGGCCAAAGAACTCGCGCGCTACCAGATCCGCACCGGCACGATCGCTCCGGGCTACACGCGCACCGATATTTTGAGTGCGATGCGCCCGGAGATTCTCGACAAGCTCACCGCGCAGATTCCGCTGCGTCGCCTCGGCGACGTAGCCGAGATCGCCTCGGCGGCGCTGTTCATCGTGGAGAACGATTTTTTCACCGGCCGTTGCATCGACGTCGACGGCGGCATGCGTCTCTAGCCGCCGAGGCCTGCGGCGCGCAGCAACTGTGCCGGCGCGGTGAGCGTCACCGTGTCGGCACCGTCCATCGCGGCATTGCCGTAGCCCCAACCCGCGGCAAAGAAACGCAGTGCATTCTGCATGGCCGAGCGCTGGTCTTCGGCCGAATCGCCCACCATCCAGGTCTGCGGCGCAGCGAGCGATTCGGTCTGCAGCACGTGCCGCACCAGATGCGGCTTGTCGGGTGCCGGCGGGGTGAGGGCGTCGAGGGCGTAAATCCCGCTGAACCATGACGTCCAGCCGAGATGGCCGAGGATCTTGTGCGTCGCGGCGATGCGCTTGTTGGTGACGATATGCAGCTGCATGCCCGCGGCCCGCAGCGACTGCAGCATCTCGGGCACGCCGGCGTAGACCTCGGTGCGCAGATAGCCGACCGAATCGTAATCCGCGCGAAAGACGCGTGCGAGATCGTCGATCAACGCGACGTCGTCACGCCCTGCGAGCGTGGCGAGCGTCTGGCGCAGCGGCGGACCGATGATGTTGCGCGTGAGCGGCACGACCGGCGTGACGTTCGAGTCCCGCAAAGCATGCGCCAAAGAAGCGAGCACGCTCTCGGCCGAATCGACCAGCGTGCCGTCGAAGTCGAACAGCACCGCCGCAGGTTGCAGCGACGTCACGCCAGTCCCGGACCGTCGGTGAATTGCAGCGCGGCGAGTCGCGCATACAGCGGGTTGCTCGCCACGAGCTCGTCGTGCCGCCCGATCGCCACGATGCGACCGTGATCCATCACGACGATGCGATCGGCTTTGAGCACCGTGGCCAGACGGTGCGCGATGATGATGGTGGTGCGACTCTCCATGAGCTTCTCGAGCGCGCCTTGCACCACGCGTTCGCTTTCCGCATCCAGCGCGCTGGTGGCTTCGTCGAGCAGCAGCAAGGGGGGGTTTTTGAGGATCGCACGCGCGATCGCGATGCGCTGGCGCTGCCCGCCGGACAAGCGCGTGCCGCGCTCGCCGAGGAAGGTTTCATAGCCCTGCGGCAGTGCGCGGATGAAGTCGTCGGCGAACGCGGCGCGCGCGGCGGCCTCGACTTCGGCGTCGGTGGCATCGGGCCGACCGTAACGGATGTTCTCGCGCGCACTCGTGCCGAACAGCACGGTGTCTTGCGGAACGAGACCGATGCGCCGTCGCACCGCTTGCGGATCGGCGTCGGCGAGATTCACGCCGTCGATGAGCACGCGGCCGTGTTGCGGATCGTAAAAGCGCAGCAATAGCTGGAACGCCGTGCTCTTGCCTGCGCCCGACGGGCCGACGAAGGCCACGGTTTCACCCGGCGCGATGTCGAGCGAGAAGTCGTCGAGGGCCGAGGTGTCGGGTCGCGACGGATAGTTGAAGCGCACGTTTTCGAACGACGCTCGGCCGGCGGGTGCATCGGCTCGCGGTACGGGCAACGCCACGGGATTTTTCGGGGCGACGATGCTCGGCGTGGCGCGCTGCAACTCGACCAGACGTTCCATCGCGCCGGCGGCGCGTTGCACTTCGCTCCACATTTCGCTCAACGAAGCCGCGGCCACGCCCGCGTAGACCGCGAGCAACAAAAATTGACCCAGTTCGCCGCCGGTCATGTGGCCGGCGAGCACCTGGCGCGCGCCGAACCAGAGCACGAGCGTGATCGCGCCGAACACCAGCATCGTCGAGAGCGCCGTGAGCCAGGCGCGTACTCGCGTGCGCACCACGGCGATGTCGAAGGAGTCGCGCACCGCATCGGCATAGCGTTGCGTGTTCAACTCTTCGAGCGTGAAGGCTTGCACGGTCTGGATCGCATTCAGGGTTTCGCCGGCTAGACCGCTGGTGTCGGCGACTTTGTCCTGCGACGAGCGCGAGAGTTTGCGCAGTTTTCGACCCAATGAAATCACCGGAACGATCACCACCGGCATCGCCACCATGATCAGTGCCAGCAGCTTGATGTTGGTGATCGCGAGCAGCACGAGCGTCG
>JAFMJH010000034.1 GCA_017853555.1 Steroidobacteraceae bacterium
AAGCCGAGCAGGGCCAGCATGCCGACGACGATGTAGGGACGTTTGACGAGTTCGCGGCCCAGCGCGGAAAAATCCAGCTCGAGTTCAAGCACGACGTAGATGAGCAGATGCAGCAGCGCATAGGCGAAGGCGAACAAGCCGAGCATGCGGCGCGGCCGTATCCAGCGCACATCACGCGTGACGTATTGCAAAGGGCTTGCGAGCAGCCCGATCCAGAGCAGGTTGAGCGAGGTCTTGCCGGTGAAGTGCAGCAGCTCGCGCGCCGGATTGGGCCCCAGCGTCAGCCCGCCGAACCCCGAAAGGCCCAGCATCAACCACGCGAGCGGCGCCAGCGCCGCACAAAAAATCAGCGGCTTCAAAAGTACCTGCGCAAATCCATGTTGCGGTACAGGCTCGCCACGTCTTCGGCATAACCGTTGAAGGGCAAGGTATCGATGCGGGCGCCGAACAGACTGCCGCCGAGCCGCCGCTCTTTAGCCTGGCTCCAGCGCGGATGATCGACGGCGGGATTCACGTTGGCGTAGAACCCGTATTCGTCCGGTGCGGCGATGTTCCAGCTCGAACGCGGCTGACGTTCGGTGTAGCGGATGCGCACGATCGACTTGATGCCTTTGAAGCCGTACTTCCACGGCACGACGAGGCGCAGCGGTGCGCCGTTCTGATTGGGTAGCCAACGACCATACAACCCGACCACCATGAACGACAGCGGATGCATGGCCTCGTCCATGCGCAAGCCTTCGACGTACGGCCATTCGAGCACCGCACGTCGCTGGCCGGGCATCTGACGCGGGTCGAGCAGGGTCGTGAACTCCACGTACTTGGCGCGTGAGGTCGGCTTGAAGCGCGCGAGCAGATCGGCAAGCGGAAAGCCCATCCAGGGCACGACCATGGACCAGGCTTCGACGCAACGAAAACGGTAGACGCGCTCTTCGAGGGCGTGCGGTTTCAAGATGTCTTCGAGCGTGTACTTGCCCGGCGCCTCGCATTCGCCGGTGACCTCCACGCTCCAGGGTCGCGTGCGGAAGTCCTGGGCGTTTTCTTTGGGGTCGCCCTTGTCGAGACCGAATTCGTAGAAGTTGTTGTAACTCGTGATGTCGTCCCAGGAATTCGGCGACTCTTTGGCCGCATAGCGCGGGTTGCGCGTGACGCGCGGTGCGGCGGCCGGCGGCGTCGCGGCGCTCGCATGGCGCGCTGCACCGGCGAGGCCGATGGCGGCGAGACCGAGTGCGCCGAGCACGCGACGTCGATCGAAGTAGTCGCGTTCGGAGGTGATTTCGGAAGGCGCGATGCGCGGCGGGCGATAGGGTTTCATGCGGCGAGCCTACCGCGTCGACCCCCGCATCGACCAGTCCACGTAGCGCAGGGGCAGATCCCGCGCGGCGTGGCGCAGCGAGGGCGAGGCGTTGACCAGGGTCGCTTCGTCGGCGACCGCCAGATGCGGCAGATCCGGCTTCGAGTTGCCGTAGGCGACGATGCGTCGACCGGGGAAACGTTCGGCGGTCGCCTGCATGCGTCGGGTCTTCTCGTGATCACGGACGTTCGGTCCGACGAGACGACCATCGAGTCGCGTCTCCTGCCAGCGGACGGTGCTCGAAATCACTTCGTCGAAGCCGAGTCGTCGGCCGAGTTCGACGGCGTACAAATCGACGGTCGCGGTCATGAGCACGAGATGATCGCCGGCCGAGGCATGGCTGGCGATCGCCTCGCGGGCTGCCGGGAACACGTCCTGCTGCAGCACGCGCGGCAGATAGCGCGCGTTCCAGGCTTCGATTTCGCTGCGCGTCGCGCCGCCCATCGCGCAGTGCAACAACGAACCTTTGAGTGCGCCGTGATCGGCGCGTCCGATCACAAACGCGAGCAGGGTCGGCAGGGTGCGCAGCGCCGCGAGCAATCGCCAGCCGCTGCGCGCCGCGTACGCGAGCACGTAGGGCAGGAGCGTGTCGCGGCGGGTGACGGTGCCGTCGAGATCGAAGAAAACGAGGCGCGGAGCCGGATCGGTCGGCGCCGGATCGTGTGGCATCTTTGCTGACACGCGACCCGGCGCGACGCCGATTACTTGCCGCCCGCGAGCTGCCGCAGCACGTACTGCAGGATGCCGCCGTGACGGTAGTAGTCGCGCTCTTTAGGCGTGTCGATGCGCACGCGCACTTTGAAGCGGATCGGTGCACGACCGTCATCGGGCGTCGCCGTCACTTCGACCTCGCGCGCTTCGGCGTTCTTCAGATCGCCGAAGTCGAAGGTCTCGCGGCCCGTGAGTCCGAGGCTCTGCGCGTTTTGTCCGTCGACGAACACGCAGGGCAACACGCCCATGCCGATCAGGTTCGAGCGGTGGATGCGTTCGAAGCTCTCGGCGATGACGGCTTTGACGCCGAGCAACATCGTGCCTTTGGCCGCCCAGTCGCGCGACGAACCCGTGCCGTATTCCTTGCCGGCGATGACCACGAGCGCCGTGCCCGCGGACTGATACTTCATCGAGGCGTCGTAGATCGACATCTGTTCGCCGCTCGGGATGTGTACCGTCACGCCGCCTTCGGTGCCCGGCGCAAGCAGGTTGCGCAGGCGGATGTTGGCGAACGTGCCGCGCATCATCACTTCGTGGTTGCCGCGACGCGCGCCATACGAGTTGAAGTCGGCCTTCTGCACGCCGTTGGCTTCCAGATATTTGGCCGCCGGACTGCCGCGCGCGATGTCGCCCGCCGGGGAGATGTGGTCCGTGGTCACCGAATCGCCGAGCAGCGCGAGCGCGCGTGCGCCGGCGATGCCCTGCACCGGACGCGGTTGCATGGTCATGCCTTCGAAGTACGGCGGATTGCGCACGTAGGTCGATTTCTCGTCCCAGGCGTACAGCTTGCCGGCCGGAACTTTGATCGACTGCCAGTTCGCGTCGCCGGCGAACACGTCGCCGTAGCTGTGGCGGAACATGTCCGAGTCGATCGCCGCACGCACGGTGTCGGCGACTTCCTGCGGGCTCGGCCAGATGTCTTTGAGGAACACGGGCTTGCCGTCGCTGCCTGCGCCGAGCGGTTCGGTCGTCAGGTCGATGTCGGTCGTGCCGGCGAGGGCGTACGCCACCACGAGCGGCGGCGAGGCGAGGAAGTTCATCTTCACTTCCGGATGCACGCGACCTTCGAAGTTGCGATTGCCCGAAAGCACCGACGTCGCGATCACGTCGCCCGCTTTAACGGCCGCCGAGATCTCGGGTTTCAGGGGCCCCGAGTTGCCGATGCAGGTCATGCAGCCGTAGCCGGCGACGTAGAAGCCTGCGGCTTCGTATTCTTTGAGCAGGTCGGCCTTGCGCAGGTAGTCGGTGACGACCTTCGAGCCCGGCGAAAGACTGGTCTTGACCCAGGGCTTCGCCTTCAAGCCGCGACGCGCGGCGTTGCGCGCCACGAGTGCGGCACCGAGCATCACCGAGGGGTTCGAGGTGTTGGTGCAGCTCGTGATGGCGGCGATCAGCACCGCGCCGTCGCGCACTTCGTAGCCGCCGTCGGCTTTGGCCGCGCCCGTCGCGCCGGGGTTTTTCTTGGTGCGCTCCTCGGCCATCTGCTTGAGCGTTTTCTGATACGTCTGTTTGAGCGTGCGCACCGGCACGCGATCCTGCGGACGCTTCGGGCCCGCGAGCGAGGGCTCCACGGTGCCCATGTCGAGTTCGAGCACGTCGGTGTAATCGGCTTGCGGCGCGCCGTTGTAGCGCCACATGCCTTGCGCTTTCGCGTAGGCCTCGACGAGCGCGATCTGCTCCGTGCTGCGACCCGACAGTTCCATGTAGCGCAGCGTTTCTTCGTCGATCGGGAAGATGCCGCAGGTGCTGCCGTATTCCGGTGCCATGTTCGCGATGGTGGCGCGATCGGCGAGCGGCAGATTGGCGAGTCCGTCACCAAAGTATTCGACGAACTTCTCGACCACGCCTTTCTTGCGCAGCATCTCGGTGACCGTGAGCACGAGATCCGTCGCCGTGGCGCCGGGCTGCAGCTGGCCGGTGAGTTTGAAGCCGATGACTTGCGGAATGAGCATCGTCACCGGCTGGCCGAGCATTGCGGCTTCGGCTTCGATGCCGCCCACGCCCCAACCGAGCACGCCGAGACCGTTGATCATCGTGGTGTGCGAGTCGGTGCCGACCAAGGTGTCGGGGTAGGCCTGCGGACGCGAACTGTCTTCGTTCGCGAACACCACGCGGCCGAGGAACTCGAGGTTCACTTGGTGAACGATGCCGGTGTTGGGCGGCACGACCTTGAAGTTGCGGAAGGCCGTCTGGCCCCAGCGCAGGAAGGCGTAGCGTTCGCCGTTGCGTTCGAATTCGATTTTGGTGTTTTTGGCGAGCGAGTCGGCGGCGCCGTAATGATCGACCATCACCGAGTGGTCGATGACCATCTCGGCCGGCGCAAGCGGGTTCACGCGCTCGGGATCGCCGCCGAGTTTGCGGATCGCTTCGCGCATCGCCGCCAGATCGACCACGCAGGGTACGCCGGTGAAGTCCTGCATGATCACGCGCGCCGGCGTGAACGAGATTTCGTGTTCGGGGGAGGACTTCGCGTTCCAGTCGAGCAGCGCTTCGACGTCTTTGCGGGTGACGTTCACGCCGTCTTCGAAGCGCAGCAGATTCTCGAGCAGGATCTTCAGCGAATAGGGTAGCCGCGCAACTTTGTCTTTGGGTAGCGCCGCGAGGCTCCAGATGTCGTACGACTTCGCGCCGACCTTGAGTTCCGTGCGCGTCTTGAAACTGTCCGTCATGAGACCTCCGCTGACTGTAACCCCCGTGGCGGAAGACGCCACGTAGCCGCCGATTATAGCGGCCGCGGAGGTACTTTCTGCAGGGTGGAAATCACCGCGCCGCCCAAACAGCGGGTGCCGCGATAGAACACGGCCGATTGGCCCGGGGTGACGGCGCGCTGCGGGGTCTCGAAGGCGACATGCAAGGCGCCGCCTGGCAGGGGGGTCACGCGGCAGGCTTGGTCGTCCTGCCGGTAGCGCAGCTTCACCATGAGATCGAGCGGTGCTTGCGGCGCCGGATCGACGAGCCAATGCGCGGGTTCGGTTTCGATCGCCGTGCTTGCGAGTGCCGGATGGTCGTGTCCCTGCACCACCACGAGCGCGTTGCGGGCGGCGTCTTTGTCGGCGACGTACCACGCCTCTTCGGCATGGCCTGCGCGACCGCCGATCTCGAGTCCGCCGCGTTGGCCGAGCGTGTAGAAGGCGAGGCCACGATGCGTACCTACGCGCTCGCCCTCGAGGGTGACGATGGGGCCGGACCGTTCGGGCACGTATTGCGCGAGAAAATCGCGGAACGGGCGCTCGCCGATGAAGCAGATGCCGGTGCTGTCGGGCTTGTCGTACACCGGCAGGCCCGCTGCGCGCGCGAGCGCACGCACTTCGCTCTTGCGCAGCTCGGCGAGCGGGAACATGGCCGCGTGCAACTGCGACAGTTCCAGCGTGTGCAGGAAATAAGACTGATCTTTGGAAAGATCGGCGGCCTTGTGCAGTTCGTCCGGCCGGCCCGCCACGCGCCGCGCATAGTGGCCGGTGGCGAACACCTCGCCACCGAGACGCCGCACGTGTTCGAGACAGGCGCCGAATTTGATTTCGCGATTGCAGGCGACGTCCGGATTCGGCGTGCGACCGGCGCGATACTCGGCCAGAAAATGTTCGAACACCCGCGCCCGATATTGCGCGGCGAAGTTCACGCGGTGCAACGGGATGCCGAGTTCGTGACACACGGCGCGCGCGTCCTGGTAATCGGCGGCGACGGTGCAGTAGTTGTCGTCTTCGTCCCAGTTGACCATGAAGAGCGCCTGGACGTCGTAGCCGGCGCGCTTGACCAGCAAGGCGGCGACGGCGGAGTCGACGCCGCCCGACACGCCGACGATCACGCGTTGCGCGCTACTCACGGCAGGGGCTCGAGGCCGAGGGTCGCGAGTATCGAGAGCGGCGCGCGCTGACCGCGCAGATGGTCGGCGAGGCAGCGCCCGACGAGCGGGCTGCGCCAGTCGCGCTCGCGCGCCTGCAGTTCCGCGGCAGTCAGCCACACGGCCGCATGGATGTCGCGATCGAGCGCGCGCGTCGGATCGTGATCGCGCACCTGGCCGCCGAAGGCGATGCGCAGCATGAGTTTGTCGCGCTTGGCATCCCGCCAAAGATAACAACCGAGCAGCGATTGCGGTTCGAAGTGCCAGGCGGTTTCTTCGCACGTTTCGCGGATGACCGCGGCGAGCGGATCTTCGCCGGGTTCGACGTGGCCTGCGGGTTGGTTGAGGCGCAGCACGCCGTCGATGCGTTCCTCGACGCAGAGAAAACGGCCGTCGCGCTCGACGATTGCGGCGACCGTGAGTGTCGGCCGAACGTCGCTCACGCCTGTCGGGTGAGTCGCGCGGCCAGGCCGATGTAATCGGCGGGTTGCAAGGCGGCGAGGCGTTCTCGCTCGGCCGACGGCAAGGGCAAGCCGGCGATGAACTCGCGGTGCAGCTTGGCGTCGATGCGACGGCCGCGCGTGAACTCCTTCAAAAGTTCGTAGCCGTCCGGCACGCCTGCCGCGCGCAGCACGGTTTGCACGGCTTCGCCGAGCACTTCCCAGGCGTCGTCGAGATCGACGCGCAGGCGCGCGGGGTCCGGTTCGATCTTGCCGAGGCCGCGCTGGATCGATCGCCATGCGATCAGCGAATGGGCGAGCGCCACGGCGACGTTGCGCAACACGGTCGAGTCCGTCAAATCGCGCTGCCAGCGCGACACCGGAAGTTTTTCGGCGAAGTGGCGCAGCAAGGCATTGGCGACGCCGAGGTTGCCTTCGCCGTTTTCGAAGTCGATCGGATTCACTTTGTGCGGCATGGTTGACGAGCCCACTTCGCCCGCGATCGCGCGTTGCTTCAGGTAGCCGAGACTGATGTAACCCCACACGTCGCGCGCGAAATCCACCAGGATCACGTTGATGGCGGCGAGGGCGTCGCAGTATTCGGAGATCCAGTCGTGCGGTTCGATCTGCGTGGTGAGCGGATTGAATTCCAGGCCCATCGATTCGACGAACTCGCGCGCGATCGTCGGCCAATCGGCCGCCGGTGCCGCAGCGCTGTGCGCGTTGTAGTTGCCGACCGCGCCGTTCCATTTGCCGAGTATCGCCACGCGCTCCCAGCGCGCCCGCGCGCGTTCGAGGCGGGCGAGCACGTTGGCGAATTCTTTGCCTAGCGTGGTGGGGCTCGCGGTTTGGCCGTGGGTGCGCGCGAGCATCGGCAGATTCGCGTGCTGCACGGCGAACTCGCGCAGCACGTGGATCAGCGCACCTTGCGTATCGAGCAGCGTGCGACGCGCGTTGCGCAGCATGCGGGCGTAGGCAAGATTGTTGATGTCTTCGGAGGTGCAGCCGAAGTGCACGAGTTCGAGCGTGGCCGCATCGGCGCCCACGTCCGCGAGTTGCTCGCGCAAGTGGTACTCGACGGCTTTGACGTCGTGGTTGGTGCGTTGCTCGATGGCCTTGACGGCGTCGGCCGAGGAGGCGGCCGGGTCGGCGGCGATGGCGCGGGCGGCGGCGAGCACCGGGGCGGTGATGCGTGCCGCGGCGGGCAGTCCTGCCGGCGCGTGCTTGGCCAGATGCAACAGCCACTCGGCCTCGATGCGCAGGCGTTCGCGGATCAGGGCCGCTTCGGAGAGCAGCGGCCGGATCGGCTCGCAGCTTTTGGCATAGCGCCCATCCACGGGCGAGAGGGCATCGAGACTGCGCAGTGACATCGTCGGGGCACCGAAGGTGGCGGTGATAGAATGCGAATCATACCCTTGCGCGTCCTTCGGGACGATGAATGCCCCCATGGATGCCGAGTTTGCCGACGATTTGACCCGATTGAGTGGCGCGGATCTGCGTGCGCTCATCCATGCGCGCGTGCTCGACGCGCCGGCGGCCGAGGCGCGTTTCGACTGGCGCACCGGCACGAGCGCGATGGGCTTGCCGCGCGCCGTACCCAAGGACTTTCCCGAGACGCCCGTGCACGCGGCGGTGCTGGTGCCGCTCGTCGAGCGCGAGAGCGGCCTCGCGGTGTTGCTGACGCAGCGCGCCGGACATTTGAAGAACCACCCCGGGCAGATCAGTTTCCCCGGCGGCCGGATCGAAACGCACGACGCCGATGCGATCGCGGCCGCGTTGCGCGAAGCGCAGGAGGAGATCGGGCTGACGCGCGACTTCGTCGAGGTCGTGGGGTTCTTGCCCGATCATCTGATCGTCAGCGGCTATCGCGTCACGCCGGTGGTGTCGTTCGTGCGCCCGGGCTTTCGCCTGCAGTTGGACGCCACCGAAGTCGAAGAGGCATTCGAGGTGCCGCTCGCGCACTTGCTCGATGCGCGCAACCACGTGCGTCGGCGGCGGCGATTCGATGGTCGCGAGGTCGAACTCACCGACTTGCCGTTCGAGTCGCGCACGATCTGGGGCGCGACCGCGGGGATGTTGCTCACGCTCTATCGCCTGTTGCGCGGCGAGGTGATGGCATGAGCGAGTCCGATGCACGCGCCGCTGCGGCGACGACGCGTTTGCTCGAGGTGATGCGTCGGCTGCGCGATCCGCAAACCGGTTGCGCCTGGGATCGCGAGCAAACGCTCGAGAGCATCGTGCCGCACACGCTCGAGGAAGCGCACGAAGTGGCCGAAGCGATCGCGAGCGGCGTACTGCCTGCGGTGCGCGACGAACTCGGTGATCTGTTGTTCCAGGTCGTGTTCCTCGCGCGCATCGCCGAGGAGCGCGGCGCGTTCGATTTTCACGACGTGGCACACGCGATCACCGACAAACTCGTGCGCCGTCATCCGCACGTGTTCGCGACGCAGCGCGATCTGTCGAGTGCGCAGCAGACCGTCGCCTGGGAGGCGATGAAGGCCGAGGAGCGCGCCGAGAACGGCGAGTCGGGCGTGCTCGACGGCGTGGCGCGCGCGTTGCCTGCACTCACGCGCGCGGCAAAACTCGGCAAGCGCGCGGGGCGCGTCGGGTTCGACTGGCCTGACGCGGTCGGCGTACGCGCCAAAGTCGACGAAGAGTTGGCCGAGTTCGAGGCGACCTTGCGCGACGGCGAGTCGCAACGGCGGCGCGAAGAGGAATTCGGCGATTTGATGTTCGCGTTGGCGAACTGGGCGCGTCATCAGGGGATCGACCCCGAAGGTGCGTTGCGCGGTGCGAACGCGAAGTTCGAAGCGCGCTTCGCAACCATGGAATCTTTGGCGCGCACGCGCGGCGTCGCGCTCGCTGCGCTCGATCTGGCGGCGTGGGAGGCGCTCTGGCAGGATGCTAAGCAGCAGGAGCGCAAAGCCTCTCCAATCGACTGAAATATCGTAGGTTTTTGCGCTATTTCGGCGGGTCGACTACAATCACCGGCCTCTATGAAGACCCCTGCTCACCAAGCCTGGAATCCGGCGAGCTGGCAGACGAAGCCGGCTCAGCAGCAACCCACCTACCGTGATCCGGCGGCGCTCGGCACCGCGATCGCGCAGCT
Organism: Steroidobacteraceae bacterium; assembly: GCA_017853555.1. Classification (GTDB taxonomy): domain Bacteria; phylum Pseudomonadota; class Gammaproteobacteria; order Steroidobacterales; family Steroidobacteraceae; genus UBA964. The sequence continues at coordinate 9,453 of JAFMJH010000034.1, forward strand.
CGCGCAGTTGCCGCCCATCGTCGTCTCCTGGGAGGTCGAGCGCTTGCGCGAAGAGCTCGCGGCCGCGCAGCGTGGCGAGCGCTTTTTGCTGCAGGGCGGGGATTGCGCCGAGAGTTTCGACGACTGCGAATCCTCCAAAATCGCCCAGCGTCTGAAGATTCTGTTGCAGATGAGTCTCGTGCTCACGCACGGCCTCAAGAAGCCGATCATCCGCGTCGGTCGCATGGCCGGCCAATATGCGAAGCCGCGCTCGGCCGACACGGAAACGCGTGACGGCGTCACCTTGCCCTCGTACCGCGGCGACATCGTCAACGGTGCGGAGTTCACCGCCGCGACGCGCGAGCCCGACCCGCAATTGTTGTTGCGCGGCTATGAACGCGCTGCGTTGACGCTCAATTTCGTGCGCGCGCTGATCGACGGCGGCTTCGCGGATCTGCATCACCCCGAATATTGGGATCTCGGCTTCGTCGGTCATTCACCCCTGAAAGCCGAATACGAACGCATCGTCGCTTCGGTCGCCGACGGCCTCGAGTTTTTCGAAACCATCAGCGCCAAAGAAGTTCACCAATCGTTGCGCGCCGAGTTCTACGCGAGCCACGAAGCATTGATCCTGCATTACGAGCAGGCGCAAACCCGCTTCATCCCGCGTCAGGATCGCTGGTACAACCTCTCGACGCATATGCCGTGGATCGGCATGCGCACCGCGCAGATCGACGGCGCACACGTCGAATACTGCCGCGGCATCGCGAACCCGATTGGCGTGAAGATCGGTGCGGCGATGGATGCCGATTGGTTGCAGCGACTGGTGACGACGCTGAACCCGCAGAACGTGCCGGGTCGGCTCGCGCTGATCCATCGCTTCGGTGCCAAAGACATCGACGCCAAGTTGCCGCTCGCCATCAAGGCCGTGCAGTCGACCGGGCATTCGGTGCTGTGGATTTGCGACCCGATGCACGGCAACACCGAGAACAGTCAGAGCGGTCTCAAGACGCGGCGTTTCGAGAACATCATGCGTGAAGTGGACGCGGCGTTCCGCGTGCACTCTGAGCACGGTTCGGTGCTCGGCGGCGTGCACGTGGAGCTGACCGGCGAAGACGTCACCGAATGCACCGGGGGTGCGCGCGGTTTGTCGGACGTCGATCTGCAGCGCGCCTACAAATCGACGGTCGATCCGCGCTTGAATTACGAGCAGTCGCTCGAGCTCGCGATGTTGATCGCCGACCGTGCGCGCCCCGCGCGTCGCACGCGCCGCGCCGCCGACTGAACCCCGCTCAACGCGCGCTGGTGCAGGGCAGTTCGCGCGGGCAACCGCCGCTGCGGGGGCAGATCACGCTTGCGTTCGACTCGAGCGCGCGGGCGACCCAATCGATGTTCAAAACGTGGCTCACGGTGCGGATCGCCGCGGCAGCCTCTTTCGGCACGGGCGCCGTGCCGCGTGCACGACGACAGGCGGTGTCGACCATCGCGACGATCCCGGCCGCGTCGTAGCCCTGCGCCGAAAGCGCGGGCGACAGATCGATGCCGACGGACAAGACGTGTGATTGATCGGCCGCATCGCGCGTGCGCAGCGAATGACAGCAATAGAGGTTCGCGGTCTCGCCGTCGCGCATCACCGACAGTTGCGACACCGGTTCAAGACTCGAGTCGCGCGCGCTCTGCGTGTCATCGAGCAGGCGGAACACCGCCCAGTTCGGACAGGCATCGGGCACGAGACTCATGTTGCCCCAGGGCAGCGCGATGCCGTTGCCGCGGTACACGGCGCGCAGGTAGCCCGGCGCATAGCCGTCAAAGAAATGCCAATGACGATACGGTGACACGGCGGTCATGCGTCGCATCAGTACCGCCGGGGTGACGCCGAGTTTCTTGCAGGCGTCGATCTCGTAGCGTTCGCGGACCAGAAATTGCCGAAACGGTTGCTTCGGGCAGAGCAGGGCGCCGGCGAACGCACTGCATTCGAAATCGCGCCAGGCGAGCAGCACGTCTTGCGGCGCCATCGCCGCGACGTGCGCGTTGCGCTCTGCGCCGATGCCCGCGCCGGCGGCGCTGTGCGGCGGCACCATGCCGTCGCCGTTGTGCATGATGCGGTGGCCGATGAAAAACGCGAGCGTGTATTTGAGGCGCTCGTGCTGATCGCGCAGTTTGCGATTGATGTGCACCGTTGCCGGCGCTTCGAAGCGCGCGCGCACCAGTCGTTCGGCAGCGCCGCGTCGCTCCTCGTCGAACCAGCGGATCGCGAGTCCGCAGTCGCGCGCGATCTGCAGGACGTCGTCGAGCGACAAGGGCATGCGACGGCGTCCGACGCTCTCGGCGGCACGCTCGATGTCCGGAAAGTCGTTCTGCCGGGTCTCCTGCCACACGCGCACCAGCAGTCGCGCGAACTGCCGGCCGCTCGTGCCGGTCTGCGCGAGCAGTTCGGGCAGCGCGCTTTGCAGCAAATCTTTGGAGAACAGGAACGCGGGTTCGAGCGGCATGGTGGCGGCCGCGCGTCGGCGACCGTCCGCCGCAACGGCGGGTGCGGGCGCCGCGCCGGTGTTGCGATCGAGGAACCACTCGGCGTCTTTGCCGAAGACGCGCGCGAGTACCTCGAGCGTATCGGCCGACGGGATGCGTTTGCCGGTCTCGACCATGCTGAGATAGGACACGGACGGCGCGTGCGCCGAGTCGAGGTGCACGCAGCGCGCCGACAATTCGTCCAGCGTCAGTCCGTTGCGCTTGCGCAGCGAGCGCAGTTTGGAGCCGAGAAAGTGGCCTTGTCGCAGCAGTCCGCCCATGGTCCGCCTCCGGCGCAGGCTGCGCCCCGATACATGTGAACTTCACAATGTGAAATTTCTATTGTGTAAATATCGCATTTATCAGGCGTATCGTTCAACTGCGGCGGCCGGCCGCGCCCATCGACAAAAGGAGTTTCGAGATGGACCAGCGCAGCATTTCGCAGATCGAGCGTGATTGGCAGGACAGCCCGCGGTGGCGCGGCGTGCAACGCGGTTACGGCGCCAAGGACGTCGCCCGGCTGCGCGGTACGGTGCGTATCGAGTATTCACTCGCGCGCCTCGGGGCTGAAAAGCTCTGGCGCCACATGAGCACCATGCCGTTCGTGAACGCGCTCGGCGCACTGACCGGCAACCAGGCGATGCAGCAGGTGCGCGCCGGCCTCAAAGCCATTTATCTCTCGGGCTGGCAGGTCGCGGGCGATGCGAATCTCGCCGGCGAAATGTATCCCGACCAATCGCTCTACCCGGTCAACTCCGTGCCCCAGGTCGTGCGGCGCATCAACAACACGCTGCTGCGTGCCGACCAGTTGCACCATGCCGAAGGCGATCATTCGATCGATTGGCTGCAGCCCATCGTCGCCGACGCCGAGGCGGGCTTCGGCGGCGTGCTCAATGCCTTCGAACTGATGAAATCCATGATCGAAGCGGGCGCGGCCGGCGTGCACTTCGAAGATCAACTCTCCTCGGCCAAAAAATGCGGACACATGGGCGGCAAGGTGTTGGTGCCGACTCAAGAGGCGATCAACAAGCTCGTGGCCGCGCGTCTCGCGGCCGACGTCTGCGACGTGCCCACGGTGCTGATCGCGCGCACCGACGCCGAGAGTGCGACGCTGCTGACCGCCGAAGTCGACGAGCGCGACCAGCCGTTCATCGATCGCGCCAAGGGTCGCACGAGCGAGGGCTTCTTCCACGTGCGTGCGGGACTCGATCAGGCGATCTCGCGTGCGCTCGCCTACGCGCCGTACGCCGATCTGATCTGGTGCGAGACCGGCACGCCCGATCTGACCGAAGCGAAGCACTTCGCCGAGGCGGTGCACGCCAAGTTTCCGGGCAAGATGCTCGCCTACAATTGCTCGCCGTCCTTCAACTGGAAGAAGAAGCTCGACGACGCGACGATCGCGAAGTTCCAGCGCGAGCTCGGTGCGATGGGCTACAAGTTCCAGTTCATCACGCTCGCCGGCTTCCATTCGCTCAACCATTCGATGTTCCAACTTGCGCGCGGGTATCGCGAGCAGCAGATGACCGCGTACGTCGCGTTGCAAGAGGCGGAGTTCGGCGCCGAGCCGCAGGGCTACACGGCGACCAAGCACCAGCGCGAGGTGGGTGCGGGTTACTTCGACGACGTCACGCAGACGGTGACGGCCGGGCAGTCCTCGGTCACGGCCATGAAGGGCTCGACCGAAGAGTCGCAGTTCGTCGCGGCGGGCAGCTGACCGCGCCGGTAGACGCAAGCCGACGGGAATTCGGGTGTAAACTCCGCGCGCTTTTTGCCGCGCGGAACAGACATGAAGTACGAACACATCCGAATTCCCGAAGGCGGTGCCCGCATCGCCGTGCACGCCGATGGCAGTCTCGAGGTGCCGTCGAACCCCATCATCCCGTACATCGAAGGCGATGGCATCGGCATCGACATCACGCCGGTGATGCGCAAGGTCGTCGATGCGGCCGTGCAGCGCGCGTACGGTGATCGACGCCGCATCGCGTGGATGGAAGTCTACGCGGGCGAGAAAGCCAATCGCGTCTGCGGCACCTGGTTTCCCGACGAGTCGCTGCATGCCTTGCGCGAGTACGTCGTGTCGATCAAAGGGCCGCTCGGCACGCCGATCGGCGGGGGCATCCGTTCGCTCAACGTGGTGATGCGCCAGACGCTCGATTTGTATGCCTGCGTGCGTCCGATCCGCCATTTCCCGGGCGTCGCCTCGCCGATGCAGGATGCCTCGCTCACCGACATGGTCGTGTTCCGCGAGAACACCGAAGACATCTACGCCGGCATCGAATATCCGGCCGGTTCCAACGAAGTGCATCGGCTCATCAATTTTCTGCAGAGCGAATTGAATGCCAAAGGAATCCGCTTTCCCGCGAGTTCCGGCATCGGCATCAAGCCGGTGTCGAAAGAGGGCAGTCAGCGCCTGATACGCATGGCGATCCGCTACGCGATCGAAAACGATCGCGTCTCGGTGACGCTGGTGCACAAGGGCAACATCATGAAGTACACCGAAGGGGCGTTCCGCAACTGGGGCTACCAGTTGGCGAAGGACGAATTCGGTGCCGAAGAGTTCGGTGGCGGGCCGTGGATGAAATTCCGCAATCCGATCACCGGCAAGGACATCGTCGTCAAGGACGTGATCGCGGACAACTTCCTGCAGCAGGTGTTGTTGCGCCCCGAGGAATACGACGTCATCGCGACCCTGAATCTGAACGGCGATTACATCTCCGATGCGCTCGCGGCGCAGGTCGGCGGCATCGGCATCGCACCGGGCGGCAACATCGGTCATGGCCTCGCGGTGTTCGAAGCGACCCACGGCACGGCGCCGGGCTTTGCCGGGAAAGATCGCGTCAATCCCGGTTCGATCATCCTCTCGGCCGAGATGATGTTGCGCTACATCAAGTGGAACGAAGCGGCCGATCTGATCATCAAAGGCGTGGCCAACACGATCGCAGCCAAAGAATTGACCTACGACCTCGCGCGTTTGCGCGAGGCGATCCGCGCGAGCAAGCGCGAGCTGGCGGCGCGACGCAACGTCGAAGAGGCGATGCAGCAGCTGATCCCGGGCGCGAAGCTCATGAGTTGTTCCGGCTTCGGCGACGCGATCATCCGGCACATGGGCGACTGAGCGCATGGCGCGCGCCACGGCCGTGTTCGACCCGGACTGCGAGCGTTGTCCGCGCCTCGCCGAGTTTTGTCGCTCGACGGCCGAGCGCCATCCGGGGTACCACGGTTTGCCGGTGCCTGCCTTCGGTGATGCCGAGCCGCGCTGGTTGATCGTGGGGCTCGCACCCGGCATGCACGGCGCCAATCGCACCGGCCGGCCCTTCACGGGCGATCATGCCGGCGTCGTGCTCTACGAGACCTTGCACGCGCTCGGCGTCTCGTCGGCCAAAGAGTCGCTGACGCGGGACGATGGACTGCGTCTGCGCGGCGTGCGGATCACCAACGCGGTCAAATGTCTGCCACCGGGCAACAAGCCGACGCCGGCTGAAATCCGTACCTGCAACGGTTATTTGCGCGCTGAAATCGCGGCGGCCGCGCAGGCGCGGGTGATCGTGGCCCTGGGCCGGATCGCGCACGATGCCGTGCTCGATGCCACGGACAGTGCGCGCGGCGAGTATCGATTCGGACACGGCGCCGAACACGCGCTCGCCGACGGCCGCATCCTCGTCGACTCCTACCATTGCAGTCGCTACAACACCCAGACCCGGCGTCTGACCCCTGCGATGTTCCTGACCGTGCTCGCGCGGGCGCAGGCGCTCGCCGCGCAGATGCGATAATGCGGCGGTGACCCGCGCCGCCGCCAAGACCCGCGCCTTCGACGCCAAAGAATTCGTCGCGAGCCTGCCGCGCCTGCCCGGCGTCTATCGCATGTTCGGCGTCGACGGCACCGTGCTCTACGTCGGCAAGGCCAAGAGCCTGCGTGACCGGGTGGGCAGCTATTTTCTGCCGAGCAATCTGTTGCCGAAGGTGCAGGCGCTGGTGGCGCAGATCGCCTCGATGGAGGTCACGGTCACGCGCTCGGAGACCGAAGCGCTGCTGCTCGAGCACAATCTCATCAAGGCGCATCGCCCGCGTTACAACGTGCTGCTGCGCGACGACAAGAGCTTTCCCTATCTTTGGCTCTCCGGCTCCCACGATTTCCCGCGGCTCACGGTGTACCGCGGCGCACGCAATCTGCCCGGACGATTTTTCGGTCCGTATCCGAACGCCGGCGCGGTGAGCGAAACGTTGCAGTACCTGCAAAAAGTTTTTCGCCTGCGCAACTGCCGAGACACCTATTTCGCGCATCGCAGCCGGCCGTGTCTGCAACACCAGATCGGGCGCTGTTCGGCGCCGTGCGTCGGCGCGATCTCGGCCGAGGAATACGCGCGCGACGTCGAGTCGGCGGTGCAAGTGCTCGAGGGGCGCAACGACGAGGTGCAGCAGCGGCTGGCCGCGGCCATGGAGCGTGCTGCGGAGAGTTTGCAGTTCGAGATCGCCGCATCGCTGCGCGATCAGATTTCGGCGATCAAGGAATTGCAGTCGCAACAGGTCGTCGCCGCCGACGACGAGCGCAACGCCGACGTGTTCGCGATCGCGGGTGATCCGGGTGCCTATGCCGTGAGCGTCATGCCGGTGCGGGGCGGTCGCAGTCTCGGCACCACGCACTATTTTCCGAAAGCGGCTTTCGGCGACCCGGAAGAAGCCCTGTCGAGTTTCGTGATGCAGTACTACGCGCTGCAGTCGCCGCCGCCCGAATTGTACGTGGGCATCGCGCTCGCCGATGCGACGGCGATCGGCGAGGCGCTCTCGGCATTGAGCGGGCACGCCGTGCGCCTGCGCCACGCGCAGCGCGGGCTCGCGGCGCGTTGGGTGGAGCTCGCACGCGAGAACGCGCGGCAGGCGCTGCGCATGCGGATCGCGCGCCGCGAGGGCTACGAAGCGATGTACGTCGCGCTCGCCAAAGAAATCGATTGGCCGCAGCCGCCGCAGCGCATGGAGTGTTTCGACATCAGTCATACGCAAGGCGAGGGCACGGTCGCCTCCTGCGTGGTGTTCGGACCCGAAGGTCCGCTCAAAAAAGAATATCGTCGCTTCAACATCGAAGGCGTCGCCGCGGGCGACGACTACGGCGCTCTGCGGCAGGCGCTCGAACGCCGTTATCTGCGCATCCGTGCCGGTGAAGTGCCGCGCCCCGATCTGCTGGTGATCGACGGCGGTCCGGCGCAGGTGGCGGCAGTGGTGGGCGTGCTCGATGCGCTCGGATTCGACGACTTGCCGATCCTCGGTGTGTCCAAGGGTCCGGATCGCAAACCGGGTCAGGAGCGGTTGCACCTCGCGCGCTCGAGTGCGCCGCCGCTCGTACCCGGACCGAGTTCCGAGGGCCTGAAACTCATCCAGCGTATCCGCGACGAAGCGCATCGCTTCGCGATCACCGGGCATCGTCGCAAGCGCGCACGGCGCTTCAACGAATCGATCCTGGAAACGGTTCCGGGGCTGGGCCCGGCCAAGCGGCGCGCTCTGCTGCAGCACTTCGGCGGCTTGCAGGGGGTCATGCGCGCGGCGCGCGTCGATCTCGAGCGCGCGCCCGGTATCGGCCCGGCGCTCGCGCAAACGCTTTATGATGTGCTGCATCCTGGCGAGTGATGCTGATGCCCCTCAACGTTCCCAATGTGCTGACCTGGCTGCGGATCGCCGCCATCCCGCTCGTGATCGTGCTGTTCTATTTGCCGTATCACTGGTCGGATCCGGCCGCCGGCGCGTTGTTCGCCGTCGCGGCGATCACCGACACGCTCGACGGCTATTTCGCGCGCAAGCTCGGCCAAACCTCGCGACTCGGCGCGTTTCTCGATCCGGTGGCCGACAAGCTGATCGTGGCCACCGCGCTGGTGCTGCTCGTTTGCAAAGACCCGCGCGCGATCGTCGTGTTGCCGGCGATCGTCATCATCGGTCGCGAGATCGCCATCTCCGCGTTGCGCGAGTGGATGGCCGAGATCGGTGCGCGTCGCAAGGTTGCCGTCTCGCGCCTCGGCAAGGCCAAGACCATCATCCAGATGGTCGGTTTGTCGATGATGCTGATCCGTTGGGACGTCTGGATTCTGCCGACTTACGAGCTCGGCTTGTGGCTGACCTGGATCGCCGCGGTGCTCACCTTGGTGTCGATGGTCGACTACTTGCGGGCGGCATGGCCCGACCTGCGGCGCGCCGGCTGACGTCTTCGCCTTGACTTGTGGCCGTCTGGCCCTACAATCCCGTCCCTCTGTCCGGCGCGGGAATAGCTCAGTTGGTAGAGCACGACCTTGCCAAGGTCGGGGTCGCGAGTT
>JAFMJH010000035.1 GCA_017853555.1 Steroidobacteraceae bacterium
CTGAACCTCGGCGTCGATTTCACCGGTGGCGTGACCGCCGAAGTGCATTTCGCATCGCAGCCCGACCTTGATCGCGTGCGTGCGGAGCTTGCGCGCCAGGGCTTTTCCGAGCCGCAGGCGCAGACCTTCGGCACCTCGCGCGATGTGCTGGTGCGGTTGCCCCCGCAGGACAAGCAGAGTGCATCGGAAGTGCGCGCGCGCGTCGATCGCGCCGTCAAGGCAGTCAGCAACGAGGCCGAAATCAAACGCGTCGAAGTCGTCGGTCCGCAAGTGGGTGCCGAACTGCGCAACAGTTCCATCTGGGCGTTGATCGCGACGGTGATTTTGATCTTCATCTACGTCGCATTGCGCTTTCACACGCTGCGTCTCGGTCTCGGCGCGATCCTTGCGGCGCTCCACGATCCGATCCTCGTGCTCGGTTTCTTCTCCGTCACGCAGATGACCTTCGATCTCGCGGTGGTCGCGGCGGTGCTCGCGGTCATCGGCTATTCGCTCAACGACACGGTGGTCGTGTTCGACCGTATCCGCGAGCGCTTCGAGGCCAATCGTCGTTCGTCACCGTCCGAGGTGCTCGACGAGTCGGTGAATTCCACGCTGTCGCGCACCGTGATGACGGCCGTCACCACCTTGATCGTGGTGACGGTGCTGTATGTACTCGGTGGCGCGGCGCTCGAGGGCTTCTCGGCGGCGATCATCGTCGGCATCCTGGTCGGCACCTATTCGTCGATCTACATCGCCGCGGCGATCGCGCTCGATTTGGGCCTGAAGGCCGAACATTTGTTCCCGCAGCGCGATCGCAAGGCGCTCGACGACATGCCGTGATGCCGTTCCGGGCGACTTTGTAGTCGCTCGGAGTGGCGGTGGCGGGTCGCGCCCCCCTACAATCCGGGAAATACCCTGGGGGGGACGACCATGAACTGGCGCATCAAGCCGCTCGACGACATTCTCGCCAACGCCGAACGACGCAGCCTCAAACGCTCCCTCGGCGCATTCCAACTCACCATGATGGGCGTCGGCGCCGTGATCGGTACCGGCATCTTCGTGCTCACGGCCGAAGCGGCGCAGAAAGCCGGCCCGGGCATGGTGCTCTCGTTCGCGATTTCCGGTTTCGTCTGCGCGGTCGCCGCGCTGTGCTACGCCGAGCTGGCGGCGATGGTGCCAGTGTCCGGATCCGCCTACACCTATTCGTATGCGGTGCTCGGTGAAGTGATCGCCTGGATCGTCGGTTGGGCGCTGATCCTCGAATACGCGGTTGCCGCGAGTGCCGTCTCCGTCGGATGGTCCAAATATTTCGTCGGTCTGATGGACCGCAGTCTCGGCATACACGTACCCGAACAATTCAGTCGCGGCTTCATGGAAGGCGGCATCGTGAACCTGCCGGCTGCGGTGATCGCGCTGCTCGTGACCGCGCTGTTGCTGGTCGGCACGCGCGAGAGTGCGCGCGTGAACGCATTTCTGGTCGCGATCAAGATCGCGGCGCTGACGATATTCGTGGCGCTGTCGCTGCCGGTTCTCAACGGTCAAAACTTCGAGCCGTTCGCGCCGAACGGTTTCTGGGACGGTACGGGCCTCGGCATCGCCGGTGCGGCCGCCTCGATTTTCTTTGCGTACACGGGCTTCGATGCCGTCTCGACGGCCGCCGAAGAAACCGAGAACCCGCAGCGCAACATCCCGATCGGTTTGATCGGCAGTCTCGCGTTCTGCACGGTGTTTTATCTGCTGGTCGCCTCCGGCGTGATCGGCTCGGTCGGCGCACAACCGATCCGCGACGCAGCCGGTCAGATGCTCTCGCCGGGCAGCCCCGAGTTCGCGGCCGCCTGTGCCTTGCCGCAAAACGTGCAGGCACTCGCCTGCAGCGGCGAGCCGCTCGCGCACGCGCTCGATCTGCTCGGGTGGGACAAGGTGTCGCAGTTGATCGGTCTTGCGGCGTTTCTCGCCTTGCCCTCGGTCATCCTGATGATGCTCTACGGTCAGACGCGCATTTTCTTCGTCATGGCGCGCGACGGTTTGCTGCCGTTCCACGACAAGTTGTCGACGGTGCACCCGAAGTACCACACGCCGCACATCCTCACCATGATCACCGGCGTCGCCGTCACGATCTTTGCCGCGTTCTTCCCGGTTGGCGTGCTTGCGGACATCACCAACAGCGGCACCTTGTTCGCGTTTCTGACGGTGTCGGTCGGCGTACTGGTGTTGCGCGTGCGAGAACCGAATCGGCCGCGTCCGTTCGTCACGCCGGCCGTGTGGCTGGTCGGGCCGGTGTCGATCGTCGGTTGCGGCTTCCTGTTCTTCTCGTTGCCGCCGGCCACGCAGCGTACGTTTTTGATCTGGACCATCGCCGGTCTCGTCATCTACCTGCTGTACGGCTATCGCAAGAGCCCGCTCGCCAAGCGCGGCTGACCCATGGCCGAATCGACACCGACTCCGCTCGCCAATCGCATCCTCGTCGGCCTACTGGTCGGCGCGGTGCTCGGGGCCGCGACGCTGCTGATCGGCGGCATGTTCCCGGCATTGCTCGAAGCTGCGCGCGCGTTCGCCGTGAAAGTGCTCGATCCGTTCGGGCAAGTGTTCCTGCGCATGCTGTTCTTCGTCGTCATGCCGCTGGTGTTCGGTTCGTTGGCCGCGGGGGTGGTGCAGCTGGGCGACTTGTCGCGACTCGGGCCGCTCGCCGGGGCGACCTTCGCGTTGTTCTTCGCCAACATGTCGATCGCGGTCGCGCTCGGCATGGTGATGATGAACATCCTGCGGCCGGGTGATGCGATCGAAGCCGAGACGAAGTCGCGGTTGGTGCAGGAGTACGGCGGCGCCGCCGCGAAGCACATCGAGCGGCAAGCGCAGCAGCCCGACATGAGCTTGCAGGTGATCGTCGACATGTTCATGCCGCGCAATCTGGTCGGTGCCATCGCGGGCACCGATCGTGGCGCGCTGGGCGAAGTGTTGCCGCTGATCCTGTTCGCGATCCTGCTCGGCGCAGCCGCGATCGGTCTCGATGACACGCGCCGCAAGTCCGTGCAATCAGGCCTCGAAACTTTGACCGAGCTCATGACGGGCATCGTGCACTTTGCGCTGCGTCTTGCGCCGTATGCCGTGCCGGCGATGATCTACTCGGTCGTCGTCAAAATCGGCTGGGATATTTTCGTCGCGCTCGGCGTGTTCGTGCTCGGTTGTCTCGCAGTGATGGTTCTGCACGTGTTCGGCACCATGAGCGTGTGGCTCAAGCTCTTCACGCGTTATTCGCCGCTGGATTTTTGGCGTCGCATCCGGCCGGTGCTGGTGACCGCGTTCTCCACGAGCTCGAGCAATGCGACGTTGCCGACGGCACTTGCCGCGGCGCGCGAAGACCTCGGCATCCGTCCGAGTACGGCGGGTTTCGTGTTGCCGCTCGGCACCACGATGAACATGGCCGGCACGGCGCTTTACGAAGGCTGCGTGGTGCTGTTCGTCGCGCAGGTCTTCGGGGTCGATCTCACCTTCGCTCAGCAGGCGACGCTGTTGTTGCTGGCGGTGCTCGGTGCCGTCGCGGTGGCCGGCGTTCCCGGGGGCTCGTTGCCGATCATCGCGGGTTTGTTGATCACCTTCGGCATTCCGCCCGAAGGCATCGGCATCATTCTCGGCGTCGATCGCCTGCTCGACATGTCGCGCACCGTCGTGAACGTGGGTGCCGACATCGTCACCGCGGCGGTCGTCGACAATCTCGACGTCGACCAGAAGACGGTCTGAGGCTCACTCGTCGGCGAGTTTCGCCGGTACGTGCGGCGCGAGCAGCGCGACCAATCCTTCGTACACCTTGGGCGAGCCGGCGATCACGTTGCCGCCCTGGCGATATTCGCCGCCGGTGAGCGTGCCGATGCGGCCACCGGCTTCTTCGATCAGCAAGGATCCGGCGGCCGTATCCCAGGGGCCGAGTCCGATCTCGAAGAACCCGTCGGTGCGACCCGCTGCCACATAAGCCAGATCGAGCGCTGCAGAGCCCGGGCGGCGTACGCCGGCCGTGGCCAGCATCACGTCTTTCAGCATCGCCATGTAGGCATCGAGGTATTCGGTGTTGGCGCGATAAGGGAAGCCGGTACCGATCAGCGCACCCTCCAGACCCCGTCGATTGCTGACGCGAATGCGCCGGTTTTCGAGGTGCGCGCCGTCGCCGCGCGAGGCGGTGAACACTTCCTGGCGCATCGGGTCGTAGACCACCGCCTGGTCGATGCGGCCGCGCACGCGGCAGCCGATCGAGACGCAGAACTGCGGGAATCCATGCAGAAAATTGGTGGTGCCGTCGAGCGGGTCGATGATCCACTCGATCGCGCCCGCCGGCCCGCTTGCGCCGCTCTCTTCGCCCAAAAAGGCGTGATCGGGATAGGCGCGACGGATGGTGGCGATGATTTCAGCCTCGGCAGCCCGATCGACTTCGGTGACGAAGTCGTTGCGCCCCTTGCTCGACACTTCGAGCGAGTCGAGGCGGCCGAGGCTGCGAATGATCACTTCGGCCGCGCGGCGTGCGGCGCGCACGGCGATGTTGAGTAGTGGCTGCATGTTGGCAAAGAGCGCGGAAGCGAAGGGCGATAGAATAGCAGAAGCTCCGCCACATCACTCGCCACCACCATGTCTTCGCTCGCTGTCGTCGATCTGCGCATCGTGCTCGTCGAGCCCTCGCACCCGGGCAATATCGGCGCCGTCGCCCGTGCCATGAAGAACATGGCGCTGTCGCAACTCGTGCTGGTGAAACCGAAAGCCTTTCCGCATGCGGAGGCGAGCGCGCGCGCCTCGGGCGCCACCGACGTGCTCGAGCAGGCGCGCGTCGTCGATACGGTGGCCGATGCGGTTGCCGAGTGCGGCTTCGTGGCGGCGACCACGAGTCGCGAGCGTGATCAAAACATCCGCGTCGCCGACGTGCGCGAAGGTGCGCCGCGGCTCGTCGCCGAGGCGGGGCGCGGCCCCGCGGCGCTGTTGTTCGGCGCCGAGCGCACCGGACTCACCAACGAAGATCTCGCGCTCACGCATCTTTTGCTGCGCATTCCGGCCAACCCCGACTATTGCTCGCTCAATCTCGCGATGGCGGTGCAGTTGGTCACCTATGAAATCCATCGCGCGCGCGGCGCCAGCTACGTGCAGCCACCTGCGGAGGTTCCGCTCGCGCCGGCCGCCGACATGGAGCGTCTCTACGCCCACCTCGAAGAAGTGCTGCAGCAGATCGGTTTTCGCGATCGCACCGCGAGCGGCAAACATTTGATGGAGCGCATTCGGCGATTTTTGAATCGTGCCGAGCTCGATCAGAACGAGGCGAACATCATGCGCGGCATCCTCACCGCCGTGCAGAACAAGCGGCGTGCCGCGGGGCCGCGCGGGTGATCTATCTCGATCACGCCGCGAGTACGCCGGTCGATCCGCGCGTCGCGGCGCGCATGCACGCGGCACTCGTCGACCCGCTCGCCCACGGCAATCCGGCCTCGAGCACGCACGCGCCCGGGCGCGCCGCCGCCGCCGCGATCGAAGCCGCGCGGGCGCAGGTCGCATCGCTCATCGGCGTGCCCGCCGAAGATCTGCTGTTCACGTCGGGTGCGACCGAGTCCGACAATCTCGCCGTGCTCGGACTCGCGCGCGGTCGCGGGGATTTCGGGCGTCACCTCGTCACTAGCCGCACCGAGCACAAAGCCGTGCTCGATGCCTGCAAACGGCTCGTCAAAGAAGGCCATGCGGTCACCTGGCTCGAGCCCGAAGCCGACGGACGCATCGCGCCCGATGCCTTGCGTGCCGCGCTGCGTGCCGACACGCAACTCGTGTCGATCATGCACGCCAACAACGAAACCGGCGTCGTGCAGGATGTCGCGGCACTCGCTGCGGTGTGCCGCGAGCGCGACGTCTTCTTCCACACCGATGCGGCGCAATCGGCCGGCAAGATACCGACGCATTTTTTGCGGGACGGCATCGATCTCGCCTCGGTGTCGGCGCACAAGATGTACGGCCCGAAAGGGATCGGCGCCCTGTACGTGGCGCCGCGCGTCCGGCCCTGGTTGCTGCCGCTCGCCTTCGGCGGTGGTCAGGAGCGCGGCCTGCGGCCCGGTACGCTCGCGACGCATCAGATCGCAGGCTTCGGCCTCGCCGCGAGTCTCGCCGCGCGCGAGCAGCAGCACGATGCCGATATCGCTGCCACCTGCGTGCGCGACTTTCGCGCCGCCTTGGCCGCGGTGCCCGGCTTGCGCTGGAACGATCATCCGACCGCGCGACTCCCCGGGCTCGTGTCTTTGTCCGTTTCGGACGTCGAGGGCGAGAGCCTGCTCGCGCAACTGCCCGAGCTTGCGCTGTCGAGCGGCGCCGCTTGCGACTCCTCGCGTGGCGAGCCGTCCTACGTGTTGCGCGCGCTCGGCGTGCCGGCGGAACTTGCCCAATCGACCTTGCGCATCAGTTTCGGGCGCGGCCAAACGTCCAAAGACGCTGCGATCGCCGCCGCAATGATTCGCGAGGCGATCGATACCCTGCGCGCGCGCTATGCCGATCCGTCAGCCGATGCGACCTGGCACACGGGCGTCGCGGGCTCGCAGCGCATCGGCACCCATGTGCGCTGTCAGCTGCGCGTGGGCGGCGACGGGCGCGTGCAAAAGGTACGATTTTCCCTGTATGGCTGTCCGCACACGCAGGCGGTCGTCACGCTGCTCGAGGCGCGTTGGCCAGGTCTCGGCTTGGTTGCGGACGGCAGGCCGGATCCCGCGCTGGGCGCGGCCGCCGATTGGGCGCGTGAAGTCGGCGCTCCGGTCGAGAAACTCGGGCGCATGCTGGTGGTCGAAGATGCCATGCGTCTTGCTACACTCGCGGTCATCGACGCCGCACGAGGTTCGTGATCATGGCGATTTTGCTCACCGATGCCGCTGCGGAGCGCGTTCGCTCCTTCATCGCCAGCCGTGGCCACGGCCTCGGCTTGCGGCTCGGCGTGCGCAAGACCGGTTGCTCCGGCTTTGCCTACGTCATCAACTACGCCGACGATGCCGTCGCCTCGGATCACGTCTTCGAGGACCACGGGGTGAAGGTCTTCGTCGACCCGGAGAGCCTGCCGTACATCGACGGCACCGAGGTCGATTTCGTGAAGCAGGGCCTCAACGAGGCCTTCAAGTTCCGCAATCCCAACGTGACCGGCGAGTGCGGCTGCGGCGAGAGCTTCAACGTCTGATCCGCGTCCGCCGTGCGGACGAGCCCTAGGGCGGGTAAACTACGCGTTTGACTCCGGGCCGAGGTCGGTTCCCGCAAGGGGCCGACCCGGTTCTTCATTTCACTCAACTGCACACTAGCAAGGAATATCACCATGGCGTTGGAGCGCACTTTTTCGATCGTCAAACCCGATGGCGTCGCCCGTAACCTGATCGGCGAGGTCTACCGCCGTTTCGAGCAGGCGGGTCTGCGCATCGTCGCCGCGCGCATGGTGCATCTGTCGAAGAGCGAGGCCGAGGGTTTTTACGCCGTGCACCGCGAGCGGCCGTTTTTCAACGACCTCGTGAAGTACATGACGTCGGGTCCGGTGGTGCTGCAGGTGCTCGAGGGCGAGAACGCCATCGCGAAGAATCGCGAAATCATGGGCGCCACCGATCCGAAGAAGGCCGCACCGGGCACGATCCGCGCCGACCTCGCCGAGAGCATCGAAGCGAACACGGTGCACGGCTCCGATGCGCCGGACACGGCGGCCACCGAGATCGCGTACTTCTTCCGCGGCATCGAGATCTGCCCGCGCAAGTAAGCGACGCATGAACGACGTTGTCCGCGCCACCCGCACGAATCTGCTCGGCCTCGAGAAAGCCGAGTTGGAGGCGTTCGTCGTGGCGTTGGGCAACAAGCCGTTTCGGGCGCGTCAGCTGATGAGCTGGCTCTACAAGCGCGGCGAGGGCGACTTTGCCGCGATGACCGATCTCGCGCGCGAGTTTCGGGCGCAATTGAGCGAGCACGCCATCGTCGCCACGCCCGAAGTCGTCTCGCGCCACGATTCGGCCGACGGCACGCGCAAATGGCTGCTGAAAGCCGAGGCGGGTCAGGCTTTCGAGATGGTGTTCATACCCGAGACCGACCGCGGCACTTTGTGCATTTCTTCGCAAGTCGGCTGCGCGCTCGATTGCGCGTTCTGCTCGACCGCGCAGCAAGGCTTCAATCGCAACCTCGACACCGCGGAGATCGTCGGTCAATTGTGGCTCGCCAATCGCGAGCTCGGCTTCGAGCCCGGTGGTCAGCGACGCATCACGAACGTGGTGTTGATGGGGATGGGCGAACCGCTCGCCAATTTCCGCGCCGTGGTGCCGGCCATCCGCATCATGCTCGACGATCTCGGCTTCGACATCTCGCGCCGTCGCGTGACGCTTTCGACATCGGGTCTCGTGCCGCAGATGTACAAGCTCGCCGAAGAAACCAATTGCGCGCTCGCCGTGTCGTTGCACGCGCCGAACGATGCGCTGCGCAACGAGCTCGTGCCGATCAATCGCAAGCATCCGATCGCCGAGTTGCTCGATGCCTGCTGGCATTACATCGACGAGCAGAACGGCCGCAGCGTCACGTTCGAATACGTGATGCTCGACGGCGTAAACGACCAACCCGAGCATGCGCGCGAACTCGCGCGGCTGCTCAAAGGTCGTCCGGCCAAACTCAATCTGATTCCGTTCAATCCTTTCCCTGGCACGTCGTTCCGGCGTTCGCCGGCCCACGTCATCGCGGCGTTTCGCGATGCGCTCATCCAGCGCGGCGTGCTCGCCACCATCCGCCGTACGCGCGGTGACGACATCGATGCCGCCTGCGGTCAGCTGGCCGGTCGCGTCAACGATCGTCTGCGCGTGCGACTCGGTGACAAGCTCATCGGAGTGACGGTGCAATGAGCGCATCGATCATCCAGCCGGTGCGCGGCATGAACGACGTGCTGCCGACCGAGATCGGGCGCTGGCAGTTTCTGGAGCGCGTCGTGCGCGAGCTGCTGCACGCCTATGGTTACGACGAAATGCGCGTGCCGGTCGTCGAACAGACCGATCTATTCAAGCGTGCCATCGGCGAGTACACCGACGTCGTCGAAAAAGAGATGTACAGCTTCGAGGACAAGGGCGGAGAACGACTCACGCTGCGTCCCGAGGCAACCGCCGGCATCGTAAGGGCAACCATTTCGAACGGCATGCTGCGTGGCGCGCGTCACAAGTTGTGGTGCGTCGGGCCGATGTTCCGCCACGAAAAGCCGCAAAAGGGGCGCTTCCGGCAATTCCATCAAGTCGACGTCGAGGCGATCGGTTTCGCCGGCCCTGACATCGACGCCGAGCTGATCGCGCTCACGGCGCAGTTGTGGCGAAGACTCGGCATCTCGCGCGTGGCGTTGCAGATCAATTCGCTCGGCACGGCGGAGGCGCGGCGCGCCTACCGCGCGCAGCTGACCGATTATTTCCGTGCGCATCACGCGGCACTCGACGAAGACAGCCAGCGTCGACTCGAGGGCAATCCGCTGCGCATCCTCGACAGCAAAAATCCCGCGATGCAGTCGATCATCGCGCACGCGCCGTCGTTGCCCGATCATCTCGATGCCGAATCGCGCGAGCACTTCGCCGCGTTGCGTGCCGCACTCGATGCGCTCGGCATCGCCTATCAGGTCAATCCGCGCCTCGTGCGGGGTCTCGATTACTACTCGCGCACGGTGTTCGAGTGGGTGACGGATGCGCTCGGCGCACAGGATGCCGTGTGCTCCGGCGGTCGCTATGACGGTTTGATCGCGCAATTGGGTGGCGAGCCGACGCCCGCAATCGGTTTCGCGATGGGTGTCGAGCGCGTCGTTGCCCTGCTCGAACAAACCGGCACGGCACCGGCAACTGTCGGCGCGGACGTGTATGTCGTGGCGCAAGGTGATGCGGCCGTGCGTGCGGCGCTCGTGCTCGCCGATCGAGTGCGCGAGGCCGAGCCTGCGCGCCGGGTCGAGCTCAATCTCGGCGGCGGCAACTTCAAAGCCCAATTCCGTCGCGCGGATCGCAGCGGCGCGGCGATCGCGCTGGTGCTCGGCGAGGACGAACTCGCCCGCGGCGTCGTGCAACTGAAGTCGCTGCGTGACGAGTCCGCAGCGGCGATCGAGATTTCCCTCGCCACGGCCGGTCAGGCCGTAGCAAACTGGTTCAAGGAGAGAGTACGGTGAGCGACGACTTTTACAGCGAGCAGGAACAATGGGAGCGCGTCAAAAAATGGCTGCGCGAGAACGGACCTTGGTTGGTCGCGGGCATCGTGCTCGGTCTTGCGGCGCTCGCCGGATGGCGTTGGTGGGAGCAGCGCGTCGAGCGTCGCGCGCAAGAAGCCGGCGTCGCCTATGAGCGCCTGCTCGAGACGCTGAACAAGGGCGATCGTGACGGCGGCACCAAGCAGGCTGACGCCTTGCGTGCCGAATATTCTTCATCCGCCTACGCCGACCAGGCCGATTTCGCGATCGCGCGTGCGCTGATCGAGTCGGGCGAGTTGATGCAAGGCGCGCAGCGTCTGACGCGCGTGATGGACGGTTCCAAAGATCAGGAACTGCGCTTGATCGCGCGCCATCGCCTCGCGCGCGTGCAGATTTCGCTCGGCAAGCCCGACGAAGCCCTGAAGACGCTCTCGGCCGCCCAGCCCGGCACCTTTGCCGCACGCTATGCGGAAGTGCGCGGCGATGCTTTGTTCGCCAAGGGTGACAAAGCCGGCGCGCTCGCGGAATTCCGCAAGGCGCGCGATACGCAGGCCGTCGCCGGCACCGCCACCGTCGATGCGGCGGGTCTCGAACTCAAGATCGCCGATCTCGAAGCTGACGGCATCGGCGCGGCGTCACCTCAAAAGGCCAAACCATGACTAATCGCTCGCGGACTGCGTGGCTCGCGATCGCGTTGCTCGCGATCGGCGCTTGTTCGAAAGACAAGTCCGTCGATCCGCCGGCCAAGCTCGTCAAGATCACCGAGTCACTCAAAATTCAGAAAGTCTGGACTGCCTCGCTGCCCGGTGGCGATCCGGTGATGCGTTACGGTCTCGCGCCCTCGTTCGAAGGCGACGTCGTCTATGCCGCCGGTCACGACGGCGACGTGGTCGCCTTGCAGGGTGCGAGCGGCAAGCAGCTTTGGCGCACGCGCACGAAAAAGCCGATCGCCGGTGGCGCCGGTGTCGGGCACGGCCTCGTGGTCGTCGGCACTTCGGATGGTGAGGTGCTCGCGTTCGATCAGGCTTCGGGTGCGCAGCGTTGGAAGAGCTTCGTCGGCGGCGAAGTGCTCTCGGCGCCTGCGGTCGCGACCGATGCGGTCGTGGTACGCACGGTGAGCGGTCGTCTCGTCGGTCTCGCGCCGACGGATGGCAAAGAAATCTGGCGTGAAGATCAGCAAATTCCGCGTCTCACTTTGCGCGGCGCGGCGACGCCGGCGGTTTCGGGCAACACCGCGATCTGCGGTTTCGACAACGGACGCGTGGCGGCCTTGCAGACCAGCAACGGCGATGTCGTGTGGGACGCTCTGGTGTCGCCGGCGCGCGGTCGCACGGAGCTCGAGCGTTTGGTAGACATCGACGCGCCGCTCAAGATCGCCGGTGCCGACGTGTTCGTGGTCGGCTTCCAGGGGCGTCTCGCGATGTTGTCGCTCGAGAACGGGCAGGCCTGGTGGTCACGTGAAATCTCGAGCAACAGCGGACTCGATGTCGATGCCGAACGCGTCTACGTCTCGACCGCCGGTGGCGAGGTGATCGCATTGAAGCGCCGCACCGGAATCGAAGAGTGGCGCCAGGACGGACTCAAAAATCGCGGCCTGTCGGCGCCGGTCGTGCTCGGCGCCGTCGTGGTGGTCGTGGACTTCGAAGGCGTCGTGCACTGGCTCGACGCGAGCAGCGGCAAGTTCGTCGCGCGCGGCAGTGTCGGCGATCGCGTGCGCAATGCGCCGGTCGTGGTCGGTGATCTCGTGGTGATGCAGGACGAGAAGGGTCGCTTGAGCGCGTTCCGTCCGCAACGTTGAACGGGTCGCCCACCATGCTTCCGGTCGTCGTGTTGGTGGGTCGACCCAACGTCGGCAAATCGACGCTGTTCAATCGCCTGACCGGCACGCGCGATGCCCTGGTCGCCGACTTGCCGGGCGTCACGCGCGATCGCCAATACGGCTATGGTCGTCTTGGCCCGGTGCCGTACGTGGTCGTCGATACCGGCGGGCTTGTCGAACAACCGAGCGGCATCGAAGCGCCGATGCGCGTGCAGACCGAGCGCGCGGTCGAAGAGGCCGACGTACTCGTGTTCATCACCGATGCGCGCAACGGGCTCACCTCGCAGGATCATTTCGTCGCGCGTGAACTGCGACGCTCCGGCAAGCGCGTCGTGCTTGCGGTCAACAAAGCCGAAGGGTTCGACCCCGACAACGCGGCGTCGGATTTCCATGCGCTCGGCTTCGGCGAACCCATGGTCATCGCCTCCGCGCACGGCACGGGTTGTCGCGAGCTCATGGAAACGGTGCTCGCCGATTTTCCGGACAGCGGTGCCGATGCATCGGCCGACGATGGACGTATCCGCATTGCCGTGATCGGTCGTCCGAACGTCGGCAAGTCGACGCTCGTCAATCGTCTGATCGGCGAAGAGCGCGTGATCGCCAGCGACATGCCCGGCACGACGCGCGATTCGATCTTCGTGCCGTTTGCACGGGACGAGCGCGAATTCACTTTGATCGACACCGCGGGCGTACGCCGCCGCGGCAAGGTCGAAGATGCCATCGAGCGTGCGAGCGTCGCCCGCACCTTGCAAGCGATCGACACGGCGCACGTGGTCATCTTCGTGGTCGATGCGCACGATTCCATCGGCGAGCAGGATGCAAGCGTGCTGGGTCTTGCGTTGCAACGCGGACGGGCGCTGTTGATCGCGGTCAACAAATGGGACGGCATCCCCACCGAACAGCGCGACGAGATTCGTCGTCTGCTCGAATTGAAACTCGATTTCGTGCCGTATGCGCCGGTGCACTTCATTTCGGCCCGTCACGGCACGGGCGTGGGTGAACTCGTGGCCGCCACCATCAAGGCGTACGACGCCGCGATGACCGAAATCCCGACGCCGAAGCTCACCAAGGCACTCGAGCGCGCGATGGTGCAGCACCAGCCGCCACTCGTGCGTGGTCGGCGCATCAAGTTGCGTTACGCGCACCAAGGCGGGCGCAATCCGCCGCGCATCATCATCCACGGCAACCAGACCGTGCACGTCCCCGAATCGTACACGCGCTTTCTCGCCAACGTCTTTCGTCGCGAGTTCGATCTGTTCGCATCGCCGGTTGCGGTGGAATACCGCACCGATGCGAACCCCTACGCGCGTGCCAAGCCCGCGCGCGCGAAGACCAAAACTACTCGAGGAACAGCGCGGGGTCGACGAAAGCGCGATTGAGCGCAACGCCCCAGTGCAGATGCGGCCCGGTGACGCGGCCGGTCGCGCCCACTTTGCCGATGGCATCGCCCGTGTTCACGGTCGCACCTTTGGCGATGGTGATCTCGCTCAAGTGGCAGTACATGGTCACGAAGCCCATGCCGTGGTCGATGAACACCGACTTGCCGTTGAAGAAATAATCGCCGGTCTCGATCACCTTGCCGGCGGCAGGCGCATAGATGGGTGTGCCGGTAGGCGCGGCGATATCCATGCCCGAATGCGGATTGCGCGCTTGCCCGTTGAACACGCGCCGCGAGCCGAACGAACTCGAGCGCGGGCCTTTGACCGGCGAGGCGAGGCGCAAGGTCGGCGGCAAAGCTTCGCTGAAGGTTGCCACCGCCGCGCGGATGAGGGGTTGTTCGCGCTCGACGCGCGCCAGGTCGTTCGGTGCGAGATCCACTTGTCCCGGCGCGACTTTCAACTTTTGAGTGACGTATTGCTTGCCGTTGATCGTGAAGCCGCGCCGCAAGGTGCCGGCACCCGATTTGATTTCCAGCACCGCAGGCCCCGGGTCGCGCGCGAGCGCGATGCCGACCACCGCGATCCAGCCGCGATCGCGGCGCAGCACCATCACCTTGCGACCTTCGAACGTCACCTCCGGTGCCGGCGCATCGGGCGCTTCGTGTGCGGGGATCAGCGGCAATTCGATGACGGCCACGCCGCCCGGCACGGAGCTCGATTCGGGCAGCGTGCTGCCGGCGGGCGTCGCGATGGCATCGCGGGCCTCGAGCGGCGAGGCGAGCGTCGCGAGGCAGGCGAGCGCACAAAAAAATCGCAGTCGGTGTCGAATCATTTAAACCACTTCCCCGTCATCGTCGAAAACGTCGAGTACGCGTGCGCGCAACGCGCCCCGGCCGAGCCGGGTGCGGATCTCGTCGCCCGCGCGCGTGTCGGCGGCGGCACGCACCAGAGAGTCGTCGTCGACGCGCGTGACGATCGCGAAGCCGCGTTCCAGCGTGGCGAGCGGACTCACGGCGTGCAGTGCGCGGCTCGCGAGCGCAAGACGCGCCGTACGCGATTCGAGCAGCTGGGTCCCGCCGCGTTCGAGGCGCGCTTGCAACAGTGCATTGCGACGCGCAAGACGTTCGAGGCGCAGCGTAGGCGTGTGCTGTGCGAGTCGACTCGCGAGCGCCTGTACGCGGGCTCGGGCGTTGCTGATCGCGACGCGCCACTCGCCGCCGAGGCGTTGTTCCAGTTCGTCGAGCCGTTGCGCGCCTTGTTGCAAACGCAGTCCCGGGTGCGTGCGTTGCAGACGATGCGCGAGGTGGGCGAGGGCATCGCGATCGCGCCGCAATTGCAAGCGCACGCTCTGCGTGAAGCGCCCGGCGAGCTTCGCGAGCGAGGCGCGCCAGGCGGCCGAGTCGGGCGCGACCAATTCAGCGGCGCCCGAGGGCGTCGGCGCGCGCAGATCGGCGACGAAGTCGGCGATGGTGAAGTCGATTTCGTGGCCGATGCCCGTGACCACGGGCATGGGCGTGGCACGCAACGCGCGCGCCACATCCTCGTCGTTGAACGCCCAAAGATCTTCGAGCGAACCGCCGCCGCGAGCGACGATCAGCACGTCGCATTCCGCGCGTGCGCTCGCGCGGGCGATGGCCGCACGCAACTCCGGGACCGCGGCCTTGCCTTGCACGGCCGTCGGATAAATCACCACGCGTGCCGCCGGGAAGCGCCGACCGAGCACGTTCAGGATGTCGCGGATCGCCGCGCCCGTGGGCGAGGTGACCACGCCGATGCACGCCGGTACTGCAGGCAAGGGCCGCTTGCTTTGCGGTGCGAACAGTCCCTCGGCCTCGAGCTTCGCGCGCAGCCGGTCGAACTCGCGTCGCAGTGCGCCGATCCCCGAGTCCTCGAGATGCTCGACGATCAGCTGATATTCGCCGCGCGGCTCGTAGAGGCTGACCCGCGCGCGGGCGAGCACGAGTTGCCCGTCGCCGGGCGTGAACCGCAGCAGACTGTTGCGCGTCTTGAACATCGCGCAGCGCACCTGCGCGTCGCGATCTTTCAGCGAGAAATACCAGTGTCCCGAGGCCGGCCGCGAAAAGTTCGACAACTCCGCCTCGATCCAGATGAGCGGCATGCCGTGGTCGAGCAATTGACGCACTTCGCGGTTCAGCCGCCCGACCGAATACACGTCCCGCTCGCTGCCGCTGCGGAGCGGGGCGCCGGCAGGCGCGGCGGGCGGGGTGGGGCGTGGGGGCAAGGCGTGGACCGCTGGCGCAAAAGGAGAGGATGCGAGTTTACCGCCTTTCGCCGCCTGCGTAGAATGCGGCGTCCAAACACTTCTGGACGGCTCCCCCGCATGCGTATTCTCGAGGAAGCACTCACTTTCGACGACGTGCTTTTGGTTCCGGCGTACTCCGAAGTTCTGCCGCGCGAAGTCGATCTGTCGACCCGTCTCACCCGCCACATCCGGCTCAATCTGCCGGTGGTTTCGGCGGCCATGGATACCGTGACCGAAGCGCGTCTGGCGATCGCGATCGCGCAGGAAGGCGGCATCGGCATCGTGCACAAAAGCATGACCATCGAGGCACAAGCCCTCGAAGTGGCGCGCGTCAAAAAATACGAAAGCGGCGTGGTGCTCGACCCGATCACCGTCACGCCGGCCGTCACCATCCGCGAAGTTCTCGAGCTCATCAAGGCGCGCGGCATCTCGGGCATGCCGGTGGTGCAAGGCAACAAAGTCGTCGGCATCGTCACGAGTCGCGATCTGCGCTTCGAGACGCATCTCGACTCGCCCGTCTCCTCGGTGATGACGCCGCAGGCGCGCCTCGTCACCGTCCGCGAGAATGCGCCGCGCGAAGAAGTGCTCGCGCTGTTCAACAAACACCGCATCGAAAAAGTGCTGGTGGTCGGTGACGCCTTCGAATTGAAAGGCCTGATCACCGTCAAAGATATTCAAAAAGCGACCGAACGGCCGCGCGCCTGCAAAGACGAGAGTGGACGTCTGCGCGTCGGTGCCGCGGTCGGCACTTCGCCCGATACGCTCGATCGCGTCGCCGCGTTGCGTGATGCAGGCGTCGACGTGGTGGTCATCGACACTTCGCATGGCCACTCGCGCGGCGTGATGCAGATGGTCGAGCGCGTGAAGGCGAAATGGCCCGCATTGCAGGTGATCGCCGGCAACATCGTCACCGCGCAAGCGGCGCGCGATCTCGTCCAGTGCGGCGTCGATGGCGTGAAGGTCGGCATCGGCCCCGGTTCGATCTGCACCACGCGCATCGTCGCCGGCGTCGGCGTGCCGCAGATCTCCGCGGTTTCGAACGTCGCCGCAGCGCTCGCGGGCAC
Source organism: Steroidobacteraceae bacterium (assembly GCA_017853555.1). Lineage (GTDB taxonomy): Bacteria > Pseudomonadota > Gammaproteobacteria > Steroidobacterales > Steroidobacteraceae > UBA964. The sequence goes on from JAFMJH010000035.1 coordinate 16,667, forward strand.
CGACGTGCCGCTGATCGCCGACGGCGGCATTCGCTACTCCGGCGACATCGCCAAGGCGCTTGCGGCCGGTGCACACGCGGTGATGATCGGCGGCTTGTTCGCCGGCACCGAAGAGTCGCCGGGCGAAGTCGAGCTCTTTGCCGGTGCCTCGTACAAAAGTTATCGCGGCATGGGTTCGCTCGGCGCGATGGCCGAGCGCCACGGCTCGAGCGACCGCTATTTCCAGGACACCACCACCGAACTCGAAAAGCTCGTGCCCGAGGGCATCGAGGGGCGCGTGCCTTACAAAGGCAGCGTCGTCGCCATCCTCCACCAGCTTGCCGGAGGTCTGCGTGCCGCGATGGGTTACACGGGTAGCCAGGACATCGAGCAGATGCGTACCCGCCCGCAGTTCGTGCGCATCACGACTGCCGGCGTGCGCGAGTCGCATGTGCACGACGTGACCATCACCAAGGAAGCACCGAACTACCGCGTGTCGTGATGACCCAGAGCGCGCGCGACATCCACGCCGACCGGATACTCATCCTCGACTTCGGTTCGCAGTACACCCAGCTCATCGCGCGTCGCGTGCGCGAGCTCGGCGTCTACTGCGAGATCCATCCTTGGGATGCGGGTGATGCGGACGTCAGAGCGTTCGCACCCAAAGGCATCATCCTCTCGGGCGGCCCCGAGTCCGTCACTCAAAAAAATGCGCCGGCCGCGCCGGCCGCCGTGTTCGAGCTCGGCGTGCCCGTGCTCGGCATCTGCTACGGCATGCAGACCATGGCCGCGCAGTTGGGTGGCCGCGTCGAGCCCGGTGCGGTGCACGAGTTCGGTTACGCCGAAGTGCGCGCACGCGGCCACAGTGCGTTGTTGCGCGGCATCGAAGATCGCATCAACGCCGAAGGGCATGGTTTGCTCGACGTGTGGATGAGTCATGGCGATCGCGTCGTCGACTTGCCGCCCGGTTTCGTGGCCATCGCCTCGACGCCCGATTTGCCGATCGGCGGCATGGCCGACGAAGCGCGTCGCTATTACGCGCTGCAGTTCCATCCCGAAGTCACCCATACCAAGCAGGGCACGCGCATCTACGCACGTTTCCTGCACGAGATCTGCGGCTGCGCATCGAGCTGGAACGCCGGCAACATCATCGACGATGCGATCGCACGCGTGCGCGCGCAGGTCGGCGGGGCGAAGGTGCTGCTCGGTTTGTCGGGCGGCGTCGATTCCTCGGTCGTTGCCGCGCTGCTGCATCGCGCGATCGGTGATCAGCTCGTCTGCGTATTCGTC
>JAFMJH010000036.1 GCA_017853555.1 Steroidobacteraceae bacterium
CGCTGTTCGAATTGCGCGCCGGCGATCTGATCTACACGGGCACCCCCGCAGGCGTAGGTGCCGTGCAACGCGGCCAACGCGTGAGCGGCGGCATCGATGGCTTGGGCGAAATCGCCGTCAGCATCGTCTGACCGCCCGCTCACGCGGGCCACGCGACAGCCGCTTACGGCACCTTGACCGGCGCGGGCTTCTGTTCGAGCGCATAACGCTCGATCGACGACAGCGACGGTTCGACCCACTTGTCGGGCGCGTTCAGGTACAGCGGATATTTCTTCTCGATGTAATCCATCACCTTGCGCGGCATCACGTCGGCGACTTCGTCGCCGCCGCCCTGATAGGTCATGTACTGGCAGTGACCGTCCGCCTGACCCATCAACATCCAAGGCAGCCACGGCGTGATGCGTGACCACGTGCCATGGAACGGCAGCTTCGTGAGCTTCGGATTCTGGATGTCGGCGAGCTCGACGAAGTACGTGAAGAACTCCGACACCCGCGCCATCGTGCCCGCGGACTCGCGCGGCCACTTGTCCGGTTGCAGCGCGTTTTTGTAGAACAAATGTATGTGCCGCTCGAGGGTGACGAACTTGCCCTGCTGGCGCCACGGCAGAATGAACGGAATCTTCGGCGGCGCATTCGCGTTCAAGCCGCCGTAATTGGGCGGCGCTTCAAAGTATTCCTGCACCTGCACGTTGAACGGGTCGTTGGCGACATGCACCACTTTCACGCGTTCGTTGGTGTACGGGTTCAGATATTCCTCGAGCGGCTCCTGGGTCTTCAGGTCGTAATAGATGCCGACTTCGCGCAGCACCTTGCGATAGCCGACGCCGCTCTCGTGCGGCAACAGACGCGCCATGCCGAAACCCGCAAAGCCGAACAGGTCGCGCACCGCCTCGCCCGGGCGCACACCCGACACGTAACCGTTGTACCAACCCGCTTTTTGTTTGCCGAGGTCGAGATCGCCGACCAACCGCGCAAAGGTGAGCATGTTGCCGCGCGGCGTAGCCAGATCGACGTAGGGACCTGACAAGGTTGCGGCCGCCGCATGCTTGCCGTCATGCCCGCCGTGTTTGGCGTGGTGACCTTGCGCGTGTTTGTCGCGCGCCTCGGCCGCCGTTGCGCCGGCGAATGCGAGCGCCGTCACGCCGCCGAACAGAATTTCACGTCTATCCTGATCCATCTGCATACCCCCTTGTGCGGTGAGAAGTCGAACGAGCGAATCAAAAAGCGAACAGCGAGGCCTCGGGCGCGGTGCGCACCAGCCACCACAACGCCCCGGCGAATACGGCCGCGATCAGCACGGCGCGCACGGTGAGCGAGCGGGCGATCGCCTGCGACGCGGCGTCTGCCGTCGCGAGCGGCTTGTAGCCGCTCAACATCGGGCGCACCAGTTGCTCGCGCCAGACGACGCGGTGAAACAGCACCGCGGCGACATGGAACAAGATCGCGAATTTCAGGATGTCGAAACCCCACTTGTGGATCGTGGTGAGCGCATCGCTGCGATCGATGGTCACGTAACCGAACAACGGACCGGTCTCGCTGATTTGATCGTTGGCGAAGAGGCCCGTGATCGCCTGCACGAGCAGCAGGCCGAGCAATGCGATCACCATCCAGCCGCCGGCCGGGTTGTGACCGACCGAAGTCCAGGACTCGCGCGCGCGCAGATAGCGCACGATGCTCGCCGGACCACGCACGAAATCTTTGAACAGCGCGTAACGCGTGCCGACGAAGCCCCAGGTGATGCGAGTGGCCGCGATCACGAGCACCGCATAGCCGCAGCGCACGTGCCAGGCGAACCAGTCGCCTTCGAGCTTGCGGGTGAGCCATGCGCAGACGACGAGGATCGGCAACGCCCAGTGCATCACGCGCACCGGCAGGTCCCAAACCAGGATCTTCGACCCGGAAGTCATGCGTGGCGCTGGTTGAACTCGATGAAGTAGTCGTCGGGGTCCCAGAGGCTGAGCGAGGTCATCGCGACCTGGCGACCATCGGCGCCACGAACCTCGAAGCGGTGCGGCAGCGCGTGGATGCGCGCGCCGAACTCCACGGCGCGACGATGCACGCCCTCGACGTCATCGCCCTGCATGACGAACACGATGTCGCCGATGCCGAGCCGCTCGCGACGCGCCGGCTCCGGCATGCGGGGCGCGGTGAATTCGAGCAGACCGATCATCCCGACCACCGGATCCTGCGCTTGCATGATCACGAGCCGCGTCATGTCGCCTTTTTTGCCCGCCGCGAGACCGACCCCGGAGAGCTCGATCGAGTCGTCGTACCACACCGACATGCCGAGCACGTCGCGGTAAAACGCCATCGAACGGGCGAGATCACGCACGATCAGGGTGGTTCGCTTGACGAGCGGCGGATTCATGGATTCGGCTAGAATATCGGCCTTCCGGAGGCAATTCCATGCAATTCGAAATTTTCACTTCAGGCTTACCCCAGGTTCAGGCGGACTGCGTCGTGATCGGCGTCCACGAGCACGGGGAACTGTCCGCCTCCGGCAAGGCGCTGGACCGGCGCTGCGGCGGCGCCATCGCACGTTTTCTGAAGCGAGGCGATTTTCCGGGCCGACTCGGCGAGACGCTGTTGCTGCCCGCGTTCCCGCGACTGAAGGCGAGCCGGGTGTTGCTGGTCGGCCAAGGCGCGACCGAGGTCTCGCGCCGCAGCTGGCGCAAGGCGCTCTCCGCCGCCGTCGGTGCGCTCGCCAAGACGCGCGTCGCCAGTGCCGCCGTCGCCCTCACGCGTCCCGCGAACCGTGAACTCGACGACTACACCTACGCGCGTTCGGCCGTCGAGATCACCCGCGCCGCGCTCTACCGCGTCAACGACTTGAAGTCCGGCAAGAAGCCCGCCGAACCCGCGCTGCAAAAAATCAAATTCGGCCCGTTGCCGACGAGCGCCGCGCGCTCGGGCAAACGCGGCATCGCGCACGGCCTCGCCTCGGCCAACGGCGCAAAAATCATGCGCGACCTCGCCAACCTGCCGGGCAACGTCTGCACGCCGACCTATCTCGCCGAGCAGGCGCATGCGCTCGCCGAGCGCCACGCGTCGCTCAAGGTCAAAGTGCTCGAAGAAGCCGATATCCGCGCCGAGAAAATGGGCTGCTTCCTCGCCGTGACCCAAGGCAGCGAGCAGCCGCCGAAATTCATCGTCATCGAACACAAGAGCCCCAAAGCCTCGCGGGCGCCGCTCGTGTTCGTCGGCAAAGGCATCACCTTCGACACCGGCGGCATCTCGCTCAAAGATCCGGGCGCGATGGACGAGATGAAGTTCGACATGTCGGGCGCCGCGGCGGTGCTCGGCATCATGAACGTGATCGCCGAACTCGCGCTGCCGATGAACGTCGTCGGCCTCGTGCCGACCTGCGAGAACATGCCGAGCGGTCGGGCGATCAAGCCGGGCGACATCGTCACGAGTGCCGCCGGTCTCACGGTCGAAATTTTGAACACCGACGCCGAAGGTCGTTTGATCCTCTGCGATGCACTGCACTACGCGCGCCGCTACAAACCGCACACCGTGATCGACATGGCCACCCTCACCGGCGCCTGCGTGATCGCGCTCGGCGTGCACCACAGCGGCGTGATGGCGAACGACGACGGACTCGCGCAGGAACTGGTCGCCGCCGGCGTGCGCGCGGACGATCGCGCCTGGCAATTGCCGCTCACCGACGAATACGGTGAACAATTGAAGAGCAACTTCGCCGACTTCGCGAACGTCGCCGGTCGCGACGGCGGCGCGATCACTGCGGGAGCCTTCCTCGCGAAATTCACCAAAGGATTGCGCTGGGCGCACATGGACATCGCCGGCTCCGCGTACGTCGGCGGCGCGGCCAAGGGCAGCACCGGCCGCCCGATCGCACTGCTCACCGATTATCTGGTGCAGCGCGCGAGGCGCTGATGGACAAAACCTACTCGCCCGGCGACATCGAACGTCGCATCTACGATCGCTGGGAGTCTTCGGGACTGTTCGCACCGCGCGGCGAAGGCCCGGGCTATTGCATCGTCATCCCGCCACCGAACGTGACGGGGACGCTGCACATGGGTCATGCGTTCCAGGACACGATCATGGACGCCCTCACCCGCTATCACCGCATGCGCGGCGACGCGGCGCTGTGGCAACCGGGCACGGACCATGCCGGCATCGCCACGCAAATGGTGGTCGAGCGGCAACTCGAAGCCGAAGGGCTCACGCGAGCAGGTCTCGGTCGCGAGGCCTTCATCGAACGCGTATGGAAATGGAAAGGCGAATCCGGCGGCACGATCGCCCGCCAGATGCGACGCCTCGGCGCTTCCGTCGACTGGTCGCGCGACCGCTTCACGATGGACGAAGGTCTGTCGCAGACGGTGACCGAAGTCTTCGTGCGTCTTTATGAAGAAGGCCTGATCTATCGCGGCAAGCGCCTCGTCAACTGGGACCCGGTGCTGCAAACGGCGGTCTCGGACCTCGAAGTGTTGAGCACCGAAGAAGACGGCTCGCTGTGGCATTTGCGGTATCCGCTCGCCGATGGCAGCGGCCATGTGGTCGTGGCGACCACGCGCCCCGAAACCCTGCTCGGCGATACGGCCGTGGCCGTGAACCCGAACGATGCGCGCTATGCCTCCATCATCGGCAAATCGCTGCAGCTGCCGCTCACCGGCCGCACGATACCGGTAATCGCCGATGATTACGTCGACCCCGAGTTCGGCTCGGGCTGCGTCAAAATCACGCCGGCACACGACTTCAACGACTACGAAGTCGGCGCGCGCCATGGTCTTGCGCAGATCAACGTCTTCACGCCCGACGCCAAACTCAACGACGCCGCGCCGGCGCATTTGCGCGGCCTCGATCGTTTCGAAGCGCGCAAGCGCATCGTCGAAGAGCTCGAGGCCGCCGGCCTCATCGAGCGCATCGACAAACACAAACTGATGGTGCCGCGCGGTGACCGCTCGGGCTCGGTGATCGAACCCTACCTCACCGACCAGTGGTACGTGAAAATCGCGCCGCTCGCCGCACCGGCCATCGCCGCGGTGGAAAACGGCGACATCAAATTCGTGCCCGAAAACTGGTCGCGCACCTACTTCGAATGGATGCGCAACATCAAAGATTGGTGCATCAGCCGCCAACTGTGGTGGGGACATCGCATCCCCGCCTGGTACGACGCGAGCGGCAAACTCTACGTCGGTCGTACCGAAGCCGCGGTACGCGCCGCACACGGCTTGCCGGACGATCTCGTGCTGCGCCAGGACGACGACGTGCTCGACACCTGGTTCTCCTCGGCGCTGTGGCCGTTCTCGACCCTGGGCTGGCCGCACGATGCGGCCACGCTGCAACGCTTCTATCCGACCTCGGTGCTCGTCACCGGTTTCGACATCATTTTCTTCTGGGTCGCCCGGATGATCATGATGGGTCTCAAGTTCATGGGCGAGGTACCGTTTCGCGAAGTGTACGTGCACGGGCTCATACGCGACTCCGAAGGCCAGAAGATGTCGAAGTCGAAAGGCAACGTCATCGATCCGCTCGACATCGTCGACGGCATCGGCCTCGAAGATCTGGTGCGCAAGCGCACCACGGGACTCATGCAGCCGCGACTCGCGCCCGCGATCGAAAAAGCGACCCGCAAAGCCTTCCCCGACGGCATCACCTCGCACGGCACCGATGCTCTGCGCTTCACGTTCGTCTCGCTCGCGACGCAAAGCGCCGATCTGCGCTTCGACCTCGCGCGGGTCGGCGGCTATCGCAACTTCTGCAACAAGTTGTGGAACGCGGCGCGCTTCGTGTTGATGACGGTGGAAGCCGAGGACGGTGCGGCGCTCGATCCGCAGTTGCTGTCCGGGCCGGTCGAACCGGGCGTCGCCGATCGCTGGATTCGTTCGCGCACCGCAGCGATGCTCGCCGAAGTGGAAACGGCGTTTGCCGAATACCGCTTCGATTTCGCGGCCACTGCACTCTACGAATTCACCTGGTACGAGTTCTGCGATTGGTATCTCGAACTCACGAAGCCCATCCTGCAGTCCGACTCCGCCTCCCCCGCGGCCAAACGCGCGGCACGACGGACGCTCGTCGAAGTGCTCGAGACCTTGCTGCGTGCGCTGCATCCCCTGATGCCCTTCATCACCGAAGAAATCTGGCAACGCGTCGCGCCGATCGCGGGCGTCCAGGGCGAGACGATCATGACCGCGACTTGGCCTGCGCGCGGCGCACTGCCGCGCGATCCCGCCGCCGAAGACGACGTACGCTGGATACAGGCGTTCGTGCTCGGCATCCGCCAGATTCGAGGCGAGATGGACATCAGTCCGGCGAAGAAGCTGCCGGTGCTGCTCGAAAACGCCGCAACCGAAGCGACGCGCATCCGCACCTACGATGCGTATCTGCAGCGACTCGCCGGCCTCGAATCGCTGCGCATACTCGACGGCGGCGCGACCGCACCGCCTTCCGCCATGGCCGTGGTCGGCGCCATGCGTGCCCTCGTACCCATGGCCGGTCTCATCGACCCGGTGGCCGAAGTTGCACGCCTCGAAAAGCGCATCGGCAAACTCCGCGAGGAGATCACGCGCGCGAACGCGAAACTCGGCAACGAGAACTTCGTGCGCAATGCGCCGCCCGAGGTCGTGACCCAGGAACGCGAACGCATCGCCGACTTCGAACGCACGCGCGCGAGCCTCGAAGCGCAGCTCGCGCGTGTCCGCCAGCTACTCTGACGCCGAGGAGCACCGACCGATGATGCGTCTGGTGATCGTACTGCTGATCGCGCTCGCGGTCGTCTATGCGTTTCGGCTGCGTCGACGCGAGCGCACCGCGACCGGCGAAAGCCGCCGTTTCGAGCGCCGCGCGACGCTCGCCGGTCTGCGATTTTGGTCCCGCCTGCCCGAAGACCTGCGTGACCGACTCGCCTCGCGCGTCGACGATTTCATCGCGCGAGTCCCCTACACGGGCGCGGGCGGCCTCGTGATCGACGATCGCATGCGCGTACACATCGCCGCACAGGCCTGTCTCGTGACGCTCGGCCATGACGACTGGCCGTTCGATCCGCTGCACGGCATCACGCTGCACCCGGACGAGTTCATCGTGCATCAGGAGCTCGAAGACGAAGACACGGGTGTCGTGACCGAAGGCTACGAAACGCTCTCCGGACAAGCGATCGAGTCTGATCGCATCGTGCTGTCCTGGCGAGACGTGCTCGACAGCGAAGCGCGCGACGACGGTTACAACGTCGTGATCCACGAAGTCACCCACTTTCTGGAAAGCGCGCATCCGGGCGGCGATCCGGCTGCGCACGCCGCACTCGAAGCGGCGCACGCCGAACTGTGTCGCGCCATCGATCGCGGCGAAGAAACTCTGCTCGATCCGTACGGCGCCGAAGACCCGACCGAGTTCCTCGCGGTCGCAGCCGAGTTTTTCTTCGAAAGGCCGCACGAGCTGCGCACGCGACATCCGACGCTGTACGTGGTGTTGCGCGACTCGTTCCGGCTCGATCCGGCGAGCTGGACCGACCTCAATACTTAGACGGGATCCGCGCCATGTGCGCGGCAAAATCCCGTCGCAGTTCGCGTTCGTCTTGATCCGCATCCTCGGTCGCCTCGCGCGGCGCGCCGAAGATCAACGTACGGGTGGAATAATCGAGTGCCGCCGTGACGATGGGGACGCCCGCGGCGCGTGCGATGCGGTGATAGCCGCGCTTCCAGCCGTTCACCTTGCTGCGCGTACCCTCAGGCGCAATCGTGACGGCCATGCGTTCGGCGCGTGCGAATTCGTCGACGTATGCCTGCACCACGTTGCCGGCGCGCGAACGATCGATGGCGACCGCGCCGAAGTGGCGCGCGAGCCAACCGATCGGGCCCGGCACGGCCGTGTGTTTCACGAACCAGCGCGTGTCGAAGCCGAGCGCAAGATAGACGAGAAACCCGTAGACGAAATCCCAATTCGAGGTGTGCGGTGCGACGATGAGCACGAACTTCTCGCGGTCGGGCAGATTGCCGACGATGCGCCAACCGGCGAGCGCGAGCAGCGCGCTGGCAAAGGGACGCCGCCACCACGATCGCACTTGCGGTGCGCGCGGCGGGAGCACGGGTATGCGCGGGGGCGTCGCCAAAGTACGTTATCGGCCGGCCGACCCGGCACCGCCGCTCGAGGGCACGCGCCACAGCAACACGCCTCCGGCGATGAACAACACCACCAAAGAAGTGATGGAGGCACGCGAATCGCCGGTCGTGAGCGCAACGACCGCGATCAGCATCGGCCCCAGGAAACTCGCGAACTTGCCCATCATGTTGTAGAAGCCGAAGAATTCGCCACCCTTGCCTTCGGGTACGAGACGCCCGAAAAACGAGCGCGAAAGGCTTTGCACGCCGCCCTGCACCAACCCGACGACGACGGCGAGGGCAAAGAATTCGGCGACCGTGTCGAGTACGTAGGCGTACAGCGTGGCCGCAAAATAGACGGCGATGCACAGCAGGATGCCGTTCTTAGCACCGTAGCGATTGCCGAGCCAACCGAGCGCCAGCGCCGATGGGAACGCGACGAATTGCGTCAGCAGCAAAGCCGCCAGCAGGCTCGAGGTCGGCAGACCGAGGGCCACCCCGTAGTCGACCGCCATGGTGTAGATGGTGTGTACGCCGTCGATGTACAGCCAATACGCCAGCAAAAACAGGCTCACTTCGCGATGCCGCAGCACGTTGCGCAAGGTCCGGCCCAACTCGCCGAACGCGCTGCGAATCGCCTGCCAACCGCCGACCGCGTCGGCCTGCACCGCCGGCCGCTCGCGTACGTTGCGCGCTAGCGGGATCGTGAACACCGCCCACCACAGCGCCACGGTCATGAATGACGCGAGCACGGCATCGGCGGCATTGGCGAGACCGAACCATGCCGGCTGCAAGGTCATCAACACGTTCACGGCGAACAACAAACCGCCGCCCAAGTATCCGGCTGAATAGCCGAACGCGGACACGCGGTCGTACTCGGACTCCTCGGCGACGTCGAGCAGCAGCGCGTCGTAGAAAATGTTTGCGGCATTGAAGCCGATGCCGGCGATCACGAAGGCCGCCGCGGCCCATTGCCACTGACCTTGACCGATGAACCCGAGCGACGCCGTGCCGAGGACGCCGAGCGCAGTCCAGAGCAACAACTGCCGCTTGCGACCGGCCGTGCGATCCGCCATCGCACCGAGCACCGGGGCGGCAATCGCCACCAGCAGACCGGCGATGCCGTTTGCAAAGCCGAGCCGCGACGTGCTCACCGTCGGATCGACGCCGGTGCTCCAGAATTTCTGGAAAAACACCGGGAAAAATCCGGCCAGCACGGTGGTCGCGAACGCGGAATTGGCCCAGTCGTAAAGCGCCCAGGAGATCGTGTCGCGGCGCTTGTACGGTGAGCTCATGTCAGTTCGCCTCGCGGGTTTCCCGGAACACGATGCCCGGCCAACGCTCGATGGTCAAATGAAGATTGACCCGCGAGGGGGCGAGATACACCAGGGCGCCACTGTGATCGAGCGCCAGGTGCTCGTAGGCCTTGGCGCGAAACTCCTCGAGCATCTTGGCATCGGCGCATTGCACCCAACGCGCCGTGTGCACCCCGATCGGCTCGAACGCGCATTGCACGGCGTACTCGTCCTGCAAGCGGAAGGCGACCACCTCGAACTGCAACTGCCCGACGGCGCCGAGAATCTGATCGTTGTTGCGCAGGGGCTTGAACAACTGCGTCGCGCCCTCTTCGCACAATTGGCCGAGACCTTTGCCGAGCGCTTTCATTTTGAGCGGATCTTTGAGCACCGCTCGGCGAAACATCTCGGGCGCGAAGTTCGGGATGCCGGTGAAGGCGAGCTCCTCGCCTTCGGTGAACGAATCGCCGATGTTGATGGTGCCGTGGTTGTGCAAGCCGATGATGTCGCCGGCATAGGCGTCTTCGGCCGCCGAACGATCGGAGGCGAGAAACGTCAAGGCATCGGCGATCCGCACGTCCTTGTCGAGACGCACGTGGTGCAGGCGCATGCCGCGGGTGTACTTGCCCGAGCACAGGCGCATGAACGCGATGCGGTCGCGATGCGAAGGGTCCATGTTCGCCTGGATCTTGAACACGAAGCCGGTGAGTTTTTCTTCGTTCGGCTCGACGCTGCGCTGCCGCGTGGCGCGCGACAACGGACCCGGCGCATGCTGCGTGAAGGCTTCGAGCAACTCCTGCACGCCGAAATTGGAGATCGCCGAACCAAAGAACACCGGCGTCTGCTTCCCGGCGCGGTAGGCGTCGAAATCGAACTCCTGCGTCGCGCCGCGCACGAGCTCGATCTCTTCGTCGAACGCCGCAGCGTGCTGCCCGAGCAACTCGCGCCCCGCGGGGCTGTGCAACCCTTCGATGACGATGTTCTCGCCCACCCGTCCGCGCTCGCCCGCCGCGTACACGTAGATGCGATCGAGCACGAGGTGATAAATGCCCTTGAGCTCGCGACCCATGCCGATCGGCCAGGTGACCGGCGCGGTGGCGACGCCCAAGACCTTCTCGATTTCGTCGAGCAGTTCGATCGGCGCACGACCCTCGCGATCGAGTTTGTTGATGAAGGTCATGATGGGCGTGTCGCGCAAGCGGCACACCTCCATCAGCTTGATGGTGCGCTCTTCGACGCCTTTGGCGCAGTCGATCACCATCAACGCGGAGTCGACCGCCGTCAAAGTTCGGTAGGTGTCTTCGGAGAAGTCTTCGTGACCGGGCGTGTCGAGCAGATTCACGACGCAATCGCCGTACGGGAACTGCATCACCGACGAGGTGACGGAGATGCCGCGCTGTTGCTCGAGACGCATCCAGTCGGACGTCGCGTGTCGCGCGGCCTTGCGACCTTTGACGGTGCCGGCGAGCTGGATTGCGCCGCCGAACAACAACAGCTTTTCGGTCAGCGTGGTCTTGCCGGCGTCAGGGTGCGAGATGATGGCAAAGGTGCGTCGACGTGCGACTTCGGTGGCAATGGTCATCGGAGATCGAGCCGCATCACGATGGCGTCCTCACGGCCGTTCTCGGCCTGATAATAACCGCGGCGCAAGCCGACCGACGCGAAGCCCATCGCCTGATAGAGCCGGATGGCCGCCGTATTGCTCGGACGCACTTCCAGGAACAACTCTTTGGCGCCTTCGACGCGCGCCTGCTCGAACATGTGCTCGAGCAAACGTCGCCCGATGCCGCGGGTTCGGTACGCCGCGCGCACGCAAAGATTGAGCAGATGCGCTTCACCGGCGCCGACGCTCACGATGCCGTAACCGACGAGCGCGTGCTCGATTTCGACCACGCGACAGCAGTAACCGACCCGCACGCAGTCACGCAAGATCCCCTCGCTCCACGGAAAGCGATACGAGTCGCGCTCGAGCTGCGCGACTTCGAGGACGTCTTCGAGCCGCATCGGTCGAAACGCCAGCCGCGGCACGGCCTGATCGTCGAGCACGGCAGACATCACGACGGCACCGCGTCGTTGGCCGCGTGGGTGCGGCGCGCGAATTTCAGATCTTCCCAGGCCTTGCGTTTTTCACCGGGGCTGCGCAACAGATACGCCGGGTGATACGTGACGACCACCGGAATGCTTGACGGACCATAGTGATGCACGACCCCGCGCAGCGCGCCGAGCGTCGCGTCCGTCGCGAGCAGGTTTTGCGCCGCCACGCGCCCGAACGCCAGAATGATTTTCGGCTTCACCATCGCCACTTGCTCGGCCAGATACGGCAGACACTCGGCGAGTTCGGCCGGACGAGGATCGCGATCCTCCGGCGGTCGGCACTTCAAGGCATTGGTGATGAACACGCTCTGGCGCGGCAGATCGATCGCCGCGAGCATCGCATCGAGCAACTGACCGGCAGGCCCCGTGAACGGCTCGCCGCACGCATCTTCCTCGGCGCCGGGCGCCTCGCCGACCACCAGCCACTCGGCCGCACGATCGCCCACGCCGAATACGGTCTGTGTGCAACCGGCGCGCAAACCGCAACGCGTGCACGCCGCCACGCGTTCGACGAGCGCCGGCCACGCATCGCTCTCCGACGCTGGCGCGACATTCGCAGTGACGACGGGCGAGCGACGCAACACCCAACGATCGATACCCAGCGCGTCGAGGTACCGGGCGCGCAAAGCCGCGTCAGTCATGACCCGATGGATGCTCCGGCACCGTGCGACCGAAGGCGCGGCGCAAGCGGCGCGCTACCCAAACCGCGGGGGCCGACAGCGCAAACGTCGAGAACAGGAACAGCAGCGACGGCGGCGGCATCGCCACGACGAACGCGAGCGACACGGGCACGATCACGAAGTAGAAAAACTTGACGCGCAGCGTCCAGTCGATCTGTTTGAGACTCGGGTACGGGAACTGCGACACCATCAGCAAACCGGCGATCGCCGTGATGGCGAAGGTGACGATCAACCCGGCGAGCCCGGGTTCACGCCATTCGCTCGAGAACCAGACGAAGGCCGCGACGAGCCCGGCCGCCGAGGGACTCGGCAAACCTTCGAAGTAACGCTTGTCGGCCGTACCGGCTCGGGCGTTGAACCGCGCGAGTCGCAACGCGGCGCAGACACAATAGAAGAATGCCGCGATCCAACCGAAACGACCCCAGGCGTCGCCATATTCGGTGATCCGCGCGATGCCCCATTGGAATGCGACGACGGCCGGCGCGACGCCGAAGGACACCATATCGGCGAGACTGTCGTACTCCTTGCCGAACACGCTCTCGGTCTTGGTGAGGCGCGCGACGCGGCCGTCCAGACCGTCGAACACCATGGCCGCGAACACCGCCGCACCCGCGCGGGAAAAATCCCCGTTGATCGCCGAGACGATGGCGTAGAACCCGCAGGCGAGCGCACCGGTGGTCAGCAGGTTCGGCAGCAGCACTACACCGCGTCTCGGCAGCGTCGGGCGGTCATCCGGGTTGTGGCGGTCGTCGGTCACGGTACGCGGCTACGTCCGATGGCTGAAACGTGCGCCATGATAGGGGTCGAAACCTTTCGGGACAATGGCGCTAGCCGTAACATGTCGCCCCCTGCCACACGGAGCGTGCCCTACCCATGCGCTGGTCCCGATATCCCATCAACACGACCAAGGAAACACCCTCCGAGGCCGAGGTCATCAGTCACCAGTTGATGCTGCGCGCAGGGCTGATCCGCCGCCTCGCCGCCGGCATTTACACGTGGACGCCGTTCGGGCTGCGCAGCTTGCGCAAGGTCGAGCGCATCATCCGCGAGGAGATGGACCGCGCCGGCGCACTCGAAGTGCTGATGCCGGCCGTGCAACCGGCGGAGTTGTGGCAGGAGTCCGGACGCTGGGAGCAATACGGACCGGAACTGCTGCGCTTGAAGGATCGTCATCAGCGCGATTTCGTGATCGGCCCGACGCACGAAGAAGTGATCACCGATCTTGCGCGCCGCGAACTCAAAAGCTATCGCCAGCTGCCGGCTAACTTCTACCAGATCCAGGTGAAATTCCGTGACGAGATTCGGCCGCGCTTCGGCGTGATGCGCGGTCGCGAATTCATCATGAAGGACGCGTACTCGTTCCATGCCTCGCAGGAATCTTTGCAGGAAGGTTACGACGCGATGCGCGCGGCCTACGTGCGCATGTTCACGCGCATGGGCCTCGAGTTCCGCCCCGTGAAGGCGGACACCGGCTCCATCGGCGGCACAGCCTCCGAAGAGTTCCAGGTGCTCGCCGACTCCGGTGAAGATGCGATCGCCGTCTCCGACGGTGCGGATCATTACGCCGCCAACCTCGAACTCGCACCGGCGCTCGCACCGGCTGCGGCGCGCGCGGCGCCGTCGGCGACCCTCGCCAAAGTCGCCACGCCCGGCAAGCGCAGCATCGAAGACGTCGCCGCCTTCCTGAACGTCGCCGCGGCGCAGACGCTCAAATTGTTGATGGTCGAGAGCAGCGACGGCGGCGTGATCGCGATCGCTGTGCGCGGCGATCACGAATTGAACGCCGTCAAAGCACAAAAGCTGCCGGGCGTGGCGAGTCCGCTGCGCATGGCTTCGCGCGAGGCCGTGCTCGCAGCCACCGGCTGCGAGCCCGGATTCCTCGGCCCGATCGGCTTGCGCTGCCCGGTGTACGCGGATCACGCGGCCCTCGCACTCGCGGATTTCGTCTGCGGCGCCAATGAAATCGACCATCACTACACGGGCGTGAACTGGGGACGTGATGTGCCGCAGCCGCAGGCGGTCGATGCGCGCAACGTCGTCGCCGGTGACCCGAGCCCGGGCGGCGCGGGGACGCTCGCGATTCGTCGCGGCATCGAAGTCGGTCACATCTTCCAGCTCGGCCGCAAGTACAGCGAAGCCTTGCAGGCGAGCGTGCTCGACGAAAGCGGCAAACCGCTCGTGATGTTCATGGGTTGTTACGGCATCGGCGTGACGCGCATCGTGGCGGCCGCCATCGAACAAAATCACGATGCGGCCGGCATCATCTGGCCGGAACCGCTCGCGCCGTTCGATGTCGTGCTCGTGCCGCTCAACGCGACCAAAGCACCCAAAGTGCAGGAACTTTCCGAACAACTGTACGCGGAGTTGACGGCAGCGGGTTTCGAAGTGCTGCTCGACGATCGCGACGCGCGACCCGGCGTCAAATTCGCCGACGCGGAATTGCTCGGCCTGCCGCATCGCATCGTGGTCTCCGAGCGCGGCATCGATGCCGGTCAACTCGAATACCGACATCGTCGTGCGAGCGAGAACGAACACTGGCCCATGCAAGAGGTCATCGCACGACTGCGCGAACGACGTCGCGACGACCCGCAAGGCGGTGCCCGATGAGTACGGCGCGCGTCCTCGTACTCTATTACTCGCGTTACGGCGCCACGGCCGAACTCGCGCGGCACATCTGCCGCGGCATCGAGAGCATCGACGGCGCCGAAGCCGTGCTGCGCAGCACGCCCCCGGTCACCGCGGACGATCAGCATCCGGTGCGCGTCGTGCCCGACAGCGGCGCTCCCTGGGCCACACACGATGATCTGCGACAGTGCGACGGCCTGCTGCTCGGCAGCCCGACACGCTTCGGCAACATGGCCGCGGCACTCAAACATTTTCTCGATGGTTCGGCCTCGATCTGGGCCGAGGGGGCGTTGGCGGGCAAACCCGCTGGCGTCTTCACCGGCAGCAGCAGCATGCATGGCGGACAGGAATCCACGCTGCTCACCATGATGATTCCGCTGCTGCATCACGGCATGGTGATCGCAGGCGTGCCGTATACCGAACCCGCCCTCAGCGAGACCCGCAGCGGCGGCGGACCTTACGGCGCCTCGCAGTTCACGCCGCACGGCAACAAGCCGGCGTTCACCGACCACGAGAAGCGCATCGCGCACGCGCACGGCGCGCGCATCGCGCAACTCGCCGTCGATCTCAAGGATCGCCGAGGATCGCGCGCACGAACGGCACGGTGAGCCGGCGCTGCGCCGTCAAAGAAGCGACATCCATCTCGTCGAGCAAGCGCCCGAGCGCGTGCATGTCGCGCGGAAAGCGACGCAGCAGATAAAGCGCCGTATCTTCTGGCAAATCGAGGCCCCGGCCCGCGGCACGCAAGCGCAGCGCCGCGAGCTCGCCCGCTTCGTCGAGCGGCCGCAACTGAAAGACCTCGCAGGCGCCGAAGCGCGAGCCGATGTCGGCCAACGCCCATGACAAGGACGCCGGTGCCGCCGCCGCCGTGACCACGAGCGCCGCACCACGCTCTTCGACGCTGCGATAAATCGAAAACAAGCCGCGCTCGAAACCATGATCGCCGAGTCGCGCATCGAGATCGTCCAGACACAGCAGCGTCGTGCGCTCGCCGCCCTCGAGCACATCCGCACCGGGCACCGGCAACTCGGCGAGCGGCAGATAGGCCGCGCGACGCGTCGAGGCGGCACAACAGGCCTGCAGAAGATGCGTGCGACCCGAACCCGAAGCGCCCCACAACCAAAGAATTCCGCCGGCGCCTGCGGCGATCGCGCGCAGTCGCGCGCAGGCCTCGACGTTCGCGCCTGCGACGAAGGTGGCGAACGTCGCGCGCTCGCGCAATCTCACACCCAGTGGCAATTGCTGCATGGGTTGCGCCTCAGGCGCCCTCCAATCGAGTCCAACCGACGCGCAGGAATCGCCAGGTGTAATCGGCGCCCGAGAGCACGGTGGTGACGAAGGTGACGATGGCGAGTGCCTGCAGTTCATCCGCGAAATCGAGCGCCACGAGCGGCGTGATGATCGCGCCCAGCAGAAACACGATCTGCAATGCGGTATTGGCCTTCGAGATCAGGGTCGGACGACCGTTCACCTCGCCGAACCAGAGACGAAAGGTGATCGCCCCGGCAGTGATCAAAATATCGCGCGCGATCGCGGCCGTCGCGAGCCACACCGGCACGAGTCCGTGCCAGACGCAGGTCATGAATACGGCGACGAGCAGAATTTTATCGGCGAGCGGATCGAGCACGCGACCGAGCTCCGACGTCCAGCCGAATCGCTTGGCGAGAAATCCGTCGATGCCGTCCGATGCGGCCGCCACCGCGAACCAGGCCAATGCGAGACCATGGTCACCGTTCTGCAACGCGAGCACCGTCGGCACGGTCAGCACCATGCGCAGCAGACAGATCGCGTTCGGCAAATGCCGCAGCACGTCAGCGCTCGAGGCGGACGTCAATACGATCGCCGGCAGCCTGCGACCCGGACAGCTGCGGCACGCTTTTGAGCGCATCGAGCAACGCCGGCGTGCCACCGGCGACGCTCAAGCGGAAACTCGCGCGCTCCGTTTCCACTTCGAGGGGCCACACGCCGCGCACCCCCGCGAGCGCCGCGGCGAGGCGCTGCGCGCGCACGTGATCGGCCAAACTCGACACGCCCGCGACCCGCAGCGTCACGTACGACTCGGCGAGCACCTCGGCCGCCTGCGCCGAACTCGACAGCAACTCGGCGGCTGCTTCGACGCCGGCGGTGACCGCGCCCGGAAACACCGAACTGCCGGCGCGATCGAACAGCGTCCACTGCCACTCCTGTCCGTCCGCCTGCCCGATGAGGGCTGCATCGGCACCGAGTCGACGCGCCACGGCGAGCACTGTCTCGCCCGTCGGCTCGTCGCCCGCCTTGAAACCGGCCGCTTGCGCGTTCGTGAACCGCAGCGGCAGACCCCGCGCGAAACCCGCGGCTTCGAGCGCACCCTTGACCGCCACCGGATCAGCACCCGTCGGCGCCGACAAAACGATCACCAGCACCACCGGACGCTCGGTCGACCAGACGCTGCGACCCGCGGCCGTGATCGCGCGCTCGAGCGCGGCCGTATCGAACACGACCACCGCGGGCGCCGCCGCACTGCCGGGCCGGAAAATCTGGACGTAGCGGCGGGGGTCGGCGAGCAGCGGTGCAAACGCCGCATCTTTTGGCGCGGCACGCTTGCCGGTGGCCCGCACCAGCACGACACGCATCGCCTCGACGAATGCCTCCTCGCCCGCGGCCGTCACCGCCACCTCACCGATCGACACGGTCTGCGCCGCCTGCGCGCCGCCGAACGGCAATGCCGCGACCAGCAACAGCGCGGCGAGACGATGCGCACGCAACGTGCGCTTTGGAGGTGAAATGCTCATAGCGGGAACAGCGTACAATAGTACCGCTTTTTAACCCGGAACCTGCCGCACATGACTCGAAGCACGCCTCCGTCCGGCCTGACCTATCGCGATGCCGGGGTGGACATCGACGCGGGCGACGAACTGGTCGAGCGCATCAAACCGCTCGTCAAACGCGCCACGCGCCCCGAGGTGCTCGCCGGCATCGGCGGCTTCGGTGCGCTGGTCGAGTTGCCGGAGGGCCGCTGGCGTCGCCCGGTGCTGGTGTCGGGCACCGACGGCGTCGGCACCAAGCTGCGCCTCGCCATCGACACCGGGCGTCACGAACGCATCGGCATCGACCTCGTCGGCATGTGCGTCAACGACGTCGCCGTGCAAGGCG
>JAFMJH010000068.1 GCA_017853555.1 Steroidobacteraceae bacterium
CACCGACTTCCATGCCCCGACGAACCAGCTGATCCAGCTGTTGATCGACGGTCAGAGCAGGCTTGTTGAACTTCGTCACGACGAACGTCGCGCAAAAAAAACCCGCCCTGGTGCGCTTCCGTGGAGAGGCGTGGCGGGTGTTGTTGGGAGTAATATACACATGTGAAAAAGATCTGTCAGGGTGGGACACCACCCTAGTGCATCTTTTTCGATCGCGAATACAACAATCCGCTCCGCTTCGGAATGAGTTGGCAAACATCCGACCAGGGTCATTTGTGATCAGCGAAACGAAAACCTGTCGACTGTCCTATGGCTTGGTCGGTGTGATGGCGCTGCTCGCCTCCTGCGGCGGCGGCGGTGGTGGCGGCAGCACCAGTACGCCGCCGACGCCGGTTGCACCGACGGCGAGTCTCAGCGTGTCGACGAGCGATGCGCGCATCGGCGGCAGCGCCACGCTGACCTGGACATCGACCAATGCCCTCTCGTGCACCGCGTCAGGAGATTGGAGCGGAACGCTAGCGACGACGGGGTCGCAGTCGATCGCGATCACCAAAGCCGCTTCGACCTTCACGCTCAATTGTTCGGGTGCAGGCGGCAACGCGAACGCGCAGGCGACCATCACGGGTTGGAATGCGCCGACCGCAACGCTCTCGCTGGCCGACACCGAGTTGCTCGCGCAAAACACGACGACGGTCACGTGGTCGAGCACCAACGCGAAATCCTGTCGCGCACTCTCGGGGCTCACCGACCCGATCGCCAATTCCGGCAGTACGAGCACGCCCGCGCTCGCGGCGAGCACGACATATTCGATCGAATGTTCTAACCCCGCCTATCCGCCCGTGTCGGCGAGCAGCACCGTCAGCGTCGCGAGCACGTTCGACTTGACCGTCACGGCGAAGTATCAAAGACCGGGCGCCGCGGTGTTGAATCCATCCACCAATGGCTACGTGCCCGACTGGTCGAACCCCATCGTCGCGCCGATCCGCAATGTCTATATCGAATTGCAGAGCGCGAATGGCACCAAGGTCGCCGGGACGTACGCATCGGACACCGGCGTCGTCGTGTTTTCGGGTCTCGACCCCGCCGTGAAATACACACCTGTTCTGAAGTCGATGGCGCAGAACGCCAAAGGTTTCGATATTTGGGTCGCGAACAACACCGCCCCGATCTCGACGAGTGCGAACACCATCCGCACGCGCTACGCCCCGTACACCGATCGCGCCGCCGAATTCACCCCCAACACCCGCAAACTCAAACAGTCACTCGAGATCACCGCCCCGATGGGCTGGGATGCGACGGCCGGCAAACTCGTCGATGCGAATCGTATCTCCGGCCCCTATGCAATTCTCGCGGACGCACTCGAACAACAGGCCTACGTCGCCCAAAACGGTGCCGTGAACGCGATCAACAAAGTCACCATACTTTGGAGCGTCACCAACAAAGGCGGCGGCCCCTTGTCGACGTACGATCTCGATGCGGGCCTCGTGCCGGGGTCCGGCGGGTTTTCCTACAGCGGCGCCGCGGTGATCGGCGCGGACGGGAAGCAAGTCGTCACGGCCCAAGGCAGCGAAAACATCCCCTTCATTTTTCTGTCGGGCGCGCAGTCGTTCGAGCCGATGGAATTCGCGCAGCTGATCACCGTGCACGAGATGACGCACTACACGCAGCGTCAATCCCAGCGCAACGACTCACCGGGCGGCCCCCACTCCGAGCAGGGTGAGTATCAGGACATCCTTCTGGTGCAGCACGAAGGGCTGGCCACGGGAACGGCCACGCTCATCGCCAAAAGCCCGCGCCTCGAGCGATACCGGCAAAGCGGCGGCAACCTGATCGTCTCGCGCAGCGACTACACCGTTTCCGGCACACCGCTAGGCTGGTTTCAAGAGCGGACCGTCGTGCAACTCATCTGGAGACTCTTCGATCCGACGGGCAACTTCAAGTTGAGTGGTCCGCAAATCCTCGCGCCGTTTTACTCGGACGCCTGGAAGAACGGAACGTTCGGCCCCAACATCTGGGCCTATGCGAATATTTTGAAAACGCAGCAACCCGCCCTTGCCGGCGCAATCGACGCGCTCGGGACTGACCTCAAAATCACCTTTGCCGGCAACGACGTCTGGGGCACACAAGAAACGCTGCTCGGCAACCGCAGCGCCGCACAGACGCTGCCGATCTTCACGCGCATACCGACCACGGGCAGCACGACCGTATGCTCGGTCGGCTCCAAAGCGCAGTACAACAAACTCGGCAATCGACGCTTCCTGCGCTTCGACGGCGACAACGTCGCCCGCAGCTATCGCATCACCGGCGCGACGGGCACGGTTCCCTACATCGCGCTGACGGCAGGCAGCACCGACATCGAAGGCTTTCGCAAAGATTCGAATATCGTCAGCACCGGCACCGTGACCGTTCCTGCGGCAGGCGGCTGGGGATTCGTCGGCGAATGCTCCGTGATCCTCGGCAGTGACCCGGCGGTGGTCGATCGGCAGTGCGCCACGACGCCCTACACTGCACCCGAAGAAACCTGCTGGACCATCACCGCCGTACCGTGAGAAACCTCATGCGCCTATTCACCGCTCTCGCCCTCGTCACGCTCGCCGCCTGCACTCTCGGCCCCTCGAGCCCTGCACACGAGATCGACGAAGGGCTCGAATTGGGCGCGACGCTCGCGATCCAATCCGCCTCACCCGTGCTTGCGACCGTGACGATTGTGCCGACCGTCGCGTTCAAATCGGCGGTAGTCGAGACCCCGAATACGACCGGCGGCGCGCAAATCGCCTGTCGTTTCGGCACCCTCGTACCAGGACAACGCTATACCTGCACCGTCACCGGCAACGTCGCCGACGACGACAGCGGTCTCGTCATTGCGATCTCCGGAGTGCGCAGCGTCGCCGTGCCCGGCCACGACGATCGCGCGTTCAAGGCGTTCACCATCCCGAATCCGAAGTTCGACGCCGCGGCGGTGCGTGCGGCGAAGCAAGCAAAGATGAAGCCGCGCACCACCCTGGACTCGCGCGAAGGCGCCAGCGTTCGCTGAAGCATTCGCAGACCCACCTTTCACCTTGTCAGAGAACTCCACGTGGACAATTCAAAATTCTGGACCTGGTTCGATCAAGAGGCTGCCCCTCGCCTCGCCCATCGCGAAGTGTCGTTCCGAAAGATCTTCCGTCACCTGGACCAGTTCTTGACGCGCAGTCTCGTAATCGTCGAGACCGGTTGCGTACGCAAAGCGGACAACTGGGCCGGCGATGGTCAAAGCACCGTGCTGTTCGACCGCTACATTCAGTGCGCACCCCACGGCGGGCGGCTCTTTACCGTCGACATCGACCCCTCAGCGACGAGCGAGTGCAAGCGCTTGGTGAGCCCGGGCGTCGAGGTGCACACCGAAGACAGCGTGCTCTTTCTCTCCAAACTCGCCGCACAATTCCGCGCAACCGGCGCGAGTATCGATTTGCTGTATCTCGACTCCTTCGATCTCGACTGGGGAAACCCCGCACCGAGCGCAGCCCACCATCTCAAAGAACTTGCAGCAATCTCGCCTGTGATTCGTACCGACACTCTGGTCGTGGTCGACGATGCACCGTGCTCGTCGTTCCTCATGATCGACGATCGACAACAAGCCACACTCGTGCGGCCCCCGACCGTGAGCGGCAAGGGTCTTCTGGTTGCCGAATACGCCGCCGCCGTCAACGCAACGCTGCAGTTTTCCCATTATCAAGTGGCGTGGACCAACATGGTGCGCTGAGCGTTACTATATTTATCTGTACATTGAAGACGCCACGCTTCTCACGCCGTACCGCTCGGGTTCGTTTTTCCAAAACACGTGTTGTTAGGTGGTCTGCACGTCGAACTGCGCCTCAATCACAGCACCGTCCCGCTGTCGGTCGCGCCGTGCCGCTTGCAGGGCCGCCCGGTTTTCACGTCGCGCCTGAAGGTCGCATAGCTGCCGCAGCGCCTGATCGAACTCCCTATTGAGCGCATGGGTGACTTTTAAGAACCGATCGTAATCTTTCGGGATGCTGAGCGAGTTTTGGATGAGTCGATCACGCTCCTCTGCAACCTTCGCCAACTGCTCCGCCGGAGCGCGCTGCGCCCGGAACGTCA
>JAFMJH010000069.1 GCA_017853555.1 Steroidobacteraceae bacterium
CGCACGCTGGATGCCGAGCGCATCGAGCACCGCCAACGCATCGTCGGCAAGGTCCGCGAGACTGCGGCTGCGCGGCGCGCCCTGATGCAAAACCGACGCGCCGTGACCGGCCATGTCGAGAGCGATCACCCGGAAGGATCGCTCGAACTCCGCGCGCTGCGACTCGAACACCGCCGCACTCGCGCCGAGCGGATGCAACAACACGAGTGCCGGGGCGTGATTGCGCCCCGACACCGTGTAATGAAGTTTGGCGCCTGCGCGCTCGAGAAAACCGCTTTGCACCGAGCGGCCGTCAGTCCGCCTTGTACTTGTCGTGGCAGGCCTTGCAGGCTTGGCCGGCGGCGCCGAAGGCCGCTTTGACGGCATCGACGTTGTTGGCGGTCTTTGCCGCCGCCGACAGCGCGGCCGTCTTGTCACGCAGATCGGTCATGAGTTTTTGGAACTCGGCCTGGTTCTTCCAGATGTCGGCCTTGGCCTTGGTGTTGCCCACGTCGGAGCCGGCCGGGAACACATCGGGCACGACGGTCGACATGAACGCGGCGCGCTCGGCCGCGACGCGGAAGGCATTGGCGTCGAACGGCGCCTTGCCGGAGGCCATGGCGCCCATCATGCCGAACTGCGCACCGAGCACCGTGTAGGCGCCCTGACGGTACTTGATCTGCTGGGCGACGCGCGCGTCCTGTGCGAACACGGCGCCTGCCGCCAACGTGCCGACCAACGCGACGACCGAAAGACGAATCGACTTGGACTTCGACATGAGAGCACTCCGAGGAGAACGAGGTAAGGAGTGCCGATTTACTCACAACCGCCGTCGAAGTCGCAACCGGACGGCCACTTGGGTACACTGCGCGACCTTTTTTGCCAGGTTCCCCGATGTCCATCGCCCGCCCGATCCGCAACATCGCCATCATCGCGCACGTCGACCACGGCAAAACGACGCTCGTCGACTGTCTGCTCAAGCAATCGGGCACCTTCGCCGCCCATGAACGGGTCGCCGATCGGGTCATGGACTCGAACGATCTCGAACGCGAGCGCGGCATCACCATCCTCGCCAAGAATTGCGCGATCGAATATCGCGAAACGCGCATCAACATCGTCGATACGCCGGGACACGCCGACTTCGGCGGCGAAGTCGAACGCGTGCTGTCGATGGTCGACGCCGTGCTGCTGCTCGTCGATGCCGTCGAGGGCCCGATGCCGCAAACGCGTTTCGTGACCCGCAAAGCACTCGCGCTCGGTCACAAAGCGATCGTGGTGATCAACAAAGTCGACCGCCCGGGCGCGCGACCCGACTGGGTCATCGACCGTACCTTCGAGTTGTTCGACAAACTCGGCGCAACGGATGCGCAACTCGACTTCCCGATCGTTTACGCCTCGGCATTGCAGGGCTGGGCGACCACCGATCTTGCAAAACCCGCCACCGACATGACGGCACTCTACGAGGCCATTCTCGAACACGTGCCGCCGCCGCCGATCGACGTCGATGCGCCGTTGCAACTGCAGATCTCGCAACTCGACTACAACTCCTACGTCGGTCGCATCGGCATCGGCCGCATCAAACGCGGCACGCTCAAAGCCGGCAAAAACGTCGCCTTGCGCTGGGGAGCGGAGGAGCGCGGCACGGGCAAGATCGCCCAGGTGCTGACGTTTCGCGGTCTCGAACGCATACCGGTCGAGGAAGCCTCGGCGGGCGACATCGTCGCCGTGACCGGGATCGACGCGGTGAATATCGGTCTCACCTTGTGCGACATCGAACACGCCGAAGGCATGCCGCCGATCGAAGTCGACGAACCGACGCTGTCGATGACCTTCCAGGTGAATACCTCGCCGTTCGCCGGCAAGGAAGGCAAGTTCGTCACCAGTCGTCAAATCCGCGATCGTCTGATGCGCGAACTGCAAAGCAACGTCGCGCTGCGCGTCGAAGAGACGGCCGACGCCGACGTGTTCCGCGTGTCGGGGCGCGGCGAACTGCACCTGACGATTCTGGTCGAGAACATGCGTCGCGAAGGGTACGAACTCGCCGTCGGCAAACCGCAAGTGCTCAAGCGCGTCATCGACGGCGTCACGCAAGAGCCGTTCGAAGCACTCACCATCGACATCGACGAGGGCTATCAAGGCGCGATCATGTCCGAACTCGGCACGCGTCGCGGCGAACTCGTCGACATGGTCGTCGAGGGTGACCCGAGCGGACGCGGCCAGGGTCGCGTGCGCCTCGAATATCGCATTCCGGCGCGCGGCCTGATCGGCTTTCACGGCGAGTTTCTCACCATGACGCGCGGCACGGGTTTGATCAGCCACATTTTCGACGGCTACGACGTCGTCAAAGGCGAGATTCCCGAACGCCACAACGGCGTACTCATCAGCAACGAACAGGGTGAGGCCGTGGCGTATTCGCTCTTCACGCTGCAGGAACGTGGCCGGCTGTTCGTCGAGCACGGCACGCCCGTCTACGAGGGCATGATCGTCGGCATCCACAGTCGCGACAACGATCTGGTCGTCAATCCGATTCGCGAGAAGAAACTCTCGAACGTACGCGCCGCGGGCAAGGACGATGCCTTGCTGCTCGTGCCGCCGGTGGCGCTGACGCTCGAATATGCGGTCGAATTCATCAACGAAGACGAGCTCGTCGAAGTGACGCCGCAATCGATACGCCTGCGCAAGCGCCTATTGAAGGAACACGAGCGCAAACGCGCCTCGCGCGAAGCCGAGTGAGCCGCAGAGGCCCGTCCGATCAGGCCTTGGGCGGGCCCGGAAAGAACGCATTGGTGCGGCGCACGTAGTCGGCATAGGCCGGCCGGCGCTCGCCGATGTCGCGCTCGAGCAGACGCACACCCGACACCCGCAGCAACAACACGCTCATCAGCAAGGGGCCGGGGATGCTCCACCACGCGCCCGCCGACAGCGCGATCGCGTAGAACCCCCACCAGATCGCGAAATCGCCGAAATAGTTCGGATGGCGCGTATAGCGCCAGAAGCCGCGATCCATCACTTTGCCCGCGTTCGCGGGGTCGCGCTTGAAGCGCGCGAGCTGCCAATCGCCCCCGGCTTCGAAAACGAAACCGACGACCCACAACGATACGCCCAGATAATCGAGCGGACCGAGCGGCGCATCACCCAACGTCGCTCCGAGCAGCGGCACCGAAATCAACCAGGCGAGCACCGCCTGGAAACCGAACACCAGATAGAGACTTTTGAAGGTGAAGCCCGGATCGTTGCGCGCACGGATCGCGCGATAGCGACGATCTTCATCGTGACCCCAGTTGCGCGCCGTCAGGTACACACTCAGCCGCAAGGCCCAGACGCCCACCAAGGCGATCAGCAAGAGACCACGCTCGGTTTGTTGCGGGGCGAGTCGCCAGTAGCACACGAGCGCCAGCAGAAACATGAGCGACCAGAGACTGTCGACCAGATCGACATTGCGTCGCAACACCGAGACGAGCCAACCGAGTACGGCGACGACGGCGAGCCAGACCAGCGCGGACAAATAAATCGTGACGTCGAACATCGTCGCAACCTCAGGCACAGCGTGAACTGCATTGTGGCCGGGTCGCGCGGGACCCTCAAGTCGAGGCGTCCGGCGCCGATAACCCGGGCATGGTCGCCTTAGCTGGATCGGTCATCGTGCTCGCCTGCGTGGTCGGTGGCTTCCTGATGGCCGGCGGCAACCTGCTGTTGCTGTGGCATCCGTCGGAAATCGTGGTGATCGTGGGCGCGGCCTTCGGGGCGTTTCTCACCAGCAATCCGCTCAAGGTCGTCAAAGCCTCGTTCGCCAACGCGATCGCCTTGTTCAAAAAGCCGCATTACGACCGCGCAAGCTACGTCGATCTGCTCAATCTCGTGTTCGACCTGCTGGTCAAAGCCCGCAAGGAAGGCATGCTCGCGATCGAAGCCGACGTCGAAAACCCGGCCAGCAGCCCGCTCTTCGGCAAATACCCGGCGGTCACGGCCGATCATCACATGATGGAATTCATCACCGACTGCCTGCGCCTGATGGTCGGCGGCAACC
>JAFMJH010000037.1 GCA_017853555.1 Steroidobacteraceae bacterium
CGTCGACGAGCCGGACGGGTTTTTGGCGCGCATCGATCTGCGTGGTCGAGGCGGTTCCGCCGGGTGCGACGAGTTGCACGCGCAACTCCACGCCCACGCGTCTACTCAAAAGTTCGGCGAAGGCTTGCGCGAGTTTCGGATCGGCATGCGTGGTACCGCGCGTCTCGATCACGACGGTGAGTTCGTCGCGGCCGGTGGCATCGCGCGTCGCGCGGCAAAAATACTCGCCGGCGAATTCGGGGATGTCGTTCAGGATGGCGGCGAGCGCGAGCGGGTAGACGTTGATGCCGCGCAACTTGACCATGTTGTCGCTGCGTCCGAGCACGCCGACCGTACGCTGCAGCGTGTAACCGAGGGCCGAGTGACCGGATTTCCACGCCGACAGATCGTGGGTGTTGAAGCGGATCAGCGGATAGACGTCGTCGCGGTACAGGGAAGTGACGACCATGTCGCCGGGTCGATCGAAGGCGTCGATCGGCTGGCCGCTCTCTTCGTCGACGAGTTCCAGATACTGCGCATCTTCCATGACGTACATGCCGTCGCGATCCGGGCCTTCTGCCGCGATCGGACCCGGGTCGGCGACGCCGTACCAATCATAGATCTCGGCGCCGCCCCAGGCGCGCGACAAGGCGGCGCGCGATTCGCGGCCGACGTGTCCGAAGATGGCGCGGATCGGCAAGTCGCGGCCGGGTTCGAGACCCATCTCGCGTGCGGTCTCGGCGAGTTGGCGGATGTAGTCGACGAAGCCCACGATCACGGTGACGCGCAAATCGCGCATGAGTTCGATCTGCGACACCGAGCGCGTTTCTTTGCCGGTGCCGGCCGACAGAAACAGACAGTTCGTGTAGTGCAACGCCGCTTCACGCACGAAGTGGCCGCCGTTGATCATGCCGTGACCGTAGACCGAGTGGATCACGTCGCGACTCTGCAGACCCTGCATGCGCCAGATGCGAGCCACGAGCAGGGCCTGAACTTCACGTGCCTTGGGGCTGAACAACACGACTTGCGGCCGGCCGGTCGTGCCGCTCGTCGTGTGCAGCACGGTGACGGGCCGTTGCTCGGGTTGCGTGCCGTCCCAACCGTGGTAATCCCCGTATGGCGGGTGCTCGGCGAGGCTCTGCATCACTTCGGCTTTGCCGAATACCGGCAGCTTGTGCAAATCGTCGAGGCCGCGCACATCGGCGGGTTCCAGTCCCTTTGCGCGCCACAATCTTTGATAAAACGGGATCTGCCAGGCGCGCGCCACGCAGCGACGGAACAGCACATCCTGACGGGCGCGGATTTCGTCGCGCGAGAGCGTGGCATAGCGCGCAAAGTCCTCGCCGATGGGAAAGTCGCGCAGCATCTGCGCGTAATCGAACGATTCGAAGTAGTGCGGAAAACTCATGGGACCTCGAACAAAGTGGCATCGACGAGTCGACGCATGTCGGGAAGCGCGTCGAGTTCGTCGACGAGTCGGATGAGATCTTCGATGCGCCGCGCGGCGAGTGGCCGCGCGCCGGACGAGGCGGCACGCCGGAACTTCGCGAGGTGCCGCTCGCGCGACAGCGGCCGACCGGGAGCGCCGAGCACGGCTGGGAGATCGACAGCGTGCTGGCTGCCGTCATGCAGTTGCACTTCGACGCGTTGCGGCGCGAGCGCGTTGAGCGACGGATTGCCGTCGGGTACGACGCGGATTCTGCCGGCGAGCGCCTGACGCTGCGGGTCGGCGATGCGTTGCGGCTCGAAATCGAGCACATCGACGTTGCCGCTCTGCAAAGCGGTGGCGATGACGTAGGGTGCGCAGAGTCGCGCGTACGAGGGCGCCATGTCGGGCCGGGGCGCACGGTCGACGAGCTGGATGACGAGCGGCGGTGCCAGTACGCGAATCTCCGCGATCGCCGCCACGTCGAAACCGTGTTGCTGCATGAGCGTGAGTGCGCCGTCCACGCCGCCGTGCGTCGCGCGGCCGCTCGGATAAGGCTTGTGCGACAGTTCGGTGATGCAATGGCGTGCCTCGAAATCGTCGAAGGCGCGTGCGTCCCATTCCGGGTCGATGAGCGTGTAGTAACCGAAAGGTCCTTCCAGAAAATCCTGCGGTCCACGCACACCGCGCCGTGCAAGTTCGATCGCCACCAGCGCGGCGCGCGTATTGAACGCGATTTGCATCGGCAGCACGGGCGAGCCCTCGACATGGGCTTGCATCGTTCCCGAGAGTTGGCTGTAGGCGAGACCGAGTGCGCTGCGAGTCGTGGCTTCATCGAAGCGTTCGAGCTGCGCGATCCCGGCGGTGGCGCCGAGTGCACCGCACATCGCCGGCCGGAAGAATCGCAATTTGTTGGTGGCCGCGCAGCCGATCGTGGCCGCGATGTCGACCGCGGTCGCACAGGCGCGCGTGTAGCGTCGTCCGTCGATGCCGCCGCGCTGCTCGGCATAGGCGAGCAAGGTCGACAACACGACTGCCATGGGATGTACGACGGCGGGCTCGTGTACGCAGTCCCATTCCTGGTTGTGGATCTGGTAGCCGTTCAAAAACGCCGCGGTGGCAGCCGGAACGCGTTGTCCCGTGCCCCAGACGCGGGCGGCGTCACCGGCGCCCCACTGCGCAGCGACGGTGGCGAGTTCGGCGACCAGCGGTACGCGCGTGCCCGACAGCGCGACGCCGAGCGAATCGAGGATGAACGTCTCGGTGGCGCGACGCGCGTCTTCGGGCAAGGGTGTCGTGGCATCGGCGACGATGCGTCGGACGAGGCGCGCGGTGATGCGATCCGGTGCGCTCATGGTGTCTCGCTCCTCAAACGCTCCACGCCCAGAACTTCCAATCGAGCACGGCGCTCTCGGTCTCCGGCGCGCCGCGTGCGGCGTGGCAGAGCGCTTCGATGCGCAGCAATGCGCCACCGCCTTGCGCTTCGGTGAGCGGCACGACGTGCGTCACGGTGCACTCGGTACGGATGCGATCGTTCTCGACGACCGGTGCGGTGTGATCGCAACTCTCCCAGGCGAGCACCGACAAGATATTCGGCAGCGCGCGCGTGATTTGCGCGAAGCCCATGAAGATGGTGTGACCGCCGTAGACGAGACGCTCGCCGAGATAGGAGAGTCGCGCATCGGTGTGGGCCATGGCCATGTTGAGCGAACTGCGCACGAGCTCGGGGGCGAGCGTGATGGTGTCGCGCGGTTCGATCTTGAACCTATCGCCTGCGGCAAGTTGCGCAGCTTTTCGGCCACTCCAGCCCGAGGTTTCGGCCAGCGTCCACGCGCGCGGCACGACGGCGCGCACCGCATCGACCGTGAGCGCGGCGCCGATCGCATCGAGATCGTCGGCATGCGGCGTGCGCGCTTGCGGGTCGCGACAGGGAATCATGGGGCAGCGCCAAAAATGCAGCACGCGCTCGCCGTCCTGATTGGTGGTGGTCATCTCCAGCGCGACGATGCCGGTGGCTGCGCGGCCGGCTTGCGGCTTGTTTTGGCGCAGACCGACGACGCGCGTGCGCGTGTAGAGCGTGTCGCCGAGGTGCACGGGCCGCAGCAGCGACAGGCCGCGATAAAAAAGATTCGCCTTCACGCGTTGCGAGGCCCAGGTCGATTGACCGATGGCGACGTTGATGGGCAGCAGCGGATGCGCAAGCGGCGCTTCGCGACCGGTGATGCGGCGACTCGCGTGATGATCGAGCGGCAAGCGCAGGCGGTCGCCGAAGGTCGCCTGATGCAGTGCGGCCAGGCCCTCGGTGAGCGTGACGGCCGGCGCATCGAACTCGAGGCCGTGATGGAAGTCTTCGAACCAAGGTCCGCTGATGTCGATGTCGGTCATGATGTCGTCCGGTTCAATGAAATAAAGCGGTGCGCCACAGCATGCGTGTCGCCACGATGCCGAGGAACACGCCGAAGAGTTGCGAGAGGCGGCGTTTGGAGAGTCCGTGCGCGATGCGTGCGCCGAGTGGTGCCGTGAGCAAGGTGCAGGGCGTGACCACGAGCAGCGCGGGCAGACTGACGAAGCCTGCGGTACCGGTCGGGAATTCGGCGGGCGTTGCGGGAAGCAGATATCCCAAAGTGCCCGGCAGGGCGATCAAAAATCCGAACAACGCGGCCGTTCCGACGGCGTCGTGCACACGACTGCCGGTGAGCGTCATCGCCGGCACCGACAGCGTGCCGCCGCCGATGCCCATTACCGCAGACACGCTCGCGATCACCGCGGCGATCGCGTTGCCGACCATGCCGCGAGGCGTGCGATCCGCGAGCCGCAGTTCATCGAGCGGTAAAAACATTTTGGCGGCCGCGAGCAGGGCGACGGCGCCGAATACGCCGCTCAAGATCGCCGCGGGCGCGCGTGCGGCCAGTTGCGAACCGAGCAGCGCGCCCAAAATCATCCCCGGCGCCCACGCGCGCGCCAGAGACCAGTCGACGGCACCGCGCGCATGGTGGGCGCGGGAGGAGGCGATCGAGGTGGGCACGATCGAGGCGAGCGAGGTCGCGACGGCGACGTGCAGACTCCAGTTGGCTGGCACGCCGACATGGGGCAACACGGCATCGAGCACCGGCACGAGCACGATGCCCCCGCCGACGCCGAGCAGTCCGGCGATGGTTCCGGCCGCAAGACCCGCGGCAAGCAGCACGGCGAGGAGCGGGAGAAGTTCGGCAGCGTCCATGATGATCGGGCAAGTTTACGGGAAGTCGCGAGCGGGCGAGGCGCCGGGTAAGCTTGGGCCATGAGGCGGCGCGAGTTTCTGTTGCAAGGTGGCGCAGTGGCCGGCGGCGTGCTGCTGACTTTGTCGTTGCCGTCGGCGCCGGCGACGGCGGCCGAGTCGTCTTGGTCCGTCGCCGCAACGCTCACGATCGAACCGGACGGCAGTGTCCGCATCGAAGTGCCGAAGTCCGAGATGGGGCAGGGCGTGCTCACGGCGCTGCCGATGTTGATCGCCGAAGAATTGGAGCTGCCGCTTGCGCGCGTGCAGGTGCAACTCGCGCCTGGTGCGATGCGCTTTCGCGATGCGCGCGGCAATCAATCGACGGGTTATTCGAGCAGTGTGAGTTCCTCGTTCGTGCCGTTGTCCAAACTGGGTGCGGCGACGCGAGAAGTGTTGCGTGCGGCGGCCGCCGAAGCCTGGCAGATTCCGCTCGAGCGCGTGCGGGCGGCGGATGGGCGATTGCACGACGTCGAACATCCCGAGCGCAGTGATCACTACGGGCATTTCGTCGAGCGCGCCCGCGGTTTGCCGTGGCCTTCGGATCCGGCATTGAAGCCCGCTGCGGCGCGGCGTCTGCTCGGCAGCGCGCCCATGCGGCGCGATACGCCTTCAAAAGTGGACGGTACGGCGGTGTTCGCGATCGACGTGTCGGTACCCGGCATGCAGGTGGCGCTCATCGAGCGCTGCCCGCATTTCGGCGGACGCTTGCGCAGCGTCGATGCGAGTCAGGCCGAGCGCATGCCCGGCGTGTTCGGCGTGCGCGAGTTCAATGGAGGTGTGGCCGTACTTGCGCGCGATTTTCATGCGGCGCGTCGCGCCCGTGCGGTGCTGCAGTGCGTGTGGGACCCGGGCGAACACGCCATGCGCGACAGCGCGATGCACGAGACGCAACTCACACGCGCGCTCGATGCGCCGGGCGCGCTGGCGCGTCGCGAGGGCGACGTGGCGGCCGTCAAAGCCGAGGCGAACGCCGGACGCTGGTTGCAGTCGGATTACCATTTGCCGTTTCTCGCGCATGCCGCGCTCGAACCTTTGGCGACGACGGCGTGGGTGCGCACGGCGCGTTGTGATCTTTGGGTCGGTACGCAGGCGCCGAGTCGTGCGCAGGATTGGGCGGCCAAAATCACCGGCTTGCCGCTCGACGCCGTACACGTGCACACGCACGTGATCGGCGGTGCCTTCGGTCGTCGCGGCGAATGGGACTACGTGGTCGAAGCGGTGGAGCTCTCGCGCGCCGTGGGAGCGCCCGTCAAGGTGATGTGGACGCGCGAGGACGATCTGCGCCACGACTTCTATCGTCCTGCCGTCGCGAACCGTTTGTCGGCCTGCATCGATCGCGAGCGGCGCATCGTCGCCTGGGAACATCGACTCGCCGCGCCCTCGGTCGCGCGTCGTCGCAGCCCGGAGTTGCTCGCGCGCGGGCATGATTTTTTGCTCACGCAAGGCGCCGATGATCTGCCGTACGAGATTCCGAAT
The DNA here is from genome assembly GCA_017853555.1 of Steroidobacteraceae bacterium. Taxonomy (GTDB): domain Bacteria; phylum Pseudomonadota; class Gammaproteobacteria; order Steroidobacterales; family Steroidobacteraceae; genus UBA964. The sequence continues at coordinate 6,141 of JAFMJH010000037.1, forward strand.
TTGCAGGTCGACTATCACGAGGTCGATCTCGGCGTCCCCGTCGGCTTTTGGCGTTCGGTCGGCCACTCGCACACCGGTTTCGCGGTCGAATGTTTCCTCGACGAGCTTGCGCTGGCGGCGGGTCGGGATCCGCTCGAATTGCGGCTGTCGCTGTTGCAACGCGACCCGCGCATGCGCGCCGTGCTCGAGCGCGCCGCGCGCGAGGCCGGTTGGGGCAAAAAAATGCCGCGCGGTCGCGCGCTCGGCATCGCCTGCATGGAGAGTTACGGTACGCGCGTCGCCCTGGTGGCCGAAGTCGAGCTGCGAGGTGCGAAGCTCAAGGTGCGCCACGTCGTGTGCGCCGTCGACTGCGGAACCGTCGTGCATCCGGGCATCGTGCAGCAGCAGATGCAGGGCGCGATCGTGTTCGGTTTGTCGGCCGCGCTCTACGGTGGTCTGCACTTCGAAGGCAACGCGGTACGCGAATCGAATTATCACGATCAACCGATCCTGCGCCTCGCCTATACGCCGCGGATCGACGTGCACATCATCGCAAGCGTCGCGCCGGCGGGCGGATGCGGTGAACCGGCGACGCCCGTGATCGCGCCCGCCGTGGTCAATGCCATCCGCGCCGCGACCGGACGCACGGTGCGCCGTCTGCCGCTGTCGCAGACGTTTACGGTGTGATCTAAAGTTCGCGCGCGACGCGCAAGCCGACATCCTTCCAGACGGCCTCGGGAGCGTCGAATTCGGCGCCATCGCGGCTCGCGCTGCGGCTCGCGAACGGGCGCGACCGAAACGATGCGCCGCGGATCACGGTCGTGTGGCAACCCGACCAGCTCCACGCCCGATCGTCGGCCGGTCGGCCTTTGTAACTTTTGGTGTGGCAGTCGGCGAGTACTTCGCGCACGTTGCCGATCATGTCGTAGAGCCCGTAGCCGTTCGGCAGAAAACTGCCCACGGGCGCAAGATCAGGGTAATGGTCGGTGCAGCGTGCGAATTGTTGCGAAAGGTTCAGCGCTCGTGCGCTCACGTCGTACACGTTGGCGTAGTCGCAGGCGCGCGAGATCGACACGCCTTCGTGCGAATCGCGCGCGCTCCAGAATCGGGCGCCGGTGGTTCCGGCGCGCGCGGCATATTCCCATTCGCTCTCGCTCGGCAGTCGATAGCGCTGGCCCGTGATGCGGGTGAGCCATGCGACATAAGCTTCGGCATCGCGTCGGCTGATGCAGCGTGCGGGCAGGGCGGGGGCGCTGGGCAGCCGCGCGCACGCATGCGACGTCTGGTGCCCACTCTCGGTCAAAAAGCGTGCGAACTGTGCCTGCGTGATCTCGAAACGTCCGAGGGCGTAGGGCTTGCGGATCTCGACCGCGAGGGCGGGCGTTTCGCCCGATTCGACGTCGTGTTCATACTCGTCAGCCGAACTGCCGAGCATGAATTTTCCGGCCGGCACCACGACGAGCTCGGGGCAGTCTTTGCAATCGGCGAACACGGTGCCTGCCGCGCGCGTCGCATCACCGCTGGGCGTGCTCGCCGCCGCCACCGCGACTGCGACCGGTTCGATCGAAGGTGGCGCGGCGGGGTCGAGATCGAGTGCCACGCGAAAGCCGGCGAAATCGGCGCGATCATCCGCGCTGCCGTCGCCGTGAAAGGCCGAGCGCGTGCGTTCGGGGCCGGTCGACCAACCGCCCGCGCGCTGAATGCGACGCTTGCAACCGCCGTCCCACACCCAGGCACGCGCATCGGTGGGGCGCCCGTGATACGTCAGGCTCGAGCAGTCCTCGGCCCATTCCCACACGTTGCCGATCATGTCGTACAGACCGAAGCGGTTCGGTTTCAAACTGCCGACCGGTGCGACATCCTCGAAACCGTCGTCGCAATTCATGCCCGCCCAGGCGAGCGGATAGCGTGCGCGCGTGCGCCGGTCGTTGGTGTTCGCATACTCGCAGCCCGCATCGGGATCGTCGCCCCAATGGCGCAGCGTGTCGGTGCCCGCCTTGGCGGCGTACTCCCACTCCGCTTCGCTCGGCAGTCGGTAGTGACGACCGGTCTTCGCGCTCAACCACGCGGCGTAGGCGACGGCATCGTGCCAATCGATGCACGTGGCCGGATGACGCGGTGTGGGATTGCGCGGCACGTTGGGCGCATCCCACGGGATCATCAGGTCGCGAAAGCCCTGCACGGCCTCGACCCAGGTGCGGCATTTCACGGCCACGCCGTTGCGACCGGTGGCCGCCGCAAATTCGCCATATTCACCACGTGTGACTTCGTAGCGCCCGAGCGCGAATGGGTGTGTCACCGTCACGCGCACGGGCTCGAGCTCGGCGGGGACTTCGGTCGCCACGCGATGGCGCGCGAGCGTACCCATCGTGAATGCTCCGGCGGGGATCACGACCATTTCGGGGCAGCTGGGGCAGTCGCGAAACGTGGTGCCTGCAGCGGCACTCGCGGCAGGGGCGGCCTGCGCCGTGCCGACGATCGCGAAGCAAAGCATGACCTGTAGCAGCGTGGTGAGTGTGCGCATGCCCCGAGTATAGGCAAAACCGCAAAAAACCTGCTTTTTGCTTGCGTGCCCCATGCGTGGCCGATAGCATTCGGCGGTTAACCAAGCGCGGATTTTTCCCCCATGACCGTTTCCAACGCCGCCGGCTGGATCGTCCACAAATTCGGCGGTTCCAGCGTCGCGGATGCCGATTGTTTCCGGCGCGTCGCCGCGATCCTCGCCGAGCGTCCCGCGGGGCGTCTTGCCGTCGTGCTCTCGGCCTGCAAGGGCGTCACCGACACCTTGCTCGATGTCGTGCATGCGGCAGCCGAGGGTCGCGACACCGCGACCGCGCTCGATGCCTTGCGTCGCCAGCACGCCGCGATCGCGCAGGAGTTGCTGCCGGCTGCCGGTGCGAACGGATTTTTGCTCGCCTTCGATCAGGACCTCGACGCCCTGCGTGCCGCGCTCGCCACCGCGCGGGCTGCGCGACGTGCCGAGCAGGCGACACTCGACGTCGTCGCCGGCTACGGCGAGTTGTGGTCCACGCGTCTTTTCAGTGAATTCTTTGCCGCCCAAGCGTTGCGCCCCGGTGCGGTGCGTTGGTTCGATGCGCGTGACGTGTTGGTGGTCGAGTGGGGGCCGCTCGGCCCGCTCGTGCAATGGGAAGAGTCGCGTCGTCGCACGGTGGCCGCACTCGCCGACGGGTTCGACGGCACGCTGGTGATCACCGGCTTCGTCGCGCGCGATCCGGCAGGTCGACAGACGACGCTCGGCCGCAACGGCAGCGATTTTTCGGCATCGATTTTCGGTTCGCTCCTCGAGGCGAGCGAGATCCACATCTGGACCGACGTCGATGGCGTGCTCTCGGCCGATCCGCGCAGCGTGCCCGATGCGCAGGTGATCGACTCGTTGTCGTACAACGAGGCGATGGAGCTCGCCTATTTCGGTGCCAAAGTCATTCATCCGCAGACCATGGCCCCGGCCATCGGTCGCGAAATTCCGATCTGGATCCGCAACACTTTCGCGCCCCGCAATCCGGCGACGCTGATTTGCGCGCGCCCGACTTCGGCGCTGACCGTCAAAGGCATCACCACCATTCCGGACATCGCGCTCGTGAACGTCGAAGGCGCGGGCATGATCGGTGTGCCGGGCACGGCGCATCGACTGTTCGGTGCGCTGCGCGAAGACGGAATTTCCGTCGTGCTGATTTCGCAAGGCAGCTCCGAACATTCGATCTGTTGCGCCGTGCCGCGTGCACAGGCCGATCGCGCCATCGAACTCGTGCGCAAAGCGTTCGCGCGCGAACTCGAAGAAGGACAGATCCAGTCGGTCGAAGCCGATCGCGAACTCGCGATCCTCGCGGTGGTCGGTGACGGCATGGCCGGCATGCCCGGCGTTGCCGCCAAAGTATTCGAAGCGCTCGGCAGCGCGGCGGTGAACGTGCGTGCGATCGCGCAGGGCGCCTCCGAACGCAACATCTCGGTGGTCGTCCCTGCCAAGGCCGCCACGCGCGCCTTGCGCGCCGTGCACGCGAGCTTCTATCTGTCGGCGACCACGCTGTCGGTGGGCATCATCGGTCCGGGTACGGTCGGGCGCGTGCTGCTCGAGCAGATCGCCTCGCAAAGCGCGCGTCTGCAGCGCGACTTCAAACTCGATCTGCGCGTACGCGGCATCATGTCGTCGAAGCAGATGATCCTGGCGGAGAAGGGCGTGTCGCTCGAGGGTTGGCAGCGCGAGCTCGCGGCATCGGGTACGCCCGCGAATCTCGCCGCATTCGTCGAACATGTCGGTGCCGACTACCTGCCGCACCACGTCATCATCGACTGCACGGCCAGCGGCGAAGTGGCCAAACATTATCCCGAATGGTTGGCGGCCGGCATCCACATCGTCACGCCCAACAAAAAGGCGAACAGTGCGGCGATGTCCTTCTATCGCGGCATGCAGCTCGCGCGTCGCGAGGGCGGCGCGCACTATCTGTATGAAGCGACGGTGGGCGCGGGCCTGCCGGTCATCCAGACGGTGCGCGACCTGCGTGAAACCGGCGACGTCATCAACAGCATCGAAGGGATTTTCTCCGGAACGCTCGCCTACCTCTTCAACGTCTACGACGGCAGCCGCGAGTTCAGCGACATCGTGCGCGACGCCAAACAGCGTGGTTACACCGAGCCTGATCCGCGCGACGATTTGTCGGGCATGGACGTGGCGCGCAAGCTCATCATCCTCGGGCGCGAGATGGGCGTGACGCTCGAAATGGCCGACGTGAAGGTCGAGAGCCTGGTGCCCAGCGGTCTCGAAGAGGGCAGCATCGACGAATTTCTCGCGCGGCTGCCGCAGCATGACGGGCGGATGCGTGCGCGCTTCGAAGCGGCGCAGGCGCGCGGCAAAGTATTGCGTTACGTCGGCCGCATCACGGCCGAGGGTGAGGCGACGGTCGGGGTCGCCGAGCTCGACGCGAAGCATGCATTCGCGAACATCGCACTCACCGACAACGTGGTGCGTTTTGCGACCAGTCGGTACAACAACAATCCGTTGATCGTGCAGGGTCCGGGCGCAGGGCCCGAGGTCACGGCCGGTGGCATCTTCGCCGATCTGTTGCGCTTGTCGGCGTATCTGGGAGCGCGCATATGACGCTGGATCGGGCGACGGCCTTCGCGCCGGCTTCGGTCGCGAACGTCGCGATCGGGTTCGACATTCTGGGCTTCGCGGTCGATGCGCTCGGTGATCGCATCACCGTGACGCGCTCGAAGACGCCGGGTGTGCGCATCGTCGCGCAAAGCGGCATCGCCGGCGATTTGCCCACCGATCCCGAACGCAACACCGCGGGGCGTGCCCTGCTTGCGCTCAACGTCGCGGCCAAGCCCGCCTTCGGTTTCGATATGCAAATCGAGAAGGGCATACCGCTAGGGTCGGGTCTCGGTGGCTCGGCGGCATCGGCCGTCGGTGCGGTCGTGGCGGCCAATGCCCTGCTCGCGAAGCCCTTCACCAAACTCGAACTTTTGAAGTTCGCGATGCAGGGCGAGGTCGTGGCGAGCGGCTCGATGCACGTCGACAACATCGCGCCCTGCCTGTTCGGCGGCCTGACGCTGACGGTCGGCATCGACGATCCGCGCATCAAGCGCATTCCGGTGCCCAAAGGCATCTGCGCGGTGATCGCGCACCCGCACATGTTTCTCTCGACCAAGCAGGCGCGCGCGATCCTCAAACGCGACGTCAGCATGGCCGATTTCGTCTGGCAGACGGCCAATCTCGCCGGATTCATCTCGGGTTGCTACACCGACGATCTCGATCTGATCCGCGAATGTCTCAACGACGTGGTCATCGAGCCGCAGCGTCGACAACTCATCCCGGGTTTCGGTGCGGTGCACGCGGCGGCGATCGCCGCGGGTGCGCTCGGCTGTTCGATCTCGGGTGCGGGACCGACCATGTTCGCGTGGTCGCTCGCCGCGCATGCCGAAGCGGTGCGCGCGACCATGGTTGCCGAGTTCGCGCGCAGCGGCATCGAGACCGATCATTGGGTCGTGCCGGTCGAATCCGACGGCGCACGCATCGTCGCCGGTTGAGGGTACGGGCGATGGAGTTTTGCAGTACGCGCGATGCGAGTGTACGCGTCGGATTTTCCCGAGCTTTGCTGCGCGGTCTGGCGCCCGACGGCGGCTTGTACGTGCCGTGCAGTTGGCCGACCTTCACGATCGGCGACTTCGACGGCGCCGACGGCTTGCCCGCGGTGGCCGAGCGACTGATCGCGCCGTTTTTGGCAGGCGACCCGCTCGGGCCGCAGTTGGCCGAGATCGTGCGCGAGGCCTTCGATTTTCCGGCGCCGTTGTGCAGCGTGCAGGGCGACGAACTGTTCGTGCTCGAGTTGTTCCACGGCCCGACCGCAGCCTTCAAGGATTTCGGCGCGCGCTTTCTGGCGGCCTGCTTCCAGCGGCTGCGCAAGCCGGGGGAGCCGCTGCTGAATATTTTGGTCGCGACCTCCGGCGACACCGGAGGCGCGGTGGCCGCCGCCTTCCATCGTCGCGCCGGGACGGCGGTGAGCGTGTTGTTCCCGCAAGGGCTGGTGTCGCCGACGCAAGAGCGTCAGCTGACCTGCTGGGGCGACAACGTACGCAGCTTCGCCGTGCGCGGGACCTTCGACGATTGTCAGCGCATGGTCAAAGAGGCTTTCGTCGACCCGCAATTGCAGGCGCACTGCAATTTGTCGTCGGCCAACAGCATCAACCTCGGTCGTTTGCTGCCGCAAGCCGTCTATTACGCGACCACCAGTCTGCAGTTCTTCCGCCAGCACGGTCGTCGGCTCGATTTCATCATCCCGAGCGGCAATCTCGGCAATGCCGTGGCCTGCATCTGGGCGCGCAGCATGGGTCTGCCGATCGGCGAGATCGTGCTCGCGCACAACGCGAACCGTACCGTGCCCGATTATCTCGACACGGGCGAATTGCGTCCGCGGCCGAGCGTCGCGACGCTCGCCTCGGCGATGGACGTCGGCAATCCGTCGAATCTCGAGCGCTTGCGGGCGCTGTTCCCCGCGATCGATGCGCTGCGTGACGCGGTGCGTGCCACCAGCATCGACGATGCGGCGATACGTGAACGGGTCCGACTCGATTACGCACGCTACGGTCAAATCTGGTGTCCGCACACTGCCGTGGCTGCGGAAACCTGGGCGCGCATGCCGCAGTCGGCGCGTACGGGTCATGCTTGGTGTCTGGTCGCCACGGCCTCGCCGGCGAAGTTTCCGGAAATCGTCGAACCCTTGATCGGCGGGCCCGTGCCCGTGCCCGCAGCGCTCGCCGAGTTGCTCGGTCGTCCGACGCATAGCGAGACGCTCGATGCGTCGCTCGCGGCCCTGCGTACGGCGCTGCTTTCGCAGTGAGCGACGATCTTCTCCGCAATCCCCTCTGGGTGGCGATCGGCCTGACGCTCGTCGCGGCAGTCGCGCTGGCGCTCGTTTTTCTTTGGCAGTGGCAGCGCAAACGCATGGTACGTCGCGCACGCGCGGCGCGGCTTGCGGCGATCTCGGTCGACCGGGTCAGCGACGTCATGTTGCCCGACGGCGCGGGCGGCACCTTCCACGTCGATCATCTGCTGCTGACGCCGCTCGGTCTGTTGTTGCTCGATATCCGTGACGTGCGCGGCCACGTGTTCGGAGGCGATCAGTTGCAGGAATGGGCGGTCATGGATGGTGCACGCCGCTACACCTTCGCCAATCCGCAGACCGCACTCTACGATCGGTTGGCGGCGTTGCGCGCGCTTGCGCCGGAGTTCCAGGTCGACGGACGCATCGTGTTCGCCGACGGCGCGACGTTTCCGAAAGGCTTGCCGCGCTTCACGCTGCGCGAGGCGGCGCTCGCGACCGATTTCGTGATGGGCGATCCGACCTTGGCGGCCCGCACCGTCGAGGCGTTGTGGCCCGCGTGGGAGCGAGTCAAAAGCGCGTTGCCGCCGAGTCCTTTGGCGCGCGAGCGCTGAGGATCAGTCGACGTTCGGCAGCGCGAAGAACGCGCGTGCCGTCGCGGTGGTGTGCGCGGCGAGGACTTGCGGCGTTTCGCCGCGTGCAGCGGCCACGGCGCGCGCGACGTGCGGCAAATACATCGGTTCGTTGCGACGCGAGTCGGGTTTGGGATCGAGATCGCGCGGCAGCAGATAGGGCCCGTCGGTTTCGATCATCAATTTGCCCGCCGGGATTCGCGCGACGAGGTCGCGCAAATGCAGGCCGCGACGTTCGTCGCAAATCCAGCCGGTGATGCCGATCCAAAGTCCCATCTCGAGATAACGGTCCAAAGCGGCCGCATCGCCGGTGAAGCAGTGCACGACGGCGGGCGGCAAGGCCGTCCCATGCTCGCTCAGCAGTGCGACGAGGTCGGCATGTGCATCGCGCTCGTGCAGGAACAACGGCTTGCCGAGCGCGACGGCGACTTCGAGTTGCCGCGCGAACGCCATGCGCTGTTCGGCCGGCGAGGAAAAATTGCGGTGATAGTCGAGACCGCATTCGCCGACCGCGACGACTTCGGGCGCCGCGGCGAGCGCGGCGAGTTCGGCGGCCATCGATTTGTAATCGATGGCGTGATGCGGATGGCAGCCTGCGGTGGCGAACGACCTGCCGGGGTCTGCCCGCGCGAGATCGATCGCTGCACGCGTGCCTTCGATGGATGCGCCGGTGATCACGAATTGCGCGACGCCGAGTTCGCGCGCCCGGGCGATCACGGCGTCGCGATCGTGGTCGTAAGAGTCGTGGCCGAGATTGATCCCGATGTCGATCAGCGGAGCGAGGCGAGCGCCTGACACAGGGCCTCCACGTCGTCCTCGGACTGGCTCCAGGACACCACGAATCGTATCTCGCCAGAGTCCACGGCGCCCCAATCGTAGAACTCGAAACCCTTGGAGCGCAGTGCCGCGATGCGCGCCGCATCGAGTTTGAGGAACAGTTCGTTCGCCTCGGGCGGCAACACGAGAAGTTCGGGCACGACGGCGGCGATGCGTGACGTCAAAGAATTCGCCCGTCGCGCGAGCCGCAACCACAGATCGTTCTCGACGTAGGCCAGCAGTTGGGCCGACACGTAACGCATCTTCGAGATCAGGTGCCCGGCGCGCTTGCGCCGCAGTTCGAAGTCGGCGACGCGCGTCGTGTCGAAGAACACCACGGCCTCGGCCGACATCGCGCCGTTTTTGCTTGCGCCGAAGGACAGTACGTCGACCCCCGCGCGCGCAGTGACGTCGGCGGGCGCGCAACCGAGGGCGGCGACCGCATTGGCAAAGCGCGCCCCGTCCATGTGCAGCGCGAGGCCATTGGCATGGGCGCAATCGGCCAAGGCACGGACCTCGGCGGGGGTGTACACCGTGCCGAGTTCGGTCGCTTGGGTGATCGACACCGCGCGCGGTTGCACGGTGTGCACGGCCGTCGGGTTCGCGGCGAGGGTGCGTTCGATCGACTGCGGCGTGAGCTTCGCGCCCGGTCCGTCGATCAGGATGAGTCGCGCGCCACCGCTCATGAACTCGGGTGCGCCGCATTCGTCACGCACGATGTGCGCTTCCGAATGCGTCAGCACGGCGCCATACGGCGGTACGAGAGTCGCGAGCGCCAAGGCGTTCGCCGCCGTGCCGCTGATGACCGGAAACACGCGCACGTCGTGCTCGAACAGCTGCGTGTAGCGCGCGTCGAGTCGTCGACTCCACGCATCGTCGCCGTAACCGCTGGCGTAGCCGTCGTTGGCCGCGGAAATGGCCGCGAGCAGTTCGGGTGCGATCGCGGCCGTGTTGTCGCTTTTGAAATAACGTCCCATGGGGCGCGCATGTTAATGCATCGGTGAAGTTATGATTAAGTCCATGGAGGCGATGCGCGATTTGTTCGAGGGCGGCGTGGATGCGCCGTGGGAGCTGCGTTCGAGCGCTCGTGCCCGCCGCCTCGCGCTGCGGGTTTCGCTCGACGGACGCGTGCAGGTCGTCGTGCCGCGCGGGGTCTCGGGCGAGGTGGTCCGTGATTTCGTCACCCGTCACCGTGCCTGGGTCGAACGCAAACTCGCCGAACGCCGCTCGATCGTCGCGGCCTTGCCCGCTGCGGCCAGCGAATTTCCGCCCCGAGAAATCGACTTGCCCGCCTTCGGCGAACGCTGGCGCATCGAGCGCGTGACGGGCACGGCGCGTGCGCGGCTCGCGGTTGATCCGGGTGGCCTGCTGACGCTGCACGGGGCGAGTGCAACGCCGAGCGTGCAGCAGTTGTTGTCGCGTTGGCTGATCGAGCGTGCGCGTCGCGGCTTCGAGTCGCGTCTGTCGGCGCTCGTGGCCGAGTTCGATTTTCCGAAGGTGACGCTGCAAGTGCGCCGGCAACGGACACGGTGGGGGTCCTGTTCGCGTCACGGCGTCGTCAGTCTCAACGTCTGCGGCGTGTTCCAGCGTCCCGAGGTGCTGCGCTATCTGATGCTGCACGAACTCGTGCATACGCAGCACATGAATCACTCGCCGCAGTTCTGGCAAAAAGTCGAGGCGGTGTGTCCGGATTGGCGAGCGCTCGATCGCGAACTGTCACGCGGCTGGCGTCAGGTGCCGCCTTGGGTGTTCGCGCGCTGAGGGGCGCGGCGCTTCATCCGAGCGCGCCACACTCGAAAGCCCAGCAGCACGGCGAGTGCGGCCGTGTACAGCAGAGGCTCCGTCAGATCTTTTTTGACCTGCCAGCCATAGTGCCAGACGGCAAAGATCGCGATGACGTACACGAGCCTGTGCAGCGACTGCCAGCGACGCCCGAGTTTGCGCATCATGCGGTCGGTCGAG
>JAFMJH010000038.1 GCA_017853555.1 Steroidobacteraceae bacterium
ATCGCGGTGCTGATGATCACGATCAAAGAACGGCGCGGTGAATAGCGCCGATTGGGCTGCGTCGCGGGATCGATCACCTTGTAGGCGTAGTCGTCACTGCCGCGCGCCAACAGCATCTTCTGCATTTCGGATTCGACGACGCGACCGAGCGATTGCTGCGCGGCAACCACGGGGGTCGTCGCAATTTCTTTGTTCAAATAGGCAAGGTTGCGTTCGGCTTCGCGTATTGCTTCGTCACGCAGCCGCTCGTTGAGACCACGAACGTAATCGTTCGCCCACTTGGCAGCGAGCGCCGGATCCGTCCAGGTTACCGTGACCGTGACGAGCCCCGTGCGTCGGTCCTGATCGACGCTGCGCACCTTGTCGTCGAAAATGCGAACGGCATCGCGTATGTCTTTCTTGTCGTCGAACATTCCGCCTTGCGTGAAGAGCAACGGCATCAGATTGTGTTCGGTGATGAACTGCCGCGCATACCCCTTGGATTTCAATACGGCGAGCGGCTCTTGGCTGCCGCCGGCACTCAAACCGCCGAGCGAAATGCCGGCGAGGCTCGCGAGTCCGCCGAGATTCCCCAGAGCACTCGATCCACCCCGCTTGTCAGCGGGCGACACGACGACCTCGGCCTGGTACCACTCGGTCGCGAGCAAGGCATAGGCGATGCTCACCGCGGCGAACACGCTTGCGACACCGATCACGACCCAGCGACCACTCCAGAGAGCATCCCAGAGCGTGAAAAGATCGACTTCGCCACCGTCGCGTGCAGAATTTCCGTCGATCACAACAACCCCACGGCCTTCGCGGCGATCGCGACGTTGTACACGATGGTCGTGACGGTCTGCCACAAGGGCAAGGTCGGCAGACGATCGGTGTCGATCGGCGCGACGATGGTGTCGCCCGGCTGGATCGTGACACGCGAACCACGACGGAACCAGCCGCCACAGGTGTTGGCGACCACGGAACCGTCGGCGTGCACGACGTAAATGCGCGAGTCGTCGGCTTTACGGGTGAGTCCACCGCTCAAGCGTATGTATTCGTCGCGATCGAGTCCCTTGCGATACAAATGCGAGGTCGAGTTTTGTACCTCGCCGAGCACGGTGACTTCCTGGCGAGCACCGGGCACGACCAACGCATCCCCATCACGCAAGGCCACATCGCCCTCGGAACCGATCCCACCCGAGAGCACGCGCTGCAAATCGACCACCAAACGCCCGACCGGTTTCGTCGTCTGCAACTGCCCGAGCAACCCTTGCGCGGACGACAAGGCCTGCGCGCTTTGCGCCCCGCCCTGCGAGCTTTGACTCAAGCTGACGGCGGTCGTGGCCAAATCGGACTTCAAGCGCGCCGAGAGTTCGTCGATCTGCTTTTGCTCGCGCTCGAGCAGATCACGACGCGTGAACACTGCACCCTGCACGAACGCCAGCGACGTCACGCCCCCTGCGCGCTCGAGCACGGAGCGCAAGGTTTCGCCGCGACGGATGGGGTACACGCCGGGGAAGCGCACCTCACCCTTCAAGGTCACCTGCTCGCGCAGACTCCACTCGGGCAATTCTTTGATGGTGAGCGTGTCGAAAGACTGCAGCAGCACGTCGGCCGACGTGTCACCGCGCAATACGGAAGCCAGATCGATTTCGAGCAACTCGGTCATGCGTTCTTTGCCGTCGCTGCGATACCGCGTGAGTTCCGCGGTCGTCGGGAATGCGGCATCTTCAAGTCTGCCTGCGGCGCGCAGCAAATCACTCACGCGCATGCCGGGTTCGAGCGGATAGTCGCCCGGCGCCTTGACGCGACCGCCGACCGTCACCACCGCCGTGGGGGTTGCGAGATCGGATTGGCGACGCAACTCGGCGAGCAACGGATCGATCAGTTGTTTGCGGCTCGCGTTCGCATCAAACACGATGATGCGATCACGGGCGGCCAAAGCGAGATCAGCCTTCGACCCCGGCATGCGCAACGCCGCGGACAAATCGGCCGACAAAAACACAAGCCGTCGATCGGGCGGCATTTCGCGGCGAATGAGTACGTACGAGAGATCCGCATTCGGTCGCAACTCTTCGACCGAAGGCAGCGCGTCGCTCAAACGCATCCCCGACTTGAAGGCGATGGTACCGGGTCGGAAAACGTAGCCGTCGAGCGTCACGCCCGCATCCAACGTCGGACGCAAGCGACCGATGCGCACCGCATCGCCGTTTCCAATTTTCTCGTTGCGACCTTCAGCCGAATCGAGCGACACGTTGACGGCAACGCGCATGCGCTGATCGTTGATGCGCACCAGCGAGGCGACGCCCGAATCGGCGGAACTCGTGAGACCCCCGGCGAGCCCGACAAGCGTCGCCATGGTCGTGACGCCTTTGAGTTCATAGATCGCAGGACGTTGTACTTCGCCCTCGACGGCCGCGGTCGCCCCCAGAGGCGGAATGAACACGGCGTCGCCCGACTGCAACTGTGCGTCGTTGCTGGTGTCGCCGCGCAGCAAAAGATCGTAGAGGTCGAGGTGCCGGACCGTCTGGCCACGACGCTTCAGTTGCACGTCACGCAACGAACCCGTGGTCTTGACGCCGCCGGCGGCATACAAGGCGCTCGTCACGGTCGAGAGGCCGCTGACCGTGTAGGCGCCGGGGTGCTTCGCCTCGCCGACCACGAACACGCGGATCGCCCGCGTATCGGCAAGACTCACGCTCGCCTGAGTGCCGACGAATTGGCGCCCCACGCGCGCTTCGATGTCGGCGCGCGCCGCCTCGAACGTTTTGCCGAGCACCGACACCGGGCCGATGTCGGGCACGTTGATGCGGCCCTCGGAATTGACGACGAGCTTGAATGTGCGATTTTGGCTGCCGAACAACTGGATGGTGATTTGATCGCCGGGGCCGAGCACGTAATCGGCGGGTACGGGGACGTCGCTGACGGGCGCAAACGTCGACGGCTCTTCGTCGAACAACTCGTACCCGAAGGGCTTCAGCGCCTCGGTGCCATATTGCTGAACCGGCAGTCGCGCGACTTTGGCGGTGAGTTTGGCGAACACCGACTCGGCCGCAACCCGTTTGGTCGCCTGCTCTTCCGTAAGGCCGCCAAGTGCGATCGGTCGTACGCCCGGCAGCTGCAAGCGCGCCTCGCCATCGAGCCGATACGGATTGCGATCGCGCAAAGAAACGATGAACTGTTCGAGATAGACACGCTCATCCGGACCGTATTCGGGCTCAGGAACCGCCGGCAGCGTGATCGGCGACGCACCGTTCGGTTGCGGGATGATCTGCGCCGGCTTGCCACGCTTCAAATCAACATCCAGCAACACCGTGTCACCGGGCTTGAAGCGTTTTTCAGGTCGCGGCAACCCGGTGACAGGATCGATCTCCGCCTCGGCCACGTCGACGTCGGTCTCGTTTTTTTTGGTTCGCCGCGAACGCGTCTCGGTGGTTTTCTTGGCGGCGGGATCAGCCGAAGATCCGCCGGCTTCGGAATCGAGCCCCAACTGTTTCATCAACGCCGAGCGCTCTGCCGGGCTCATCGACTTGAGGGCATCGGCCTGTGCCGAAGTGGCAGACGATTGTGCGGCGACGTCGTGCGCGCCGATGAACAGCATGGCCACAGTCAACACGACGCCGAGCCGAGAAACCCATCGCGATCGAAGCATCACAAACCCTGCTGCCATTCGAGAAAGCCGCGCACGTCGGCGCGATCTGAAACCGGACCGGAGGTGGAATCGAAACCGACGCCGAAACGCATCCGGCCGCGGCCCCATCGCCCCAAGTCCAAAGGGCGATTGTACTGAATTTCGAGGTTGCGAACCGTAGCAGGACTCGCGCTCAACGCATGTGCGAGGTCCGGAGTGTGCCCGCCCCGGTTGAGTTCGGCGCGCCGCAGCAACACATTCCACGAATCGCCGTCCGGACGCACCAGAATCCCGCCTACCGACACCATCTGGCCGTCGTTGTCGAGCGGATGGCCGATGATGCGACCGCGAAACGTGTAACCCTGCGGGAAAATCGCCGGGTTGCGATAGGCGCAATCGTAGAACGGGTTTTGGCGGGTGAAGGCACAGGTCGTATCGGCATACTCGGCGTGGAGGCGATAGTTGCCGAGCGCGTTGACACCCCAAAACTCGGCCCCCAACAGACCCAGAAATTTGCTCGGCAAGCCGTTTGCTTCGTCTTCACCGATGAACTGCGCATAACCGGCGACCGGGAAGCCCTTCCAGGGAGAGGTCAAACGAAGATCGTAACCGGCCATCTGGTTGCCGGGCTCGGCGGCCAGACTCAAGCGCGCGCTGCGATTGTCGTGACCAAGCAGCAAATCGCGGAACGTCGACAGATTGCAGCGACGATTGGCTCCGCAAAACTGCGCCGTGCGCGTCAAGGCGACATCAATCCAAGGTCGCGGTCTGAAGTTCACGCGCGCTGCGAGAAACTTGGTGTCCGACAGCACCAGCAGCGCGCCATCGCGCTCGGTATCGGCGCTTTCGGATTTGCCGATCGCGAGACTCGCACGCCAGGGCCCGATCCATCGCAACCAGGGCGATTCGAAGGCGTCCGTGTAATTGCGCTCCACGGTGAAACTCGGGATGGGTCTCGCGTTGGTGCCGAGGATCAGACTGCCTTCCGAACCCGGCCCCCACCAGCGCTGCATGTATCCCGCGGAGACCATGAAATTCCCGACGTTGACGCCGAGATAGGAGCCGTCGAAGCGCACGGCGCGATCGTCTTGCGGGTTGGCGACGGCCGTCACTTGCACGCGACCCGCAAAACGCTCACTCATGAACGACAGTGCCGCACCGACCTCACCCTCTTCGCGCGGTGAATCGGCAAAGGTCCGCAATGGCGTCGGGCTTGCAGCGGCGGCAGCACGAAGCTCGAGGCCTCCGGGGCCGGTGATCGCCGCATCGCGCGCGGCGCGCTGCACGCGCGCCAATGCATTTTCGAGCACAGGATCGACAGCAGCCGAGCTCGGGGCTGCAAGCACGTCACGTGCGATATCGGGCCACGACATGGGCCAGGTCATGACGGGCGCGCGGATGATGCCGGCGTCCGCCAGCAACTGGATATCCTGCCGCAGCGCCGGATCGCCGGGCGCGAGCCACGGATCGGCCTGCGCAAGCCTGGGGGCGCCCGCGAGTGCGAGCCACGCGATAAACGACAAACCGAGGCCTGCGCGCACGCGCGCGAGGTTCGCGAGCGACCCGCGCAGCGAAGCCGAAAGCTCGCGGGCCTGTTCCGGCGCTTGCAACGCGTGCTGCACGTCCTTGGCCATGCGTTTGCCCAATTCGACGCCGAACTGGTCGAAGGCGTTGATGTCCCACAGCAGACTCTGCACGAATACTTTGTGCTCGTACGCGGCGACGAGCGCACCGAGCGTCGAAGGTTCGAGCTTCGCATACATCAAAACATTGACGGGTCGCCCACCGGGCTGACGCTTTTCGGGCGGCACGGATGCGCCCGTCACGCCGTACAAAAAGGCCTCGGCTTGCGCGAAAGCATGCGACACCGTCGCATCGGAGGCCGATGCATCGACGATGATGTCGAGCGAGGCTTTGACGGTGCCCTGGTGCAGTGCCTGGAAAAACGAGTGCTGCGCCTCGTTGCCCGGCTCGCCGAACACGACCGGCGCCGTGTCGTAGTCGATCGGCAACCCGTGTCGCGAAACGCTCTTGCCGTTGCTCTCCATGTCGAGCTGTTGCAAAAACGCCGGGAAACGCGCGAGTCGGGAATCGTAGGGCAACACGGCGAGCGCCGAGCGCTGCTCGAAATTGATGTTCCAGAATCCGAGCAAACCGAGTTGCACGGGGATGTTGTCCGGCAACGCCGCATCACGAAAATGCAGATCCATGCGGTGTGCGCCGGCGAGCAAGGCCTCGAAATGCGCACGCCCGATCGCCACGGCGAGCGGAAACCCGACCGACGACCAGAGCGAGTAGCGACCACCCACCCAATCCCACAAGTGCAATTGGAGATCCGCGGCGATGCCGAAGGCCGTCATCGCGGATGCATCGACCGACACGCCGACGAACTGCCGAGCGACCGCCGCGGCACCGAGGTGCGTTTCGATCCACTGCCGCGCACGCTCGGCGTTCGACAACGTTTCTTCGGTCTTGAAACTTTTGGAGGTGACGACGAACAACGTGGACTGCGGATCGAGTTCCGCAAGCAGATCGTGCAACGCCACGCCGTCGATGTTGCCGACGCAGTGCACGCGCGGCCCGCCGACGGCATACGGTCGCAGCGCGCGCAGCGCCATCGCAGGCCCCAAATCCGAGCCGCCGATGCCGATGTTCACGACGTCGGTGTAGGCACGCCCCGTTGCCGAAACCAGGCGTCCGCTGCGCACGTCTTCGGCAAGACCCAACATGCGCGAGCGCTCGGCCAATACGGCACTCTCGATCGCCGCGCCGCCGATCGCGGCGCCCCGCGGCTGACGAAGTGCGACGTGCAACGCGGGACGCTGCTCGGTGACGTTCACGGGCTCACCCGCGAACATCGCCCGAACGGCCTGCGTCAGACCCGCCGTTTGTGCGCAACGACGCAGGGCATCGAGACCCTCAGCATCGATGTGTTGTCGCGAGTAATCGAGCCAAAGCTCGGCGGCGTGCAGCGTGCAATGCGCAACTCGCTCGGAGTCGCGCGCGAACAATTCGCTCGTCGCGCACAAGGCGAGGCGATCACGTTCGCGTTCGATCTCGGCCCAGGCCGCAGGACGCGCCATCTCGAATCAGGCTCTCGAACGATAGAACTGCGCGATCGAATCGACGACGTGGCGCAATTGTTCTTCCGCAAGCTCCGGAAAGATCGGCAGCGCAACGGTACTGCGCGCGGCAAGCTCCGCTTGCGGGAAATCGCCCACGGCGTGACCGAGATAGGCGAAGCACTGCTGCTCGTGCAGCGGCAGTGGATAGTAAATCTCGGTGCCGATCTGTCGTTCGGTCAAAAACTGCCGCAATGCGTCGCGGTCGTCCGCGCGGATGATGAACTGGTTGTAGATGTGACGCGCGCCGCGAGGCGCCCGCGGCGGCGGCGTCACGCGACTGCCGAGACCGGCTTTGTCGAACGCGTCGAAATAGATCTCGGCGTTGCGCTGACGCGCGGCACTCCAGGCATCGAGATGCGGCAACTTGACGTTGAGGACCGCGGCCTGCAACTCGTCGATACGGAAGTTTCCGCCGATGAAGGCGTGGTAGTACTTCGGACGACTGCCGTGCACGCGGAAAATGTCCAGCCGATCCGCCAGCGCGGCGTCGTTGGTAACGCACATGCCGGCATCCCCGAACGCACCGAGATTTTTGGTCGGGAAGAAACTCAGGCAACCGATGTCGCCATAGCTGCAGGCGCGGCGACCATGTTCGTCGGCGGCGCCGATCGCCTGTGCCGCGTCCTCGATCACGCGCAAACCATAACGCTGCGCAATCTTCATGAACGCCGGCATGTCGGCAAGCTGCCCGTAGAGATGCACGGGCATCAATGCCTTGATGCGACCGCCGGTCCGTCGATTGACGAGGACGCCGTCGCGCAGTTCGCAATCGCGATCGATGAATCGCTGCACGGCCTGCGGACAAAGATTGAACGTCGCCGGATCGATGTCGCAGAACACGGGCCGCGCACCGACTCTGGCGATCGTGCCGGCGGTGGCGAAGAACGTGTACGGCGTCGTGATCACTTCGTCGCCGGCACCGATGTCGAGCACCATCAACGCGATCAGCAAGGCATCGGTACCCGATGAGACGCCGATCCCGTGCGTGCAACCGCTGTCGCGTGCCACCGCCGCCTCGAGCGCTTTGACGCCCGGACCCAGAATGAACTGCTGGCTTTCGCAGACCGCCAAGACCGCTGCATCGAGTTCGTGCTTGAGCGCCAAATACTGGGGTTTCAGGTCGAGTAGCGGGACTTTCATCGGCGTAGAATACCCGATATGCGATTTTCGACCGCGTGGCACCGCATCGTTGCCTGGGCTTTGTTCGCCGCCTTGACGTCCCCTGCGCCCGGTTGGTCGCAGGCTTGGGTGGCGACCGGCGATCCGGCGCTGCGCCGACTCGTCGAACGACTCGTCGACGCCGACGTGATCGCCTTGCCCGTCTTCGCATGGCCGATCCCGCGGCGGGATCTCGAGTCGGCCATCGAGGCAGCCCACCAACGCAAGGATCTGCCACCGGCCGCGATGGCCGCACTCGCCGAACTCGAAGCCAAACTCGGCACGCCCACGACCCGCTCGCGCTCGGAGGGCAGTTGGTCGCTGGCCGCAGGCGACCCCACCGATTTGCGCGGTTTCGTCGATGCGCCCCGTGCACGCGGCGAAGCCGGCGTCGACTGGAGCTGGCAAGACCCGGCCACAGGTGGCGCGAATCGTTGGTCGGGCGAACTGCATTTGACCGCCGCAATCGACGCGCCGGACGGTCCCGCGCTGCAACCCGACGGCAGTTACCTCGCGCTCAGCCTCGGCAACACCCTGCTCTCGGCAGGCTGGCAAGATCGCTGGTGGGGCGGCGGCACCGATGGCAGCCTCGAACTGTCGAGCAACGCGCGCCCGGTGTTCGCGCTGTCGCTCGACCGTGAACGCTCCACCCCGTTCGAGACGCCATGGCTGCGTTGGCTCGGGCCGTGGACGATGGGCACGTTCTTCGGCGCGCTGGAGGCACGCAGACCGGATGCCAATCACGCGATTCTTTGGGGCTTTCACAGTGCCGCGCGGCCCCTGCCCGGGCTCGAGTTGTCTGTGACGCGCAATGCCCAGTTCTGCGGCAGCACGCGGCCCTGCAGCCCGGCGATTTTCTGGAACGTGCTGGCCGGTCGCGACAATCGCGGCGAAAACGTGTCGGCCGCCAAAGAGCCGGGCAACCAACTCGCGACCTATGAATTGCGATGGTCCTCGCACGTGGGCGCAGTGCCGTTTTCGATCGTTTATCAAAACACCGGCGAGACGATCGACAACAAAATCCCGCGGCCGCTACGCTCGCTCGCGCTGATTTCTTTGGCCACCTGGGGCGATTACGGCGCGGCGGCACGCTGGCGTGCGCATCTCGAGTTCTCGAGCACGATCTGCTCGGACTTCAATTACGCCCAAGCGGCGGACTGCGCTTACGAGAACGGGATCTTCACGGCGGGCTACCGTTATCGCGGTCGAGTGCTCGGCCACAGCACCGACAGCGACTCGCGTCAGTACACGCTCGGCTTTGCGCTCGATGAGGGCACGACGTCATGGGAGTTGTTGCTGCGGCGCGCCGAGATCAATCGCATCGGCACGATTCCGCAACCCAACCATCTGCTCGCACCGAACGGCCCGCAAACCTGGTGGACGCTCGAAGCGGCGGGTCGACACGACCTGGGCGCCGGACGGCTGGAGTGGCAAGCGGGCGTCGAACGCGTTCGCGACAACTTGCGCGACACGACCGTAACCGACCCGCGGGGCTGGTTGCGCTACGTCAAACCGCTCTAGGTGATCTTGAAATAGTCGCGATACCACGCGACGAACCGCTCGACGCCCTGCTCGATCGACACTTGCGGTCGATAACCGATCGCACGTTCGAGATCGGTGACGTCGGCGAGCGTGTCCTGCACGTCACCCGGCTGCATGGGCAGCATGTTCATCCGTGCAGTGACACCCAAAGCCTGCTCGAGCAGCCGGATGAACTGCAGCAATTCGACTGGCGCGCTGTTGCCGATGTTGTAGATGCGAAACGGCGCACGACTGCTCGCGGGGTCGGGATGCAACGCGTCCCAGGTCGCATCGGCACTCGGTGCAAGCCGCGCGCTGCGCACCACGCCTTCGACGACGTCGTCCACGTAGGTGAAGTCGCGCCGATGATGCCCGCCGTTGAAGACGTCGATCGGCTCGCCTTTGAGCATCTTGCCGCTGAACAACATCGGCGACATATCCGGACGACCCCAAGGGCCATACACCGTAAAAAAGCGCAGCACGGTGACCGGCAAGCCGAACAACGCCGCGTAGTTGTGACAGAGCAGTTCGCCGGCGCGCTTGGTCGATGAATAGATCGATACCGGATGATTCGCCCCATCGTGCGGCGAAAAGGGCAAACGCGCGTTCATGCCGTAGACGGAGCTCGTCGACGCGAACACCAGATGGCGCACGTCGTGATGACGGCAACCCTCGAGCACGTTGAGGGTGCCGGTCACGTTGCTGTCGATGTAGACCTGCGGATTGGTCAGCGAATACCGCACGCCCGCTTGTGCGCCGAGGTGTATCACCTGTGCAAAGTGCTCATCGGCGAACAAGCCACGCATGGCGACCGCATCGGCGAGATTCATGCGCACGAATCGGAACCCGGGTTTGGATGCGAGTTCGGCCAGCCGCGCTTGCTTCAAGCCGACGTCGTAGTAGTCGTTCAGATCGTCGAGCCCGACCACCTCGTGCCCGTCGGCGAGCAACCGCGCCGCCGTATGCATGCCGATGAAACCGGCCGCTCCTGTGACGAGCGTTTTCACACGCCGGACTCGCCGAGCGTGCGGAAGAGACACTTGCCCCCGCTCTGCTTGGCGATGCGCTCGAGCATCGCCTCGTGCGCCTGCATTTCTTCGTCGTTCGCCATGACGACCGGCAAGGCCACCGCCGGACGCTCGGCACGCGGCCCCGGGGTCGCCGCAGCCACGCTGTCGGCGCGCTTGCGACCCGTTCGCGGCGCATCACCGAGTTCGAGGGCGCTCTGCCCACCCGTCATCGCCAGATAAACGTCGGCCAGAATTCGCGCATCGAGCAAGGCGCCGTGGTATTCGCGCCGCGAATTGTCCACGCCGTAGCGCTTGCAGAGCGCATCGAGGTTGTTGCGTTGACCGGGGTGCAACTCGCGCGCCAAGGTCAGCGTATCGAGCACGCGACAACGGGTGTCGATCTTGCGCGGGTCATTGGCCAGGCGTGCGACTTCGGCATCGAGGAAACCGAGGTCGAACGAGGCGTTGTGGATGATCAACTCGGCGCCGTCGATGAAGTCGAAAAATTCCTGCGCGATCTCCGGAAACCGCGGTTCACCCTCGAGTCGTGCACGGGTGATGCCGTGCACCGCGAGGGCGCCCTCTTCGATGTCGCGGTCCGGGTTCAGGTACCGATGGAAGGTACGACCCGTGAGCCGACGACTCACCATCTCGACACAACCGATCTCGATGATGCGGTTGCCGGCGGAAATTTCGAGACCCGTGGTTTCGGTGTCGAGGACGATTTGACGCATGGCTGCAGTTTATCCGAGCACGCGCGCGCCTTGCAGTGCATCGATGGCGGCATTGGCGAGCGCGTCGACCCGCTCGTTGCCGGGCACGCCGGAATGTCCCTTCACCCAGCGCCAATCGACCTCGTGTCGCGCGGCTGCGGCATCGAGCAATTCCCAAAGATCGCGATTCTTGACGGGCTTGCGGTCGGCGGTACGCCAATCGCGCGCCTTCCAGGCTCGCATCCACTCGGTGATGCCGCGTCGCACGTATTCGGAGTCGGTGTGCACGATCACTTGCGAGGGACGCTTCAACGCCTCGAGCGCACGGATCACGGCCGTGAGTTCCATGCGATTGTTGGTCGTGTCGGCTTCCGCGCCGGAGAGTTCACGAAAATGCTCGCCCGATTCGAGCGTCGCCGCCCAGCCACCGGGACCCGGATTTCCGCGGCACGCGCCGTCGGTGTAGATCTCGATGCGACTCATCGATCGCTCGTGCGATTGACCGAAGAATTCGCCGATGACGGCTCGGTCAGACCCGCAAGCACGGTGCGCCGCTCGCGCAGTCGCGGCCGCAACGGCGTCAGTGCATGCAAGCGCTTGCGCGCCTTCAGCAGATAAGCGCCCGCCGGCAAGGGATACAGACCACGGCGCAGGCTGCGCACGCCGGCGCGCGGCTCACCCCAGGGCAAGCCGTACAGGTAGTGCCGCGTCTCGAGCACGTCGTAGCCGAGCACCGACACCCAATCACGCATGCGCTGCAGGGACAACGTACGACGCAACTGCGGCGGATGCCCGCGACGCGTGGCCGCGGCGCGCAATCCCCACGGACTCCACGGCGCAAAACCGAGCACGATCAGCTTGCCCTCGCCCGCCAACACGCGATCGACCTCGCGCAGCACGCCATAAGGGTCAGCTTCGAATTCCAAGGTATGCGGCAAGATCACGGCGTCGATCGAATCGGACGCCACCGGCAATTGCGTGAGCCGCGAGAGCACATCGGGCGCAGCATCGTCACTCGATGCGATCACGCCACGCGATCGAGTGCGCGCGCCGCCGAGCAGTGCGCGCCCCTCGCCCCACGCGCCGATCTGCAACGTCTCCCAACCGAAGCAATCGGCGAGCGCATCGTCGAGCAGCGCGGCTTCTGCGCCCAGCAGTGCCTGCCCTCGCGCCGTTCGCAACCATTGCCGCAGTTCCGCGTTCATGTGTACGGAAACAATAGCAATTTTCGGCACTTACGGGTTAAATACGCGCCCAATGTCGAACCTTGCGTTGCGCCTCGCAGGCCTCGCGCTCACTTCGCTGCTTGCAGCAGGTTGCGCCTCGCTCACCGAGCCTTACATGCCGCCGCCGATCAAGCGGCCGGTTTTGCAGCCGGCGCATCCCGCCCCGCCTGCGCCCACGTCCACCAAAGAGCGCGACGCGCCGCCTGCGGCCGCCTACGCCCTGCCGCCTCCCGGGCCTGCGCCGTCGACGACGTTGCAGTTGCTCCCTGAAATGCCGGGCTATACGGATCTCATGGACCGTATCCGCGCCGGGTTCCAGTTCGATGATCCGGATCAGCTGCGCGTCGACACCCAATTGGCGTGGTTCGCGCGCAATCCCGAATATCTCGATCGTGTGTTCGGCCGCGCCGCGCTGTACATGCATTACATCGTCGAGGAAGTCGAAAAGCGCGGTATGCCGCTCGAGATCGCGCTGCTGCCGGTGATCGAGAGCGCCTTCGAGCCTTATGCCTATTCGCGCGCGCGTGCGGCAGGGCTTTGGCAGTTCATCCCCGATACGGGCAGCAAGTTCGGTCTGCCGCAAAATTGGTGGTACGACGGACGTCGCGACGTCACCGAATCGACGCGTGCGGCACTCGATTATCTGCAGTTCTTGCACGACGAGTTCCAGGGTGACTGGTTGCTCGCGATCGCCGGCTACAACTGCGGCGAAGGTTGCGTCGCGCGCGCCGTGCGCCGCAACACCGCGGCGGGTCTGCCGATAGATTTTTGGAGCTTGCGTCTTCCGACCGAAACGCAAGCCTATGTGCCGAAGTTGCTCGCCATGAAACGCCTGGTCACGAACCCCGAGCAGTTCGGCATCGGTTTCAGCCAGATTCGCAATGAGCCCTACTTCGCGAAGATCGACGTCGAAAGCCAGATCGATTTGAAGCTCGCGGCCGAGCTCGCCGGCGTCACGCACGAAGAATTGTTCGAACTCAACCCGGCCTACCACCGCTGGGCGACGCCGCCGCAAGGGCCGCATGCGTTGCTGCTGCCCATCGATTCGGCGGAATTGTTTCGCCAAAATCTGGCGCAATTGACGCCCGACGAGTTGATGCGCGTGACGCATCACATCGTGCAGCCTGGTGAAACCGTCAATCAAATCGCGAACCGCTATGGCGCGAGCGTGATGACCTTGCGCATGCTGAACGGTCTCGACAAAGGCACGCTCGAACCCGGCACGGATCTGCGCGTACCCTCGGGCAGCACTGCATTGCCGGCCAAAGTGCGACTCGCCGCCGCCCGGGTCGACGGACCCGAACCCAGCACGCCGCGCGGCAAAGGCAAACGGCAGCGTCCGCAAGTGCATGTGGTGCGTCGCGGCGAGTCGATTTGGCAGATCGCGCAACGCAACAAAATCGATCTGCGTACCTTGCTGCGCCTGAACGGCATGCGACGCGGCGATACCATCAAGCCCGGCGACAAATTGGTGGTCAATGCGAATGCGGGCACGAGTACGGAGCGCAGCGCGCCCGCGGCAGCGCCCGCCCCTGCCGTCGTACGACACACGGTGCAACGCGGCGAGACGCTCGGCAGCATCGCACGCAAGTACAGCGTGACCATCGCGCAAATCGCATCGTGGAACGGTATCGCCGCCAGTCGTGCACTCAAAATCGGCCAGCGTCTGACCATCAAAGTAAAACGGAGTTGACCATGGGCTTCATGAGCGGCAAACGCGCCTTGATCGTCGGTGTGGCCACCGAGCGCTCGATCGCCTGGGGAATCGCCGAAGCCATGCATCGCGAGGGCGCCGAACTCGCGTTCACCTACGCGAACGACAAACTGCGTGAGCGCGTCGAACCGCTCGCCGCCTCGGTCGGCTCGAACGTGGTGTTGCCGCTCGACGTCACCTCCGACACCCAGATCGATGCCGTGTTCGCCGCGCTCAAAGAACGCTGGGGCTCACTCGATGTCGTGGTGCATGCGGTCGCCTATGCGCCGCGCGAAGCGCTGGCGGGCTCTTTCACCGAACATACGTCACGCGAAGCCTTCGCCATCGCGCACGACGTCTCGAGTTACAGTCTCACGGCACTCGCGCGCGGCGCCATGCCGCTGATGCAGGGGCGTGCCGGCTCGATTCTGACCTTGTCGTACCTGGGCGCGGTACGCGCGATCCCGAGTTACAACGTGATGGGCCTCGCCAAAGCGAGCCTGGAAGCGAATGTGCGGTTTTTGGCCGCAGACCTCGGGCCGCACGGCGTCCGCGTCAACGGTATCTCGGCCGGACCGATCAAAACTTTGGCAGCGGCCGGGATCGGCGGCTTTCGCAAGATGTTGGCGCGCGTCGCCGAGACGGCCCCGCTACGTCGCAACGTCACGTTGCAGGACGTCGGCAACGCCGCGGCATTCTTGTGCTCGGACCTGGCGGCCGGCATCACCGGCGAGATCGTCTACGTCGACGGCGGGTTCAGCCACGTCGGCATGAGCTTTCCGGAGGACGCCGGCAGCGAGAGCTGACCTTACTGCAGCGCCTGCGGATTGCGCTCGACCTTGGCCGTGCGACGCAGTTCTTCGACGTAGGCGTTCAAAGAGGCCTCGGCCGAGGCCAACTTCAGCTGTTGCAAGCGTGTCGAACGCTGCGCGTCATCACCGGCAGGCGGGACCGCGCGCGTCGCGGATACCACGACCACCGCCGCACTGCCGTCGGGCAAAGACACCGCAGCCGCGCGGGCAACACCGTCTTTCGGGCGCGCGAGTTTGAACGCAACGCCGCGCAAGGCGGCATCGAGCGACGGATCGCGACGATCGACGTAGCGCGCGGCTTCGATCGCAAGACCGGTCGCCGCCAACGCCTGCTGCACCGCCGCATTGCCCTGCGGCTTGCCATTCTCGATTTTGGCGGCCGCCGCTTCGGCCGCCGCTTTCGCCGCAGCCGTACCGCGTTCGATGCGATAGCGCTCGGTGACGAGCGCGCGCACGGTATCGATCGCCGGCAACACCGGCTTGCGATGCTCGAGCACTCGAACAATCGCGAAACGCTCGTCGCCCAAGGCGATCGGACCGCCTATCTTGCGCTGGTTCAAAACCGCGTCGCCGAACACGAGCGACAATAGGTCGGGCTCGGCGCCGAGCGGTGCGCCACCGGCTTGCTTGGTGAACGTCGCGATCTCGCCCGCCGTCAGACCATTTTCTTTGACGAGCACATCGAACTCGGCACCGGGCGTCTCGAGACGTCGTGCAATTTTCTCTTCACGTTCGCCGAACGCGTCGGCCGCGCGATCGCGCTTGAGTTCGGTTTCGATGTCGGCGCGCGACTCCTCGAAGGACTTCGTCCGTTCGGCCTGGATGCCCTCGAGGCGAATGACGTGATAGCCGAACTCGCTCTTCACCGGGCCGCGCAACTCGCCTTCTTTCATGGCGAACACGGCATCGGCAAAGGGTGCGACGAAGGCGGTGCGCTCGGACCAGCCGAGGTCGCCGCCTTGCGAACCCGAACCCGGATCCTTGGACAATTGCTTCGCCAACGTCGCGAAGTCTTCACCCTTTTTCAATCGCGCGAGCACTTCGTTCGCGGACTTTTCGTCGGCGAGGAGGATGTGACGTGCACGACGCTTCTCGGCGACCGCGTACTGCGCCTTGTTCTTCGCGTACGCTTCCTGCACGTCCGCGTCGGTGACCGACACCGCCCGAGAAATCTCGGCGAGCGACAATTCAGCGTACTGCAGCTTCACCGACTCGGGCGTCAAAAACTGCTGGGCGTGTTCGCCGTACCACTTGGCGAGCGCCGTCTCTTCGACGGCCACGGCAGCGGCATAACGCGCGATCGGCAACTTCGCGATCTGCACTTCGCGCTGCTCGTCTTCGAGCGAAAGGCGACGCCCGATCTCCGCCGGCGTCATGAATTCGGAGACTTGCACCGCACGGGTGAGTTCCTGGTTGGCGAGCGTGCGACGCACGTCCATGCGGAATTTGTCCGCCGCGATGCCGAGCTGCGCGAGACGCGACAAAGCCAGCGTCTCGTTGTACTGGCCTTCGATCTGGAAGGCGGGCAAGGAACGGATGTAACCCTGCACGCGGTCGGCCGTGACGCGGTAGCCCGCCGAGTGCGCGCGGTCGGTCAGCAGTTGGTTGCGCACGTAGCCTTCGATCAACTCATCCTGCAACTTCACACGCACGTCTTCCGGCATATCGACACCGGATTGCTGCTGCCACTCGGACTGACGGTTGCGCCAGGCGTCTTCGACTTCGCGGCGGTCGATGCGCTCGCCGTTGACGCGCGCCGCCCAAGGACGCGAGTCAC
>JAFMJH010000014.1 GCA_017853555.1 Steroidobacteraceae bacterium
GTTTGTGGTGGCCGCCGGCATGACGCCGAGCCGCAGCCGGGCGCGCAGACCGGGCTCGGCACTTTCGAGAAACAAATTGCCGCCATGCAGTCGCGCCACGGCCGCCGCGATCGCAAGCCCCATGCCGGCCCCCGTTTCGTCACCCCCCTCGAGTCGCACGAACGGCTGCAGCACTTGTGCGCGCGCATGCTCCGGCACACCCGGACCGCGATCCTCGACCACCACGTCACACCCGGCACCCGGGCCGCGCGACTCGACGGTCACTTTGAGCGGCTGACCGGGTGGCGAAAACTTGATGGCGTTGTCGAGCAGATTGCTGACCGCTTGCGAGAGCAACTGGCGGTGCGCCACGGCCGTACACGACGCCAACTGACGCGCGATGGGTTGCGAACGCTCTTCGGCCAGCGGCTCGAAGAGATCGATCACGTCGGCCACCACCGCCGTCACGTCGACTTGCTCCATCGATTCGCGCGACAGGCCCGCTTCGGCGCGTGCCAGATCCACCAAGGCGTTGAAGGTCTGCAACGCGCGCGTGGCGTTCGTTTCGGCGAGCGCCAAAGCCGCATCGCGCGTGGCGTCATCGCCCGCGACACGCGCCGCTTCGATGCCGCGTCGAACACGCATCAAAGGTCGGCGCAGATCGTGCGCCAAACTCTCCGTCACCGTGCGCAAACCGCCGACCAGCGCTTCGTTCTGATCCAGCATTTCGTTGAAGGTGCGCGTCATGGAACCGAGCGCCTCGAAGCGCTGCGGCTGGGGCGCGCGCGCCGCCATCTGACCGCGCATGATGCGTTTGGCGGTCTCGGAGAGCGAGCGCAAATGCGATACGACGTAGCGATCGAACACGACCAAGGTCAGGATCGCCGCAAACAGCAAGACGAGCACGGCGACGGTCGAGGCGTAAGCGAAATCGCGCGCCAGAATGCTGCGCCGCACGTCGATGCGGCCGATGATGACCCGCGCACCGTCCGCAAGCCGGATGAAGCACACATAGGCATCCTGCTTGTCGGCGAGCGGGATTCGTGCGTGATTCGGCAGTGTTACCAGTCGCTCGAACCCGATCGGAATCTGTTTCGTGTCGACGATGAGCGGGCGGTCATCGGCGTCCACCATCATCCAGAAATACGTTCGATCGGCATACCCCGTGCGGATGCGCAGCGCGCGCAGCAACGTTTCGCGACCGGCCGTACGGTCGATCCGATCGGTCAGCTCGAGTTCGCGATCGAGAATGCGATGGGTATCGGCTTCGACGAGCGCGGCAACGCGCCGTTGCAACCACGCATAGCTGCCGGCGAAGGTGAGCAGAATCACCCAGACGGCCAACGAAGTCGCAAGCAAGGTGCGACGATCCGACAAACTCTTCAGCATGGCCCAGCATGCCACGACGCGGCGACGGAGCCAAAGTTCGCCCGCGGATGCTCATGCTCTACAATGACGCGCACGGAGACACCTCGTGGTCATACTGCTCATCGAAGACGACCTCACCCTCGCCCGCGAGCTCGGCACGCTGCTCGGGCAACACGGCTATGCCGTCGAACACGTCGCCGACGGCATCGCGGGGCTCGCGCGTGCGGAATCGGGCGAGTACGGATTGATCATCGGTGACCGCATGCTGCCGCGGCTCGACGGTCTCGAAATCGTGCGTCGGCTGCGCGAACGCGGCGACAAAACTCCGGTGCTGCTGCTGTCGGCGCTAGACTCGGTCGACGAGCGGGTCCGGGGTTTGCGCGCGGGCGGCGACGACTACCTCGGCAAACCCTACGCCAGCGAAGAGCTGCTCGCGCGCGTCGAATCGCTCCTGCGTCGCGGCCGCGACGCGACCGTCACCACTTTGAAAGTGGACGATCTTGAGCTCGACCTGCTGACGCATCGCGCCACGCGCGCCGGGCGCGCGCTCGATCTCACCGCGCGGGAATTCCGCTTGCTGGAATTTTTGACGCGTCACGCGGGGCAAATCGTGACGCGAGCGATGTTGCTGCAGGGCGTGTGGGACATCCATTACGACCCCGAGACCAACGTGGTCGATGTGCACGTCAGCCGATTGCGCCAAGCGGTCGATCGCGACTTTGCGCGGCCCCTGATCCACACGGTGCGCGGCGCGGGTTACTCGCTGCACGCCTGAGCGGCGACGAAGGTCTCGACCGCGGTACGCACTTCGGCCAACAGGCCGTGGAAGAAATGATCGGCGGCGGCCACCGACACCACGGTCGAATTCGGCGCGATTCCGCGTACGTACTCCGTCACGGCGCGTGCATCGACGAGTTCGTCGCGCTCGCCTTGCAAGACGAGCCACGGACACGACGGCGCCGCGATCGACGCAAAGTCCCAGCGTCCGACCGGCGGCGCAACCGTCACGAGCAGCGCGGGCTGCTCGCACGCCGCCGCACGCAACGCGACCCACGCCCCAAAGGAAAATCCGCCCAACCACAGCGGCAAACCCGGCCATCGCTGCCGCGCCCACGCGACGATGGTCCGCAGGTCGTCGAATTCCCCGCGGCCTTCGTCGTGCACGCCGGCGCTCGCGCCGACACCCCGAAAATTGAAGCGCACCGTCGCCGCACCCTGCGCGACGAACGCACGCGCGACCGTGTGGATGACTTTGTTGGTGAGCGATCCGCCGAACAGAGGGTGCGGATGGCAACACACGGCCACGGCAAGCAGCGGAACGGCCGACGGGGTCTCGATCAAAAGTTCGAGATCACCCGCCGCGCCGGCAAGCAGCAAGCGTTCAGGGGCTGCGATGGACAACGCCGCCCTTCATCACGAAATTGATGCGCCGCATCGCCGAGATATCGACGAGCGGATCACCGGGAACCGCCACGAGATCAGCCAACTTGCCGACCTGCACCGTCCCCAGGCGATCATCGACGTCCAGAAACTTGGCGGGCACGATGGTGGCCGACTTGATCGCTTCGAGCGCGGGCATGCCCGCCTCGACCATCAGCACGAACTCGCGCGCATTGTCGCCATGCGCCGACACGCCAGTGTCGGTGCCAAAGACGATTTTGACGCCCGCTTTGTAGGCCTTGGCGAACGTGCTCTGGATGACCGGCCCGATGCTCGCCGCCTTCGGGCGCACGACCTCCGGAAAGAATCCCGGCTCTTGCGATCGATCGAACACCCAGCGACCTGCGGTGATCGTAGGGACGTAATACGTGCCTTTCTGTTTCATCAAGTTCATGGTTTCTTCGTCCATGAACGTGCCGTGCTCGATCGAGTCGACGCCGGCGCGTACCGCGCGCTTCATGCCCTCTGCGCCGTGCGCGTGCGCGGCGACTTTGAAGCCGTAGTCGTGCGCCGTGGTGACGACGGCACGGATTTCCTCTTCGGTGAACTGCGGATTCAAGCCGTTCTTCGCGATCGACAGCACGCCGCCCGTCGCGGTGATCTTGATGAGATCGGAGCCTTCCTTGTACCGCTGACGCACCGCTTGCACTGCCGCCTCGGGTCCGTCGATCACGCCATCCCGCGGGCCGACGTCGGCACCGCCGAGAAAATCCGCCCAACCGTTCGTGGGGTCGGCATGGCCGCCGGTGGTGGCGATCGCCTTGCCGGCGGCAAAAATACGCGGGCCTGGAACTTTGCCCGCATTGATGGCATCGCGCAGTGCAAGACTCGCGCGGAACGAGTCGCCGAGATCGCGCACCGTGGTGAACCCCGCCTGCAACGTGCGCTGCGCGTACACCACGCCGTCGATCGCCACGTCACCGGCATCTTTTTTGAAGCGATCGAGTTCCGACGTGCGGCTTTGCTGACTCGTCAGATGCACGTGCATGTCCATGAGACCGGGCATCAGTGTGCCCTTGCGCAAATCGATGACGCGGTCGTTGGCGCCGGGTTTGCGATAACCGGCTTCGATCGCGACGATGCGGTCCTGATCGACGATGACCGTTCGCTCGACGAGCGGCGCCTCGCCAACGGCGTCGATCACGCGACCTGCATGGATGAGGATCGCCGCGGGCGCGCTCGTGAACGCACTCGCCACCAACACGCCGAGCATGAATTTGTAGATGATCTTGCGCATGTCAGAACGCCTCATTGAATGGCCACGAGTTCGACGTCGAACACCAAGGTCGCGCCGCCGGGGATGACGCCGCCCGCGCCGCGCGCGCCGTAACCGAGTTCCGCAGGTACGACCAGGCGTCGACGCCCGCCGACCTTCATGCCGGCGACCCCGAGATCCCAGCCGCGGATCACTTCACCGGCGCCCACCTCGAAAGCGAACGGCTCGCCGTGATCGTGCGAGCTGTCGAACTTGCGCCCTTTGTTTTCTGCAGCCGCGGCGTCGTACAGCCAGCCGGTGTAATGCACGACTGCCGTCTGGCCGTTGGCGACCGCGGCACCGGCGCCGTCCGACAATTCGGTGATCAAAGATTCGTTCACGTTGGCTCCCGCTGGGGTGTTGGAATTCTGGGTGACGGCGACGGGCGCAGAAGTCGCGGCATTGCGTCGCGCTGCCTCGGCCCACTGCCGCGCGAACATGACGAGTACACCCACCGCGACGATCAGGATCAGCATCAGGACGCGCATCAGCGCGACTCGGCAGCGTCGTCCTTCGCGCCCGCGCGAAAATCGAGCGACACCGAATTGATGCAATAGCGCAGACCGGTGGGTCGCGGCCCGTCTTCAAATACGTGACCGAGATGCGCGTTGCAACGTGCACAGACGACTTCGGTACGCACCATGCCATGACTCGAATCACGAATCTCGCGTACCCGATCGCCCGCGAGCGGCGTCCAAAAACTCGGCCAGCCCGAACCCGAGTCGTACTTGGTGTCGGAGGCGAACAAGGCCGAGCCGCAGCAGACGCAGGCGTAGGTGCCCTGCTCTTTGTTGTGCGTGTAGGCACCGGTGAATGCGCGCTCGGTACCGTGACGTTGCGTCACTTCGAATGCGAGCGGCGACAGACGCGCCCGCAATTCGTCGGTGCTCGGTACGTGCCGGTCGTGCTCGGAGTCGCCCATGGCGCGATTATGCCATGAGGCGACCGAGCACCCGGTTCAGGCGTCGCACGAACTCGCCCGGGTTGGCGATGCTGCCCGACTCGGCGAGCTTCGCCTGCTCGAACACCAAAAGTGCCAACTCGTCGAACTCGCCGCCCTCGGGCGTCGCCGCCAAATGACGCAGCAAAGCATGGCCCGCGTTGATCTCGAGCGACGGTTTGGAGTCGGGCACGCTCTGTCCCGCAGCCTGCAGGATGCGGCGCATCTGCGCCCCGGGGTCACCCTCGGCCAGCACCAGACAGGCGGGCGTATCGGCGAGACGGCCGCTCACCTTGACGTCCAGAACGCGCTCACCCAGAGCTTTTTTGAGGCGGGCGATCAGGTCGGCCGCATCCTTGCCGGCTTGCTCGGCCGCACTCTTGTCGGCCGCGTCTTCGAGTTCGCCGAGCTCGAGATCACCGCGCGCGACGTCTTTAAAACGCTTGCCGTCGAATTCACGCAGATACCCCATCATCCATTCGTCGACGCGGTCCGCGAACAGCAGCACTTCGACGCCTTTCGATTTCAGCACTTCGAGATAGGGACTGCTGCGCGCCGCCGCGACCGAATCGGCCACGATGTAATAGATGCGTTGCTGACCGGTCTTCATGCGCGCGACGTAGTCGGGCAACGTCGTCGTCGGCGCATCCGACTCGTCGTGCGTGCTCGCAAAGCGCAACAACGGCAGGATGCGCTCGCGGTTGCCGCTGTCCTCGCCGACGCCCTCCTTGAGCACGGCGCCGAACTCCTTCCAGAACGCCGCATATTTTTCAGGCTCGTCCTTCGCGAGCTTGCCCAACAGGTCGAGCGCACGCCGCGTAAGCGCCGTACGCATCGCCTCGACTTCCGAATCCTGCTGCAGAAGTTCGCGCGAAACGTTGAGCGGCAGGTCGTTCGAGTCGAGCACGCCGCGCACGAAGCGCAAATAGAGCGGCAGAAACTGCTCGGCATCGTCCATGATGAATACGCGCCGGACGTACAACTTGAGTCCGCGCGTCGCGTCGCGCTGGAAGAGATCGAACGGCGCGCGCGCCGGCACGTACAGGAGCGAAGTGTATTCGCGCTTGCCCTCGACCTTGTTGTGACTCCAGGCGAGCGGCTCCGCGAAATCGTGTGCGACATGCTGGTAGAACTCGCGATACTCCTCGTCCGTGATGTCGCTGCGCGCACGCGTCCACAGCGCCTTGGCCTGATTGACCGGCTCCCAATCGAGCGTCGCCTCGCCTTCCTTGCGCATCGACACCGGGAAAGCGATGTGGTCCGAATAACGCCGCACCAGCGAGCGCAGCCGCCACGCGTCGGCGAATTCTTTGGCGGCATCCTTCAGATGCAGCACGATCCGCGTACCTCGCTCGGGCAACACGGCCGCCTCGACCGTGAAGTCGCCGTCCGCTTTCGACGCCCAACGCACGCCGTCGTTCGCCGCGACACCGGCCTTGCGCGTGTACACCTCGACCTCGTCCGCAACGATGAAGGCGGAATAGAAGCCGACGCCGAATTGGCCGATCAACTGCGAGTCTTTCTGCTGATCACCGGTCAGCCGCGAGAAAAACTCGGCGGTGCCCGATTTGGCGATCGTGCCCAAGTGCGCGATCGCCTCGTCGCGCGTCATGCCGATCCCGTTGTCGCGGATGGTGATGGTGTTTTTCTCGGCGTCGTGATCGACCCAGATCTGCAGCTCGGTCGCCCCCTCGTACAACGACGCATCCGACAGCGCGAGAAAACGCAGCTTGTCGTTCGCGTCCGAGGCGTTCGAGATCAACTCGCGCAGAAAAATTTCACGGTGGCTGTACAGCGAGTGGATCATGAGCTTCAAAAGCTCGCGAACCTCGGCCTGGAAGCCGTGCTTTTCGGCGGGGGCGGTCGTTGCAGTGGTGTCGTTCATGATTTGACTATGCGATAGCAGGGTGTGTAGGTGGAACCGGGGAGCTTCATGCGCTGCTGTGCCACGAAACCGGCGAGCAGTTCGTCAAGCATCGCCATCACCGCAGGGTCACCCACGAGCTCGAACGGCCCGTGCCGCTCGATCGCGGTGACACCCTGCTCTTTGACGTTGCCCGACACGATGCCCGAGAACGCGCGCCGCAAATCCGCGGCCAACTCGTGCACCGGCAGATCGCGATGCAAACGCAGCTGTCGCATCGCCGCGTGCGTCACTTCGAAGGGCTGCTGGAAGGCCTCGCCGATCCGCAACAACCAGTTGAAGTTGTACGAATCGGCATGCTGGCGGCGAAATTCGCGCACGTCGTCGAGGCCGCGATCCATGATCCGCGCGACTTCAGCCGGATCGTCGATCACGACCCGCAGCCGATCGGCCGCCTGCGCACCGAGCGTGCCGATCAGGAATTGCCGGATCTGCTCGAAGTACGCGGCGCTGCGCTTCGGACCCGTCAACACCACCGGGAAGGGCTGCGCCGCGTTCGCCGGATCCAGCAATATTCCGAGCAGATAAAAGATTTCTTCGGCGGTGCCGGCACCACCGGGGAACACGACGATGCCGTGTCCGATGCGCACGAACGCCTCGAGGCGCTTTTCGATGTCCGGCATGATCACGAGGTGATTCACGATCGGATTCGGCGGTTCGGCGGCGATGATGCCGGGCTCGGTCAGACCGATGTAGCGACCGGTGACGATGCGTTGCTTGGCGTGACCGATCGTCGCACCCTTCATCGGGCCCTTCATCGCACCCGGACCGCAGCCCGTGCACACG
This sequence comes from Steroidobacteraceae bacterium, assembly GCA_017853555.1. GTDB lineage: Bacteria > Pseudomonadota > Gammaproteobacteria > Steroidobacterales > Steroidobacteraceae > UBA964. The sequence continues at coordinate 7,693 of JAFMJH010000014.1, forward strand.
TCGAGACCGCGCAGACCGAGTTCGTATCCGACTTTTTTCGTGTACTCGTATTCCTCGCGGTTGATCGAATGTCCGCCCCAGCACACCACCACGTTCGGACGCAGCTTGTGATCGAGCAGACGGGCGTTGCGCAGGATGTGGAACACCGCATTGGTGACCGCCTGCGGCTTGCCCAGATCGAAACGCCCGCTGTCGACGATTTCGTTGGCCGTGTAGACGACGTCGCGCAACACGGCGAACAACAATTCCTTGATGCCGCGGATCATCTCGCCGTCCACGAAGGCCGAAGCCGGCGCATTGCGGATCTCGAGCTTCACGCCGAACGCGTGTCTCAGCAGGCGTATGTCGAAGTCGCGGTATTTGTCGAAGATCACGCGCGCATCGTCGGTGTCGCTGCCGGCATTGAGCACCGCGAGCGCGCAGCGCCGAAACAGCGGATAAAGGCCGCCCTGACCGCTCGACAGCAGCTGTTCGATTTCGTCTTGCGACAGACTTTCGAGTGCGCCACGCGGCGCCACGCGCGCGTCGACGAACTCGGGAATGACGATGCTGGTTTCCAACGTGATGACCTCGCAGACTCCCGGAAATCGGGGCTCAGGGACGAATTTCAATGGGGGTGTTTTCGGGCACGAGCATCCAGACTTCGATCATGTCCGCGTTGTTGAGCGCGATGCACCCGTCGGTCCAATCGGTTTTGGCGTAATACTCGAGCGACTGCCGCGGTTGGTTCGGCAAGCCGTGGATCATGATCGCCCCGCCCGGCCGTGCGCCGGCGCGGCGCGCCCGGTCGACGTCGCGCGCGTCGGGGTAGGACACCTGCAGCGACAGGAAGAAATCACTGCGCGGATTGCGCGCGATGATCCGGTAACGCCCCTCCGGGGTGCGCAAGTCGCCCTCGACCTGCTTCGGCCCGACCGGCTCGACCCCGAGCGCGACGCGATAGGTGCGCAGCACGCGATCGTGCTCGAACAAGGTCATGCGCCGGGCGGATTTCTCGACCAGAATGCGCGTCGCCATCGGCAGCTCGGAAACGCCATCGGCCCGCGCCCAAGGGGGCACGAGCAACACGACGAGCAAAATGATCCAACGACGCATGCGGGCGATTATAGAGCCGGCGCAGCGCCTCCCATCGGAATGCGCAACGTGGCGCCCCGGCGCAGCTTGGCCTGCGGCGGCAGATCGTTGGCCCGTGCGAGCTCGGCGATGCTGACGCCGAATTGGCGCGCCAACGACGACAGGCTGTCGCCGCGGCGCACGCGATGGGTACGCGCCTGCGTCTGCGGCTGCGCGGCCGGAGGCTCGGACGCGGCGGCGACCCGCACCGCAGCAGGCGCACCCGCCGCGGCGGCGGCGCCTTGCGCACGGGCTTCGGCTGCCGCGACGCTCGCGGCATAGCGCGCCGCGACGCGCGGCTCTTCGACCAGCACTTCCGTTCCCAGGGACTTGGCGAAATCGGCCGCGGCGACGGCGGCTTCGGCAGGCACCCGCAATCGATAGCCCCGCGGCATCCGCCGCTCGCCGGACCACACCAGACGGCGCAGCGCCGGATTCAATTCACGCATGGTCTCGCGCGAGAGCCCGAGCCGTCGTTCCACCGTCTCCACCGGCACCTGCGTGGGCAGGTCGATTTCATAGAACTGCAGCGGTGCCGCACGCTCGATCTTGCCGAAATAGCGGTCCGGGTTTTGGTCGATGGTGAGCGCCGCGAGGAACGAAGGGAAAAAATTGCGCGACGCGAAACCGAACGCGCGCCCCTCGTAACGACGCGCGATGACGGCGAAATCGTCCGTCCTCATTGCATCGCGCGCGCGTCGCATACCCGCCGTGCCGTGGTTGTAAGCGGTGATCGCCAGCGGCCAGCTGCCGAGCGCGCGGTAATTGTTGGCGAGCAGTTGTGCCGCCGCCTCGGTGGAACGGAACGGGTCCAGACGTTCGTCGACCAGATCGTCCACGCGCATGTACAAGCGTCCGGTCGAACGCATGAACTGCCACAAGCCCGACGCACCGACTTTTGAATAAGCCGTGGGCGTGAACGACGACTCGACGTGCGGCAACGCCGCCAACTCCGGCGGCAAGCCGAGTTCGGAGAAGGTGCGCGCGATATGGGTTTCCCATCGTCCCGAGCGCACGATGCCCTCGCGGAAGCGATCGGCCTGCCCGAGCTGAAAGCGCACGCTCTGCGCGGCCGCGAGCAAACGTTCACGCGTCGCCTCCGTGCCCCACAACGCGAGCGCGCGCGCCGCCTCGGGTGAAGTCGGCGTCGCGCCGATGGCGAGCGCCTCGGCCGCTTCGCGCAGCGATGCGGCAACACGATCACGCGCTTCTGAGATGATTTGACGACGCGCCGGATTCGGTCCGTCGCCCGGCAGGTCGATCACCGCGTAGACGACGCCGAGATTGCGCTCGTCGTGCAACACGCCCTGACGCGTAGTGACGGATGAATAGATCCGGATCCAGAAATCGACGTCGCGCTGCAATTCGGGTGGACGCGGAATCGCGGACGGTTGTGCTTGCGCCTGCGCTTGCGGTTGCGCGAACAGGACCGGCGCGTGGAGCGCGCCGCCCGTCAGAATCAGTGAGAGTGCGAGGACCCGCGACCGGGTCAGCCGCATTTCGAATCGCCGCAATTGAGACAGGTCATGCAGCCGTCCATCATCACCACGGCGGCTGTGCTGCACTTGCTGCACAACTGCGCGCCTTCGGGGAAATGTGACTTCGCGAATGCATCGGCCTGCTTGCTGCGCGCTTCGAACTCCGCACGCTTCTCGTCGACGAGCTTCTGTTGGTGCTCGTCGAGTTCAGGCTTGCGCATGAGACCGATGGTCTGCAGATGCTTTTCGATCACGTGGCCGAGCTCGGCGATGATCGAGGGCATGAACTTGCCGCCCGGCTGCCAGTAGCCGCCGCGCGGATCGAACACGGCTTTGAGCTCTTCGACCAGGAAGGTCACGTCACCGCCCTTGCGGAACACGGCCGAGATGATGCGCGTCAACGCGACGATCCACTGGTAGTGGTCGAGATTCTTCGAGTTGATGAACACCTCGAACGGACGCCGCTGCTCGTGCTCGGTGCCTTCGTTCAGGACGATGTCGTTGATGGTGACGTACATCGCGTGGTCCGACACCGGAGTCTTGATCTTGTACGTCGAACCGATCAGCACCTCGGGGCGCTGCACTTCTTCGGTCAGGCGCACGACCTTGCCGCCATGACTGGTCGGCAAATCGGCGACGTTGACGGACGCGGCAGCCGGCGCCGCTTCGGCGCCCGGCTTCTGAACGCGATACTTCGAAATCTTCTTGTCGATCTTGATGGCGGCCATAAACGCAACGAACCTCAAAACTTCCCGTAGTAGCCTTCCTTCAAGGCGTCGAACAGATTGGCGGCGGAGTGCATCTCGCCGTCGTACTCGATTTCCTCGTCACCCTTCACCGACACTTCGGTGCCGTCCTCGAGCGTGAACACGTAGGTCGTGTTCTTGAGGTCTTCTTCCTTGACGAGCACACCCTGGAAGGCTTCCGGGTTGAAACGGAAGGTGGTGCAGCCCTTGAGCCCTTTCTCGTGCGCGTAGAGGTAGATGCCTTTGAACGCGTCGTAGTTGAAATCGGTGGGCACGTTGGCCGTCTTCGAAATCGACGAGTCGATCCACTTCTGCGAAGCCGCCTGGATGTCCACGTGCTCCGTCGGCGTAATGTCGTCGGCGGTGGTGAAGTAATCCGGCAACTTCTCGCCCGGATTGCTCGAGTTCGGCATCGCCCGCGGATTCACGAGTTCGCGATAGGCGAGCAATTCGAAGGAGAATACGTCCACCTTTTCTTTGGACTTCTTGCCTTCGCGGATCACGTTGCGGAAATAGTGATGCGCGAAGGAAGGCTCGATGCCGTTGCTCGCGTTGTTCGCAAGTGAAAGCGAAATCGTGCCGGTCGGCGCGATCGAGGTGTGGTGAGTGAAACGCGCGCCGACCAGCGCGAGCTGATCGACCAGCGCAGGCGCCACTTCGCCGACGCGCTGCATGTAGCGGCTGTACCGCGCGTGCAGCACCCGACCCGGAATCTTGCTGCCGATTTTCCAGCCGTCACGCGCCATCTCGGGGCGCTTGCGCAGCATCTCGCCGGTGACCACGAACTCTTCGTTCATGATCGGCGCGGGACCCTTCTCGCGCGCGAGGTCGAGCGCCGCTTCCCAGCCGGCGACTGCCATCTCGCGCGAGACGTCTTCGGTGAATTTGACGGACTCGGGCGAGCCGTACTTCATGCCGAGCAGCGTCATCGAGCTGCCGAGGCCCAGAAAGCCCATGCCGTGACGGCGCTTGCGCATGATCTCGTCACGCTGACCATCGAGCGGCAAACCGTTCACCTCGACGACGTTGTCGAGCATGCGGGTGAATACTTTGACGACTTCGCGGTATTCCTCCCAATCGAACTGCGCCTCGTCGGTGAACGGACGGCGCACGAAGCGCGTGAGGTTCACCGAGCCGAGCAGGCAAGAACCGTACGGCGGCAACGGCTGCTCGCCACACGGGTTGGTGGCGCGGATGTTTTCGCACCACCAGTTGTTGTTCATTTCATTGACGCGGTCGATGAGGATGAAACCGGGTTCTGCGAAGTCGTAGGTGGACGACATGATGACGTCCCACATCCGGCGCGCAGGCAGCGTCTTGTAGACCTTGCAGGCCACGAGACCGGTGTCGTTGACGACCAGGTTGTCGGCGTACGGCCATTCGCGCCATACGTACTGCGCGGCGTCGTTGAGGTCGGGCTTGTCGGCTTCGTATTCCTTGCGCGAAATCGGGAAGGCCAGACGCCATTCGCCGTCGCGGCGCACGGCCTCGATGAATTCGTCGGTGATGAGCAGCGACAGATTGAACTGGCGCAGGCGGCCGTTCTCGCGCTTGGCGCGGATGAAGTCCATCGCGTCGGGGTGACCGACGTCGAACGTGCCCATCTGCGCGCCGCGACGGCCACCGGCCGACGACACGGTGAAACACATCTTGTCGTAGATATCCATGAACGACAGCGGGCCTGAGGTGTAGGCACCGGCGCCCGAGACGTACGCACCGCGCGGCCGCAGCGTCGAGAACTCGTAGCCGATCCCGCAGCCGGCCTTCAGCGTGAGACCTGCCTCGTGCACCTTGCCGAGGATGTCGTCCATCGAGTCGCGGATCGTGCCCGAGACCGTGCAGTTGATGGTCGAGGTGGCGGGCTTGTGCTCGAGCGCGCCGGCGTTCGAGGTGATGCGCCCGGCCGGGATCGCCCCGCGCCGCAACGCCCACAGGAAACGCTCGTGCCAATGCTCGCGCTGCGACTCCGGCTCGACGTCCGCCAAGGCACGGGCGACACGCTTGTAGGTGTCGTCCATGGTCTTGTCGACCGCTTCACCGCTTTTCGAAACCAGCCGGTATTTCTTTTCCCAGATGTCGAGCGAAGCTTCCTGAAAAGGGATCGCATCGACGTCGTTCGTAACGAGCTTCACAACGCTATTCATCGCGAGCTGTGGCTCCCCTCAAAATTCAAAACCACCCAAAAACAAAGGGAAAACACACCAAAAAAATCGCCCGGGACGCCCTGCGCCCGAAACTCACTTTTTGCCGTTTGATGACCGGAAACCGGCCCACCCCTGCCCTACGACACCACCGATCCGCGCGCTGCCCGCACACAAGATGTTGTGTCGACGGGGCAAGGTTAAGCAGGGGGGCGGGGAGCGTCAAGACTTTCTTGATCTCGATTGGAGTGGCAATTAAACCTTACAGATCATGTGGTTATTAAACATCAGGCCGGCAAACCCCTGCCCGGAATGTGCGTCATCGCACACCCCTGCGGAAAGTAACTACCCCCAATATCTTGTGTGGCGTTTAGTCCACAAACGATCCACAGCTTTTCCCCAAGCCTACCCCCTTGAATTCGACCGGAACATCCGCAACTCCGGTTTTAACGGGGCTGCGCTTGCGGCCCACCACCCAACGCCCGAAGGAGATAGGCCATGACTCTTTTACGCTACGACTTTCGCGTCTCGGACCGCCAACTGCCCCTGATCCCGCACGTGTCCGTGCAGGAGGAAGCCCAGCGCTACGTATTGCGCGCCGATCTGCCGGGTGTGCTGCCTGCCGACATCGAAATCACGACCGAAGACGGCGTGCTCACCCTGAAGGCGACGCGCCACAACCCCGACGGCACGTATCTGCGTCGCTTCACGCTGCCCGAGGATGCGGCACCCGAGCACATCAGCGCACGCAGCAGCCACGGGGTGCTCGAAATTTCGGTCGCCAAGCAGCCGAAAGTCGAGCCGCGACGCATCACCGTCGAAGCCGCCTGAAGCGCATGCGCGAACGACGCGGTGCGGCACTCGTGATCGGTGCGGCCCTCGCGGCCGCACCGATCATCGTCAACGCGCAATCGGCTCCGTCGGCGCCGAACACCGGCGTGAGCGAGGCGCGCGTCGTCGCGCCGTTGCCGTCGCTAGCGCCGATGATCAAACGCGTTTCGCCCGCGGTCGTCAGCATCGCCATCAAAGGCACGATCCGCGAGCAGGCCGCGCGCAATCCGCTGCTAGACGACCCGTTCTTCCGGCGTTTCTTCAACATTCCGCCGGGTGCCGGCGTCCGTGAACGCCAATTCCAGTCGGCCGGATCCGGCGTCGTGGTCGACGCCAAACGCGGCTACATCGTCACCAACGCGCACGTCGTCGACAACGCCAAAGAAATCACCGTCACCTTGTTCGACGAGCGCGAACTCGCGGCGAAGATCGTCGGCAGCGATCCGCGAACCGACATCGCCGTGATCCAGGTGACGCCGGAACGACTCACCGAAATTTCGCTCGGCGACTCCGACCGTCTCGAGCCCGGCGACTACGTGGCCGCGATCGGCAATCCGTTCGGCTTGCAGCATTCGGTGTCGTCGGGAATCGTCAGCGCGCTCGGCCGCTCCGGTCTCAACCCCGATGGCTACGAGAGCCTCATCCAGACCGATGCGTCCATCAATCCCGGAAATTCGGGTGGTGCGCTCGTGAACTTGCGCGGCGAACTCGTCGGCATCAACAACATGATTCTCTCGGGCAGCGGCGGCAACATCGGCATCGGCTTCGCGATTCCGGTGAACATGGCGCGCAGCGTGATGCAACAACTGATCGAGTTCGGCGCAGTGAAACGCGGCCAACTCGGCGTCGCGGTCGCCTCGCTCACGCCCGACGTCGCGCAAGCACTCGGGCTGCCGAACGGCAGCGGCGCAGTCATCAATCAGGTCGCGGCAGACTCGGCCGCGGCGCGCGCCGGTCTTCGCGCCGGCGACGTCGTCACCACCGTGAACGGCAAGACGGTGAAATCCGCCGCCGATTTTCGCAACGCGATCGGCTTGCTGCGCGTCGGCGACAAAGTCGAAGTCGCCGTACTGCGCGATGGTCAAACGCGACGCTTGAGCGCGCTGATCCCCGAGCCGCTTGCGGTCGCGAAAGCGAACGAGCTCGCGTCGAGCGAGGCGGCCAACGGCCTGCATCGCGGTTTCGAGGGCGCGGCCCTCGACGATGCGGATGACAACGAAGGCGTCCTCGTGCGCAGCGTCGCAAACGGCAGTGCAGCTGCGATCGCTGGCCTGCGCGCGAACGACGTCGTGATCGCCGCCAACGGCGCACGCGTCGGCGATCGCAAACAATTGCGTGCCGCATGGCAAGCCGCCGCCGCGCGCGGCGCGACCACCTTGGTGCTGCAAGTGCGTCGCAACGGCGAACTCGGCGTCGTACTGCTACGCTGATCGCATGAACATCATCATTCTCGGTGGCACCGGCTTCGTCGGCACTTCGCTGGTGTCGCGCTGGACACGTGCGGGCCACGATCTCGTTTTGCCGACGCGCAACCCGAGCCTCGCGCGACATCTCGCCGTGCTGCCGACCGTGCGACTCGTGCGCGCGGACGTGCACGACCCTGCGACGCTTGCGCGCCTTTTCAAAGATTGCGACGTCGTCGTGAACCTGGTCGGCATTCTGAACGAGCGCGGCGACTCGGGCCGCGGCTTCCTGCAGGCGCACACCGAGCTCACGCGCAAAACCGTCGCCGCCGCGGCGGCGGCGGGCGTCGCCCGTTATCTGCACATGAGCGCCTTGGGCGCCGACGAACACGGCCCCAGCCATTACCTGCGCTCCAAAGGTCTGGCCGAACGCATCGTGCAAAGCGCGCCGCCCACTCTGGACTGGACGATCTTCCGACCGTCGGTGATCTTCGGCACGCGCGACTCGCTCACCAATCGTTTCGCCGCATTGCTGCGCCTGTCGCGCGGCTTCATGCCTCTGGCTCGCGCGCAAGCGCGCTTCGCGCCGGTGTGGGTCGAAGACGTGGCGAGCGCATTCGATCTCGCGTTGGCCGGCAGCGATGCCACATCCCGCAAAACATTCGAATTGTGCGGCCCCGAAGTGATGACCCTGGGCGAACTCGTGACGGTGATCGGTGAATGTTCCGGCACGCCGGCGAGCGTGCTGCCGCTGCCCGACGTGATCGGCCGGGCGCAGGCCTTCGTGATGGATTTTTTGCCCGGCAAACCCTTCTCGCGTGACAATTTCCGCTCGTTGACCGTCGACAACGTGTGTCGCGACGACGGTTTCAAGGCCCTCGGCATTCGTCCGGCGGCCCTGCGCGGTACCATGCGCGCATGGAGATCTACCTAGTCGGCGGCGCGGTACGCGACGAACTGCTCGGACGAGCCGTGGCGGAGCGTGACTGGGTGGTCGTGGGTGCCACGCCCGCCGACCTCGAAGCGCGCGGCTTCCGCGCCGTCGGCCGCGATTTTCCGGTGTTCCTGCATCCTGAAACGCAGGAAGAACACGCACTCGCCCGTCTCGAACGAAAAGTCGCGCCCGGCTATCGCGGCTTCACCACCGACTTCGCACCCACGGTGACGCTCGAGCAGGATCTCGCGCGCCGCGATCTCACCATCAATGCCATGGCGCGCAGCGCCGACGGCCGCCTGATCGACCCTTACGGTGGTCGAGCCGATCTAGAACGCCGCGTGCTGCGTCACGTCTCGCCCGCCTTCATCGAAGATCCGGTACGCATCCTGCGAGTCGCGCGTTTCGCCGCGCGTTTCGCCGCGCTCGGTTTCGAGGTCGCGCCCGAAACCCGATCGCTGATGAAACAGATGGTCTCCGCCGGCGAAGCCGACGCACTGGTCGCCGAACGCGTCTGGCGCGAACTCGAGCGTGCACTCGGCGAGTCGACGCCGCGTGCGGCGCTCGAAGTAATGCGCGACTGCGGCGCCTTGTCGGTCGTGCTCCCCGAAGTGGCTGCGCTCTTCGGCGTGCCGCAACGCGCCGAGTGGCACCCTGAAATCGACACCGGCGAACACCTGCTGCTCACGCTCGACGTGGCGGCTGCACGGCAGGCGCCGTCGACGGTGCGCTTCGCTCTGCTCGCCCACGATCTCGGCAAAGCGCTCACGCCGCGAAGCGAATGGCCGCGACACCATGGTCACGAAACGCGCGGCCTCGCCGTCATCGAGCGACTCTGCGAGCGACTGCGCGTCCCGCAGGAGCATCGCGAGCTCGCGCTGCTCGCCGCACGCTTTCACACGCACGTGCATCGCGGCATGGAATTGCGCGGCAGCACGCTGCTCGAGATGCTCGAGCACGCCGACGCGTTTCGCAGGCCCGATCGTTTTGCCGATTTTCTGGAAGCCTGCGAGTGCGATGCGCGCGGCCGACTGGGTTTTGCGGACCGACCCTATCCGCAGCGCGCCCGCGTCGAAGCGGCGCTCGCGGCCGCGCGTTCGGTGGCGCTCGATGCGACGGAGCGGGCGGGTCTGGCCGGAGCCGCGATCGGCGCGCGTCTGCGCGGCAAACGCCTCGCGGCGATCGAAGCGGCCGTACCGCGAGCGACTCAGAGCGAGTGAAGCAAATCCACGAACGTGAAGCCGGGTAAAGACAGATCGCAATCGCGGGTGAGCAGCATGAACTTCACGGCCTCACCCATTTCGCCCGGCAACAACAATTGACGCGCGCCGTGCGCGAGCGCGACGCGCGACGCGCTTGCGTTGCGTTCGTCGCCCGCTTGCGCGAGTGCGGCGGCGAGTTCCGCCTCGATACCGCCGCCCAATAAAAACCCTGCCTGCGTCGTGAACCCCGCCACGTCGAAGCCCGCACGCGCGGCGCTTTCGGCGACCGCCGTGAAATCGAGCCATGCGGTCACGTCGGTGAGGCCCGGCCAAGAAAACGGATCGTCGTGCGCGAGATGTCGATAGTGGCAACGCAAACTGCCCATGGCGCGTTCCGCATGCAACAGATGACGCCGCGGCAAACCGTAATCGGCGATCAATACCGCGCCGCGGCGCATCATCCCGGCGAGCGCGGCGAACCAGGCGTCGAAGCCCGGGTGAAATTCGCCGCGATAGCCGTCCGGCAGAGGCTCGCTCGCCTCGGCCAGCCTGCGCTTCGCTTGCGAGGAGAATTCCGCATCACCCTCGCGCGCGCCGTCGGCGACGCGCGCCTGCCAAAGAAATTCGCCGCGCTCGTCGAGTGCGACGCCAAGTCGCAGCGGCACCCCGGCGCGCATCTCGAAACGCTCGCAGGGCATCGCATCGAGCACTTCGTTCGCGAACACCACCCCCGTGTAGCGCTCGGGCAAGGCCTCGAGCCACTCACAGTGCACGCCGTGCGCCGCAGCGCCCGCGTGCAGCAACGCCCGTTGCCGCGCACGCAGATCGGCGCTCGTTTCGAGCATGCGATAGCGCTGCAGCGGCGTCCCCAAGCGCGCGAACACGCCCAGGGCCTCTGCGGCGAAGCGTCCCGTGCCGGGGCCGAACTCGAGCACGTCACCCCCGTGCACACGCAAACAAAGGTCGAGCTGGCTCGCACAGGTACGCGCGAACAACGGCGAGAGTTCGGGCGCGGTGACGAAATCGCCGCTCGGCCCGAATTTGCTCGCACCCGCGCTGTAATAGCCGAGGCCGGGCGCATGCAACACGAAATCCTGATACGCATGAAACGACCACCAGCCCCCGTCGGCGGCGATCCGCGCCGCGATTTCGGCTTTCACCGCCGCGCAGTGCGCGCGCGCCTCGGGCGACGGCTCGGGCAACTGCGCCATTGAGGCCGAGGCCCGGCTCGTCATACTCTCGCCCCATGAACGCCATCCAAACGAACGAACACGGGCCGCTGCAGGGCAAAGTCGCGCTGGTCACGGGCGCCGCGAAGCGCGTCGGCGCGGCGATCGTGCGGCGCATGCATGCCGCCGGCGCCAACGTGATCGTGCACTGTCATCGCACCACGACCGAGGCCGAGAAACTCGTCGCCGAACTCGAAGCGCTGCGCCCCTCGAGCGCGACGATGACGCGTCTCGATTTGCTCGAGACCGACCGTCTCGGCGAACTCGTCGATGTCGCCAAGCGTCGGTTCGGGCGACTCGATATCTTGGTGAACAACGCGTCGACGTTTTATCCGACGCCGGTCGGCGAGATCACAAGTGCGCACTGGGACGATCTGATGGGTTCGAACCTCAAAGCGCCCCTGTTTCTCTCGCAAGCGGCGGCACCGGCACTGCGCGCCTCGCAGGGCCTCATCCTGAACATCGTCGATATCCATGGCATGCGGCCGCTGCGCCGCTATCCGGTGTATGGCGCGGCCAAAGCCGGCCTGATCATGCTCACGCGTGCACTGGCGCGCGAGCTCGGCCCGCAAATTCGCGTCAACGGCATCGCGCCCGGCCCGGTGATGTGGCCCGAAGACGGCGTCGCCGATGCGGTGCTGCAAAAGAAAATCGTCGACCGCACCTTGCTCAAGCGCACCGGCTCGGCCGAGGACATCGCGCGCACGGCCTTGTTCTTCGCGACCGATGCGCCCTACATCACCGGACAAATTCTGGCGGTGGACGGCGGGCGCAGCGTCGGTTGGTGAGCGCGACACCGTTCACTCACTCCCCGAGCGGCAACTCGATGCGCGTCAGCGGATGCGCATCACGATCGAAGCGCGCCCACAACTGCTGCATCGACAGACCCTGCACCGGATGCGGCGCCTGCGGTGCGATCTCGGCCATCGGCCCGAGCATGTAAGGACGCTTGAGCAGATCGGGGCGCGGCAAGATCAAACCCGGTCGCTCGCACACCAGATCGCCATACAGCAGGATGTCGAGGTCCATGCTGCGCGGCGCCCATTTGGGCGCATCGCGTTCGCGACCGCACAAGCCTTCGATGTTCTGCAGTCGGCCGACGACTTCGTCAACGGCCTGCGTGGTGCGGAACGCCGCGACGAAATTCAGAAAATCCTCGCCCTCGAAACCGACCGCGGCGTTGCGGTACACACTCGAAAATCGCACCCGGCCGAACTCGCGGCACAGCTCCCGCGCGGCGCGCTGCAAATTGTTCGCAGCATCGACGTTGCTGCCCGCGGCGACGTAGACGTCGGCCGAAGGAGCGTCACTCATCGCGACCGGGCCTGCAAATCGGCGCGGTGCCGTTCGATCGCCACGCCGACATCGCGCGAACCGCGAATGGCGCCCGGCTTGTTGATGCGCAACCGGATCCACGCGACGTCGAACTCCGCGATCACGAGCGTCGCGAGCCGTTCGGCCATCGTCTCGACGAGCTTGAACTCCGACGCTTCGACGAACGCGATGATGCGCTTGGAGACGCTCTTGTAATCGAGCGTATCGGCCACGTCGTCGTCGACCGCGGCGCGCGTACAGTCGACCGGCAGCTCGAAGTCGATCAAAACTTTTTGCTTGATGCGTCGCTCCCAATCGATGAAGCCGATGATGCATTCGACTTCGAGACCGTTGAGAAAAATCGTGTCTGGTTTGCGCTCGTGAGTCATCGACGCGTCCTTGAGAAAATGATGATGCAATCTGGTCCGAAAATTCGCCGTTGCCCGCCGCCTCAGCCCGCGGCCAGCGGACGCAAGGTGTCGAGTGGCCAACGCGCCCGCGCCGCGATCGCCGGACCGTCGCGCTCGCCGGCCTGAAGCCGCGCAAGCCCGGCCACCGCGATCATCGCCGCGTTGTCGGTGCAAAACTCGAGGCGCGGATAGTACACGCGCAGGCCGCGGCGAGCCGCTTCGGCATTCAATCGCTCGCGCAATCGCAGATTCGCACCGACGCCGCCGGCGACGACCAGCGCATCGCGCCCCGTCTGCTCGAGCGCACGCAACGCCTTGATCAACAGCGTGTCGACGACCGCCTCCTGCAGTTCGTACGCCACGTCGGCGCGCGCGCGCTGCAACTGCGCGGCATCCTGCGCGTCGGGGAAGGCGCGCACCGCATGCAGCACTTTGGTTTTGAGTCCCGAGAAACTGAATTCGAGCCCGGGACGATCGACCATGGGACGCGGAAAGTCGTACTGCCCCGCGCGCCCCGTCACGGCCAGCTTCGCAAGCTCCGGTCCGCCGGGATAGGGCAAGCCGAGCAACTTCGCGCTTTTGTCGAAAGCCTCGCCCGCCGCATCGTCACGCGTCTCGCCGAGCAGCGTGTACGCACCGATCGCGCGCGCCTCGATCAGCATGGTGTGACCGCCGGACACCAACAGCGCCAGATGCGGAAACGGCGGCGGATCGGGCTCGAGCAGAGGCGCGAGCAGATGCCCCTCGAGATGGTGAACGCCGATCGACGGCACGCCCCAGGCATAGGCCAGCGAACGCGCGAGTGCCGCGCCACAGAGCAACGCGCCGATCAATCCGGGTCCGGCGGTGTACGCGATGCCGTCGATGTCCGCAGCCGAGGTTCGCGCCCGCGCCAGCGCCGCCTCGACCAGCGGCAGCAGGCGCTGCACGTGGTCGCGCGAGGCAAGCTCGGGCACCACGCCACCGTAAATACGGTGCAAATCGATCTGCGAGAACAACTCGTGCGCGAGCAGCCCGCGGTCCGCGTCGAGCACGGCGGCGGCGGACTCGTCGCAGGAGGATTCGATGGCCAGAATGCGCATGGTTTTGCGTTTTCCCTTGGGGATCATTAGAATCCCCGCCCCTGCTCACGCAGGCTGCCTCAAGAATTCCTTACAAATCAATGGGTTGGGTTTTCGATGCCGAGCGTTCGTGTTCGAGAAAATGAGTACTTTGACGCTGCCCTGCGCCGTTTCAAGCGCGCCTGCGAGAAAGCGGGCGTGCTGACCGAATTGCGCCGCCGCGAATTCTACGAGAAGCCGACGCAGGAGCGTAAGCGCAAGAAGGCTGCCGCCGTGAAGCGGCACATCAAGCGCTCGTCCCCGCGCGTCGCTCGCGCGCGCTAACAAGGCGCGGGAGCCCAAGCGATGTCGCTCAAAGAGCGCATCACCCAGGACATGAAGGATGCGATGCGCGCAGGCGAGAAAGAGCGCCTCGGCTACATCCGCATGTTGCAGGCGGCGATCAAACAGCGCGAAGTCGACGAGCGAATCATGCTCGACGACACGCAAGTGCTGGCCGTCGTGGAAAAGATGATCAAGCAGCGCCGCGAAGCGATTGTGCAATTCGAGAGCGGCGGTCGTGCCGATCTCGCCGCCAAAGAGCAAACCGAAATCACGCTGCTGCAGACCTACATGCCCGAGCAGCTCGCCGCCGCCGAAGTCGAAGCGTTGGTGGTCGCCGCGATCGCCGAAACCTCGGCGACCACGGTCAAGGACATGGGCAAGGTCATGGCGCTCGTCAAAACGCGCGCCGCGGGTCGTGCCGACATGGGCGCGGTCAGCAACCTCATCAAGTCCAAGCTCTCCGCCGCCGGCTGAAAGCCGTATCCTTGGCGCCCATGAGCGGGCGCATTCCTCAAAGTTTCATAGACGAACTCGTCGGTCGCACCGACATCGTCGAGCTGATCGGCGCGCGCGTACCCCTCAAAAAATCGGGGCGCGAATTCAAAGCCTGCTGCCCGTTCCACGACGAAAAATCGCCGTCTTTTTGGGTGAGTCCGGACAAACAGTTCTATCACTGCTTCGGCTGCGGAGCACACGGCACCTCGCTCGGCTTCCTCATGAATTACGACCGCCTGAGTTTCCCCGAGGCGGTCGAAGAGTTGGCCTCGCGTGCCGGCCTCGAAATTCCGCGCGAAGCGCGACCCGACGATGGCCGCAGTCGCGCCGATGCGGATCTGGCCGAACTCATGGGACGCGTGGCCCGTCATTACGAACAGACGTTGCGCGACGATGCGCGCGCACTCGACTACGCCAAGCGCCGCGGGCTCGACTCCGAAATCGCCGAACGCTTCCGCATCGGTTACTCGACCGCCTCCTGGAACGACGTGCTGCACAAATTCGGCGGCACACCGGCGCAACGCGAGGCGCTCGCGGCTTGCGGACTCATCATCGAACGCGAAGGCGGACAGGTGCGCGACGGGGACCGTCACTACGATCGCT
Source organism: Steroidobacteraceae bacterium (assembly GCA_017853555.1). Taxonomy (GTDB): domain Bacteria; phylum Pseudomonadota; class Gammaproteobacteria; order Steroidobacterales; family Steroidobacteraceae; genus UBA964. Next base: position 22,977 of record JAFMJH010000014.1, read on the forward strand.
TCCGTGATCGGCTCATGTTTCCGATCCGCGATGCGCGCGGCCGCGTGATCGCGTTCGGCGGCCGCGTACTCGACCAGGGCGAACCGAAATATTTGAACTCGCCGGAAACCGCGCTCTTCCACAAAGGACGCGAGTTGTACGGTCTTTACGAGGCCCGTCAATCGCGTGCGCCGCTCACGCGCCTGATGATCGTCGAGGGTTACATGGATGTCGTGCGCCTGCATCAATCCGGGGTGCATTACGCCGTCGCGACGCTCGGCACCGCGACGACGCCCGAGCATCTCAAACGCGCATTTCGTCTGGTCGGCGAAGTCGTGTTCGCCTTCGACGGCGATCGCGCCGGACGCGCCGCGGCATGGCGTGCACTGCAGAACGCGCTGCCCGAAGTGCGCGAAGGACGCCAGCTGCGATTTCTTTTTTTGCCTGACGGCCACGACCCCGATTCTTTGATCGGCGCCGAGGGGCGCGCCGCGTTCGAAGCGCGACTCGAGGGTGCGCTGCCGCTGTCGGAATACCTCGTGCAGGAACTCGCTTCGCAGTCGGATCTCGCCCATGCCGACGGCCGCGCGCGTTTCGCCGCGAACGCACGTCCCCTGGTCGCCAAAGTGCCCGAAGGCGTCTATCGCGAGCTGCTGGTCGAGCGTCTCGCCGAAACGATCCGACTGCCGGCGACGCGACTGCGTGAACTGTGGGAGGTCGGCGAAGTGCCGACGCGGGATGCCGTACGGCCACGCGACGCCGCAAGCCCCGGCGGCCGAACCGCACGCAGCGCCGGTCGCGGCGGCCTGATGCGGCAAGCCGTGCAGGCGCTGGTTCACCATCCGCGCGTCATCGCACAGCTGCCGGCGCACAGCCGCGAACGCCTGGCGGACATCGACGAACCCGGGGCCGACATCCTGCGCAGCCTGGTGCAGGAACTCACCGAGCACCCCTGCCAAAACACCGGCGCCCTGCTCGAGCGCTGGCGCGACCGACCCGAAGCTGAACGTCTCGCCCGCCTCGCGGCGGCCGAATCGCTGATCCGGGACGATGCCGCGGCACTGCGCGAACTGCAGACGGCCATCGATCGCATGGTGGACGAGGGCCGCCGCCGCCGCCTCGACGCCTTGCTCGAACGCGAACGCCAAAACGGCCTCGACGCCGCCGAAAAGCAGGAACTTCAGCGCCTCGTCTCGGGTCGTACGACCGGCTGATCAAACTGGCGCGGGCCCCGCCGCACCAGTATAATTTCCGGTTCCCCGGCTTCCGGCCCTCGCTTCCCCAGGCAGCGCACATGAGCAAGAAATCCAAGGCATCCGTCAGCAAGAAATCCGCCAAGGCCGTCGCCCGCAAACCGGTCGCCAGCAAAGCCTCGCCGGCCAAGAAGAAGCCGGCCGTCAAAGCGGCTGCGAAGCCTGCCAAAGCCGCCGTCAAGGCGAAGCCGAAGAGCGTCGCCAAGGCCAAACTCGCTGCGAAACCCGCTGCCAAACCCGCTGCCAAGCCGGTTGCAAAACCCGTCGCGAAAATCGTCGCCAAACCGGCGCCGAAAGCCGCCGCCAAGCCACTCGCCAAAGCGCCCGCAAAGCCGGCCGCAACTGCCAAGGTCGCGCCGGTCAAAGCCGCGCCTGCCGTCAAAGCCGCGCCCGTCGCGAAGCCTGCGCCGGCGCCCAAGGCGTCCCCGACAGCCAAAGCCGTCCCGCCCGCCAAAGCGCCTGCGAAGCCGGTCGCCTCGACACCCGTCGCCACCGTTGCCCCCGCAGCCGCTGAAAAGCCGGCCAAGGGCAAGGCCGCCAAAGGCGGCGGCGAAGGCAGCAAGATCATTCCGCTGCCGGATCGTCGGCCGGTCAAACCCGAAGAGCGTCAGTCGCAACTGAAGCAACTGATCGCGCTCGGCAAGGAACAGGCCTACCTCACCTACTCGCAGGTGAACGACTACCTGCCCTCGGAAATCGTCGATCCCGAGCAGATCGAAGAGATCGTCAACACGATCAACGACATGGGCATTCCGGTGTACGAAAAAGCACCGGACAGCGAATCGCTCCTCGTCACCGAAGCGACCGCACCCTCGGACGAAGAGGCCGTCGAAGAAGCTGCCGCCGCACTCGCGGCGCTCGATGCCGAACTCGGCCGCACCACCGATCCGGTGCGCATGTACATGCGCGAGATGGGCACGGTCGAACTTTTGACGCGCGAAGGCGAAATTTCCATCGCCAAGCGCATCGAAGAAGGCCTCGATGCCGTGCGCTCGCAAGTGGCGCTGTATCCGCCCACCTTCGATTTCCTGTTCAAGGCCTACGAACCCATCAAAGCGGGCGGCGGTCGCCTGGCCGACATCATCGTCGGCTTCATCGACCCGAACGCTCCGGACGTCATCGCCCAGCCGCAGAACCCGACCAAACTCGAAGCGGCGGCGCCCGCGACCGAAGAGGAATCCGATGACGGTGACGACAGCGAAGAAGCCGTCGATACCGGGCCGGATCCGGTCGAAGCCGCCAATCGTTTCGCCTCGCTCGCGAAGCTGCACGGTCAACTTTTGAACTCCATCGCCAAAGTCGGCATCACCGACCCCAAGAGCGACAAGGTGCGCAAGAAACTCGCCGCAGAGTTCATGGAACTCAAGCTCGCGCCGCGCATGTTCGAAGCTTTGATCGACAACTTGCGCGCGCACGTCAACGAAATCCGCCAACTCGAAAAAGAGATCATGGTGGTCGCCGTGCGCGATGCCGGCATGCCGCGCAAAGATTTCATCACCTCCTTCCCGCGCAACGAGACCAACCCGCGCTGGGTGGACAAGCACGTCAAAGCCGGCAAGAAATGGTCCGCGCCGCTCGGTCGCATGCAGGACGAAATCCTCAAACGCCAGCTGCTGCTCGCCGAGATCGAAAAACTGCACCGTCTGTCGATCGGCGAAATCAAGGACATCAACCGCGAAGTGTCGATCGGCGAAGCCAAGGCTCGCCGCGCGAAGAAAGAGATGGTCGAGGCCAATCTGCGTCTGGTGATCTCGATCGCCAAGAAATACACCAACCGCGGCCTGCAATTCCTCGACCTCATCCAGGAAGGCAACATCGGCCTCATGAAGGCGGTCGACAAGTTCGAATACCGCCGCGGCTACAAATTCTCGACCTATGCGACCTGGTGGATCCGCCAGGCCATCACGCGTTCGATCGCCGACCAGGCGCGAACCATCCGCATTCCGGTCCACATGATCGAAACGATCAACAAGCTGAACCGCATCTCGCGCCAGATGTTGCAGGAGATGGGTCGCGAGCCGACGCCGGACGAGCTTGCCGTGCGCATGGAAATGCCCGAAGACAAAGTTCGCAAGGTACTCAAGATCGCCAAAGAGCCGATCTCCATGGAAACGCCGATCGGTGACGACGAAGATTCGCACCTTGGCGATTTCATCGAAGACACCTCGGTGGCTTCGCCCATCGATCAGGCGACCGCGGAATCCCTGCGCGAGACCACGCACGCCGTCCTTGCGCAGCTCACCCCGCGCGAAGCGAAGGTGCTGCGCATGCGTTTCGGCATCGACCTGAACACCGACCACACCCTCGAAGAAGTCGGCAAGCAGTTCGACGTGACGCGCGAGCGCATCCGTCAGATCGAAGCGAAGGCGTTGCGCAAACTGCGTCACCCGAGCCGCTCCGAGCAACTGCGCAGCTTCCTGATCGAAGACTGACGATCGTCCGCGCATGTTCGCCGGCGTCGCGTTCGATCTCGACGGCACGCTGGTCGACAGCATCGCCGATATCGGTCATGCGCTGAACTGTGCGCTGCGCGAAGCGTCGTTACCCACCTTCGAAGTTTCGTTGGTGCGTACCTGGGTGGGCGATGGGCCCGATGGCCTGATCCGACGCGCGCTCGCGCATCTCGACATCGACGACCCGCACCAAAAGCTCGGCGCGCAGCTGCGCGCCAGCTACGATCGCGCCGCCCTCGCCGCCCCGCTCGAACATGGCTGCGTATACCCGGGCATCGACGTCGCACTCGCGACGCTCGCGATGCGCACGCCGCTCGCCGTCGTCACCAACAAGCCGACCCATCTCGCGCGCGCCGTGCTCGCGGCCGCCAATCTCGCGCAGCACTTTCGCAGCGTGCACGGCGCCGACCACCACGCACTGCGCAAACCCGCACCGGCGATGCTGCAGGCCGCCGCGACGCAACTCGGCGTGGCAACGACCCGCATGGCGATGGTCGGCGACAGCGCAGCCGATCTCGGCGCGGCGACGCGAGCCGGTTGCGCCGCCGTATTCGTCGATTGGGGTTACGGCAGACCCGAATTGCCGCCCGACGACCGCTGGCGCGATCCTGCGCCCCGCTTTGCACGCGTCACGTCCGCCGATGCGCTACTGAAAACGCTGCTCGAACCGTAAAATGTCCTACTGCGACTCTGCACGGAGGTTCTCGTCATGGCCCTGATCTCTCTACGACAACTGCTCGATCACGCCGCCGAACACGGCTACGGCGTGCCGGCCTTCAACGTCAACAATCTCGAGCAGGTGCAGGCGATCATGCAAGCTGCTGCAGAGACCGACAGCCCCGTGATCCTGCAAGCGTCCGCCGGCGCGAGAAAATATGCCGGCGAGGCCTTCCTGCGGCATCTCGTCGAAGCCGCGATCGAAAGTTATCCAGACATCCCCATCGTCATGCATCAGGACCACGGCGCGAGTCCGTCGGTGTGCGTGCAATCGATCCGCTCCGGTTTCTCGAGCGTGATGATGGACGGCTCGCTCAAAGAAGACGGCAAGACGCCGGCATCGTACGAATACAACGTCGAGGTCACGCACCACGTCGCACGCATCGCGCACGCGGTCGGAGTGTCGGTCGAAGGCGAACTCGGCTGTCTCGGTTCGCTCGAATCCGGCAAAGCCGGCGAAGAAGACGGCCATGGCGCGGAAGGGCATTTGTCGCACGACCAGTTGCTCACCGACCCCGATCAGGCGGCCGACTTCGTCGCCAAGACCGGTGTCGATGCACTCGCCATCGCGATCGGCACGTCGCACGGCGCCTACAAGTTCTCGCGCAAGCCGACCGGCGACATTCTCGCGATCGACCGCATCAAACAAATCAACGCCAAGATTCCGAACACCCACCTCGTGATGCACGGCTCGTCGTCGGTGCCGCAGGACTGGTTGCAAGTGATCCGCGATAACGGCGGCAAGCTGCGCGAAACCTACGGCGTGCCGGTCGAAGAAATCCAGGAAGGCATCAAACACGGCGTACGCAAGATCAATATCGACACCGACATTCGCCTCGCGATGACCGGCGCGATTCGTCGCGCCTTCAACAAAGACCCGGCCGAGTTCGATCCGCGCAAATATCTCAAAGAAGCCACCGCGGCCGCGAAAGCGATTTGCGTCGCGCGCTATGAAGCCTTCGGTACCGCCGGGCGTGCTTCGAAAATCAAACCGCTGTCGCTCGAAGCGATGGCCAAGCGCTACGGCTGATCACCCCACGCATCACGGAATCCGCACACATGAAACGCCGCAACTTCATCGAACGCTCGCTGCAAGCCGCGAGCGTACTCGCCATCGGCGGGTTCGCCGTCGAGTCCGAGGCGCTCGGTAACGACACGCCGTCGTTCGATCTCGTGATCGTGGGTGCGGGAACTGCGGGATTGCCGGCGGCGATCTTCGCGTCGCGACGCGGCGCGCGCGTGTTGCTGCTCGATGCCGCCGCGGACATCGGCGGCACGCTGCATTTGGCCAATGGCCAGGTCGCTGCCGCGGGCACGCGCACCCAAGCGGCCAAAGGCATCAAAGATACGCCGGATGCGCACTATGCCGACGTCATGCGCTTGTCGCGCGGATTCGCCGACCCGCAGATCGTGCGTCGCACGGCCGACGAAGCACCCGCCACCGTGAACTGGTTGCTCGATGCGGGACTCACGCCGTTGCCGGATCATCCGGTCACGGGAGACAACCCGACCCGCAAGGCATACACCACGGCGCGATATCTTTGGGCCAAAGAAGAAGGTCGCGCGATCCTCGCGGTCATCCGTCGCGAACTCGCCCCGGAAGTCGACAGCGGTCGCGTGACCGTACGCCTCAACTCGCGCGTCACCTCGCTCATCACCGACCCGAATCGCGCCGATCGTCCGGTGATCGGCATCCGGGCCGGCGATTACGTCGCGCGCGGCCGTCACGTGCTCATCACCACCGGCGGCTACGCGATGAACCCTGCCGCCTTCGAGCGGCTATGCGGACTGCCTGCCTACGCGGGCGCGTCATACCCGTACGCACAAGGCGACGGACTCGAACTTGCGACGTCCGTCGGTGGCTGGCTGCGCGGCCGCGATCTGCATCGTCCGGGGTCGGGCTCCATCCTCACCGCCGAATCCTTCAACTCAAAGATTTACGCGCGGTTCGTGACGGCGCCGCAAACGCGCGAGCCCTGGGAAATCTGGGTCAACAATGACGGTCGGCGCTACGTGCGCGAAGACGAACCCCTGACGTCCGAACGCGAACGCGCATTCGTCAAACAAGATCGCTTGCGCTACCAGATCGTGTTCGATTCGGTCATCGCCGCCGAAGCGCCGCTCGGCATCGACAAATGGACGCGCGAGAAATTCCTGTCGCATTTCGATGCGCACCCGATGTTCCATCGTGCCGATACGCTAGAAGCGCTCGCGGCCAAGGCGCGCATCGATGCCGCCGGGCTGATCGCAACCGTGCGTGACTACAACGCCGCGGTTGCGAGCGGCAAAGATTCTTTCGGCCGCAAGTTCATGCCGCGGCCCATCGTGCAGGCGCCATTCTATGCGGTGACGCAACTCGGTCATTCCGCCACCTCCTCGGCCGGCATCACCGTCGATCGCGAATTGCGCGTGCTGCGTGGCGACGGCTCGGTCGTGCCGAATCTGCGCGCCGCAGGCGAAGTGCTCGGCAGTGGCGTGAGTCTCGGCGACGCCTTCGCGCCAGGCATGATGCTGACGCCCGCGCTCGCGCTCGGCCGGTGGTTGGGCAATACCTTGCCGCTCAATCGCAAGACCGCATGAAGCTGCAGCAACTGCGCTATCTCGCGGCCATCGTCGATGCGGGCTTCAACATTTCGGCAGCCGCCGAAAAGCTGCACCTGTCGCAGCCGGGCGTGAGTCGACAATTGAAGTTGCTTGAAGACGAACTCGGTTTCGAATTGTTCGTGCGTGATGGACGCGCCCTCGTGAAACTCACCGCAGCCGGGCAGCGCGTGCACGAGCGCGCACAGCGCGTGCTGCGCGATACGCATGCGATCAAGGCGATGTCGCTCGACGCGCGCGACTCGCAGCGCGGCACCTTGTCGATCGCCACCACGCACACGCAGGCACGCTACGTGCTTCCGCCGGTGATACGCGAATTCCGCGAAAAATACCCGCAAGTTCGCGTACATCTGCACCAGGGCACATCCGAGCAGATCGCAGAAATGCTCGCGTCCGGGCACGTCGACATCGCCGTCGCCACCGGCTCACGCGAGCAATTCGCCGACTGCGTGTTGCTGCCCTGCTATGAATGGCATCGTCGCGTTGTCGTGCCGCGCGCGCATCCGCTCGCCAAAGCCAAGACGCTCACGCTCGCCAAACTCGCCGCCTATCCGCTCGTCACCTACGTCTTCAACATGACCGGGCCCGCATCACTGCCCGATGCGTTCTCCGCCGTCGATCTCGAGCCGGACATTGCGCTCACTGCACGTGACGCGGACGTGATCAAAACCTACGTTCGCGTCGGACTCGGCGTCGGCATCGTCGCCGCGATGGCGCTCGACCCCGAGGAAGATCGCGATCTTGTTTCGATCGACGCCTCGCACCTGTTCCCGAAACATCTGACCTGGGTCGGCTTTCGCCGCGGCAACTTCCTGCGCCGCTACATGCTCGATTTCATGCATCAGCTCGCGCCACACCTCGATCGCACCCGCGTGCACAAAGCGCAGTCGGCCGCGTCGCAGGACGAAATTGACGCACTGTTCGCCGACGTCAGCTTGCCGCACTACCACTGACCGACTCGGGCCCGCGGCGGCCGAGTGCTCAGGGGCGCTGCCGATAAATCTGGTCGAACTTCGCTTCCAGTTCGGCGTTCGTGCCCCGCATCTGATCGACGACGCGCTTCGCCCAATCGAAGTATTCGCGTTGCCGCTCGAGCGTCCAGCGCTGCGGCGGGCTCGCGACCAGACTGCGCAAGTTGCACAACTTGTCGGCCAGCCGCACCTCGCGTGCACGCCGTGATGCCGTGCGCGCCCGCGTCACCTGCAATTTTTTGCGTACCCGCCAATGCACCGAAGGCTCGTCGGTCGTTTCCATCACGACCTCGGCGACGGTCTCGCCGAACTCGCCTTGCAACTCCTGCACCGTGGTCTGGGTGTCCTCGATCGTGTCGTGCAGCAGTGCGGCCGCCAAAGTGATTTCGTCACGCACGCCACCCTCGAACCACAGTGCATGCGCGAGATCGAGCGGATGGTTGATGTACGGCAACCGCGCCGCACCTTTGCGTCTTTGGTGTCGGTGCTTCCACGCGGCGAACCGTGCCGCGTGCAACAACAAACCGAAGTCGCCGGGCGTACGTCCCGCCATCAGGGCGTGAACACCTGCCGGTGTTGCCGGATGAATTCCGCAAGCGACGTCGGCGCGCGGCCGGTGACCGCCGCGAAAGTGTCCGTGGTCTCGACGACGTACCCCGCTGCAATCTCCGCGAAGATTCCGCAGACCGAATCGAGATGCCATTGGCTTTTGATGAACTTGCCGAGATAGGCGCGATAGTCGGCGGGATCCTGCGGCACGTATTCGATCTTGCGCCCGAGCTCCTGCGTGAACACCGCGGCGATTTCGTGAAAGTTCAGTTGGTCGCCGCTCGTGATGTCGTAACTTTTGTTCTCGTGCCCCGTCGTCGCCAGACAGTGCGCGGCGAAAAATCCCGCATCGCGCGAGTCGCTCAGCGCCGCCGCACCGCGTTCGCCGAACGGGTAATAGAATTTTCCTTCCGCCTTGATGGTGGCCGCGTTCGAGAAAAAATTCTGCATGTAGAAGCTCGGCCGAACCATCGTCCACGGCTTGCCGCTGGCGCGTATGTATTCTTCGGCATCCCAATGCACGCGATGCGTGGCGTTGCGCGCATCGGGCAACGATTCCATCGACGAGATCTTGAGTATGTGTTGCACGCCGCTCTCGACGGCGACGTCCACGACCCGTTTTTCGAGCGCGAGCTGCTGCTCGCCGTTCGGAAAGATCACCGCGACTTTACTGACCCCGCGCAGCGCGGTCTGCAGCGCTGTCGGTTCGTTGGCGTCGCCGATCACGAGCTCGACACCCGCAGCCGCGAGCGGAGCCGCCTTGGCTTCGTTGCGCACCAGAGCGCGTACGGGTATTCCACGCCGCGCCAATTCTTTCGCGGCTGCGCCACCCGTGCGGCCCGTCGCTCCCGTGATCAGGATCATGTCGTTACTCCGTTCGCGTCTGGTTCATAATCGAAGCCGACTTGTTACCACAAAGCCCGGGGGCTGACCATGATTCGCAGCATCTGCGACCTCTCCGACGATCATCGCGACGAAGTGCGCACAGCCGCGCCGATATTCCGGGATTACGGCGGCTTGCGCGTCTTCAACGGACCGATCACCACGCTGCGCTGTCACGAGGACAACGCACTACTCAAAGCGACGTTGCAGACCCCGGGCGAAGGTCGAGTGATGGTCGTGGACGGCGGCGGTTCACTGCAGCGCGCTCTGGTAGGCGACATGCTTGGCGCATTGATGTTGCAACACAGTTGGGCCGGCATCGTCGTGAACGGCGCAGTGCGCGATGTCGAAAATCTGCGCAACATGCCGGTTGCCGTGCGCGCGTTGAACGTCTGCCCGACCCAACCTTTGAAGCTCGGCACCGGCGAACGCGACGTACCGGTGACGTTTGCGGGCGTCACCTTCGTGCCCGGCGAGCGCTTGTACGCCGACGAAAACGGTTTGATCGTGTGCGCGCGTCCGATCAGCTGAGAATCAGCGCACCCAACGCGTGACGGCGTCGAGATCGACGCTGCGCACCGGCTTCATCTCGGTCGGCACGCCGACGTGCACGAAGCCGACGATGTGATCCTGCAGAGCAAGCCCGAGCGCCTGCTTGACCGTCGGGTCATAAGCAGCGCCGCCCGTTTTCCACATCGTCGCGAGCCCCTGGCCATGCGCCGCGATGATCAGATTTTCGACCGCGGCGCCGACCGCAGCGATTTGCTCGATTTCAGGCACTTTCGGGTGAGGTGTGATCACGGCGGCGACCACGATCAACGCCGGCGATCGAAACGCTTTGGATCGCTCGCGCTCTACGGTTTGCGCGTCGACCGCGGGATCACGGCGACGCAGAGCCGACTCCAAAGCGTCGGCGAACACCTTGCGGCCCTCGTCCAGCAAGACGATGAAACGCCACGGAGACAGCAGACCATGGTCGGGAGCGCGCGCTGCGCACCGCAACAACCCTTCGATCGTTTCGATCGACAGGCCATGATCACCGAATTTTTTGGCCGAACTGCGGCCTGCAATCGTTTCTAGAATTTGCACCGGACCCTGCCACCACCTTGCAAGAAGGTGGCGCAGGATACCGAATGGCGGCCCGAATGCGGATCAGAGAACGTCCGGGTTCGGGGGCAGAACCGGACCGGACGGGCGGATGCCGGCTTCGGCGGTGGTGCTGAAGGTCGCGACGGTCGCCGTCACGAGGCCAAACATGAACAGGGCGATGAGGCTGAAAGTGCGGGACTTGCGAGACATGATTCGATCTCCAGATGGGACCCACGGCGGGTTCGTTTGGGAATACGCAACCCTCCGGGTCTACCGGACATCCTGCTCAAAACTGGTTGTCAAATCGCCGGACTCGATGGGCGATTCGTTCGGCGATCAGTAGAAGCGTTCGGGGCGGCTGATATCCTCCATGGTCGGGGTGGACTCCGGTGCCTGATCGAAGCTCGGGCGACCGCGTTGCCGCAGACGCTCCAGCAACGCCGAAGCCTTTTTCACGGCCGTATGCTCCACCGGAAAACTGACGAGCAGAGCGCGATGCAGGGCCTCGATATTCTTTATTTTTGCTTCAATAGGCCTCGAATCCGTCTTTTTGTTCCTTAAAAGGAACAATTCACGATTCAAACGCAACAAGTTTGTGTCAGGGTGGGCGGAGCCCGAGGCGGCTTCGGCAACCGTGACGGCACCGGCGAATAGGCCTGCAGCGACGTCGGACAATCCCAGCTGCTCGGCCACCAAAGCGGCGGCGAGCCCGCGATAAGCGGTTGCCGCCCGCGCCGGCCCGCCGGCTCGGACCGATGCACCGAGGTTCAGCAGTTCAGTCTTGGCATCCCCGGGCGGATTGCGCGCACCGGATACGAGGTCTGCCACCGCGCCGCGCCACTGCCAGGTGCGATCGCCGAGCCAATAGGTCGCACGCGCATGATGGTCGTCGACCGCTGCCAGTGACGACTCCCAGAGGGCGAGCCGACGTATCAAACGCAATCGCTCGTCCGGCGAGACGGTCGAATCCATGCTCTGCAACTGGCGCCAGGCGTCATCGAGCGCGGACCGCACGCGCTCCGACTCGCGCAACAATTGCCACACCGACGCCTCGGCCACGCGACGGTCGACCCGCTCGGCCACGGTTGCGCCGACCAGGTCGTCGAAGGTCGACAAACCGTGCAGCCATTGCCGGGCGACCTCCGGTTGCTGAACGCGCCAGGCGAAACGCAGCCAATACAGTCGCAATCGACGCTGACTCGCCGCGTAGGCACCGTAGATTCGAGCCGACTCCCGAACCAGGGTCTGCACGCTCGACCAGGTTTCGCGATAGTCGCCGAGTTCGTACGCCCATGCGATCAGATCCGTGCCGCGAGCGATGCGCTCGGTCGGTGCGAGGCGCGGCGAGCCCAACAGCCCGATGGCCAGACGGCGATCGCGTCGCGACTGCTCCGCATCCCCCGATAGCCATGCGGCCCGCACGCGCGCCGTCAACGCGATCAACTGACGATCGACGTTGTCGGTCTCCTGCGCCAAGTCGAGGGCGGAGGAGAAATCGCGGACGGCAAGCGCGTAAGCGCCCGCTTGCATGCTGATCCACGCGCGATTGAGTCGCCAATCGATGCGACTCAACGTCGGCAAGCGCGAATCGACCTTGGTACCGTCGATTTCACCGAGCAGCAGGCGTGCGCGCTCGACGTCACCGGCCGCGATCGCGCGCGTCGCCTCGTCGATGCGGGCCGTCGCGATCACGACGATGTCGCCGGCATCTTGCACGACCGCCGCGCGCCGCTCCATCAAGATGCGGGCGCGCTGCGCATCGCCGAGTTGCTCCCAAAGACCGGCGATCGCGACCAGCAGCTCGGCTTGCAACATCGGTTGTTCGGCGAGCCGCGTACGGATCTGATTTTCTCCGTCAACCAGCATTTGACGGGTCGTGATGTCGCGCCCGCCGTGCAAGCCGGGATTCGCCTGTTCGAACATGCCCATCATGAAATCGCGTGCGGCGGTCGCTTTGCGCGACTCTTCGCGTGCTTCGAGCGCGAGCAAGACGGCGACCACCCCCATGGTGATCACGCCCAGCATGCCGGTGGCGCCGATGACGACGGGCAAACGATGTCGCGCGACGAACTTTTGCAGCACGTACCACCGCGACGCCGGCCGCGACGCGACGGGCTCGCCCTCGAGCCAACGCGACAAATCCTGGTGGAAGGCGTCGACCGAGGAGAAGCGATCGCGCATTTCTTTGGCTAGACTGCGCAGCAGCACGGCATCGAGGTCGCCCTGCAAGCTGCGCGACAGTTTTGCCGACGTCGAACCGCGCGCCACCGCTGCGGCGTCGTTGATGCGCGCGCGACTCGCGAGTCGCAATTGACCGTCGATGATCGCGGTTTCGATTTCAGCCGACGAATCTTTCTGGGTCACATAAGGGGATGTGCCGGTCAGCAATTCGTACAGCATCACACCCAAAGAATAGACATCCGACGCCACCGACAAGGTCCGCCCTTGAACCTGCTCCGGACTCGCATAGCGCAAGGTCATGGCGCGAGCACCGAATTCGGTCGCGGTTTTGGTGCGCAGGTCGGCTGCGGGTTTTTCAGTGGGCGACGCTTGCAGTCGGGCGATGCCGAAGTCGAGCAACTGCGCCTCGCCGCGCTCGTTCACCAGCACGTTCGCGGGCTTCAGATCGCGGTGGATGACGAGGTGCGTGTGCGCATAGCGCACGGCGTCGAGCACCTGCAAAAACAGTCGCACGCGCTCGCGCAAATCGAGGCGCCGCTCGTCGCAGTAGCGGTCGATGCGCTCCCCGTGCACGAGTTCGATGGCGAGGTACGGCCGACCGCGCTGATCGACACCCGCATCGTAAAGACGCGCGATGTGCGGATGTTCGAGCTGCGACAAAATGTCGCGCTCGCGCTCCATGCGCTCGGCGAGTCCGGCAATCCAGGCGAGACGCGGCAACTTCAAGGCGATTTGACGCTTCAATACGCCGTCGGCACGTTCGGCAAGCCAGACGGAACCCATGCCACCGGCGCCGATTTCGCGCAGCACGCGATACGGGCCGATCAGATCGCCGACCGCCACTTCGGGTGCGGGCGAGCCGACGCCGCTGATGGAGGGCAGAGAATCGAGAAACGAGCTCGATTCGATTTCGCCTTCGGCCGCAAGCAGATGGCGCAAGGTCTCGCGCAGCGCAGCCTGCGAGTCGGGCAGCTCGCGCAGCCAGCGCTCGCGGTCGGCTTTCGGCAAAACCAAGGCTTGATCGAGCAGATCGTTGATGATCGGCCATTCGGCCGACAGGCCGGAGAGAAGCTTCATGGCAGCGTCATGGAGGAGTTGCCCCGGTGATACGCACTCGCTCAGGACGACCGGACAATGAGCGCGCTCAGCGTTGCCTCAAGGCGGCCGCGAGCAACAAACGCGCTTTTTCCCAATCGCGCCGCACAGTGCGTTCGGTGACGCCGAGCGCCTCGGCAATCTCGGTCTCTTTCATGCCTCCGAAGTAGCGCATCTCGACGACGCGGGCGAGGCGATTGTCGAGCCGCGCGAGTTGCTGCAAAGCTTCGTGTACATCCAGGATTTCTTCTTCGCCGCAGCTGCCGATCTGCTCGCGCACATCGGTGCTCAACGTGACGTGCGCCGCATCGCCGCCGCGCCGTTCAGCGTTACGCGAGCGCGCGATGTCGACGATGATGGAACGCATGACCTGCGCCCCGTAGGCCAGGAAATGCGCACGATCTTTGGGGGTCAGCCGGCCGGCGCCGCTGAATTTGAGATAGCACTCGTGCACCAGGATCGTGGTGTCGAGCAGGGTGTTGCGTTGATGCGGAGCGAGTCGTGCGTGCGCGATGCGTCGCAATTGCGGGTAGAGAACATCGAACAGATCGTCGAACGCACGCTGATCGCCTTCGCGCGCTTTGGCGAGCAGGACGGTGATGTCACCCATGCCCCGAGCATACCGAGGCCCATGCCCCGGCAAGCCCGAGATGAATCCGTATCGGCAGGTTCGAGGTCAGGCGAGCGCCGTGACCTGAATCTCCACTTTGTATTCGGGTGCGGCGAGCGCCGCCTCGATGGTGGCGCGCGCCGGCTTGGCATCGGCCGGCACCCACGCGTCCCAGCTGCGATTCATCGCCGCGAAGTCGGAAATCCGGGCGAGAAACACGTTGGCGCTCAGAATTTTGCGCTTGTCGGACCCGGCGGCGGCGAGCAGACGGTCGATTTCGGCGAGTACCTGGCGCGTTTGATCTTCGACGTCGCGCGCAGGATCGGGAGCCACCTGCCCCGCCAGAAACACGAAGCCATTGGCGATGACGGCCTGCGACATGCGGGCACCGGACTCGATACGACGTATGGAACTCATGGGTTTGATCCTGAACGATGACGTGGACGGCGAGTCCGAGTCTAACATTCGGCTGTCGCACGCAAGGGCGCAGCACCGGCGTAAACTAACCCAACTTTACGCAAGAGTGGCCGCAAGGACGGCCCAAGAGGTTCGAACGCCATGTTCTTCAGACGACTTTTCCTTACGGTCGCATTGTTGATGGCGAGCGCCTGGGCGCATGCGGAGCCGCGCCCCAACCTGACCGTGATCGGCTATCACGAAATCGCGGACGCGAAGTCGGCGCTGATCCCCGATTACGCCGTCACTCCCACCATGTTCGTGCGCCAGATCGATTGGCTGCGCAACAACGGTTTTCATTTCGTGAGTGTCGACGATGTGCTCGCCGATCGCGCCGGACTCAAACGGCTCCCGGACAAAGCCGTGCTGCTGACGTTCGACGACGGGTACCGCTCGGTGTACGACCACGCGTGGCCCATCCTCAAGATGTTCAAGATCCCCGCCGTCGTAGCCGTGGTCGGCAAATGGGAAGAGTCGGTCGGCACGGTCGACTTCGACGGTCACACCCATCCGCGCGACTACTTCATGACCTGGGATCATTTGCGCGAAATGACGAGCAGCGGTCTCGTCGAAGTGGCGAGCCACAGCTTCGATCAACATCGCGGCATCGTCGGCAACCCGCAAGGCAATCGCCAACCGGCGACGGTCACGCGGCAGTACGACAAGGCACGCAAGAGCTACGAGTCCGAGAGTGACTACGAGCGGCGCATGCTCGCCGACCTGAAGGCGAACAGCGACCTGATTCGCAAACACGTCGGGCGCGCGCCGCGCGTCATGGCGTGGCCTTTCGGTCGCTACAACCGCACCTTGCGCGAAGCGGCCATCCGGCTCGGCATGCCGATCGGTCTCAATCTTGAAGATGGTGCGAATACGGACAGCACGCCGCTCTGGGGCCTGCGCCGCATCCTCATCGAGCACAGCATGAATCTTTGGGATTTGAGTCGCGAAATCAAGATTCGCAACCTCAATCTCACCGACAACGATCGACCGCAAAAAATCGCGCACGTCGATCTCGATTTCATCTACGACGAAGACGAGGCCCAGCAGGAACGCAATCTCGGTCACCTGCTCGATCGCCTCACGTGGCTCGGCGTCACGACCGTGTATTTGCAGGCGTATTCGGACCCCGATGCGAACGGCTCGGCCGATTCGGTGTATTTCCCCAATCGTCACGTACCGATGCGTGCCGATCTTTTCAACCGTGTCGCATGGCAGATTCGCACGCGTACGCAGGTCAAACGTCTGTATGCGTGGATGCCCCTGCTCGCCTGGGATTTGCCCGCAACTTCACCCGCCGCGCGCGACATGGTCGTCACTTTGCCGAGTGAAAAGCGCGGTCACTTGAACATGGGATACCGCCGACTGTCGCCCTTCTCGCCGACGGCGCGTCGCGTCATTCGCGACGTCTACGAAGATCTCGCGCGCAGCGTGCAGTTCGACGGGCTGTTGTTCCACGACGATGTCACCTTGTCCGATTACGAGGACGCAAGCACCTTCGGGCTTGCCCAATATCGCGCCTGGGGACTGCCCGGCTCGATAGAGCAGATACGCGGCAACGACGATCTGCTGGGTCGCTGGACCATCCTCAAAATCAATGCGCTCGACAATTTCGCGATGGAAATGGCCGATGTCGTGCGACTGCAGCAGCCTGCACTCGTGACGGCGCGCAATCTCTACGCACAAGTCGCGCTGAACCCGCGCGCGGAAGTCTGGTATTCACAAGCGTACGAGAATTCGCTCGCCCGTTACGATTTCACCGCGATCATGGCGATGCCCTACATGGAAAACGCGCCGGACCCGAAGTCCTTCTATGCGGCGCTGGTGGAGCGCGCGAAGGAGCGACCGAACGGACTGCGTCGCACGGTGTTCGAGCTGCAAGTCGTCGATTGGCGCCACGATCAAAAGGAAATTCCGACGGACGAGCTCGTCGAGACGGTGAAAGATCTGTACAAGGCCGGCGCACTGCATGTCGGTTACTATCCGGACATGCTGTTCGAGAATCATCCGAATCCCGCAAAAATGCGTGCGGTGTTCTCTTTGAAGGACAACAACCCCGAGGTCGATTGACCCATGTGGCCGCGCGTCTTCGATTTCGTCTTCTACTATCCGCTCGTCATGTCGGCGCTGTGGATGGGCGGGGCGTTGCTGTTCTATTTCACGCGCGAATATCGCGAGCCGCGTTATCAGAACCCCGTACGCCGACCCGACTCGCCGCCGGTCAGCGTGCTCATCCCCTGCTACAACGAAGGCGCCAACGTCGAAGAAACCCTGCAGCACGCCTTGGCGCTCGACTACCCGGACTTCGAGGTCATCGCGATCAACGACGGCAGCCGTGACGACACCGGCGCCGTGCTCGATCGCCTCGTCGGCACGAATCCGCGGCTGCGCGTCGTGCATCTGGCCTCGAACCAGGGCAAGGCGATGGCCCTGCAAGCCGGAGCACTGCTCGCTAAACACGAGATTTTGATCGGCATCGACGGCGACGCTTTGCTCGATCGCTACGCCGCGCACTGGATCGTGCGGCATTTCGTCGACAACCCGCGCGTGGCCGCGGTCACCGGCAATCCGCGCATCCGCAATCGCTCGACGCTGCTCGGGCGCGTGCAGATCGGCGAGTTTTCGTCGACGGTGGGCATGATCAAGCGCGCGCAAAAGATGTTCGGCTGCATCTTCACCGTGTCCGGCGTGATCGCGGCATTCCGCAAATCGGCCGTGCATTCGGTCGGTTACTGGAGTCCCGACATGCTGACCGAAGACATCGACATTTCCTGGAAGCTGCAGCGCGCAGGTTGGCAGATCGAGTTCGAACCGCACGCCTTGGCGTGGATCCTCACCCCGGAAACCGTCAAAGGTCTTTGGCGTCAAAGATTGCGCTGGGCGACCGGCGGCGCGCAGGTGTTCGTCAAAAACCTCGACGTGCTCGGCCACCCCCTGAGTTCACCGCTGTGGCCGCTGTTCATCGAGATGATCGCGAGCCTGATCTGGTCTTACCTGTTGTTCGCCACGCTCGTGCTGTGGGGCTACGGACTGTTGTTCCCGCCGGATCTGGTGGCCGACGAAGGCTCGCCCATGTGGCCAGGGTCCGCAGGCGAAATCCTGAGCACGGTCTGTTTGCTGCAGTTCGCGCTCGGCGTCTGGTTGGACGGCCGCTACGATCGGGGGCTAGGGCGCAATTACTATTGGCTGATCTGGTACCCACTCGTGTTCTGGGTCATCCATTTCTCGGCAACCGTCGTCGCCTACCCGCGCGTTTTGTTGCGGCGTCGCAACAAACGGGCCCGTTGGATCAGCCCGGATCGCGGTATCCGCCCACCGGATTGATCTGACCCCTGCCCCCCTTCGCAGGCTGGTCTGGCTCGGGTAACATCGTCGGCCCTTTATGTCCGATCCCATCATCATCGATGCCCGTCGCCATCTGCGTTGGTACCAGCGCTTGGCGTCCAGTTCGACTGCCGCAGTCCTGTGGGCGATGTGGGCATGGCTGTGGCTTCCGTTGCAGCATCGGCACGCGCAGAACTTGCAACTCGAAGAATCGTCGTTCGAGCTCGTGAAGTTGTCGTCGATGCTGCTGGCAACGGCGTGGTTGCTCGCGCTTTGGACCGCGCGCAAGCAAGCCAAGCCGGCGGTCGCCAATCGCTTCCTCGGCGCGCCCGCGGTCGAGCTCCCATCCTACGCAGCGCATTTCGGGTTGCCCGAAGCCGAACTCGCCCGCGGTCTGCGCAGCAGCAAAGTCATCGTGCACCACGACGACTCGGGTCGCATCGTCTCCCTCGACGCGCAAGACTGATCTCGACGCGGCACGCGTCTTTCCCGTGAGCTCATGTGCGGCTAGGATGGCTTCCCATCCCAGCCTAGTTGAGCCGTCACCATGGCCAAGTTTTCGGTCGCACACATCCGCAGCAACGGCGTGGACCTGATCCTGTTTCCCGTCTCGCCGGAGATCACCGGATTGAGCCCGACGGATCAAGCCACGGTTCTCAAGCAAGCGCAATCGATTTGCCGCTCGGCCGGCCTTGCCGGCGAAACGATTCCCGTGTGGCAAACGGCAACCGGCGTGAAATTTTTCGCGCACGAGCGTTTTCACCAGATTCTGCGCGGCCACCTCACGCCGGAGTTTCTGAAGGCGAACCTCAACAAGGAGATCAACGCACCGCAGATCACGGGCAATCTCGCGCGTCTTCTGGGCGACGTCGCCTCGCACGGCATCGGCATGAGCAGCGCCCTGCAGAGTGCGCCGCCGCAAGCTGCCGCAACGAGCGCCGGTGCGGGCGCCGCGGCGAGTCAGAGCTCCTCGTTGCCGTCGATCTTCGGACGCGCGCGCGGCGACTATCCGATACGCGTCGTCACGCTGTTGTTCACCGACGTGGTGGGTTCAACCAAGCTCAAACAAGTGCATGGCGACACGCGCGCACTCGAAGTGATGAACCTGCACCACGCGATGGTCCGTCGCTTGCTCGCGCAATCGGCGACCGGCGAAGAAGTTTCGACGTCGGGCGACTCGTTTTTCCTGGTGTTCGGGACGCCGTCCGAGGCCGTGACGTTCGCATTGCAGGTACAAGCGAATTTGCGTGATATCGACCAAACCGACGGCGTACGTATCCAGGATCGAATCGGCATCCACTGCGGCGAGGTGTACGCCGACGCAGCCAAAGTGGCGGGCAAAACCTTCGACTTCAACGGCATCAACGTCGACACCGCGGCGCGCGTGCAATCGCTCGCGACCGCCGATCAAATTCTGATGACGCGCTTCGCCTTCGACAACGCGCACCTGACGCTCAAAGGCCACGAAATCCCGGACGTGGGGCACCTGACCTGGCGAAATTACGGGCTGTACGAAGTCAAAGGCGTGTCACAACCGATCGAGATCTGCGAGGTCGGCGAAACCGGTCGCGCCAACCTCAAGGCCCCGCCGGACGCCGAAAAAGCGCACCGCGTCGTCGAGAAACGCTGAGCGGCAGAAACGTCTAGCGGTGCGGCGTCATGTCACGCCAGGCGTCACGACGTTCGAGATCCGCGCAGGCGTACGCGGTGTTGAGCAGAACTTCGCTTGATCCATAAGGCTGCTCACGCAACAACTTCTGTATGCGCGCCTCGGCGCCCGCGTTGAGGCGCATTTTTTCGTCGCCTCGCGAAAAATCGCTGACGACGCGATCCTCGAGGGTCGATCGAACACCCTCCAAGCCCTTGCCGATCACCCCGGTCTTTTCACCCAAGCCCGAATATCGCTGCTGGGCGAGGGTCACCGCTTTGTAGCAAAGGATCTGCACCTGCAATCGGTCGCCGTCGAGACTCAGCGTCTCGCCCCAACTGCGCGGCAAACCGTCCGTCGGAGTCGCCTCGCGCGCGCATCCTGCCATCAATGCGCCGATGATCACTGTCGCGGTCAATGCGCTGCACGCGCGACTCAACGCGACACCTCGACCACCGGCCCGGACAATTCGGGACGAACGAAATAGGTCACCGTCGCATCGACGGTCTGACCGCCGTTGAAGTCGATGGTGTAGTGGACTTTGGCCTTGCAAGATCGCAACGCGACCGTACTGTCGCTGAAACTCGGAACCACGGAATCGACCTTGGCGGTCGTGATTTCGGCGGCCCATGATTTGCAGGCCTGCAAGCAGGCATCCGAGTGTGCCGCGTCGCCGTCGCAGGCGGCCTTCAACTGCGGCACTTCCGCGTTCAATTTTCGTTCGCATTGATAAGCGAGGTCGCGCTCGGCGCCGCGTTCCGTGAAGTCGACGACTTGTGCGATCACGCGAGAATCGTCGCAACTGACCTTGCTGCTGCAACCGGCGATCAATGCCATCGCCGCGAGGACGATCGAGGAAACACCCAGCCTTGAGAGCCGGTCGCCGGTCATGCCTTGCGGGCACCATTCAGGTTGATGCGCAACTTGCCGGCGATGGCGGTGAGCAATTGACTGACCCGTGATTCGCTGACGTCGAGCACCGCACCGATTTCCTTGAGCGTGAGTTCTTCATCGTAATATAGCGCGACGATCAGTTTTTCGCGCTCGTTCAGCGCAGCGATGCCGGCGCGGATATGCTCGAAGATCTGCTGCTGATCGACCCGCTCTTCCGGCGTCGCCTCTTCGCTCGCAAACTCGATGTCCTCGAGCGCCGCGGATTCGGCCAAACCCTGATTTCGACCGCGCAGCTTGTGGTAGCGGGCGACGTCCATGCCGAGTTCGGCCGCGATCTGCTTGTGCGTTGCCGGCGCGCCCGTTTCATTGGCGATGCGGGTTTCGGCCTGTCGCGCCTGCACGGCAACCTTGACCGTACTGCGCGGTGCCCACGAGGCGCGGCGAATCTCGTCGAGCATCGCGCCGCGTATGCGCAACTTGGCGAAGGTTTCGAAGTCGTTGCCGCGCTCGGCATCGAAGGAATTGAGCGCCTCGATCAGCCCGATGATGCCGGCCTGGATCAAATCGTTCGGTTCGATCGCCGCCGGCAAGCGCGACCTGAAATGCGACGCGACGCGCTTGACCAGATTCAGATGCGCCGTCGGGTCATGACTGACCTTCGGCGCGGTATCTGCGCAACTAGCGACGGCTTCGTAGGAGTCGAGCGCTCTCACGTCGCCTCCGACATGCGTTCGGCCGCGCGATCGATCAAAAATGTTTGCGGCTCCACGATGGGCGGCAGCGCGGCGATCGATGCGGCAATCTTGCGTATCGCGGTCGCAGCCGGACTTTCGGCACGCTGCACCAGCATCTCGCGGCGACGCGTCGCCTGCGGCACGCTACCGTCGTGAGGGATGAGCCCGGCGAGCGTGAGTGGCAAGCCGAGGAACCGCGTCGAGACCTCATTGAGGCGCGCAAACACGGCTTCTGCCCGCTGCGCATTCGACGTGTCGTTGATGATGATTTCGATTTTCTGGTAGCCGAAATCGCGATTCATCACTTTGATCAGACCGTAGGCATCGGCGAGCGATGCCGGCTCGTCGCGGACCACCACGAGCAACACGTCGGCGAGCCGCGCGAGCGTGGTCACGTGGTTGCCGATGCCGGCGCCGGTATCGATCAACAATACGTCGGGCACCGGCGTGATCGCGTTGAGATCCTGCAAAACTTTCGCGATGCCGACCCCGTCGAGCTCGGCCATTTCGCGCACACCCGAAGCGCCCGGGATGATGCGCATGCCGAGCGGACCGTCGATCATGATTTCAGGCAGCGTCTTGGCGCCCGATACGACCGCGGAGATGTCGAACTCGGGTTTCATTCCGAGCAGGACGTGCAAATTCGCGAGACCGAAATCACCATCGAACAAGACCACGCTCTTTTTGAGCGCAGCCAGGGCAGCGGCGAGCTGCAGCGTGACGAACGTCTTGCCGACGCCGCCTTTACCGCTCGAGATCGCTACGATTCGTGGCCGTTTGACGTCCATGGTGCCTTCATCCAACGCTGCGATCGGTCTCGCACAGCGTGAGTTCGAGTATACGCGCGAGATCCGTTTCCAGTCGCGCACGATCGATCGGCGTCAACGCGGCGGTCGCGTCGGCCGTGGCGGAAAGCCCGCAGAGCGGCACGCCCCGTTCGGCGAGCAGCGACAACAAACCGAGCGGCTGTTCGCAGGACTCCCAGTGCGTGATCACGACCGCGGCAATCGGCAGGCCTGCGTTCAACCAGCGCAGCGCCGCGACGCGTTGCATGTGAGCCGGCAAGCAAAGAATCATGCCGCGCGTTTCGAGTGCCTTGCAGGCACGTTGCAATTCTTCGACGTCCATGGCGCCGGTGTCGAACACCGAAATTCCTTCGGGAACACCACCCCAACTCGCTTCGAGCGTCGCACGATCTGCGAGTGCAAAGAAACGTTCGCGCGCACCCGGGCGCGCGTCACGCAGCGCACTCACGCTGCACGGCGAGCGTTCGGCAACGGCGCGGGCCGCTTGCATCACGAGCGTCGTCTTGCCGGAACCTGCAGGGCCGACGACCGCGAGGCCGTCCACGCCGAGCACGGCACCGAGATCGCAGGTCACGAGATCCGCGAGCATGCCGCTCGCCATCGCCGCGATCTCGACGTCTTCAGCCAGCAACTTGCGCGCATACGACGCAGCCACGCCCTGCTCCAGCAGCGCCAACATGCCGCTCGTCAGACCACCTTGAACCTGTCCTGCTGAAAGGCGCTTCTCCAACGCGTGCAACTCCGCGCGAATCGCGGCCACGAGTTGCAAGCCGTCTTCAGGATCGACGCGCTTCGCCGCCACGGGCGTCGCGACGCTCGGCGATTGCGGCGCAGCCGCGGTGACCGACACGGCATCTTTGCCCGCGATCACGCCATCAAGCGCTGCACGAAAACCGTCTCCGACCACTGCAGCGCCCGGCGCCGACGAATCGTTCTGCGCTTCGGCTTCCATGTCGATGCACACCAGCAATTCGGTGACGTTGCCGACCTTGTTGGTCGAGAGCACGAGTGCATCACGGCCAAACCGCTGCCTGGCGCGCTCGCTCGCCTCGCTGAATGTATCGGCCACCACCCGTTCGATGCGCATGGATACTCCCCTTTACGCTGCGTTCTGGCGCGCCTGAACGGTCACGCTACGATTCACGCGGAGGTTCAAATCCTCCGGCAGTTCTGCATAGGACAACACGGCCAGCCCCGGTACGCGCGGCCGCAGGATGCGCGACAACCAGGGTCGCAGCGTCGGCGAGGTCACGAGCACGGCGGGTCGATCCGCGTTCAATTCTTCTTGCGCGGAGGCACTCACCGCCCGCAGCAAACCTTCGGCGAGTTCAGGCTCGATCGGCACGTTGCCGCCATTGCCGCGTCGTACCGTACCGTGCAGCACCTGCTCCAACTCGGGTGCGAGCGTCATCACGCCCAGCTCTTCGCCGTGCGCGACGTAGTTCTGCACGATCATGCGACCGAGTGCCACGCGTGCCACGCCGATGAGTTCTTCGACGTCGGTGACTTTCTCCGCCACCGGTGCGAGCGCCGCGAGTACGCCGCGCATGTCGCGGATCGCAACGCCCTCGCCCAGCAGCCCCTGCAACACCTGCGTGAGCACGCCGATGGACAATTTCTTCGGGATGAGTTCTTCGACCAATTTCGGCGAGACTGCGGCCAGCTTGTCGACCAACTGTTGGGTCTCGTCGTGGCCGAGCAGCAAATGGCTATGGTCCTGCAAAATCTTGTTGAGGTGGGTCGCGATCGTCGTGCTCGCGTCCACCACCGTATATCCGAGTGAGCGCGCGTAATCGCGCTGGGCCGGGTCGATCCATACTGCATCGAGCCCGAAGGTGGGATCTTTGGTACGCAAGCCCTGCAATTCGCCGTGCACCAACCCCGAGTGGATCGCGAGTTCGCGCGCCGGCTTCACTTCGCCGCGCCCGATCACCACGCCGTTGACCATGATCTGATACGACTCCGGACGCAGGTCGAGGTTGTCGCGAATGTGAACTTGCGGCACGAGAAAGCCGAGCTCGTAGGTAAGCTTCTTGCGGATGCCGCGAATGCGCGTCACCAACGAACCGCCGGTGTTCGCGTCGATCAGCGCGACCAGCGCGTAACCGACTTCGAGCCCGATGCGGTCGGCCTGCTGCACGTCCTGCCACGTCAACTCGCGCGGCGTAGACGGCACTTCCTCGGCCTTCTTCGCTTCCTGTTTGACGGTTGCGCGCTTGCGACCGAGCAACCAACCGCCGGCGGCAGTCAGAGCCGCCAAAGCCAGAAACGCGACATGCGGCATGCCCGGGATGATGCCGAGCAGCGCCAGAATGCAGGCGGCGAGCCACCAGGCTTCCACGTTGTTGAACTGCGCGGCGGTTTGCTGATGCAGCGACTCTTCGCCGGAGACGCGCGTGACGATGATCGCCGTCGCCACCGACAACAACAAAGACGGCACTTGCGCGACGAGACCGTCACCGACGGCGAGCAAGGTATAACGCTCGAGTGCCGTGCCGACGCTCATGCCGTGCTGCAAGGAGCCGACCAGAGCGCCGCCGACGATGTTGATCAACAGCACGAGCAAGCCGGCGATCGCGTCACCGCGGACGAATTTGCTGGCGCCGTCCATCGAACCATAGAAATCCGCTTCGGAGGCAATCTCGCGACGGCGCGTACGCGCCTGATCCTGCGTGATGAGACCGGCGGCCAGATCGGCGTCGACGGCCATCTGCTTGCCGGGCATGGCATCGAGGGTGAATCGCGCCGTCACTTCCGAGACGCGGCCTGCACCTTTGGTGACGACCACGAAGTTGATGATCACGAGGATCGCGAACACGACGATGCCGACGATGTAATTGCCGCCGACCAGTACGGAGCCGAAGGCTTCGATCACCTTGCCTGCCGAATCCGAGCCTTCGTGACCGGCCGAGAGTACGACCCGAGTCGAGGCCACGTTGAGCGACAATCGCAACAGGGTCGCGAACAGCAGCACGGTGGGGAAGATCGAAAACGACAACGGCCGTTCCGCCGAGATCGCGAGGAAGATGATCACCAGCGACAAGGCGATGTTGAAGGTGAAGAACAGATCGAGCAGCAGGGTCGGGACCGGCAAAATCAGCAAGCCGAGCAGGATCAGAAAGCCGATCGGAATGGCTACCGCCTCCAGCGGGAGGTTCTTGGCCAACTGTCGAAGATTCGACGTGATATCTAGCGGCACCGTCGCCATCATTAAACCAATATGATTCAGGCAGTTACGACTTATCCCAACTCAGCCTCCACGGCTGCGCGGGATCCCGGCAGGTACGATGCAAGGCACGTGCCACGGGGGCCGTGAAAGTCGGGCTCAAGCACCCCGCCCTGCGGCCGACTTGAGGGGGGTGAACACCAGCAAGCCAATCCTCGCCCTCCTCGCCAGCCTATCCCTCGCAGGCTGCGCGAGCGTTCAACTCTCGGACCCGGCCCAACCGCCCTCCGCCATCGAACACTCGCTCGAAGGCGC
>JAFMJH010000004.1 GCA_017853555.1 Steroidobacteraceae bacterium
AAAATCGACGCGAGGTGCGAGCCGTCTTCACTCAAAACGAGATTCGCGGGCGGACGCGCCAGCCGTTCGGCGCGCTCGCGCGCGTCGTAGAGCGGCGTACCGTGCATCACGAGACCTGCCGTACGCGACGGATGCCGCGCCGCAAACGCCGCCGCGATCGCGGCGCCGGTGTGATGCCCGACGACGATCACGTGCGGCAACTGCAAACGTGCGCACGCACTGTCGAGATGATCGGCGAGCTCGGCGATCGTCACCGGCCGCGTGAGCGGATCGCTGAAACCGTAACCGGGATTGTCCACCGCGATCGAGCATCGTCCGGCGAGCGCCAATTCCGGTTGCACGTCGACGAACTGCGCGAAGCCGATCGGCGTTTGATGGATCAACAAGAACGGCACGCGACCGCGCGACCCCACCTCGCGATAATGAACCTGACCGAGCGTGCCGGAGACGTAACCTTTGCCGCCCGCCATCGCACGCGCGCCCACCCAATTCGGACCGACGCCCGCGCCGTCCGTTTCGCCCGTTGGTGTCGTCATGCCGGAATCAATCGTTCGCCGAGCAAGCGCCCATAGACCAAAGCTGGCATGGCCATCATTCCTCCCACGAAAGCGTTGCCTTGCAACTGACCGGACCCGAGTATCTCGCCCGCCGCGTAGAGATTGGGAATCACGCTGCCGTCACGACGCGTCACCCGCAGTTCCGCATCGACCGCAAGACCGACCGTCGAGGTGACCGAGCCGCCCTGCTGTCGAATCGCGTAAAAAGGCCCGTTCGCGATCTGCGCGGGCATGTGGACGCGCCCGAAGGCGTCGTGCCCGCTCGCCACACCCGCGTTGTACGCTTCGACCGTGCTGCAGAATGCAGCCGCGTCGACGCCCATCGCACGCGCGAGCTCGGCGAGCGTGTCGGCTTTGATGAAGGCGAAT
This sequence comes from Steroidobacteraceae bacterium, assembly GCA_017853555.1. Lineage (GTDB taxonomy): Bacteria > Pseudomonadota > Gammaproteobacteria > Steroidobacterales > Steroidobacteraceae > UBA964. The sequence continues at coordinate 927 of JAFMJH010000004.1, forward strand.
TTTCTGCCGAACGCGTCATGCATCGCCTCGCGAGTCCAGTTGTACACGATGGGCGGCGCACGTTCGAAAATGGACTCGTCGAACACCACCCAGTACCGCAATTCCGGCTGCTCGCGCAGCACATGCTCGCGCACGTCGACGCTCGGCTCATCCTCGCGTATGAAGCGGCGACCCGCCATGTTCACGTAGATTTCCCACGGCGGGCGCTCGTTCGGATAGGTGTTGACGCGACCGATGATCGCACTCGGAAAATGATCGTCTTCGAGCAACCAGCCGAAGTTGCTCAAATATTTCTCGCGCCCACGGAGATATCCGCCCGCTTCGACGCCGAGTTCGAGTCCCGCGCCCTGGCAATGCGCGTACGCTGCACGCACGTACAACGGCACGCCGACCAAGCGCTCGAACAACTCCGGATTGGCGGCGTATCCGCCGGAGGCCAGCAGCACGCTGTTCCCGGCAACGGTGTGACGATCACCCGCCTCGCCCTCGGTTTCGACGCCGACCACGGCGCCGCTCGCATCTTGCAAAAGCCTCGTCATGCGGGTTCGAAGTTGCACGGTCACCGTCCCGCGCTCGATTTGTTCACGCACCGTTTTGACGAGCACGCGCGCCATGCCGCGCCCGAGATCGGCCGACCAATAGTATCGCGCCACCGAATACGGCTCGTGCGCACTCGAGAGCGCCGGACACTGCGGCAACACTTCGTAGCCATTGTCCATCAACCAATCGAAGGTCTTGCCGGCATTGAAAATCGCCAGTCGCGCGAGATCGGCGTCGATCGTGCCCTTGCTGATCTTGAGCGCTTCTTCGAAATGCGCCTCGGGCGAATCGACGATGCCTTTTTGCGCCTGCAACTTCGTACCTGCGGCGCTCACTTGCCCGTGCGCGACGAGCAGCGTGCCACCGAGCTCCGTCGATGCTTCGATCAGCAGCACCCGCAGATTTCTTTGTCCGGCGAACGTGGCGGCCGTCAAACCGGCGGCGCCTGCGCCGACCACGATCAAGTCCCAACGCTGATCGAACCATGCATCGAGTCGTTGTGCTTTGTCAGTCATGGGTACGCTTTCCGGAAAGTGCATCAATTTCTGCCAGCAGGCTCGCGGGCGCCGAGCGCGCCGCAACCTCTTTGCGGACCTGCTGCCGCGTCAACCAGTACAAGCCGCTGGCGAGCAGCAAAGAGGGTACGACGACGCTGATGATGGCCATGCCCACCATGCGCGGATCGCCATAGACGCGCTCCGTCAGCAAAGAAATCAGCAAAGGGCCGGTGGTCGCGCCGATCACGGTATTGAGCAGCCCCGTCAAGGCAACGGCAACCCCGCGCATCCCGGGCTCCACCATCGACTGCAACAACGCCAGCGTCGTCGTGCCGATCACCGCCACCGCCGCGGGGCTGGTCGCAATCAGTATCATGGCCAGCGTCGAGTTAGGCGCCAGCGCAGCCACACCGGCGGGCACGATGAACAACGGCGCCGCCACCAGGATGCCGAATCGCGCGAGATTGTCACCGCGCCGCATGACGGCATCGACCAGCAATCCGCCGAGCAAAGGACCGAGCAGCGAGAAGGCGAACATCAACGGCCCGAGCACCGCACCCAACTCCGCGCGGGTCACGCCATACGCGCGCATGAGCATGGTCGGATTCCACGCCGCGGCACCGTAGTTCGCCAAAAAGCACACGGCGAAGCCCAAATACAGCGGCACGAATACACCGGCGTGTTGCCTGAAAAAACCGATGGCAGCGCGTGTTTGCACCAACGCGCCGACCGGCGGCCCCGCGACGCGGCGTATCGGCTCGCGCGTCGGCAACAGACCGATCACCACCACGAAGCCCGCCAGACCGCACACGATGAACACCGTGCGCCACGGCGCCAGCGCCCCCATGATCGGTACGGCCGAAAACGCGCCACCGGCGGCCGCGTCGGTGATGAAGCTCGTGATCGAGATTCCGAGCCCGTTTGCGGCGGCCTGCCCCATCAGAAACAGACTGATCGGTCGGCCGCGAGCCGTCGGCGGAAACAGGTCGGCGATCAAAGAAATTGCAGCAGGCGAGAGGGCCGCTTCACCGAGTCCGACGAGCAGGCGTGCGGCGAACAATTCTCCGAAGTTGCGCGCGAAGCCCGAATACAGCGTCGCGAGGCTCCACACCGTGATACCCGCAATCACGACGAGGCGCCGGGAATAACGATCGACCGTCAAACCGAGCGGCAGGCCGACGGTCGCGTAGAACAAGCCGAACGCGAGCCCCTGCAGCAAACTGATTTCGACGTCGGAGAGCCCGAGATCCGCCCGCACCGGATCGACGATGACATTGAGGATGGTGCGATCGAGGACCGACACCACCCCGGCGAGCGCGAGCACGACGACCATCCACCACGCGCGTCGGCGATCGGGATATTCGCCGTGCGCGCTCAAGGCAACAACCCGAGTGGCCTCGCGCGATCCCGGATGTAGCCGCCCAACCAGTCCATGCTGCGAAACCGCAGCGTGCCACGTCCGACGCTCGCCGAACTGTGCGCCATGCCCGCCACCAACCGGAACGTCTTGGCGAGCAGGAACAGTTCTTTGTGCCGCAACTCTTCGGCGGTGAACGGCCGCACGGTCGCATAACCGCGCTCGAACGCTACGCCGTACTTGGGATCGAATCCGTAGAACAGATTGCCCCAAATGTAGTTCTGCACATCCTGCATGAAGTAGTCGACGCCCGTACCGTCGAAGTCGAGCAGCATGATCTGCCCGTCGTCGGTGACGTGAACGTTGCTCGGATGAAAATCGCGATGGCAGATGCCCACCGGAACGTCTCGATTGCGCAACTCGAGCAGCGCGTTCTCGAGCCGCGCCGCAATCACCGGATAATCGCGCAGGTCGTCCGGACGGTCGTAACAGAACTCGAGCAGCGCCGGCACGTTGACTTTGAATTCGACGATCTGATCGCTGGTCAAAGGTTTGTCGGCATTCCACTCGAGACCGAGCAAATGCATCCGTGCGAACGCCGCGCCGATCTTCTCGGCGATCGGCACGCTCAAACAATCGCCGAATTTGCGTCCCGGTGCCCATTCGTAGAGCGCGACCGCGCGCGGCCCTTCGGGCGATTCGACCTTGAAATAGAGACTGCCGTCGCGCGCGTGCACGCCCGCCGACGCAGGGAAACCGCGCGCTTTGAGAAATTCGAGGAAGTGCAGCTCGTCCGCGACGACGTCGACCGGCCGCCAGGTCTTGCGCCACACCCGCAACGCCTGCCGACGATCGCGCGACTGGATGATGTAGACGTCGTTCATGCCGCGGTAGAGCAGAAAGGCCTTCACGGGCCCTGCGACGTCATAGCGCCGCTCCACTTCACGCGCGAGATAGTCGGCCTCGAGCACCGAATGCGCCACAGGCGCGATCTCATGGATCGCGCCCGTGGCGGCCGTGGTCATAGTTGACGACACGAGTCGCGAGATCAGAATTCGTAACGCAGACGAAGACCGATGTCGCGCTTGTCCGGCGCGAGCACTGCGAAGCCCTGCGGCACGCCCGAATTGCCGAGCGGCAAGATCGTCGCGGTGGAGTTGCGCGGATCGGGTACCGAGGTGCGGTACGCCATATCCCAACTCTTGTCGTCGAACAAATTGGTCACGTACAGCTCGATGCCGAGCGGACCCTTCTCGAACGACACGCGCGCGTTGGCACGATAGAAAGCGTCCGTCTGGACGATGTTCGCCGTGCTGTCCCAGGCGCGGCCGGTGTAGGCCAGCTCGCCGCGTACCGCCCAGCGCCACTCGGAACCGATCACGCCGCGATAGGTGCTGTTGAGGTTGCCGGTGATGTCCGGTTGACGCTGCAAAGAATTGCCCTTCCACTGGACTGCACCGAATCGCGGATCGCCCGCGACGGACCCCGGCGATTGGCCGCCCGCCAGCTCGCGAATCAAGCCCGCTTCGAACCAGTCGGTGAATTCGCCATGCTGGTAAGCGATGCCGCCACCGACGTCCCAGTTGCTGGTGAGCAGCGCGCCGCCTTCGATTTCGATGCCGCGAAACTTCGCGCTGCCGGAGATCGTGACGCCCGGCAAGGTGAGCGGCGTCGCGTTGGTCTCGGAGGTGCGCGGCAGAATCAAGGGCGTGCTGCCTTTGATGTTCTGCCACTTCATGGAATACAGCGCGACGCTGTATCGCAGCCGACCATCGAGCAGCGTCTGCTTGCTGCCGATCTCGAAATCGTCGAGCTTGTCCGAGCCCAGGATCGTCTGCACGTTCGGCACTTGCTGACGAATCAAATCCTGCTGATACGGCGTGCGCGAGGTATAGCCGGTGTTTTCGGTACCCGGCAACACGCCCTTCGAATAGCTGGCGTACAGGTTCCATTCGGCATCGGGTTTGAAGTTCACGATCACGCGCGGCAAGGTGTCATTGAAGGACAACTTCGTGGGCGGCGTCGGGAACGTCGGCAAAAACACGCGGCCGGTGACCGACTGGTCACGCTGATAGCGGGTTTCGGCCGTAACCGTCAGATTCTCGAGCACGTCGAAATCGATCGCCGCATAGGCCGCGCTGACCGTCGCTTTTTCCGCGGCGGCATACGGGTTGCGCGCATTGTTCTGCGACAACAGCACGGCCGTTCGGTAGGCCGCGGTCGGCAAGGTGCGCGATTCATAGGCGGCCGATCCGCCGTTGCCGAAGTTGCTGATGAGATCGCCGCTGTAACGCGTGGCACCCACCAACCAACGCAAGCGCTGGTCTTGCGCCGAGCGCACACGCACTTCATAGCTGCGCGTAGTCGTGATTTGCGGCACGAATTGGAAGGACGTTTCGATGTTCGAGCGATCGGAGTCGAGAATCAAGCCGGCGCGCGTATCGTCGTAGCCGATATTGAGACCGATCGAAATGCCGTTTTCGAATTCGTAGTTGCCCTGCAGGTTCGTCATGAAGATGTCGCGACGCAAACCGATGCCGTTGGGCTTCGGGACGTCGTTCCAAAGTTCGATGCCGAGCGTGTTGTTGATGAAGGCGTCGACCAACGCATTCGGCGCGCCGACCGAGGCGAGCAACGCCGGCCGCAACGAGGTGTTGGTCGAGACGATGCTTTCGCCCAACTGCTTGAGCGTCGGGATGCGGCCGCAGAAATACGGCAGCGAGATGTTGAAGCCTTGCTTGGTCCCGGCGAGGTTGTAGCCCTTGTTGACGAAGCGCGCACCGCAGGTGTCACCGAGCGCTGTCGGCATGATGTTGATGATCTGACCCGCACCGTCGCTGTCTTGCTGATACGACGAACGCAAGCGCCACCACATCTTCTCGGAGGGCTTGGCGAACAGCGTTGCAGCATAGGAGCTCGAACCCTCGTCACCCAGACGGCCGCCATCGAGTGCCTGGTAGTGGCCACGCTTGTCGCGCGAGGACACTTGCAACCGACCGCTCAACCAGTCGGCCAGCGGCCCTTCGATGCTGCCGTTGATGGAATTGTTCGCGCGTTCGCTCGTTTGCAGATCGACTTTGGCCTTGATCTCCTGGCCAGGGTTGCGCGTGATGAAGTTGATCGCGCCGGCGAACGTGTTGCGGCCGAAATAGGTGTTCTGCGGACCACGCAGCACTTCGATGCGCTCGACGTCGTTGGTGTTGATCGCGTTCACGCCGCCCAACACGTAGTTGCCGTCGACGAACACCGCGCCGGTTTGCGAACGCGGCAGCGGAACCGAAGGTTGCAGACCGCGGAAGGTCAAGTTCGGCATGAAACGTCCCGTACCGTTGCCGCCCGTCGTTTGCAGCACGACGTTCGGCGAGAGGCGCACGACATCGCGCACGTCGTAGATGTTCGCCTTTTCGATGGCGTCCGCAGAGAACGCCGTGATCGACAGCGGCACGTCCTGCAAACTCTCTTCGCGTTTACGCGCGGTGACGGTCACCTCTTCGAGCTTCAGCTCTTCGTTCGCGCCTTGTGCACGCGACTCGGACACCGGCAACGTGATCGCGACCGTCACGGCCGCCGCAACCAAATACGACAACGGTTTCTTGAAAGACATCGATGACTCCCTCTGCAAAGCATGAAAGCCCGACGGCCGACGCCGCCGTGGCTATGCTGACTGTGTTCCCCGGTGGCCGACTGTAGACGGAAGGACCCTTGCTGACTAGCCCCGGACGCGGCGCGTCATGTCGCGGCACGATCAATAGCGGCAACGAGCTTCCGATTTGTACGGCGTGAAGAAGACCACCAAGTCCGCCTCGGATTTGTAACGCGTGTAGAAAATCGAAGCGCGCGCCTCGGACTTGTATTGCGTGAAGAACCAAACGCCCGGGCCCGTCTCGGACTTGTAGCGCGACTCGTAGACGATGCAGTTGGCTTCGGATTTGTATTTCGTGACGTAGACGACCGCATCCGCATCCGATTTGTAATCGGCAACGAAGATCTGTGCCGCGCTCGCCGACGTGACGAGCAGCAACGAAAAAAGGCTGGCGGAGATCGTGCGCATCGCGATCCTCGGTCAAACGATCGAATATCCCTCTTCGGCGATGGGCAAGCTGCGGATGCGCTGCCCCGTCGCGGCAAAGACCGCGTTGCAAATTGCCGGCGCGAGCGGCGGTAGCGCAGGTTCGCCGAGACCGGTCGGTGCGAAATCGCTCGCCACGAAGTGCACGTCGACCGAAGGCGCAGCCGACATCCGCAGCAGAGGATAGCGATCGAAGTTGGTCTCGACCACGCGCCCGCGCACGTGCGTAAGTCTTTGTGCAGCCATCGCGCTCAAACCGTCGACGACGGAGCCCTGACATTGCGCTTCGGCGCCGGATAAATTGATCACGGGACCGACGTCGGCCGCGACCGTCACTTTGTGCACTCGAATTCTCTTTCCGGCATCGACGGATACTTCAGCCACTTCGGCGACGTGCCCCGCATGACTGAAATAGAACGCCAACCCCAAACCGCGACCTTTCGGTAGACGTCGCCCCCACCCGCCCTTGTCGGCGGCGAGTTTGAGAACGGCGGCCGCACGCCCGGTGTGCAGCGCGTTGCGGTTGCCGTCGACGAGCCACCGCGACTCGCCGAGCAGATCGAGCAGGAACGACAAGTGATCGCGGCCTGCGGCGACCGACATTTCATGCAGAAAACTTTGCAGCGCGAAGGCGAAGACGTTGGATCCCGGTGCGCGCCACGGACCGCAGGGCGACAGCCACGGCAACTGCGTGCGCGTGAGCCGGAAATTCGCGATGAGTTGCGACAAATCCGCTTCGGCCTTCAAATCACCTCCGGTGACCGGCTTTTTGCCATCGGCGGTGAATGTCACGAAGTGGTTCTGCCAGACGATCGGCCTGCCCGACGCATCGAGACCGCCCTTGAGCGAATGAAAGCCGCCGGCCCGCAAGAAGTCGTTGCGCATGTCGTCTTCGCGCGTCCACTGCAGTTTCACCGGCGTTTTGATACGCCGGGCTATCGCCGCCGCTTCGCAGCAGAAATCGTTCATCAACCTGCGACCGAAACCTCCGCCCACGCGCATCTGGTGCAACGTGACTGCGGACTCGGGGATGGCGAGCAACTTGGCAACCATCGGGATCGCACGTTGCGGCATCTGCATCGGCGCCCAAAGCTCGATGCCGCCGTCGGCATTCATGCGCGCCGTGACGCTGTGCGGCTCCAATTGCGCATGCGACAAAAATGCGTAGCGATAATCGGCACTGACCACGCGATGCGCGCTCGCCAGCGCCCGATCGACTTCGCCACGGTCGGTGACGGTTTCGAGCGTGCCCGCGCGCGCAGCCGCCGCCTTCTTCGCTTGTTCCCAGTCGTCCGTCGATGCACCCGCGTCGTCCCAGGTGACGCGCAGCGACTTGCGCGCCTTGAACGCGGCCCAGGTGCTGCGGGCGATGATGGCTACGCCAGGCTTGAGTTCGGCGAGATCGCCATTGCCTTCGATCAAAAAAACGTCGATCACGCCGGGCAGACGACGCAGCTCGTCCACGTTCGCGCTGATCGGTTTCGCGCCGATCGCCTCGCCTTTGACGTATACCGCGTACACCATCTCGGGCAACACGGTATCGATCGCGAACAAGGGTTCGCCGCGCACGATGCGCGGCGTGTCGACCCCGGGCACGCGCGTGCCCAGCAATTTGTACGCACTGCGATTTTTGAGACTCACGGCGTCCGGCGCCGGCACCGGCAGTCGCGCGGCGGCCTCGGCGAGCTCGACGTATCGCAAAGTCTTCCCGGATTCGTGAATCACGGCGCCGGCTTCGGTGCGACATTCGGTCAGCGGCACGTTCCAGCGTTGTGCGGCCGCCTGCATCAGCATCACGCGCGCCGTCGCACCGGCTTTGCGCAACGGATCCCAGCAGCGCGGAGTCGCCGTCGACCCACCGGCGAACTGCATGCCGTAGCGCTTGGCGTCGATGGGCGACTGGACGATGCGCACATCCGCCCACGCGACGTCGAGTTCCTCGGCGACGATCATCGGCATCGCGGTTTTGACGCCTTGCCCGATTTCGGGCTGCGTCGCCATGATGGTGATGCCGTCGCGCGAAATCTGCAGGAAGGCGTTCGGCTCGAAGGCCGCGTTTGCGACGGGCCCATCGGCCGCATCCGCAAACGAAATGCCGAGCACGAACCCGCCGCCGACGATCCCCGAAAGTTTGAGGAAGTCACGCCGCGCCGTCATGGATCCGGATGAGTGTGTCATGCGGATAATGTACCTCAGGGCGGCGCCCGGCCTAAATGGCGTCGGGCACCGTCAGGCGCGCGTCGTCTTCCGCCCGCGCATAAATCCCTCGGGCGAGGTAGTCGTCGATCCGGCGAACGATCTGACGCGCCCCCGAATACGGGTTGACCGCCGGATCGCCCGCCCAAAGATCGTTGGGCAAGCCGACGTCGCCGGCGTAGACGCCGGCGTAGACCACCGGGTCGTCCCACAAAGCCAGATTGGCGAGCGGATTGGCACGTGCCCGACGCAACGCGGCCAAGTCGATGTTGACCCGGAAGGCCACCGGCCCCGGACCATCCACCGTACCCTCCACGCGACCGTCGAAACGCACGATCCGCGAGTGCCCGCGCCGGAAAAACGTGTAGACGTCCGAATCGTGATGCGCGTGCTCGCCACCGTCACAGGCCGACAACACGTAGCAGGTGTTCTCGAATGCCCGCGTACGACGACACACGTCCCAAATATCCCGCCCCGCACCGCCATGCGGCTCGGAGCTCGAGTGCATGATGACTTCGGCCCCTGCGCGACGCAGACCATGGGCGACCTCGGGCACCATGTTGTCGAAACAGATCATGTTGGCCAGACGGCCAAGCGGCGTATCCGCGATCGGGAACAGCGCATCGCTGCCGAACGTGTCGAGGTATTGGCTGAGCACGCTGCCGGGCGTCGTGTCGGGCAACAATCCCCAGACGTCGGCACACTGGTTTTTCCGATAGGTGTGCACGAGGTTGCCCGCATCGTCCATCAAAAATGACGAATTGAAGACCCGACCGGGCATCTTCGGATGCACTTCAAAGTTCTGGAATGCGACGTAGACTTTGTTGCGCTGCGCGAAAGCCGCGATGCGATCGAAGATGGGATCGGGATACGAGATCGCAAGCCGCGCCATGTCGTCGACGGTGCGTTGCACGCCGCCGATGCCGCCGGGACCCGTCAACCAGAATTCCGGAAAGATGCACAGTCGCACGGACGGGATGTTGGCGCGCGAACCCGCCAGCTCGAGCGACTCGTCGAGATTCTTCATCATCAATGCGCGCGCATCGACCGAGCGGTCGAGCGGAATCAGACGCGGACACTCCTGCACGAGCAAAGCCTCGTATTGCTCCTCGTGCTTCGCATGGCGTGACGTCGGGCGCTGTGCCTGCAGGCGCCTTTTCGCCTCGGCACGCCACTGCGCTGCATTGCGTGGCGCAGCCACCGAAGGCGAGTCCGCGGCGGCGCGTTGATAGCCGCGCGCATAGGTATTCGCGCGCACGATCGCCGGAAACGATTTGTGCGGATTGAGGCGCGAGCGACGCAAGGTTTGCAAATCGTAATCCGGGAACACGAATTTTTCGTCGCCACGCGCGCAGGCCACCATGCCCGTCGGCGCATACAGCGCCGTCGCAGGCAGGTCCCCCGAAGCGGCGACCGCCACGTAACACGCCTCCTCGCCGGCACGCGCGAGTCGCGCGCCTTGGCGGCTGTCGAACAGACTGTCCGAGCGCTCGAGCGCCGGATTCAAGATCAGCTCCGCGCCGTGAAACACGAGCGCGCGGGCATAGGTGCAATACAGCACATCTTCACCCGGCAGCATGCCTATTTGACCGAACGGAGTCGGCACCACCGCGAACGGCGCAGGTTTGCCGATCGCACTCGTCGCGTCATCGAAACCGTCGACCAGCGAAGGCGTGATCTTGTCCACGGACAATCGCATCACACCACTGTCGTCAAATAAAAAAGCGACCACCTGCACCGTGCCGTCTTCGCGCTGCAGCCGCGCCGCGCCGGCGAGCCACACTTTCGCCTCACGCGCGGCCGCACCGATCGGCTGCAGCGTCGATGTCGCCGCACCCGAGGCCTGCGGCAACACGACGAGCACCGGGGCCTCGTCGAGCTGGCGACGCGTCGCCACTGCACGAGCTTCGACGAGCTCGCTGACGAGCGCAGTGCTCGCTGCATCGACGGACCAAGACGACTGGGAAAGCACGAGTGAGGTCATGTTCAACTCCTGGGCCGATTGCGCAACGTCGCGGCGATCTCGGCGTACCGCGCGCGCGGCAGATGGTAGCGGGAGTAGCAGGCGAGCGCGATGCAACCGGCGACTAGAGTAAGCGACACCGCCGCCAAACCGAGATCGAGCAGTGACGACGCGGAGATCTCGCTCGCAGACTTGCCGACCGGCAACGCGATCCATTGCACCACCACGCCGGCAACGAGCTTGCCGATGCTCGAGGCCATCTTGTTGCCGAGCGGCAGAAACGCCAGCAGCAAGCCGGTGCGCGATTCACGCTTCTCGAAGGCATATTCGTCGGCGCTCTCGGCGAACATCACCGCAGAGCAGACCATGATGAGTCCCGTGCCGACACCGACGCCGACGTTTGCCACGTACAGCGCTTGCACGAGGGCCTCCGTGCCGTTGGCAGGCATCAGACCGAGCAAGCGCAACGCGGGCGGCAACACGTAGCCACCGAGCATCAACGACACCCCGGTCAGATACAGCGCTTTGGGTTCGATGCGTTTGATCGCGAAGCGCGTCGCGAATGCCGCCACGAACGTCGCGATTTGCACGGCCATGAGCCAGGCGCCGGTTTGTCGCGTCGACAATTCCCAGAAATACGTCCCGAGATGCAGATTGAGGGATCGGAAATACGAACCCATCACACCGGCAAACAGCAGGCCCAGAAACATCGCACGAAAATTTCGCAAATCGGTGAGTGCCCGCCAGGCCGAGCGCAAGGACTCGGCGATGCCGAACACGCGCGGCTTCACGGCATCGAGCTCCGCTTCGCTGCGTTGTACGGCACGCTGCGTCGTGAGCGCGCCGATCAAGGCACACACGACGATGATCGCCGCGACGAGCAAGGCAAAGCGCGGATAGTTGTCGGGATTTTCCTGACCGCGCTGAAACTGCGGGGTCGGCAAGAACGCGAAGTTGAAGATGGCCCAGGTGATCACCAAATTGACGCCAGCGACCACCGCTTGCCGCCATATGCCGAGCTCGGCCCGCAACTCGGCGTCGGCGGTGATCTCGGCTGCGATCGCCGCAGCCGGCACTGCATAGATCGATCCGACCAGACGCACCAGCAAACTCAGGATCAGCAACCAGGCGAACAAACCGAGCTGACCGAGTCCCGCGGGCGCCGAGAACAGCAGAAAGACGCAGATGCCGACGGGCAACAAGGCGAAATACATCAGCGTATGGCGACGCCCGAATCGCCCGCGGAAACTGTCCGAATAACTGCCGATGAGGGGGTCGAGCACCGCGTCGGCGAAGATCGAGATCGCGATGGCAAGACCCGCCAAGGACCCCGCAAGTCCGAGCACCTGCGCGTAGTAGAAGATCAGAAATACTTCGTAGATCTGGAACTTCGTGGATTCGATCACCGCAGTGAAACCGAACCCCACCCGCGCGTGCCAAGGCACGCCGCCATTTGCTGCCGTTGGTGTCATCCGCGTCCCCTCCCGCGCCCAAGTCGGAGTGGGACTATACCTCCAGGCGCTGATGCAAGACGGAACGATCGCAGCGGCCTCGCCAATGCAGAAGCACTGACGAGGCCGCCGATGCGGAAAGCGTGGCGTGGAGAGCCGCGGTTGCCTGTGGCAACGAATTTATTCAGTCGAACGCTTTCGTCACCGTCGCATAGACGTACCGCCCGTACGGACGATGCACGAAGCCGTCATATCCGCCGGAGGTGAGCGGTGGTCCGACGTTGGTGATATCGCGCGCACCGACGCGAATCTTGGATCCCGACATGAATCCGCCCGCGTCGCCGAATTTGTACTGCACGTACAAATTGTGCGTGAGTTGCGACTTCACGAGCCAGGGCTTGCCGGTGGCATCCAGAAAACCGATCTCGTCGTAATTGCCGATGTACTGGTGGAAAGTTCCGATCTGCACGGGACCTTTCGACCAAGTCAGCGACGCGGAGCCGCGCCACTCCGGGCGGCCGCCTTGACGGATCAGGTCTTTGCCCTCGGGTAGCGACGTGGCGACGTTGATCTTTCCCTGACTGCGCGCGGCGAGCAAGGATTCGATCACCGGCCCGGGATCGCGCTGGAACTCCAGCAGACGGGTCGCATTGAACTTGAAATTGAACTCGCCGAGTCGCGTACGCGGCAAAGCCCATATGAGCGCCAGGTCGACGCCTCGTACCGTTTGCGGCTGCAGATTCACGTACACGTCGTCGATGGCCAAAAGCCGACCGACGGGCGTCAAACCCGTACCGGCAAAAAACGCGATGTCGTCGGCGTTGACGGCGGAACGCGTCACGCTGGGATTCGTCGAACCGTTGAGGCGGGCCAGATAGTCGAGCGCGAGCGTTCCCTCGGGCCCGAGAATGCCCACGATCCCGCGCTGTCGGATATCCCAATAGTCGACGCTCGTGGTGATGCTGCCGACCGCTTCGGGCAAAAACTTCGGCTCGAAGATGACACCGTAGGACTTGTTAGTGCTTTCCTCGGGCTTCAGGTCGGGGTTGCCGGCGATCCGGCGTTGGAAGCTCAAAGATTGACCGCAGTTGGCAAACGAAGCGATGCGCTTGGCGCGCAGGTCGGCTTCGCAACGGATGTAGTCGTTGTTGGTCGTATTGCGCGAAATGAGCGGGACCGTGGTCGTTTCCAGATTGGGAGCACGGAATCCCTGCGAATAGGAGGCGCGGAAGCGCAACCCGTCCACCGCATCCCAAGCAAGCGCCACCTTCGGTTTGGCGACACTGCCGAAATCGCTGTAATTCTCGTATCGACCGGCAATCTGGAACTCCAGACCGCGGATCAGCGGCAACACGCGGTCGCGACCGAACACGGGCACGGCGAATTCGACGTACGCCGCGCTGACGGTTCTCGCGCCACCGGAGTCGGGGTTCGGACTGACCGCCGCGACGTTGCTGACGTTTGCGACCCCGGTCACCGAATCGACGAACTGAATCGTGCCGTCGACGTTTGCATCGCGATCGTCCTTCTGCGTTTCGCGCCGCACTTCGGCACCGAACGCTACGCCGATATCGCCGGCGCCCCAGTGCGCGAGATCGGACTTCGAGGCCTTGAAGTCCAACATCGACAAAGTGGTGCGCGTATCGCGCCGCAGCTGCATGGTGATGGCGTCGATCGCCGCCTTCGAACTCGGCGTGCAGTCACCATAGCTCTGGTCGTTCAAGCATCCGCCGTTGAACGGGTTGTAGGCATCGGGCGTCGCGAGTGCGAGCTGCTTTTGCAATGCCGTGGTGTTCACGTTGTTGGACACGTCACTCGCTTCCGCTTCGGCATACACCAAGGCGGAGTTCCAATCGAAGCCGAATTTTTCGCCTTTCAAACCCACCAGCAGTCGTGCCTGACGGTTGTCGACGTCCACGTATTGAGCCCCGGCATCGGCGAAACGGTAGTTGTCGAGTCGCAGCGGGATGCCCGCGGCCGGCACGTTGGTCAGCCCCGACAGACGATTGGGGTTGGCCTGCCCGTTCGGCAACGTAGTCGCACCGAACGGATTCCAATAGTTGCTGGCCGGAATCCAGATCTGGAACAGGTTGATCACCGCGGGCTGCAAGCGGAACGACGAGGCGTTGTAGTAGCCGGCCTCGCCGAACAGCGTCACCCCGGCCGACAACTCGCGCTCACCCGACAAAAACAGGTTCGAGCGTTTGACGTCCGGATTCACCATCGTGCCGCGGCTCGTGTCGTAACGCAGATCGCGGAACACACCGGTGGTCTGCAGCGCGACGTTTACGATGCAGAGACCGTTGCCGATGTCGCGTGTGCACGAGCCGTAGCTCGACGGACGGATGTAGAACGCGCCCGCAGCACTCGTCAGCGCCGTGGTACCGGCAAGTACGCGCGTATTCGCGAGCAAGTTCGGCCATAGGCCTCGAGTGTTGCGCGTATCCGATCCGGTGAGTCCTGCGAATGCGGGATCGTTGGCAAAGAAACTGCGGCGATCGTCGGTTGCCGACAGCGGGCTATCTTCGGCGAGCATGCCCGAGCGATCGGTGTATTCGAACGATCCGGAGAAATGACCGCTGTCGAATTTCATTCCGCCGTGCAGGTTGACTTGCGTTTCGCGCAGGTGGGTCGATTCCGCACCGCCGTACTGGACCGACACCGTGAGACCAGTGTCTTTACGGCGGGTGACCGTGTTGACCACACCGGCAACGGCGTCGGAGCCGTACAGTGCCGCACCGCCATCGAGCAGCACTTCGATACGCTCGAGTCCGGCGCCCGGGATGGCGTTGGTGTTGTAGGTCAACACCGGCACCGAGTTGGTGTTGGTCAACGCCTGACTGGTCGGATGCGTGACGTTGCGTCGACCGTTGATGAGCACCAGCGTGTTGCCGATACCCAAGGTACGCAGGTCCGCGGAGCCGACGTCGCCGCGCGCCGCGTTGGTAGTCTGCGCGCTGTTGGACGCGTTGAAATTCACGTCGCCAAACTGCGGCACGCTGCGAAACAGTTCATCGCCGCTGACGGCGCCGACCGCCTGGATGTCGGCGTCGGTGATCAGCGTCACCGGGACCGCGGCGGATATTTTGCCCTTGATCTGCGAGCCGACGATGACCACCTCCTGCAAATCGTCGATCGACGCTTGCCCGGCCGCTTGTTGTGCGACTGCCGAATCCGCGTGCAGACCGACGAAGAAAATGGCCGCCGCTGCGCAAGCTGCGCTGCGTACACCTTGAATTTTCAACAGAACTACAGGGTTGGTCATGACTGCCCCTCCGTAAGAGCTAGCAATTTTTTGATTTCGAGTCGTTGAGTGCTACTGCAAGCGCTCCAGCGTCCAGAGCGCCCTCCCACGTCGCCACCACTATCGTGGCGACCGCGTTACCGATGAAATTCGTGACCGCGCGACATTCGGACATGAATCGATCTATCCCGAGGATCAACGCCATGCCCGCCACCGGAACCGATGGCACGACGGCAAGCGTGGCCGCCAAAGTGATGAAACCCGCGCCCGTGACGCCGGCCGCACCCTTGGAGCTCAGGATCGCGACCAACAACAGCGTGATTTCCTGCTGCAGCGTGAGCTCGACGCCCGTCGCTTGCGCGATGAACAGGGCCGCCAACGTCATGTAGATGTTGGTGCCGTCGAGATTGAAGGAATATCCGGTCGGCACGACGAGCCCGACGACGGACTTCGCGCAACCGGCCCGTTCAAGCTTGCTCATCAGCGAAGGCAGTGCCGCCTCGGACGAACTGGTGCCGATCACGAGCCAAATCTCTTCGCGCAGATAACGCAACAAGGCCCAAAGCGAGAATCCTGAAAAATGGGCGATCGCACCCAGTACCAGCGCGATGAACAAGGCGGAGGTCAGATAGAACGTCGCGATCAGCGCGGCGAGGTTCACGATGGCGTCGACGCCGTACTTGCCGATCGTGAAAGCGAACGCGCCGAATGCGCCGACTGGCGCGAACTTCATCAACATCCCGACCATGCGCACGAAGACATCGCTGCCGGCATGCAGACCTTGCACGACACGAGCACCGGAGACGCCGAGCGACGAGACGCTCACGCCGAAAATCACCGCGATGAACAGCACCGGCAATACTTGACCGCCCGTGAAGGCCCCGACGAAGGTGTCGGGAATGATCGCCAGCAGAAAGGCGACGATGGTCTGCTCCTCGGCTTTGCCGACGTAATCTTTGACGGCTTTCGGGTCGAGCGTCGCCGGATCCACGCCCATGCCGGCGCCGGGCTGCACGACGTTCGCCACGATCAAGCCGATCACCAACGCAAGCGTCGATACGGCCATGAAGTAGACCAATGCTTTGCCGGTCGTTCGTCCCAGACGCCCACCCGCACCGGCCTCGGCGATACCCGTCGCGACGGTGAAGAAAATCACCGGCGCGATCACCAATTTCACCAATTTGATGAACCCGTCACCGAGCGGCTTCAGTTGTACTGCGAAGTCCGGCAGGTAATGGCCGAGTACCGCGCCGACCACGATCGCGAGCAGAACTTGCGCATACAAAGATCGCCACCAAGGCGCCGACGTCACCGCTACGTCGTTCATCTGCCGCGTCCGGCTGACTGCGCACGAAATTCGGTGACCGTTTCCCAGGCCACCTGCTGCAGATAAGCGGCATCGGCGTCCGCAAGACCCGAGCGTGCCTTGTTGCCCACCGGGTTGATCCCGTAGAGCGTTGCCAAAATCACGCATGCGCCGAGATATGAACCTGCGACGGTCGGGTGTCGACGATCGTCGACCACCAAACGCAAATCCGGTCTTCCAGCCACCGATTTCGCGAACGCGAGCCCCGCAGGAACGACGACGGCATCATTGTCGCGACCGGCTTTTGAATACTCTGCGGCGAGGATCGGCGTCATCTCGGGCTTGTCCGAGTACGCCCAGGTCATGAACAAGGCCGGTTGCACACCGTGCTTGCGCGCGCTTTCGCTGTGCTTGCGCACCATCGCATGAAACTCGTCGCGGGTGCGCGGGTCCACCGGGCAGATCGTGCAATCGGCCATCAGCACGATATCGAAACCCCTGTCGGGAGCCTCGGTGAGTTCGTTGTTCTCCCCGACGGTTGCGCCGATGACGCCCGGCGTCAGATAAAAGTCGACGTTGTGCCAGCCGAGCCGCCCGCCGCTGATCGTCACCGACGTATTGCGTATCCCCTTGCGCGTCGCGGCGGGCAACGCCCCACCCAGCAACTTGCCGAGGTGGTTGTGCATCGAGTTGTTGTAATAGAAGAGGCTATTGCCCACCCAAAGAATCGAGGGCGGTTTGGCAGGCGCTTCAGCGGCAACCGCGACACCGAACGACAACGCGGCGCAAAGCGCGGCAATGAAATGCTTCTTGCTCATCATCCACGCATTTCATGCCTGCACGCGACACGGCGCAAGCAAAGAACGTTTCTTTTAAAACCATGATTTATATGGTTTTATTTTTATTTTTGTGCGCAAATCCGCACGTCAAAATTCAAGTTGAGCGAAATCCCGCCAGTCGCTATTCTCGCCGGCGATGGTTCGCACTCCGCCCTCGTTTCGCATTCTGACCACCATCGGCCTCGTCGCGATGCTCATATCCGTATTCTTGGGCGGGCGCATCGGCAACGAATTCGAGTGGCGCAGGCAGACTCAGCAACTCGAATCGGACTTGTCACTCCGACGCGAATTGCTGCGCAGCGAAATCGAGCGGCATCGCCTGTTGCCCGAAACGCTGGCGGGCGATTCGCAACTTGCTCGCGCCATCGACCCGGCCGTGTCGACGAACGAGCGACGTTCGCTGTCATTGGCCTTGAGCGGTCGCTTCGAACAGTTGGCGCGCAGCGACGGTGCCGCCACGCTGTATCTCATCGACGCGAACGGCACCACCGTCGCCTCGAGCAACTATCGCTCGCCCGACAGCTTCGTCGGTCAAAACTATTCCTTTCGCTCCTATTTCGTCGACGCGAGACGGGACGGCGCCGGCATGTTGTTCGCGCGCGGCACGGTCAGTCGCAAACCCGGGCTCTATCTCGCGCATCGGCTCGACGGCGGTGGAGGCGTGGTCGTCGTCAAAGTCGAATTCGACGATATCGAACTCGGGTGGCGAAAACGCGGTGAACAGACCTTCGTCACCAACGAGGCGGGCGAAGTCCTGCTCACCTCGAACCCCGATTCGCGTTTCAAAATCTTGCTTGACCTCGGAAAGACCGACGAGCGACGCATGATCGATGCACGCGCCACGCTCGATGCACCCCGATGGACTCTCACGGTTCGCCGCGACGTCGGCGATGCGGTGCGCACCGCGAGGAACATCGGGTGGTTGACGGCGGGATTGCTCGGTGCGTTGTTGACGCTCATCCTGGGGACGATTCTGGTCGCGCGCGAGCGGCGCGAACGCACGCAGCGCGAACTCGAATCACTCGTCGAACAACGCACCGAAGAGCTGCGCAATTCCAACCAACGGCTGGTACTCGAAATCGATGAACGCGCGCGCGCCGACGCTCGGGTGCAAAAGCTGCGCGATGATCTGGTTCAGGCAAATCGGCTTGCGGTACTCGGTCAGATTTCCGCTGGCGTAGCCCACGAAATCAATCAGCCCGTCGCCGCGATACGCACCAACGTGGACAACGCCGCGGTGCTGCTCGCCCGAGGTCGACAAACCGAATGCGAGGAAAATTTGCGGGCGATCGTTTCTTTGACGGATCGCATCGGCTTGATCACCGACGAGCTGCGGGAATTCGCCCGGCGCACTCCAATCGAGCGCAAACCCACGCGACTTGCCGCGGCGATCGACGGCGCCTGCATTCTGCTCGACGCCCGCTTGCGCAGCGCCTCGATCACGCTGCACAAGAACCTCTCGCCGACCGATCCGCAAGTCATCGCCAATCGGACCAAAATCGAACAGGTCATCGTTAATCTGCTGCAAAATGCGATCGAAGCGCTCGCCGACACGTCGATGCCCACCATCACCATCGAAACGGGTTCAAGCGCGACGGGACATTGGATCGCGATCCGCGACAACGGACCCGGCATTCCCGATGCGCAACGTGACGAGTTGTTCGTCCCTTTTTCGTCGACCAAGCCGCTCGGTCTCGGTCTCGGCCTCGTGATCTGTCGCGACATCATGGCCGATCTCGGCGGCACATTGGATTTCGAATCCGTCGCGGGACCGGGCGCGCGCTTCGTCGCGCGTTTTCCGGCACGTGAGATCGCGTGATGCGCAGCGACCGAGCCGAGCGCGTCATCCTGTTCGAAGACGACGACGACGTACGTCGCGCGATCGTCCAATCATTGGAGCTTGAGGGATTTGCAGTCTCGGCGTTCCCGTCCGCAAATCCTCACGCCAACGCGATCGATCGCGACTTCGACGGAATCGTGATCAGCGACATCCGCCTGCCGGGCATGGACGGCAGACAGATTTTTCGTTCGGTACGCGAACGAGATCGCGAATTGCCGGTGATCCTGATCACGGGACACGGTGAACTTCAGGAAGCCGTGGATCTGATGCGCGAAGGCGCTTACGACTTCATTTCCAAACCCTTCGCTGCACCGCGACTGCTGGCGAGCGTACGCAACGCCCTCGAGCAGCGTGCGCTCGTGCTCGACAATCGACGACTGCGCGAGCGGCCGACGAACACCTCTATCCCGTTGCCGATGCAAGGCGAGAGCGACCGTATCGCTCAACTTCGCAATATCGTGCGTGACATTGCCGACACCGATGTGCCGGTGCTGGTCGTCGGCGAGACGGGCACGGGCAAAGAAACGATCGCGAAGATGCTGCATCAAGGTGGCCGCCGGCGTAGCGGTGCTTTGGTCGTTCTCGATTGCGCCGCACTGCCGGATCAGCTGATCGATGCGGAGCTCTTCGGCTCCGAGACGATCGTCGCCGGCATGAGCCGGCGCAGCGTCGGTCGCATCGAACTCGCCGACGGAGGAACGTTGTTCCTCGACAATGTGGATAACCTGTCTCCGGCGGCGCAAGCACGCCTGTTGCGCGTCGTCGAGGAAAAGAAGTTCACGCCGACCGGCACGAAATCATCGCGGTCCGCCTCGTTCCGTGTCGTTTCGGCATCGACCGTCGATCTCGTGAAGCTCGTCGAAGCCGGCCGTTTCCGGTCGGATTTGTTTTTCAGACTGAACACCGTCACCTTGCAACTGCCCCCGTTGCGCGAGCGGCGTGACGACATCGCGACCCTCTTCGTGCAATTGCTGGGCTCCGCTGCACAACGTCTCAAGCGCCCGCCGCCGACCCTGACGCGGGCGGTCAAAAGTCATCTGTACGAATACGGGTGGCCGGGAAACATTCGCGAGCTCGGTCATTATGCCGATCGAATCGTACTCGGAATCGACCGGGTTCCCGTCTCCCCGATCGAGATGGATCTCGATCCTCTGCCCGAGCTCGTCGATCGCTTCGAAGCGAGCTTGATCAAAGATGCGTTACGCTCGACTCGCGGCAGCGTCAAAGCGGCATTGGGCGTACTGAAAATCCCCAGAAAGACGTTTTACGACAAGATCGCGCGTCACGGCATCGATCTCGATGCCTTTCGGGATCAGGCATGAAGTACGAACCGCAATGCTGGAACTGCAGGTTCTTTCGCGTCACGTGGGAGCCGCAGCTGCCCTACGCCTGCGAGGCACTGGGTTTCAAAAGCAAGGCTCTGCCGCACCTCGAAGTGCTGCGGACCGACGGCAGACCGTGCCAGGCCTACACACCGAAACCGACCGAACCGGCGCGCTGATCGGCTCAACGACTCGCGACGCCGCCTCGCTGCATACGCCAAAAAGCGAATAGCGCTACGCAGGCCACGAGGGCATGCAAGCTCCAGAACGCAACGGAGCCCGCGACGACATTGCGGGACGAGAATGTCGTCAAGCCGATGGTCGCGAACGAATAGACGAAAAACACCACGATCGCGAGTGGCAGACGCGCATAAGGCCCCTCCCGCGGTCGGGTCGTGGAGAGCGTGAGTGCCAATACCGCGAGAATCAGGACCATCAACGGCAAACCCAATCGGCCGTTGAGCTCCGCTCGCGCCTTCGGCTCGTTCGAGGTCCAAAGATCTGTCGTCGGGCGCGCGTCGGGACGATTGCAACCGGCCTTGATCGCCGGGATCGCAAAGCTCGCCGCATATGTCCCGAACGACACGAGGCGGTAGTCGGCGCGTCCGGGAACGCCTTCATATCGTCGCCCCGACACCAACTTGACTCGTACGAGATCGAGATCCGGACGTGGCTCGATCTGCCCGCGTTCGGCAACGATCACTTCGATCGAGTCACCGGTTTGACGCTTGATGAATACCTTTTTCAGCGCACCATCCGCGCCAACCGACTCGACGAACAACACGACGCCGGCGCCGTAGGACTGGAACTTGCCCGCGGCCACCGGAGCCAGCGCCGCGGTGCGTGCCGCCTGCCCGCGCTCCGCTGCCGCGCTGCAGAGACTGAGCGGCGCGAGATACAGCGACAGAAACGCTTGCAACACCGCCACGGGTACCGCGAGCCACAACACCGGTACCAAAAGAAATCCGGGTGAACATCCGCTGGTACGCATCGCGCCGAGCTCGCCGTCACTGCCGAAGCGTCCATAAGCCAGCACCGTGGCGAGCAATACCGTGATCGGCAAGATCACCGGCAAATTCGCGATCGAGACCCAACCGACGAATTTGAGCAGGATGTCGGTACCGATTTCACGGGTCGCGGCGCGGTTCAGCGCGATAGGCAATTGCGAAAAAATCAGGATTGCGGTGAGTACGACCGTCACCGACGCCCAGGATCGGACCAATCCGTCGAACAAATGTTTTTGCAGAATCTTCATGCTGACGGGACACCTCGAACCGCGAGCGTACCCGAACGTCCGGCCACCGTACCCAGGATCACGGGGGCGTGCGGCAACGCAGCGCGGTGCGTCGCGCTGGCCATCGCCTCCAGGGTGACGAGTTGACGCCCCTGCGCTCGCCAACCGCGCAACAGTCGCAAAAATGAATCGCGGTAGGCCTGCCCCTCGAGTTCCGCGTGCAAGGTGTAGACGTGGTCGCGGTTCGGCGTCGCCGCCGTCGCCGCGAGCAGAAAATCGACCGGATCGGCACCCGCCAAGCACTCGTGACCGATCAGTTCATCGAGCGTCGGCAAGGTGGTGGGCCATTGCGGCACGGCATCCGAGAGGTTGGGGACGACGGGCACGAACGGTCCGTCGCCTCGCGTGTCGGAGGCGTGCGTGAACCCGAATTCGCGCTCCAGGGCGAACAAATGTTCATTGGTTTGCCAGCCGGCCGCACCGTGTACGCGCGCAGCGACGCCGAAAACGTCATGAAAAATGTCACAGGCGCGCCGAAATTCGTTGCGAGTCCAGCGTTCGTCCGCGGTTGCAACCCGGTCTTGCCACTCGACATGATCGTGGACGTGCACCCCGACCTCGTGACCTCGCTTTGCCGTCTCGCGCAACACGTCCCGGCAACGCGCCGCGATGCGCGGCCCGGGCAGCAGCGTGCCGTAGAGCAAAGTGCGCAATCCGTAATTCGCGACCACGGACGTACGCCGCACTTTTTGAAGGAACCCGGCGCGAAATACGCGTCGGATCGCTCGCCCGGTATGGTCGGGGCCCAACGAAAACAGGAAGGTAGCCTGCACGTCTTCCTCGGCGAGCACCTGCCAGAGCGCGGGCACGCCGTCCCGCGTACCGTGCCAGGTGTCGACGTCGATCTTGAGTGCAAGCTGCGCCAACGTGGAACCTTCAACCGCCGATGAACAGCGACTCGATGCCCTGCTCCGCCATCCACGCGTCGATCGACTGCCCGCCGACGCGGCCATCGAGCACGAGCAGATCGCGGCCATCGGCGCATTCGATGAGCACCGCGCCCGCACGGCGCAGCAGGCGGGCCCTATCACGTGGCGTGCCGATTTGCGATTGAAGACGCGTGCGATACACGAACAGAGGGCCACCCTCCATTTCGAAGTAGGCGCCCGGATACGGCGGTGCCACCGCACGGACGAGATCGTGAATTTCTTTGGCCGATGAACGCGGATCGATGCGTCCGTCTTCGGGTCTGCGGCGTCCGTAGTAACTGCCGGTTTGAAGATCCTGCACGATACGCGGCGCAGTCCCGGTCACCAACTCGGGCCACGCGCGACACAACACGATTTCAGCCGCCACGACCACCTTGTCGAATACTTCGCGCGCCGTGTCCTCGCCCAGAATCGGCACCGCTTGCTGACCGACGATGTCGCCCGCATCCGGCTTGTCGATCATGTAATGCAGCGTCGCACCGGTCTGCGTCGCTCCTTTGACGAGCGCCCAATTCACGGGGGCACGACCGCGGAACTTCGGCAGCAGCGAGCCGTGAATGTTGAGTGCGCCACGGGTCGCGGTGGCGAGCAATTGAGCGCCGATCATGTTGCGGTAATAAAAAGAAAAGATGAACGCCGGCGCGATGGATCGCAATCGCGCGAGCAGCATCGGGTCGCCCGCGGACTCCGGCATCACCACCGGGATGCCGAGCTCGGTTGCCGTATCGGCAACGCTGCCATACCAGCGCTGCTCGTTGGGGTCATCCGCATGGGTGACGACGAGTTCGACCTCAGCGCCGAGCGAATGCAAGGCCTTCAGACAGCGCACGCCGACTTCCGAATAAGCGAAGACGACGCAACGGCGATCGCTCACGATCTATCGTCCTGCAGAGACTCGAGCACCAGATAGCGCGGACGTCGCCGCACTTGCTGGTAGATGCGGCCGATGTATTCGCCGACGATTCCGAGCCCGAACAGCAACACGCCGATCAGGAACGTCACGATGCCGAACAGCGTGAACAAACCCTCTGCCTCGGGGCCCATCACGATGCGTCGGACGGCCAAGTACGCGACGAACCCGAGTGAAATCATCGACACCAACAAGCCGAACAGGGAAACCAGCTGCAACGGCACGAGCGAAAAACCCGTCATCAGATCGAAATTCAGACGGATCAGCTTGTACAGCGAGTATTTGGTTTCACCTGCCGCACGCTCCTCGTGCGCGACGGGGATCTCCGTTCTGCGCGTAGCGAAACCGTACGCGAGCGCAGGCACGAAGGTACTCACCTCTTCACAGGCATTCATCGCATCGACCACGTTGCGCCCGTAGCCGCGCAACATGCAGCCTTGGTCGGTGATTCGAATATCCGTGATGCGATCACGGATCGCGTTGATGAGGTTGGATGCGGTTCTGCGCCACCAGACGTCCTGCCGCAACTGCCGTACCGTGCCGACGAAGTCGTGGCCCGCATCGAGTTCGGCGACCACACGTCCGATTTCCTCGGGAGGATTCTGCAAGTCGGCATCGAGCGTGACGACGTGGCGGCCGCGCGTACGCTCGAGCCCGGCGAGGATTGCCAGATGCTGGCCCACGTTGAAGCGCAGCAGCAAAACGCGCACGACGTCGCGACGCTTTGCAAAAATCGCACGCAACGCCGCAGCCGACCCGTCTCGGCTGCCGTCATCGATGAAAATCACTTCATACGGCCGCCGCAACGCATCGAGAGCGGGGAACAGGCGCGCGCAGAGCAGCGGCAAGCCCTGCTCTTCGTTGAAGATCGGAATGACGACCGAAATATCCGGCGCGCTCATGCCCGCGACTCCGCGACTACGGCATGCGCGGCATCGATCACGCGCTCGACTTCGGCCAACGTCATCTCCGGAAACAAGGGCAAGGTCACCGTTTCACGCCCGATCCGCTCGGCCACCGGGAAATCACCGTCTTTCCAACCGAGTTTGCGATAGGTCGCCAGCGTATGGATGGCGCGATAATGGACACCGACCGCAATCCCGCGTGACTGCATGCGACGCATGAACTCGGCACGATCGATCTTCATCCGATCGAGCGGCAGGAGCGGCGCAAACATGTGCCAGGAGTGGCCATCGTCACCGCGCGCCGGCAGTCGCAGCATCGAATCCGCGGGCCAACGATCGAAATAATGCGCAACGAGTTGGCGGCGACGCGCATTGAACTCGTCGAGTCGCCGCAGTTGACCGATCCCGATCGCTGCAGCGATATCGGAAAGATTCGCCTTCATCCCGGGAAAGTGCACTTCGAGCCCGTCGACGCCGATGCGTTCGACGCCGTTGAACCGGTGACGTTCGATTTGACGCGCCTCGTCGGCGTCGTTGCAGACGATCGCACCGCCCTCGCCCGAGGTCATGTTCTTGTTCGGGTGAAAACTGAAGCAGACCAGATCGCCAGTCGCCCCGATTCGACGTCCTCGCCAGCTCGAACCGATGGCATGCGCCGCGTCCTCGACGACGCGCAATCGATGCCGTCGCGCAATGGCGTACAAGCGATCGAGATCGACGGACAATCCCGCAAAATGCACGGGCAACAACGCACGCGTCCGCGGCCCGATACGACTTTCGAGGGCGTCGAGATCGATGTTGCGCGTATCGAGGTCGACATCCACGAACACCGGTCGCGCACCGAGTCTCAAAATGACGTTGGCGGTCGAGCACCAACTCATCGGCGTGGTGATCACCTCGTCGTCGGGGCCAACACCCGCAACCGCGAGCGCGATCTCGAGCGCCGCGGTCGCCGAGGTCATCACACGCACAGTCCGGCCGCCGACATAGTCGGCGAGCGCCGACTCGAATTGTTGCACTCGCGGCCCGCTGGCCAACCAGCCGGAGCGCAGCACATCGACGACGGCAGCGATCGTTTCGTCGTCGATGCTCGGCTTCGTGAAGGGCAAGTTGTTCAAAGGCAATCCTCGCAGCGACACAACTCAGGAACGTGCGACGAGCCAGACACCGACGATGATGACGCCGATACCCGTCCAGCGCATGGCGGAGACGGGTTCGTTCAGCAACGCCGAGGCCAAGCCCGCGGTTGCCAAATATCCGAGCGACAACATCGGGTATGCCTGACTCACGGGAACACGTGACAGACCGACGACCCAGGTCACTACCGAAATGCCGTAGGCGGCGAGCGCCAACCAGAATGCCGGCACGAGCAGCAGCTTCTGCGCCGAAGCAAGCATTTCCACGGCGTCACCGCGAATGGGTCCGGACTCTGCGGTCGCCACCTTGAGACCGAGTTGCGCAGCCGCGTTCAACACCACGCCGAACATCAAAAACAGAAAATCGGCGAATTTCATCGTCGCGCCACCACCACGGATCGCGGATCCGCATCCGGCAAGCGTCGCCCTTCGAAACCGAGTGCACGCAATTCGTCATAGGCACGAGGTTCGATGAATGCCACGGCGTCACGCTCCTCGCGCCAGCGTACGACGAACGTCTCCAGAGTCTCGATGTACCGTGACGGATCGGCTGCGCCGACTCTTCGCAGGCCTTCCTCGAGCTCGCCCTTGTATGCGACCAGCGTCATGCTGCGTCCGAGATAGAACGAAGCCGAGTGGCGATACTGAGCCACGCTGTACAGCGTGGTCGTCGGTCGTACCTCGCTGCGGATCGTGGCGACCAAGGCGCGCGCACTGCGCTCCGGCGGCAGGACCGCATAGGCAACCAGCAATCCCTGCCAGGCGAACAATGCCGACAACGCGACGGGCATCCAGAGTGCGTGTTGCGAGCGTCCGCGCAAGTGCGAGAACCACGCGAATGCCAGCGCGACGAGCCCGACGCCGCATGCCGCGAACACGGGCAGGTCGAACGCGCCGTCGCGCCGACGATCGAAGATGATCATCGCTACGGACAAGACGCCGATCAGCAGCGATTGCAGGATCAGCGCGTGACGACTGAGTTTGCGGTCGTCCTCCGACTGCGACGCGAGCAAGAGCATCAGCGGCGGGATCATCGGCAAGATGTATGGCGGCAGCTTGGAGTTGGACAACGAGAAAAACACGAACGTGACCAGGCACCAGAAAATCAGGAATCGCAGCGCCGGAAACGCCGCGCCTTCCGGTTTTTCTCGCCACGAGCGCGCGAGACCGTGCCGCCAGGTACCGATCACCGGCAGCGCGGCGAGCAGAACCAGAGGGATGAAATACCACCAAGGTTCGTCACGACGATGAACTTTGGTCAAAAATCGCGCGAAATGCTCGTGTATGAAAAAGAACTGCAGAAACCCGGGATTGCGGGTCTCGACCGACCAGAACCAGGGCGCGACGATGGCCAGGAACAGCAGTCCACCCGGCCAGAACCGCAGCCGCTTCAGAAAGCCGGCATCGCGATGCACGATTGCGTGAACGACGAGCGTCGCGCCGGTGAGCACGAGGACCACGATGCCCTTCGTGAGCACGGCCGCCGCGAGCGCGGCCCAGGCCAGCAACATCAGTTTTTCGGCTTGATCTTCTTCGCTACGTTGCGCGACCAAAAATGTCGCCAATGCGGCGAATGCGAAAAACGCAAACGACTGATCGAGCAGATTGACGTGGCCGATCAAGACGTAAAACGGACTGATCGCCAAAAAGAACACCGCACGCCATGCGATGGCGGTCGAGAAGCCGAGGCCACGCGACAACCAGAAGAGCAGAGGCATGCAACCGAAGGCGAGCGCGAATGCCCAGAACCGCGAGCCAGCCTCCGAGACGCCCGTGAGGGCATAGATCGCTGCCGTAGCCCAGTATTGCAGCACGGGCTTTTCGAAATAGGGCAAACCGTTCAGCGTCGGGGTGATCCAGTCGCCACTCGCCCACATCTCGCGCGGAATTTCCGCATAGCGCCCCTCGTCAGGGTCGAACAGCGAGTGGGTGCCGATGGACGCGAACCATGCAAACGCGATGAACAACCACGCAAGCCAGGCGCGGTCGCGCGGACTGCCTTCCCCGGACGGGAAGGTTGATTGATCGCTCACGCGGCGCCGCCGCCTTTCGTCTTGCGCTCGAGATCGACGTAGTATGCGATCGTCTTGCGCACCGCATCACGCAGATTGGTGCTCGGTGCCCAGCCGAGCTGCTCCGCGGCCGCCTTGATGGCAGGCACGCGAATTTGGATGTCTTGATAATACTTGCCGTAGTACTCGCCCGCCGACACGTCCGTGATCGACGCAGCCGCTGCACGCTCGGCCAGTTCGGAAAATTCTTTGCCGATCTCGACCATCATCGTGGCAAGTTCGGCGATCGAGGCGCAATTTCCGGGGTTGCCGATGTTGAATATGCGGCGCGACGCGCAACCGTCTTTGTTCTCGATGATTTTGACCAGGCAGTCGATCGCATCATCGATGAACGTGAACGAACGCTTCTGGCTTCCGCCGTCGACCAGGCGGATGGGTCGGCGGTACATGATGTTCGAGAGAAATTGCGTGAACACCCGCGAACTGCCTTCTTTGGGCTCGTCGATATTGTCGAGATTCGGCCCGATGAAGTTGAACGGCCGGAACAGCGTGTAGTCGAGACCTTCGGCGACACCGTACGCGTAGATCACGCGATCGAGCAGTTGCTTCGATGCGGCGTAAATCCAGCGCTGCTTCTCGATCGGACCGTACACGAGCGAACTCGTTTCTTCGTCGAGCACGCTGTCCGGCGACATGCCGTAGATTTCGGAGGTCGACGGAAAAATCAGGCGCTTTTTGTATTTGACGCAGTGCCGCACGATCGCGAGATTGGCTTCGAAGTCGAGCTCGAACACTCGCAGGGGGTTGGTGACGTATTGCGCCGGATTGGCGATGGCCACCAGCGGGATGATCGCGTCGCATTTTTTGACGTGATACTCGACCCACTCGCGATTGATGGTGATGTCGCCCTCGACGAAGTGGAATCGGTCGGACTTCGGCAGATCACCGAGCTTGTTGTCCGACAGGTCGATACCGAACACTTCCCAATCCGGACGCCCCTGGATGATGGCGGCGGTGAGCGCGCTGCCGATGAACCCATTGGCGCCGAGAATCATGATTTTCATGGCGCCAAGTATAAACCGACGGTCGGGCGGGATTTATTGCAACTTGGCGCGAAACCGCACGCTATCCCGCGCCCTCTGCCGTCTGCCAAGCCAATTCAGCCAAGGACTCGGTCTGCGCCGCATAGTTCCGCGCATCCGGGCTCACGGCCGTCCCGCGCATCACGCGGCCGCGGATCCCGTGACAGATCGCGGCAAGGCGGAACATGCAGAATGCGAGGTAGAACTCCAACTGGTCGATGCCGTTGATCGCCCGGCGCGCGCAATAGGCCGCAACGTACTCGCGCTCGGACGGCAAACCCGATGCCCCGAGGTCGACACCCGCCAAACCGCGTACGCCACCGGTACCGATGCGAAATGCCATCAAGTGATAGGCGAAATCGGCAATGGGGTCGCCGATGGTCGACAGTTCCCAATCGAGAATCGCGCCGATGCGCGCATCCTGCGACGCGAAGATCAAATTGTCGAGACGATAGTCGCCATGCACGATCGCCGGCGCGGGCTCGATCACCGGCGTATGACGCGGCAACCAGTCGATCAGCCGCTCCATCGCGGGTACGCGCCCGGCACTACCCGACTCGGCTGCGTATTGCTTCGACCATCGACCGATCTGACGCACCACATACCCCTCGGCACGTCCGAAATCGGTCAACCCGACGACCGCAGGATCGACCGAGTGCAAGTCGGCCAACGCACCGACCATCGCGGCGTAGTGCGGTTTGCGTTCGAGTCGGGACAGTTCGGGCAAGGTGGGATCCCAAAAAATTCGACCCGCCACATGTTCCATCAGGTAAAACGGCGTACCGATCACGGCGGCGTCTTCGCACAGCAGCAACGGCTGCGCCACCGGCACGGAGGTGTGTTGCGCCAGCGCGGACATCACCCGAAATTCGCGTTCGATGGCGTGCGCGGAAGGCAGCAAGACGCCCGGCGGCTTGCGCCGCAAAACGAACGTCGAGGCAGGCGTGGTGAGCAGATAGGTCGGGTTCGACTGCCCGTCGGCGAATTGTTTGACCGTGAGCGGCCCCGTCAAATCGCCTCTTCGCGCAGCCAGATACTCTTGCAGCGCCTCAACGTCAAACTCGAGCCCCGGACGAAATTCGTGCATGGATCCTCACCCGCGCCAATGCGCAGGTGGAATCCTATCCAATCTCACTTGACCGTGTAGCCCCGCGCCTCGAGGCACGCCGTGATCGCACGCCGATATTCATTGCGTCGCGTCTCGAGGGCGCGCCCGCCACCCTGACGGTCGGGTTGCACCGGATCGAAGCCGGTTTGCGACGTCGCCCAGCGATGGCACTCGTAGCGATCGCTCCCCTGCTTCTCGTCGGACTGGCCGTCGCGCGGGTACACGTACAAATCGTCGGTCGCATAAGACACCTCGCCGCGCGCTACCGCAGCCGAGGGTTCGTCCACCACGACATAGCGCCGCTCGCGCTCGCGCCAAAGAAAATATGTACCGTCGGCATAGAAATAGGGAATCCCGCCGACCCAAAGCGTCGAGTAATACGGCGGCAACATGCCGAGCGTCAGACCGATCGGCGGTCGCACCACGACGACCCCGCCGCCACGGTCGGCATACCAACGGCCGCGATCGAAGAAATACCGCGAGCCGCGAAACGATCCCGAAACCCCGGGAGGCCAACGATCGCGCCGATCGATGTCGATCGGCGCAGGTCGATACATCTCGCGCGGCGGCAGATAACGCCCGCGGTCGCCGTCCCCTCCACGGGGACGGTCGCCATGCTGCGCCATCGCCGACGAGGACAAAACCAGCCACGCGATCATGAGAAAACGCGACGATGGCTTACGAGTCATGGCAAGACCCCTCAACGAACCGTGTATCCGCGGCCTTCGAGACAGGCCGACAACGCACGGGTATATCCACTGGCACGCGGGTCGGCGGGCGGCACGGCGATACGCCGTTTGCGCATCTCGGCCGTGCTTGCATCGGCTTGCGAGGCCGCTGCACCGATCACCGCGCCCGCGGTTGCACCTACCAGTGCGCCTTCGCCGCGCTCACGCGGAGACGAAACGACCGAGCCTATGATCGCGCCGGCCACCGCGCCGCGCAGGACGTTGTCCGACGTATCCGACGGACGACTCGCGCGCACCCGCGGACGCTCGGCGGCGGGCCCCGTTTGCGCGACGCTGGGATCGAAACCGGTTTGCCGTACCGCCCACATGTGGCACTCGTACCGATCACGATCAAGCTGCTCGTCGCTCTGGCCTTTGGCCGGATACACGTACAGCTCTCGCGGGTCGGCGGACACGCTGCGCGCATCCGTCGAGGAAATCGTGTCCGCAGTCGCCACGGCGCACGAGATAAGACCGACACCAGCCAGAAAAACCGATAGGAAGCGTCGCATGTCGATGACTCCTTGATCCTTGCACCTATTCTGCGTCGACCTGGACCCGGCTGCACTGCAAGCCTGTTACGAATTGTTTCAAGATCGGGCGATCGATGCGATCGCGGTGAATCGCCCCGCACTACGTATGAAGCGCAACTCGCCGCCGAGCTTGTGCGTCAGACGTTGCACGATGGCGAGGCCTAGCCCGACTCCGGCACCCTGACGCGCCGCATCGAGCTTCACGAAGGGACTGCAGGCTTCGCGCTCGAGCGACTCCGGAAATCCGCTGCCGTGATCGGTCACCTGCAATTCCAAAACGCGAGGATCCGGCGAAACGATCAGCACGTCCACCGGCGCCCTACCGTGCTCGAGCGCGTTGCCGATCAGATTATCGAGAATGCGACGCACCATGGAACCTGCCACGGGCCACGCGGCATCGACGCGCAAGTCCAGCGTGACCTCGTGCCCGAGCGCGCGATGCGCCGCGATCAATTCCTGCGCAACCGCGCCGATCGGCGTGCGTTCGCCGCCATCGAGGTCACGATCCTGCAGATAATCGGCAAATTGCCGCACGATGCGATCCATGGCGGCGACGTCGCCGCGCATCCCGTCTGCATCGGCCGCTTCGGGCAACATCGCGATGCGCATGCGCAATCGCGTCAACGGTGCGCGCAAATCGTGCGGAATTCCGCCGAGCAGCACCCGCCGTTCGGTCTCGATCTCGGCGAGACGCGCCAGCATGGCATTGAAGGACTGCGTGAGCCGTTGCAACTCGCGCGGCCCCGTCAACTCCAAAGGCTCCGGCCAGGATGCTCCGACGCGCGCCGTCGCCTCGCTCAGTCGCTCGATCGGTCGCGTGATCGATGCTGCATACAAAACGCTCACCACGACCAGCAGAGACAAGACCAAAAGTATCGCGGCCCATGGCGTTGGACGCGAAAACTCCGGCGCTTCGGACACCAGCACGACGACCCACCACGGCTCGCCGTCGATGTATTGCTTGATCCAGTAGCGCGGGCTCGGTGTCGCGCGAAACAGCACTTCGGCCGGTTGCGTCGCATAACGTTCGATCGCGCGACGCAGCGCTTCGTCACGAATCACCGCCGACTCGGCCTCGCGCGGATCCACGGTCGGCATCGACTGCTCGGCGACCGGCACGAGTTGCACGGTGCCACTCGCCGTCAACGCTTGTGCGATCTCGCGCCGCTGCCAAGGCGGCACCGCCACCAGTACGCGACGCGCCGAATACACCAACGCGGCCGCACTGCGAGCGCGCGTATCGCGGTAGTCGGTCGAGTATTCGCGTCGTTGAAACTCGAACCCGACGGCGACGATCGCGAGGCTGGCGATCACCACACCGACAAGCAACAGGACCAGGCGCTGCGCAAAACTGATCGACGGCGCGAAATGCGTCACGATATCGCCCGACTGGCCGGAACGAACACGTAGCCCACGCCCCAGACCGTCTGTATGTAGCGCGGCGCACGCGGATCCTGTTCGAGATATTTGCGCAAGCGTGAAACCTGCACGTCGATCGCGCGATCACTGAGCTCCTGCGCGGAATCTCGGGCCAGGGCCAGCAGCTGATCACGGCGCAATGGTTCAAGCGGGTGATCGGTCAGCGCTTTCAAAAGTGCAAACTCGCCACTCGTCAGCGATACCCTTTCCTGACCACGCAGCAACTCTCGCGAGGCGCGATCGAAGATCCAGTCCCCGACCCGTACGTTCTCCGAAATGTCGGGAGCCGCGACGGGCAGACGCGCCCGGCGCAACAATGCATCGATGCGTGCGACCAGCTCGCGCGGCTCGAACGGCTTGCCGATGTATTCGTCGGCACCCAACTCCAGGCCGAGCACCCGATCGAATGGCTCGTCGCGCGCGGTGAGCATGATGATGGGGACGGTCTCGCCCCGGCCTCGCAAGCGCTTGCAAACGGAGAGACCGTCCTCCCCGGGCAGCATCAGATCGAGCACCAGCACGTCCGGCCGGAAGCGCGCCAATCGCCGCTCCACGTCGGCAGCGTCCGGCAGGGTCGCGATCTCGAAGTCGTAACGACCGAGGTACTTCTCCAGCAACATCCGCAACTCCGGGTCGTCATCGACCACCAGAATACGGCGTCGCTTCGGGTGCTCTGCACTCATGGGTGGAGGCAACGATGACAGGAAAATGCACGGACGGACAGCGTCGACACATTTTGAAACAACTTGGCGTCCGTGGCAGCCGGGCGAGATGCCATTGCCGTACCGCCGTCGCGGCGTTAACGTTGTGCCGTCGACGCAACGCGCCCGGAACGCCATGAGCCTTCAAGACCCGAACTTCGACTTTTTCGCTTCAGACGCCAAAGTCGGCGAGTGCCGCCGGCAAAGCGATCAGCTCGATTATTTTGTGCATGTGTACTGCAAACTCTACGGCGACTGGAAAGACGCCCAAGCGAGGGTTGCCGACCTGCGACGCAATCAGAATCTGGCACTGATACTCGGTGCGGCCATCGGCATTCCCTTGATCTCGGCACTTGCTTACCTGCATATCAACCAGCTCGTCATCGTCATGACGCTGTTGCTGCTCTTCGTCGGCGGCTATCTATTGCTGGATCAGGTACGCCGAGAACAAGACCGTTGCGAGCAACTGAACCGGGAGCGCGAGAGTTTCGGTTTGTCCGCCTATTTGACGGGCAGCGATTTATCCCTCGACCAACTCGAGGCGTCGATCTCGAAGGATCTGACCGGCCACTGGGTGCTGACGCCGGCTTACGAACCTTGGCGAGACGCGCATTTGCGTGGCGTATTCCACCGGGTGTACGGCGTGCCCGTACCCCTCGACGTCATCAAGCAAATTTGCCAGCGTGCTTGAAGTCGAGCTCCGCTCGAGAGGCGCGGCGCCAAAGAATTCGATGGGTCCGGCGACCCTGAGCAGTCTGCTCGGTCGCCGACAACGACAGCGTGCCGACGTACTCTCGATCAACGCCGAAAAGCGGCTCGCGCGCCTGTACGACACCGACGAATGACGGATTCAGCGCGATCTCGACGTCGTGGATCACGCGCCCGTTCTCGATCCGCCAGCGGCCTGCGTAACTGAAATATCCGTCGAATGCCTGCGCGCGCTCGACCGCATCGACCTTGCGCGGATTCAGGTTCGTGAGCAGCGGACGATTCGGCGCCATGATGCTCGCGCTCATATAGCCGTCGGCAGTGTAGAGGATGAGTCCCGTCGCGCCGTCTGCAAACGGGTGCGTGACGCGACCGTCATCGTACGTCGTGTCCCATCGAACGTAGCGCCAAGCGCCGACCAGTCTCGTGGGCGTCAGATCGTCCATGACGATCAGTGCAATTTTACGCGCGGCTCGGTCTGCGCCGCGATCGTGCGGCCCAGCGTCGTGAGTGCGGTTTTCCAGAAGCCATGCAAGGCAATCTCGTGCATCTTGTACAGCGACATGTACATCCAACGCGCGAACAAGCCCTCGATCCAGATGCTGCCACCGACGAAGTTGCCCATCAGACTGCCGACCGTCGAATACTCGCCGAGCGACACGAGCGAACCGAAATCGCGATACTTCCAGGGACGCAAAGCGCGTCCGGCCAGGGCGCGAGGAATCATTTTTTGGAGATACGACGCCTGCTGATGCGCGGCCTGCGCGCGCGGCGGAACACTACGCTCCGGGTGACCGTGCCATCCCGCCGCGGCGCAGTCACCGATCGCATAGATCGACGGATCATCGACCGATCGCAGATGCTCGTCGACCACGATCTGATTGACGTGATTCACCTGCAAGCCGAGTTCGCGCAGGAACGGCGGCGCTTTTACGCCAGCAGCCCACACCACCATCTCGGCGGCAATCACCGTTCCGTCGGCGAGCCGTACCGCACGCGGCAAGACTTCCGCGACCCGTGCATCGACGTGAACCTCGACTTCCAGCTCTTCGAGCAAGCGATGTGCTGCCTGCGAAATTCTCGGTGGCAAAGCCGGCAGGATCCGCGAGGTCGCTTCGATCAGGTGCAGACGGATGTGTTTGTCCGGATCGATATTGTCGAGGCTGAACGACACCAGTTCGCGTGTCGCATTATGCAACTCGGCAGCAAGCTCGACGCCCGTCGCGCCCGCACCCACGATGGCGACGTTGAGTTGGTCGGCACGCAAAGGCTCATGCTGCGCGTGCGCGCGCAGAAATGCATTGATGAGGCGACGATGGAAGCGATCCGCCTCCTGGGTGCTGTCGAGCGCGATCGCATGTTCGGCGACACCCGGTGTTCCGAAATCGTTGATGCGACTTCCGACTGCGAGCACCAGCACGTCGTAATCGATGCGGCGCGCCGGAACGATTTGCTCGCCGTTCTCGTCGTGCACGGGACCGACCAACACCTGTCGCGCCGCGCGGTCCAGTCCGACCATTTCGCCGAAACGATATTTGAAGCCGTGCCAATGCGACTGCGCGAGGTAATCAAGCTCGTGCACGTCGAGGTCGACCGTACCCGCGGCGAGCTCGTGCAGATGCGGCTTCCAGAAATGCGTGCGCCCGCGTTCGATCAGGGTGACTTCCGCACGGCCGCGTCGCCCCAGCTGGTCGCCGAGACGGGTGACGAGTTCGAGTCCGCCTGCGCCGCCGCCGACGACGACGATACGCGGTATTTTGTTGGACGCGGCCATGAAATTCCGCCTCGGCATGCGCCACTCCTTGGCGCGCGTCGAGATGTTACCTCAAAGGTCGTCGCACCGGGCCATCAAGAAAGTTGCCGACGTGACGACTCCGACAGCGCGTCCACGTTTTTTCGGGGAGTCCGGTGGCCAATCATTCGAAGTCGAGTTTGTCTTTTTGGTGCAGCGCCCTCGTGCTCGCCGGTCATGCGTCGGCCGCGCTCGCGCAGCTCGCAGTGAGCAGCCGCACCCTCGATTTCGGCACCGTAACCAACACGAGCACCTCGATCACCCGCACCTGGACCGTCACGAACACCGGGCGCACCAATTACCAACTGCCTCCGTTCCCCGTCTACGTGTTCAAGTCGGTGGCGGGCACGCCGACCGAAAGCGGCAGCTTCTTCGTCAACGGTGGCAGCTGCACTCCGGGCCTGATCCTGAAGTCGGCGCAATCGTGCAACTTCGTGCTCGCTTTCCAGCCGCGCGGTTTGGGCAACAAAGCGGCAACATTCTCGATCAACAAGCCCGACTTCCAGTTGCCCGTCACGCTGAGCGGCAACCGGATCGAGCCCAGCGAGTACGCGACCTCCGGTTACGGCGGCAGTCGGACGAGCCCCGCGAAATCCGTCGAGGACCTCGTCGCCAACCGAACGGCCACGACATCCGGTTATTTTTGGTTCGACCCCGATGGAGCCGCCGGTCGCCCCCCGTTTCTCGCCTACGCGGAATTGACGACTCCGGTGCCCGGCGGCGAAACCGGCGGCTGGATGCTCGTGCGCCGCATTGCGAAGGGCACGGTCTGGTTCCCGCTCAACGACAATCTCTCGGGCGCCGGGTGGAACACCGACGAAAACGGATTCGTCGACGCATACGCCGGCGTACCGCTGGG
Organism: Steroidobacteraceae bacterium; assembly: GCA_017853555.1. Lineage (GTDB taxonomy): Bacteria > Pseudomonadota > Gammaproteobacteria > Steroidobacterales > Steroidobacteraceae > UBA964. Next base: position 37,667 of record JAFMJH010000004.1, read on the forward strand.
GCCGACCACCGCCAAAACCGCGAGCTTGCAGTTCGACACCTTGCTCAATGCGAACACGCAGTTTTTGTTCGCGGCCGTCAATTCGGCCGGCAAGCCGATAATCTATTGCGCAATCGCTCGCGGCACCGACGGGCGCTTCGGCGGCTCGGCGAGCAGCAGCCTGCAGGGCGCGACCGTCCTCGCGAAGAGCGGCACGGCCGTCCCGGTCGGTCAAAAGACCAACGTCATCTTCGGCAGCGTGTTCGGCGCGCCTTGGATCGGTTGCGAAGGCAGCTTCACCGCCAATCAATCCGGCATGCTGTACGGCGAAGACGGCGCGACGACCTACCCGACGCTGCTGAACGGAGCGGCCTACGCGGGCATCAACGTCTACATCCGGAAAATCACCACCGCCGTCCGATAAGACGCGCAATCAGGTTGGGATAGGTTGAGTTCATAGGATAAATTGGCGGCCTCCGACGAGGCTCGCCATGCCCACCTTCCGCACCAAGTCGCCGACACTCGCGGCACTGCTCTGCACGCTGCTGGCGGCCTGCGGCGGCGGCTCGACCCCCGAACCCGCCGCGCAGCAGCCGACCTTGGTGCCGACGGCGACGTCCGGCGGACTGTTCGGCCCCCATCAGCCCAAAGCGCGTCCCGAGGCTTTCGCAGCGGGCCAGAATTGTCCGCCGTTCACCAACTTCGGTTCGCCCTCCCGAGACATCGATTTTCTTTGTCGTACGGCTTTTGCGATCGGTCACGATGCCGACGCCAGAGCGCCGCTGTGGGTGATCGAGCGCTTGAGCCTCAACGGATCCTTCGGCGGGGTGGAGCGTACGGACAATTTTCGCGCCGATCCCGACCTCGCGCCGGGCCGACGCGCCGAATTGTCGGATTACGTCGGCTCGGGTTACGACCGTGGGCACATGGCGCCGGCGGGCGACCTGACCTTCAGCAATCAGGCCATGAGCGAAAGTTTTTATCTGTCGAACATCGCTCCGCAGGATCCGACGCTGAATCGCGGCGCCTGGGCCAAACTCGAAGACAGCGTACGTTCGTGGCTCGCCGAACGCCCGGAGTTGTACGTCATCACCGGACCGATGTACGGTCCGGCCCGGCCCGTGATCGGCAAATCGCCCGTGCGCGTGCCTTATGCGTTTTTCAAAGTCGTGTACGACCCCAACCGCCGCGAAGTCGTGGCGTTCGTCTACACGAACGCCGCACCCGCCGCGTCCGATCTCATCGACCATCGCGTGCCCATCGAGCAACTCGAAGCCACAACCGGCCTGCATTTCATTAATCTTCGTCAATAGTTATCGGTGACGTCTCGACGAGGACTCCACATGCACTATCGCCTCTTCGGTGAACTGCGCGATTCACGGCCCGTGGTGGTGCTCGTGCATGGCTGGGCCTGCGACGAAACTTACTGGGACGCACAACTCGGGCCGCTGCAACGCGAATATCCGCTCGTGACTCTGGATCTGGCCGGGCACGGACGCTCCCCGGCCAACCGCGACGACTGGACGATGCGGGCCTACGGACACGACGTCGCCACGATCGTGCGCGCATTGCCGACGCGCGCGCCGGTCGTGCTGGTCGGTCATTCCATGGGCGGACCCGTCACCGTCGAAGCGGCCTTGGAACTCGGTGATCGCGTACGTGCCGTGATTGGCGTCGACACCTTCAAAAACGTCGGTCTGCCGCCGACGCCTGCGGCCGAGATCGAGTTGCGCCTGACGGCCTTCGCCGCCGACTTTGAAGCGACGACGCGATTGTTCGTCACGCGTACGTTCTTCACTCCCGCGGCAGACGTCGCGATGATGACCCGCATCGCCACCGCGATGGCGAGCGGGAATCCCTCAGTCGGTATTGCCTCGATCCGCGCTCTGAATGACTGGGACGGACGTGCCGCGATGTCGCGACTCGATACACCCGTCGTCGCCATCAACGCCGATTTCGGCATGCCCACGGACGAGGCACGAATCAAAGAATTCGCCCCGCACTTCCGACTGATTCCGTTTCAGGGCGCCGGTCACTTTCTGATGATGGAGCAGCCCGAACGTTTCAATGCCTTGTTGCTGCGCGAGCTTGCAACACTCGAGGCATCGTTCAACCGTCAGCCGTGATCAGCGTCCGCCGCGCGCAAACGCGGCATAAACGAAACGTCGCAACATCAGGGCAGGCTCGTCGATATCGGCGCCGACGTATTGCGTCATCACGACGGCACTCACACCGTGCTGCGGATCGATGAAGAATCCGGTGCCAGCGAGGCCGCCCCAGAAAATTTCACCGCGCCGACTGGTCAGCGTCCCGTTGTCCACGTCCCGAATACGCAACCCGACGCCGAGACCCCAACCACCGCCCTCGACCACGGCCGGTGGCGACTTTTGATACCAGTACAGCGGCCCTTCATTCGGGGCCATCGTATTGGTCAACATCAACTCGACCGTCCGCGGTGTCAGCACCACGCGTCCCCGTGCCCGCCCCGCATTGCGCAACATTTCGCAAAACGCGAGGTAATCGGCCGCAGTCGCAACCAAACCTCCGCCCCCGGAATGCATGCGTCCTTCGTGCAGGTAATCGGCCGATTTCGGCAACCGCGCAGACATGTCCACGAGCGTGGCACCTCCCGGCTCGAACCCGTAGGCACTCGCCAAATGATCGGCCGAGGTGAAAAATCCGCTCGACTTCATGCCGACGGGCTCGAACACCAGACGTTGCAGTGCGCGATCGAGACGCTCACCCGTGACGATCTCGATCACGCGTCCGAGCACGTCGCTCGAAAAGCCGTAATGCCACCGCGTGCCCGGCTGATGCAACAACGGAAATCCGGCAAGATGATCGATGCCTTGCGCGGTGCTGACGCCTAGCCCGATCACCTCATCGCGCTTCAACTGCGCACTCGCCGGATAGTCGTAGGCGTAACCGAATCCCGACTTGTACGTCAGCAAATCGCGCACCAAAAGCGCACGACGCGCCGGTTCGATGCGCGGCTCCGCATCGTCCGGCGTCGCAACGAACACGCGCGGATTCGCGAACGCCGGCAGATAACGCTCGAGCGGCGCTTCGAGATCGAGCCTTCCCTGCTCGACGAGTCGCAACGCAGCGACCGAAGTCACGGCACGACTCATGGAATACAAGCGAAAGCGCGAATCGGCGCTCATTGGAATGCGATCGGCAATGTTCTGCCAACCCAGCGCACCTTGCGATACGACTTTGCCATCCTTGGCCACGATCCAAACGATGCCGGCGCGCCGCCCCTCGTTGACCATCCGCGCGAAGGCCTGTTCCATTTCCATGAGCGGTGCCGCCTGTTGCGCGTCTGCGGTGCAGGGCGTCGCCACGCAGAGCGTGAATGCGAGCGCTCCGAGCACCTTTTGCAAAAACCTCATGCCGAGCGTTTGGCGAGTTTTGCGGCCGTCACGATCAAACGCTCTTCAGGCGTCTTGCCTTTGCGCAAAGAAAAACGCTCCTCGAACAATGAGGCCTTGGTGCCTTTGCGATACCAGTTGACCACCAGCGGTATCTTCGCAAGACGGAAAATCCCGAGTTGCGGGCAGCGTCGATGGGTTTCGGTTGCCAGCGCCTTGATGCGTGCCGTCGACTCGCGCGTGTCCAGGGTCAAATCGAAGTTCAGTTGTTCAAACTTCGGCTGCAAATGCAGATCGAAGAAAAATCCGCGGATGTCGATGAGCGAACGCAGCTTGGTCGTCATGCCACGGTGCCGGAATGCCTGATCGCGCGCAACGACCGCGATCGTGATCGAGGTGCATCCGGCCAAAGCGGCCAGCTGCGCGTGCACGGGGGTCCACCCCCGCGACCGACCCCGCAATTCCGGCGGATCGCCGATATCGAATCCCTCGGGCTCGTCGAACATCAAAGACTGCTGGCCCTCGAAAAACCCCTCGACGCGCATCTGCTCATGCGAGCGGGTGGTAACGTCCGAAACTCCGATGTACGACGGATAAGCTTGACCTTCTTTCATGGCTTTGCTCCTGACGTTGAAGCTGATTAGACGCCGAACTTGAAACCCGGATTCATCATAGACTGTACGCTTCTACCGAGGTAGACCACGTCATGGAGCGGCTCGCAGCGATGACCGGCGAGGATACGACCGACAACCCGATCGACGTTTTGATCGTCGGTGCGGGGCTTTCCGGCATTGGCGCTGCAGCCCATTTGCGTACCCGCTTTCCCCGGAAGAAAATCGTGCTCCTGGAGTCACGCTCAACGCTCGGCGGCACCTGGGATTTGTTTCGATATCCGGGCGTCCGCTCCGACTCGGACATGTACACCCTTGGCTACCGCGCCTTGCCGTGGCGCCGACCGCGATCGATCGTCGACGGCGCATCCATCCTGCAATATCTGCGCGAGGTTGCAGAGCGCAGCGGCGTCGCGCAATCGATACGCTACGGATGCAAAGTGGTCAGCCTGTCCTGGTCGAGTGCGCGCTGCGAGTGGCGCGTAACGGTGCGTCACACCGACACCGATCACGCCGAAACGCTGCGCGCACGGTTTGTGCAACTGTGCACCGGCTACTACGACTATGATCAAGGATATCGCCCGAGCTTCGACGGCGAGGCCGATTTTCGGGGCAAGGTAGTGCATCCCCAGTTTTGGCCGCGCGATCTGGACTACTCCGGACAACGCATCGTCGTGATCGGCAGTGGCGCGACGGCGGTGACTCTCGTACCTGCGCTCTGCGAGCGCGCGGCGAGCGTCACGATGCTGCAACGCTCGCCGTCCTACGTCGCGAATCAACCCGGCGTCGACCCGCTCGCGGCATTGCTATCCAAGTTTCTGCCGGCAAAGCTCGTCTACCCGCTCGTGCGCTGGAAATGCATCCTCATGAGCGCGCTCTTCTACCGGATCGCACGCTGGCGACCCATGGAGTTTCGCAAGCGCCTGCTGCAGCTCGCGGCAGCCGAGCTGCCGCCCGGGTACGATGTCGAAAAACATTTCGGGCCGCAGTATGCGCCTTGGGATCAACGTCTTTGTGCGGTCCCCGACGGCGACTTGTTCCGCGAGATCCGCCATGGTCGCGCACACGTCGTCACCGACGCAATCGACCGCTTCGTGCCCGAAGGCATCCGCTTGCGCTCCGGCGACATCCTGCCGGCCGACCTGATCGTCACCGCCACGGGACTGAAGGTACAGCCGCTCGGCGCCGTCCACATCGATGTCGACGGACGAGCGGTGAAACTTGCCGAGACCATGGTGTATCGCGGCGCGATGTTGAGCGGCGTGCCCAACATGATCCACACCTTCGGTTACACCAACGCCTCGTGGACTTTGCGTGCCGATTTGATCAACGCCTATTTGGGTCGCCTATTGAATTACATGGACCGTCACCGCTACGACAGCGTCGTGGCCGAACGCGACGCGTCGGTCGGCGAAATGCCGTTCATCGACTTCAACTCCGGATACGTACTGCGCGCGTTGTCCGATTTGCCCAAACAAGGCGATCGATTCCCGTGGCGGATTCATCAAAACTATTTGCGTGACCTAGGCGTCACGCGATTCAGTCGCCTCACGGATCCCGCATTGCAATTCGCGCGGCGAGCGTCATGAGCGCGGCAGTGATCGCGATGACCGTGATCGCGCCGGCTTTGGCGGGCGCCTGGCTGTTATCGAAGCGTCTGCAAAAACTGGCCGAACGAGCGGTGCCGCCGGCGGGCCGCTTCGCGGATACGCAATACGCGCGCCTGCATTACATCGAGCGCGGCACGGCACGCGACGACGCCCCCTCCGTCGTCATGCTGCACGGCCTCGCCGGGCAACTGCATCATTTTGCTTATGCCCTCGTGGACGATTTGGCGCGGGATGTGCATGTGATCGCCGTCGATCGTCCTGGCTCGGGCTATTCGACACGTCGACCCGGGCGTGCGATCACGTTGCTCGAACAAGCGGCTGCCGTCGACGAATTGTTGCAGCAACTCGGTGTGCGGCGCGCCGTGCTGGTCGGGCACTCGCTCGGCGGCGCGCTCTCTTTGACGATCGCTTTGCAACACCGTTCACGTGTTGCCGCGCTCGCGTTGATTGCGCCGCTCACCACGCTCGACGCGGCATTGCCCCGCGTATTCGCCCCATTGCAACTCGGCAGCGACCTCGTGCGCCACTGCGTCGCGGCTTTGATCGCCACCCCCGCACTGCTGCTCACCCGCAAGCGCGTCATGCCCGAGATTTTCGGCCCCGAAGATGTGCCGCCCGACTACGCGATCCGCGCCGGAGGCGTGCTGTCGTTTCGTCCTTCGCAATTCGTCAGCGCATCACAGGATCTTGCGGCCTTGCCGACCGTGATGCCCGACATCGAACGACGATATCCGTTGTTGACCGATCGGGATGCGCCGCCGGTGCTCGTACTCTACGGGCGCGGCGATCGGATTCTCGATGCAACACTGCAGGGCAACGGTTTCGTCGCGCGGGTGCCGCAAGCCGAACTGACCTTGATCGATGGCGGGCACATGCTGCCGATCACGCAACCGGCATCATGTGCCGCGCTCGTGCGCGCGGCGCTGCGACGCGCCAGTACACACGTCCCTCAAGGCGCCTGATACACCGTCCTGCCGCGGGATACGGTTCGGTACACCGAGATTCCACGCAAGGCGGCCGGGTCGGCGGACGTCGGGTCGCGCGAGAGAATCACGAAGTCGGCTTGTTTGCCGACCGTGATCGAACCCTTCAACGCCGCTTCGCCCTGCTGGGTCGCCGCATTGATGGTCAGTGCCCGCAGCGCGTCCATCGCTTTGATGCGTTGCTCGGGCCCGAGCACCACGCCACTTCGCGTTTGACGGGTGACGGCAGACCATAACGTCTGCACGATGTCGGGCGGCACGACCGGCGAGTCGTTATGCAGAGAAAACTCCAGGCCGCGATCGAGTGCCGAACGCAAGGGGCTGATGCGCGCCCCGCGTTCCGGTCCCAGGGTTTCGTCGCGATGCCAGTCGCCCCAAAAAAAAGTATGGGCGACAAAAAACGACGGCGAGATGCCGAGCGTCGCCATTCGATCGAGCTGATCGTCCCGCACGGTTTGCGCATGAATCATGGTGATCGGCGGCATCGTCGCGGACGGCTGGACCATGCGCGCTTTGGCCACGGCATCAATCAACATTTGCGCCGCCGCATCCCCGTTCGCATGCGCGATGACGCCGACACGGCGCTCGAGGGCCTGCGCGATCGCCTGATCGACCGCGCCCTGAGGCATCGCGGGATAACCGGCGTAATCCGCGGCTTTGCCCTCGGGTGGTTTGAAATAGGGCCTGGAAAGATAAGCGGTCTTCGCTTGCGGACTGCCATCCAAAATCAATTTGACACCCGCACGCAATACTCGTCCGTCGCGTACGCCGTAAGACGCGTCGACCGGAAACGGATTGCCGACCGGCATCCAGATGCGATAGGTCACGACGTCGATCGGCAACAGATCGCGCTTTGCCGCTTCGTCGAGCAAGAGCTGCCCATCGGGCGCAATCGCGCCATCCTGCACCGTCGTGATGCCCATGCTCGCGTAATAGCCGAGCGCACGACGCAGGTCGCGCAAAGAATCATCGAGCGATGGCGTCGGCAACTTGGCCAACGAACCCATGAAGGCTTTTTCTTCCAGTACGCCGTTGGGCTCCGAGGAACCTGCGCGACGACGAATCACGCCACCTGCAGGGTCCGGCGTATCGGCAGCGATCGCGAGTGCCTGCAACATACGCGAGTTCGCGGCGGCGACATGCCCGGAAACATGCACCACCAAGATCGGATAATCGGTCGACACCGCATCGAGATCGTCGCGCGTGGGATGACGACGTTCCGTCAATTGCGCGTCATCATAACCGCGACCGATCAGCCAGCTACCGGCCGGCAGCTGACGCTCGCGCACGAACGCGCGCAGTACCTGCTGCAACCCTGCGATGTCCTTCACGTTGCCGACTGGCGGCGACGACAGATCCGCATAGCGCAACGTCGCGGCGGTTGCCGTCAAATGCCCATGACCGTCGATGAAGCCAGGCAACAGCGTACGCTCGCCGAGTTCGACAAGTTGGGTGTCGGACCCAAGGTGGCGCATCACGGTACGGCGCGCACCCACGGCCACGATGCGACCCGCACTCACCGCCACCGCCTCGGCACGAGGCGCGGTCGCATCCATCGTCAGGATGCGACCGACATAGATCGTGTCCGCGGCCGGGATCGTCGCAGCCTGCAACGGCATCGTGAGCCACAGCGCGATGAAACCGCAGAGCCCGGCGTATCGGCGCATGCTCAGCGCTCGAAGCGCGCCGCCGGCGCATCGAGCGCGGCGATCGGATCCGCGGCGATCTTCGGTGCGACGCGTGCGAGATTTGCGCGCCACTGTGCCGGCAGGTCTTCGTACCGTCGCACCTTGCGACCGAACATGCGGGAGGTGAGACCGCCCGGTCGGTCGCCCATGTTCATCCAGCGTTGCCAGCCGGTCACCTCGGCAAAGAATACCGTCGCGGCACCGACTGTCGTTTTCGGATTTTTGAGGTCGGCGACGCTGCCGTGATACATCGCGATATCATTCACTTCGAACGGTTTCGCGCGCCCCGGCGTGAAGACTCTGGCAACCGACTCGTCGCGCTGGAAGACGTCGTCGGCGACGATCGACGGTGGATGCACGGTCGCCGTCGCCTCGAGGGGCGTGCCGCCGATTTCTTTGGGCAATACGCGCACGTTGTCGGCGCCATAACGCGTCACCGTCGGGCCCACGGGACTCAAGCGGACGGGCAACACTTCGTTCGTATAAGGGTTGCGCCACGACTCGAGCGGCTCACCGGTCGCCAGATCGAGCATCACGTTCATCTCCAGCTGCGTGACGTCGAACCCTCCATCAGGCCGATATTTGATGCGCTGCAAGGTACCGATAGAGCTGTTGTACAAAGGCGTCAGCGTGGCATCGACCTGGCCGTACTTGATGCCCTGCAGCCACCAGAACACCAACCCGTCGTCGCTGCGAAAATGCATTTTGCGATACGTCAGCAACGGATCCAGCGCGGCAGCACCGCCCGCCGCCGGCGACGTGTCCGCCATCGCAACCGGCAGGCCTTCGAAACCGGCCCACATCGCCGCAGCGGCACCCAATGCATGACGTCGATTCAAAATACGGCTCATCGTAAGTCTCCTGTTTGCGCGTTGCGCGGCCAGATCACGGGGAACAAATCATCCGGCGGCGGCTCGCCCGGCCGCATCAACCCGGTCGCTTCAAGCTTCGGAATCCGAATCGTCAGAGAATTCGGCGCCCAGCGCACGTCATCCCCCAGCCATCGCACCGTGAGTGCGATGCGGCGGCCCGTTGCCGTCGGCTGCTGCGGCAACGACGCATGGATCGTCTTCGGATGGATGAGCAACACGTCGCCGGCCTTGCACGGCCAGACGTCTTTTGGCGCATCGGGGCGCGCGACACGACGCTCGAGGTGGCTCCAGGGGATATGCTCGGTCTCGAACGCTTCCGCATTCGACATCGGCGAGTGATAACGCCAAGGATCGCGATTCGAACCGCGCAACGTGACGAGCGGAGCGTTGTCCGCCTGGACATCCGTCAGCGCCACCCAGAACGACGGCATCATCTGCCCGGTGAACGGGAACGTACATTCGTCGTTGTGCCAAGGCGTGGCGGATCCCGGATCACCGCCTTCCTTGACGAATGTCGCATCCATCCAGAAACGCACGTGTCGCGCACGCATCAAACGCGCGACGAGCTCGGCCGCGCAGCTGTGCCACAACCACTCGCGCATGAGCGGCACATGCTGCGCGAAGTTTCGCAGCTGCATCTGCCCCTCGCCACGGTGTACGCTCGGCGGGTTCTGGTGCCTGGCCCCCGTGTCGATTTGCGAAAACGCGGGGGTTCCGAAATTGCGCGCTGCCTCGTCGATCGCCGCAATGAGCGCGCGACATACGCCCGCGTCGAATACGCCCTCGACTCTGACGCAGCCGTCCGACTCATAGCGATCGACATGTTCGGCCGTGACGAGTTTTTCGACCTGAGACACGCTGTCACTCCAAAGGATCATGCGCGCCCGGCGCGAGCGCGACGGGGTGATGCAATGTTTTGAACACGGTGCCCGGTGCGTGGTGGTCCCAGCGCATCGTGAGCGGAATATTCGTGAAGTGCACGCCGATGTTGATCACCCACAGGACAAACAGGGCGGCGAAGGTGTATGCCGCCAGCGAAGACTGCGCCACGCCGTCGAGCGTGAACCCCCACCAGCATTGCCACAAGCGCCACGCCAGATAGAGACAGGGCACGATCACCCAGATCGGACTGCGCCAGCGCTTCCATACGAAAATTTCGGTCGCGACCTGCGCAACGAACATCAGCAGATAACCGCCGACGGCGGCGGTGACCGCACGATTACCCGACCACAACCCCTCGCTCGCGAGGGTGATGACGGGCAACACGAGACCCACCAGCCAGATCACCACCAGCCATACTTTGAACCAGGTCGGTGGCGGGCGTGGCCCGGGGAACGGCAGGGTGCCTGCAACGCGCCGCGCTCCGATCCAGACGTACAAGCTCGCGATCGCGAAGAACACGATATTCTGTACCAACATCGCCCAAAGCGGATCACTCGGCATGCCCAAAGATCTCATCCCCAAAGCATACGTCAATACGAGCCGCGGGCAGTTGCACTATCGACGTTCGGGCACCGGCAACCGGTCATTGCTGTTGATCCATTGGTTACCCCTGTCCTCGCGCATGTATGCCACCGTCATGCCGGAACTGGCGGAACTCGGATACGACGTGATCGCGCTCGATCTTCTGGGCTACGGACGTTCCGATCCGCGACCGGAGCAATGGTCGATGGAGATGTGGGCCGACAACGTGCACGAGGCCATGGAGCAGTTGTGCACTCGACCGGTCACGGCCGTCGGAGGTCACAGTGGCGCCTGCGTGGTCACCGAAATCGCGCTGCGTCATCCGGACGCGGTCGAAAACGTCATCCTCGACGGATGCCCGCTACCGACTCCGGAGCTGACCAAAACATTTGCGGCGATGCGCCAAAATTCACGCCCCGGACCGACGGCCGATCTCGGCCACGAAGCGCTGGTGTTCCGAACGGTACGCACGACCTATGAGCACTATGTGCCGGGATTCACGGTGACGCCGCAGACCATCGAAGCCATTTGGCCGGCGATGATCGACTATCTGGAAACCGACTTCGTTTCTTCAGCGCCCATTTCGGTTTCTTACGATCTCGCCGCGCGACTCCCGCAAATCCGGCAACCGCTCGCACTGCTCTCGGCGACGACCGACACCCTCTTCGGCAATCATGCCCGCGCCTGCACGCTCGCCGCCACGGCGCAGCAACACGTCTTCGAAGGACACCATCCGCTGCACGACCCCGCACGTTGCCGCGAGTACGCGCAGGTGATTGCGCGTTTCAGCGACCGACGCCGAGTTCTTTGACGACGACCCCGCCTTTCATCACGAACGCGACGTTTTCAAGCGCTCTGACCTCGGTGGTCGGATCGGTGCTGACGGCGATCAAATCCGCAAACGCTCCTGCGGCCAGGGTTCCGACTTTGCCCGCCAGACCGATGGCTTCGGCGCTGTTGATCGTCGCCGCCTGGACGGCCTGCATCGGCGTCATCCCGTAACGCACCATCACTGCAAACTGCCTGGCATTGTCGCCATGCGGATAAATGCCAGCGTCCGTACCGAAAATCATGGGGATGCCGGCACGCAACGCGCGCTCGAAGTTGCGTCGCTGAATCTCGCCGATCATGGCGTCCTTTTGAATGAACTCCGGCAATTCGCCGCGCCGCTTCGACTCGGATTGCGTGTAATCCGTGTTGTAGATGTCCATCGAGAAAAATACGCGCCGCGATTTCGCGAGTTCGAGCCCCTCGTCGTCGATCAGGCTCGCGTGCTCGATGGTATCGACGCCCGCACGCAACGCGACTTTGATGCCGCTGGCACCGTGAGCGTGAACCGCCACCTTGCGACCATGCATATGCGCTTCGTCGACCAGTGCGCCGACTTCCTCCGCGGTGAACTGCTGCATTCCGGGCTGCGTGCCTTTGGAGAATACCCCGCCCGTACCGCAATATTTGATGACATCGGCGCCATAGCGCACGTTTTGCCGCACCGCCTTGCGCACTTCATCCGGGCCATCGGCCGTGCCGAGCGAGGTTTGTCGATACTCCGGTGCAAGCAGATTGCTGCCGCAATGCCCCCCCGTGATGCCGATCCCCGGCCCGGATACCAGCAAGCGTGGCCCCGGCACGTCGCCCGCGTCGATCGCCTCGCGCAAGGCGACATCCGCATAACCGTCTGCGCCGAGATTGCGCACCGTCGTGAAGCCTGCCATCAGAGTACGTCGCGCATTCGCGGCGCCGATCAGCGCAAGACGCGGCACCGACAGACCGAGACGCTGGTAACGCAAGATCGTCGGATCGGAAGTCAGATGGGTGTGCGTATCGATCAGGCCCGGCAGCACCGTCATGGCGGACAAATCGACCTGCCGCGCGCACGAGCGCATTGCATCGCGATCATTCGGGACCACCGCGACGATTTGTTCGCCGTCGATGCGGATCACTTGATCGCGCAGCACTTTCCCGCTGGTCGGGTCGATCAGTTTGCCGGCGCGAATTCCGACCGTGCAGTCGGCTGCAAGCGCAGGCCCGCATGCCAGAAGACCGAGTGCAATGATGCAGGCGATGGTCGATTGCTTCTTTGATTGCAGCCGCATAGCTATCCTCCCGATCGGAAACGGAGTCTCAACGAACCCGAGCAATTAAGGTAAATCCGACGATCGCCATCAGCGCCGTCGGTATCCAGGCGAACAGCAGCGGGTCGCTCCCGAACACCCGTACGCTGCTCTCCAGAAGATTTTGCATCATGAAGAACAGCAATCCGAGTCCGAGACCGGTCGCCACCCACGAGCCCGTGCCGGACGAACGCAAAGAGCCGAAGACGAAGGGAAATGCGAGCATCACGGCAAAAAACGCGGCAACGATGCGCGCGATGCGAGACCACATCACATACCTCGATTCGTGAGCATCGAGTCCGTTCGTCTCGAGATGACTGATGACTCGCCATAACGTTGCCGTCGGCAACTGAGTCGGCTCGGCAGCGGCGATTCCAAGGAACTCGGCGCCGATCTTGGAGTCGATTTGCCGATTCGCCGTTTGCGCGCTGTGCACGCGATCCGTATCAAAACGCGACTCCACATAAGGCTCGAGCAACCAGCGTCCGCTGGCATCGGCGCGCGCGGTGATCGCGCGACCGATCGCGCGCAGCGAATGATCGTCATTCAATTCGAATACCATCATTCCGCCGAATTGAGACTTTCCGAGTTGGCGCTCGATCGTGATCACGAGATTGCCGTCACGTGCCCAGGCTTCCTGCGAGCCGCCGAAGTTCACGTTTTGGAATTTCGCAAACGTCTTGAGTTGGCGTGCGACTTGCGCAGCCGGCGGCGCGACGATTTCACTGAAGAAGAATCCGGCCGCAACTAGCGCAAGGCCCGCGATCGACACTCCCCGCGCAATGCGCCATATCGAAAGCCCAGAGGCGCGCATGACGTTCAATTCACTGCCGCGGGCCAGAGTCCCCAAACCGAGCAATGCACCGATCAAGGCGCTGATCGGCAACAACTCCCACACTTGTTGCGGAAGATTCAGCAAGACGAACAGCAGCGCATCGCCCGTCGTGTATTGCCCGACGCCGATGTCATCCTGCTGCTCCATGAACAAGAACGACCCACCGAGCGTCAGCAGCACGGCGGCGACGAGGCCGACGCCGCGCAGGATGGCAACGAGCAGATAGCGATCGAGACGGGTGATCATGATCGCGGCCATTGTAGCCGGAGGCCGCCCTGCTGCGTGCGCGCGCGAACGGACGCCTCTGTGCTTCGGCGATAACCTGCTCCGCGTGCAGTTTCGGAGGACGGTCGGATGCCAAATCGCATTTCGGTTGCATTGTTGGTCACGGCGACGCTCCTGGTCGCCGCCTGCGGCAGCGGTTCGGGGACGCTGTCCTTCAATAACGCGCCCGCCGGGCTCACCGTCCGGCTGACCGACGCGCCGGTCGACGATGCGCTCGAGGTCGTCGTGGTCTTCACCGGCATCGAACTGCAGCCCGCAGGTGGCGGGGCACCCATCGCCGTGAGTTTTTCCACGCCCAAATCGATCAACGTATTGCAACTGCAAAACGGCACGACCACGAACCTCGTCGAAGGCGCGAACGTGCCGGTCGGCCAGTATTCCTGGTTGCGACTACTGATTTCCGCCGACCAAAATCTGCAGGGCGGCTCGTACATCCGCTTGAAGGACGGCCGACAATTTGCGCTTTTCATTCCGAGCGGCAGTGAATCGGGCTTGAAGCTCGTGCGCGGTTTCAGCGTTGCGCAAGGCAACATCACGCGACTCGTGGTCGACTTCGACCTGCGAAAATCCATCGTTGCGCCACCTGGACAACTGCCCAACTGGTTTTTGAAGCCCGTGTTGCGCGTCGTCGATGAACTGCAAGTCGGCACGCTCGCCGGCACCGTGAACCTCGCCACGCTGGCCACCACCTTGGGTACGACCGAATCGGCCTGCAAGCCCGGGATTTACGTTTATTCGGGTACGGGCGTCACGCCCGACGACATGGATGGCAACAATGCCGACGGGATCGATCCTCTCGTCTACCTTCCTCTCATACCCGCCGCCGGCGCCTCGACCGCCACGTACAACGTTCCGTTTCTCGAAGCCGGCGCGTACACGGTCGCCACCACCTGCAATTTCGACGTCGACGCGAGCCCCGCCGTCAGTGAATACGATCCGACCGCGCAAGCTCCGGCGCCGGGCGCCACGCCGCCCGCCGGCTATCAAACGATGAAGTTCCGTTCGAAGAACGCCACCGTAAACAGCGCCGTCACGACGACCGTCGACTTTCCGTAGAGGACTTGCGCGTCAGAGCTCGGCGAACGGCTCTGGCAGTGTGACGCCAGTTCCGCTCTAATTCATGGCCAATGTGAATGGGTGGGGAACGTCGTCATGATTCAGGTTTCCAGTGCGCAGGTGCTGATGTACCCGAATCACACGCTTACGTTGCTGCTGATCGGTACGTATTTCGCACTGCTGTTGATCGGCATGGTGCGGCGCGGCCGGGAGATCTCCGGTCCGTGGCTGTTTCTGTTGCGCAGCTTTTTCCCGAATTGGCGTTTCTATCACGACATCGGCTACCAACCGCGCTTGTACTGGCGATACGCCGACGATGACGCGCAATGGTCGGATTGGACGCTCTGCATGCCGCGCGCCGCGTTTCGACCGCGCGATCTGTTTCACAACGCCGACAACAACCTCGCTCTCGCACGTCAAAATCTCGTCGACCATCTGAGTGCCGACGTGCAAGGCCTGCCCGATGACGGCGATGCGCGCACCCTCGTCACGTATCGTCTCGTAGACCGGCTGGTACGCGAACAGCTGCAGAGTCGCAGCCTGTCGGTCGCTCGCTATCAATTCCAAGTGCGTTTGTTGCCCGCCACGCAAGCGCCCGACGACGCCGTCAATCTGCTCACCTCGCCCGAATTGCCATGGAGTTGACCACGCCGTACGCCGCGATTCGCTGGCTTGAAGCGGCCATCGGCGTCAGTCTGCTGATACAGACCTTCGAATTCCTGCGCATACCGCAGGCAACCGCCGTAACAGGCGTCTGGTCGTGGCCCGTGCAACGCGCCGATCTTGCACACGCGCAGCGTTGGCTGCGTTCGGTATTCGACGTGCTGTTCGACGCACGGGTCCACCACGCGCATCTGCTGCTGCGCGTCGTCGCCGCGGCGAGCCTCTTGCTCGGCGGCAGTGCGCTGATCATCGGCTTTCTGTTCGTCGGCACGGTGGTGATCCTCATTCGCTGGCGTGGCGCCTTCAACGGTGGCAGCGACTTCATGACCATCGTGGTTTTGAGTGGTTTGCTGATCGCGCATCTCGCCGCCGGCGTGATCGAACCGAATCTCGCCTGGCGTGCAGGACTTTGGTACGTCTGCATCCACGCCGTAACCTCGTATTTCATCTCCGGCGCCATCAAGTTGTGCTCGCCGAACTGGCGCAGCGGTCATGCGCTCACCACTTTCCTCGACGGTGGTCTCTATGGACCACTGCCGGTGGGCAGCCTGCTGCGTCGCCCGCGCGTGGCACAACTTTGTGCCTGGGCCTTCATACTTTGGGAGTGCTGCTTCCCACTCGGCCTCGTGGGGCCCGACTGGGCGATCATGTGGTGCGCGGTCGCAGCAATATTCCATCTGCTGGTCTTCCGGTTTTTCGGCTTGAACCGATTCTTTTGGGCGTGGGTCGCCAGCTTTCCGGCCATCATCCACTGCGCCGGACAATGGTGATTCGATCACCCGATTGCGCGCCGTGATTTCGGCGGATGCGATACCATCGCTCGCATGTACCGCAAAGCACCCGGCGTACCCGGCCGCCATTGGCTTGAACGACTGCTGTCCTCGCGTGCGCGCCGCGCCGCGAAGCGCGATTTCCTGTTCTCGCATTTGCCGAAAGGCGGCGTTGCAATCGAGGTCGGCGTATTCGACGGAGATTTTTCGGAACGCATCCTGCACTTCAACGAACCGCGCATCCTGCACCTCGTTGACCCCTGGTTTCTCAAGGACGATGGCTCGTTGATCGACGGGCCGACCCAGCATTTCGATTCGACCGCCGAAGCGGCGGCCAGTCTCGAGGATCAGTATCAAAACATCCAGCGCCGCTTTGCGGCCGAAATCCGCTCCGGTCGCATCGTCGTGCACCGCATGCTCTCCCATGATGCGGCCCCCCTGTTTCCGGACGAGCATTTCGATTGGGCCTACGTGGATGCCAGTCACTTCTACGACGACGTGAAACGTGACCTCTACGCCTTCTATCCGAAAATCCGTCATGGCGGATACATGCTCGGCGACGATTACGATCGGCGCGGCATTTGGGACCACGGCGTCACCCGTGCCGTCGACGAGTTCCGGCGCGTCGAAGCCGTCGACACCCTCGAACTTCGCAACCATCAGTTTTTGATACGCAAGAGATAACTCACTCGCGACGACCATGAGCATGCTTGCCGGAAAAATCATCACCGTGATCGGCAGCTCGAGCGGCATGGGGCGCCAAACCGCGCTGCAACTCGCCTCCCAAGGTGCGACCGTCGTGGTCGGCGCTCGCCGCCTCGATCTTTGCGAGCAATTGGCGGAGGACATACGGTCGGCGGGCGGTTGCGCAGACGCGCTGCCGATCGATGCGACGGACCCGGGCAGCGTCGAGCATTTCTTCGCCTGCATTCAAAAAACCCACGGCAGACTCGACGGCGCCTTCAACAACGTCGGCCGGACGTTGGGCAGTTCGCCGACCACCACGACGCCGCTCGAGCGCTTCGAGCAAACATTGGCCGTCAATCTGCGATCTACATTTTTATGCATGCAGCAGGAGCTGCGCATGATGCAGCAAAGCGGCGGCGGTGCGATCGTCAACAACAGCTCGATCGGCGGCACGCGCGGCTTCGCGAACATCCAGGACTACTGCGCCGCCAAATGGGGCGTGATCGGTCTTACCAAAGCCGCAGCCCTCGAGAGTGCGGCGCAGGGCATCCGCATCAATGTAATCGCTCCCGGTCTCGTCGCCACGGAACGGTTCGAATCCATCCGTACTCAGCAATCGTCTCTGCTCGAATCGCGCCTCAAGGAAATCCCGTTGGGCAGACCCGCGGACATGCGCGAGATCGCCGACGCGGTGATTTGGCTGCTGGGACCCGCCTGCGGGTTTCTGACCGGCGCCGTGATCCCGCTGGACGGTGGGGAGTGCGCCCGATGACAGCCCATGCCGATTGCAATCGCGCGTTCGTGCGCATCGCCGAAGGCTCCATGCATTACCGGCACGCAGGCGATGCGACGAGCGGTCGTCGGCCCGTTTGGATGATGCACGCCTCGCCGGCCTCGTCGCGCAGCGTCGAACCGCTGGCACTCGCGGTGGCCGCGCTCGGCGGACGTCGCGTGCTTGCGCCGGACACGCCGGGCAATGGCGACTCGGCGCCGCTGCGTTTAGCCGATCCCGAACTCGGTGATTACGCCGATGCGTTTCTGCGCATGCTCGATGCATTGCAGATCGACCGCATCGACCTGTACGGATTCCATACCGGAGCGCATATCGGCATCGAGATGGCGCTCCGTCACCCCGACCGCATCGGCCGATTGGCGCTGGACGGCTTGTTGTGGCTCGAGGCCAAAGAGCGCGAGGACTACCTCGCTCACTACGCCCCGCCGCTCGAGCTCGACCACGCGGGCACCCAGGTGTTTCGCGCGCTGCAATTCATTCGCGATCAGGCATGGTTCTTCCCTCACTTCAAACGTGATCCGCAGCACAACCTCGGTGGCGGCGCGATGCCGCCGGAACTGCTGCATACTTTGACCGTCGATCTGCTGAAGGCGGCTTCGACATACCATCTGGCGTACCGCGCGGTGTTTCGACACCAACTTGCAGAACGACTGCCCAAACTCCGGCAACCGACGTTGCTGATGGCGGACGGCGGCGACCCCACACGCGAATCCGTGCGTCGCGCTGCCGCTCTCGTGCCGGACGCTGCAACCGCCATCGGAGGCGAAGGCTGGTCACCCGACGGACTGGCCATGAAAGCCAAGCGTATCGTCGAGTTTCTGGATGTCGCCTCATGAGAAAGTCCCTGCTCGTCTGCCTGGCAATCTTTGGTTGCGTCGGCGCGCATGCCGCCGAACTGACGAGCCGCGAACCCTGTACGACCTCCGAAGCGCCCGATCTGCAACGCTACCTCGCGCGACAGCGCGCTACGGTGGAGAGCGAACAAAAAGCGGCGCGAGCGCAACGTCTGCCGGTACGTTCAATCGACGATCTTGCGCGAGTCGCCCCGACGAATGACGATTATTTGGCGCGCAATCGCCCGGGCATTCGTTGCGAACGAATCACGTATCGAGTCGATGGTCTCGCGATCAAAGGATTCCTTTGGTATCCGGGCGATGTACGCGCCGAGGCGAAGCTGCCGCTGATCGTCTTCAACCGAGGCGGCACGGGCGAAGATTCCAAACTGCGCCCGAACACGCAGTTCGGTTTCGAGCGATTCGTGCGCGCGGGCTATGTCGTGATCGGATCGCAATACCGCGGCAACGACGGCAGCGAAGGCAAAGACGAGCTCGGCGGCGCCGACGTCGCGGACGTGCTCGAGTTGGTGAAGATCGGTCGCACCTTGCCGAACGTGGATGCCGACAACGTCTACGCCCTCGGCTACTCGCGCGGAGCCATGATGACGCTGTCGGCGGTCCGCGACGGAGCACGCTTCAATGCGGTGGCGCTCGTCGGACTACCTGCAGATCTGCGCTCTCGCGGTGACAGACCCGCCGCAGACCTCGCTCACCGATCTGCGATCACGTTCGTCGATCGGCTCGATGTCCCGATGCTCTTGTTGCAAGGCAGCGGTGATCCGCTGGTCTCGACGGCCGAGAATACCCTGCCGTTCGCGAGCGCCCTGCAACGACAGACCAAAACCTATGAGCTCGTCGTCTACGATGGCGATACGCACGGTATCGTTTTCAATGCCGAAGACAAGGATCGTCGCATCCTCGAGTGGTTCAGGCGCCACGCGCGCTAGGTCGTCAGTCCGCCACGAGCCGCGACGTATCGACACACGTCGCACTCGACGCCTGATTCGGGCAACACGCTCGATCGATGGCACTCGACCGCGGCGGCGACGTGCCCGTCCACCCACCCGTCGTCACCCTCGTACGGGATCACCGTCGTATCGAAGCGCATGCACCCGACGCCCTGCTCGTAAAAACCGCCGTCCTTGCGACCGTTCACGTACAAAAAATAGCCGATCGGACTGACCGCGAACCCGGCGTGTCGAAACAGCCATTGGTAGATTTCCATTTGGCGTTTGTAGCCGGCGCCAAAGCCGCCCTCCAGATCGGGAGTCCCCTGCTTCGAGGTCGATTTGTAATCGACGATATGCAGTTCGCCCGTCGAACGGTTCTGCCAGATATCGTCTACGGCACCGAAGATCACCGCGCCGGTCGCCGCATGCGTCACCCGCAGGCCTTTGAAGTTGCTCCGCCAAAGATCGAGCTCAGGATGGGCGTAAGCACGCACGTCCAGGTTTTCCCGCTCCCAGATCGGATGCGACGCCCCGCTGGAACGGATGGCATCGAACTCGTTTTTCAGCAGCGCATCGGTCGCCACCGCGAGGGTGAGCGGAATGCGTCGCAATCCCTTGAGATCTTGGCTGCGATGCAGATAAAAGCACCGCGGACACTGGGCAAAATCTTCCAGCGCCGTGCGCGACAGCGCCAATGGATCGGTGGCAGATTTCTTTTTACGTGGCATGTTGTAATGGTATCGAAACCAAAATCATACTGGATCACCGGCTCAGCTTTTGAGCCACCGTCAAAGCAAGGTATTTCGCATGCGTAGCCTCTACTCGTCGCTGCTCGTACCAGCGCTGCTCTGTGCCACCGCCGCTTGCACGCCGACTCCGGACGATTCGGTGCAGCTGCGCCCGCCGGGATTCACGAAGTTCGACGAGTATGCGGCGCGACAACGCGTGGTCGCCGAGCTCGAGCCGGCGAGCTACGAGTCGGTCGGCAAACCGTACGGCTGCACGCCCGATTGCCGCGATCGCTCACTGGGCTTCGAAGCGGCCAAGCGGCAATGGGCGGCGATCGGAACCTGCACATGGGATGACGACGCTTTGCCGAAGGACGAGTCCCGCTTTCAGCAGGGTTGCGACGCGTACATCGAAGCGCTCGAGACGCGTATCGCGAAATTGCGACGCGAGCATCTCGAGGGTCGCGAGAGCGGCTGACGCCGGATCAAGCCGGCAGAGCGTCCCAAAAAGCTTCCATACGCGTGCGCAGGGCGGCATCGGGCAGCCGGCCGCGGGCAACCCCGAGATTGTCCTCGAGGTTGGCGCGCTGCGTCATGCCCGGGATCGCACAGGTGACGGCAGGGTGCGACACCACGTATTTCAGAAAAAACTGTCCCCAGCTCGTCGCATCGAATTCTTTGGCCCAGTCGGGCAGAGCGACGCCGCGAACGCGCGAGAACAAGTTGCCCGCGCGACGCCCGCCGAACGGTACGTTGACGAGCACTGCGACCCCGCGGTCGGCCGCGATCGGCAGCAATTCTTCGGCGGCACCGCGATTGCCGATCGAATAGTCGAGTTGCACGAAATCCAGCGTTTCGCGACGCAGGATGGTGGCAAGTTCAGCGTACTGCGTGTCGGTCCAGGTCGTGACGCCCAGGTAGCGAATGCGCTTCTCGGTGACACGCTCGCGCAGCAGCGGCAACAACACGGCAGTACCGATGAGATTGTGCACCTGCACCAGGTCGATCACTTTGGTTTGCAATCGGGCAAACGACTCTTCAAGCATGGCCGCGCCTTCTTCGCGCGTGCCGCTCGCGGCGGTGACCTTGGTGGCGATGAATGCCTGATCGCGATTGCCGAGTTCGGCGAGCAACGCGCCGATCACGCGCTCCGACTCGCGGTAGGCGGGCGCAGTATCGATGACTTTGGCGCCGTTCCGGGTCAGGGACTGCAACACCTCTTTGCGCGCAGCGCGCTCTTCAGGCGTGGATGGGCTGTAGTTGTTTGTACCGACACCGATCACCGGCAAACGCTCGCCACTCTTGGGGATGCGCTTGGCAAGCAACGGCGATTCCGCGGCGACGGCCACGCTCGCACAGGCTGCGGCTGCAACACCGATTTTCAGCGCTTCGCGACGATGGATTTTCATGCGGAACAATCTACCACGATCTTGCCGACCGCTTCACGCGCCAACAATTTCGCGATCGCCTCCCCTCCTTTGGCAAGCGGATACCGCGCTGAAATCCGCGGACGGATTTTGCCGGATGCATGCAACGCGACCAGCGCACGCATGTTCGCCTGATGCTGCAGCGGCTGCTGCGTGCGGGCAGCGCCCCAAAACACGCCGCGGATGTCGCAGCCTTTCAAAAGTGGCAGGTTCAACGGCAGCCTGGGGATGCCGGCAGGAAACCCGACGACGAGGTATCGCCCCTTCCAAGCCACACAGCGCAGCGCCGGCTCGGCGTAATCACCGCCAACCGGGTCGTAGATCACGTCGGCACCACGCGCACCGCAGACCTCTTTGAACATGGCTGCCAAAGACTTTTGATCGACCGCGTCGCGCGGATAGACGACGGTGTGATGCGCACCATGCTCGCGCGCGACCGCCACTTTGGCCTCGGACGACGCCGCGGCGATGACGTTTGCACCGAGCGCCCGTCCGAGTTCCACCGCGGCCAGGCCGACACCTCCGGCCGCACCGAGCACGAGCAGCGTCTCGCCGGGCTGCAATTCGCCGCGATTCACGAGGGCGTGATACGACGTGCCGTAGGTCGCCACCAACGCCGCGCCCACCTCGAACGGCATGGAGTCCGGCATCGGCATACACGCGTCGACGTCCGCGACGAGCTGCTCGGCGAGCCCCCCGTACGGCACGGTCGCTATGACTCGATCGCCCACTCGCAACGCATCGACCTCTTGGCCGACGGCCTCGACCACGCCCGACACCTCGAGGCCGGGCGCAAAGGGACGCGGCGGGCGAAATTGGTATTTGTCTTCGATGATCAACGCGTCCGGGTAGTTGATGCCGCAATTGCGAACGGCAATGCGCACTTGGCCGACGCCTATGGAAGGTTCGGGCAACTCCCGCAAGACGAGAGTCTCGGGGCCACCCGCCATCACGCTGAGCAAGGCTCTCATGGGAAATCCTGTGCCGTTGTTTTGGCGACCAGTATGCTCCGATCCGCCGGACGGCGGGCACGGGATGGCAGGGATCGACCAGTTGCGTTAGCCTCACCCCTGATGAGTCCGTATTTTTACGTCGTGCCTGTGTTTTTCGTGCTGATCGCGCTCGAGTTTCTGGTCGCACGCAGGCGCGGGGTGCGTCTTTACGGCCTGCAGGATACGGTCACTTCGATCAACGCAGGGATGGTCAGCCAGTTCGTAAACGTGCTCGGCGGCGCCGTGAGTGTCGTGATGTACGCGTGGCTGGTCGAGCGCTTCGGTCTTTTCGTCTGGGACGAATCGAACCTTGCCGTCTGGGTGGTCGGTCTCGTGTCGTATGACTTCTGTTACTACTGGGTCCACCGCGCGGGACACGAAGTGAACGTGCTTTGGGCTGCGCACGTGATCCATCACAGCAGCGAAGACTTCAATCTGGCGACCGCGCTGCGCCAGTCTGCGACCGGATTTTATTTTCGGTGGGTATTTTATGTGCCGCTCGCGGTACTGGGGTTCTCGACCAAAATGTTCGTGGTACTCGGTCTCATCGACCTGCTGTACCAATACTGGGTGCACACGCAGTTGATCGGTCGCCTGGGCGTACTCGAGCGATTTCTGGTGACCCCATCGAACCATCGGGTTCATCACGGCCAGAACGACTACTGCATCGATCGCAACTACGGCGGCATCTTCAGCGTCTGGGACAAGTTGTTCGGCACCTACGCCGACGAGCGCCCCGAAGAAAAAGTCGTCTACGGCGTTCGAAAGCCGCTGCGAAGCTGGGACCCCGTGTGGGGCAACCTTCACCATTATTTCGTCATCGGACGACTCGTGCGGGCTGCACCGACCCTGAGAGAGAAACTCGGACATATTTTCGGCCCTCCGCGTGGCGCTCTGCATCTCTCCTCGATCGGTGAACGCCCGTTTCGCGCCGAAGAGTTCACCCCGTTCACCACGCCTGCACCGAGGTTCATGAACGTGATCGGGATATTTTCGACTCTGCTCGGTGCGGCACTTTTGATGACTCTGTACGTCATCACTCCGGAACTTTCCTATTGGCAACGGCTCGCCTACTCCGCACTGATGCTGGCATTCTTCAGTGCAGTCGGGGCGCTTTGGATGCATCCGCGCATCCTCGGAGCGGCCCGTCGATAGCCTTGCCGTCACGGACGGCATATTGTGCGGCGCTGCAGTCGCGATCGCCGCGAATCGAGCGATCACGCCGCTGTTCCGGCTTGCGGCGACGTCCTTCGCGCTGGCATCGGCGTTCGGTGTGCTGCGCTTTTCGGGCGTCTACCCTGAACTCTTTCCGCACACGACGTTCTCGATGCTCACCGCGGTCATGGGATTTCCCGCGCTCGCGCTCGCCATCGCGTTACCCGCCTCGGCACTGAATCGAACTTGGCGCAGCGCTGCGGCGGTGGCGATCGGGCTCGCGCTTGCAGGCACTGTGCTGGTCGAAACTTTCGGCTTTCGCATTTATCGTGATGGATGTGCGGTGCTCGGAACTCTCGTCGTCCTGGCGGTGATGCTGCGGGGCCGTGCATTGCCCGGAATGATCGGTTCGATGACGATGCTGGCGGGGCTTGCCTGCTTTGCACTCAAGATTCCCGCCACACCTCTGATACAGCCGGCTGACGTACTGCATCTTGCGCTCGCTGCAGGATTGACCCTGATCGCGCATGCGACAACTCAGCGTGGTGCGACCGACATCATCCAGGTCGGATAAACGCCGCGCGGATTATCGGCGAAACCCTGTACCCGGGCCGCCACGAGTCGCCGTCCGACCAGATAGTACACTGGCGCAACAGGCTGATCCGCGAGTGCGATCGACTCGGCCTCACGCAAGATCGCGGCGCGACGCTGCACGTCGACTTCACGCGACGCCGCTTCGAGCCTCTCGTCGAATTTAGGGTTCGCATACCCCGAGGTATTCACAGCACCCGCAGAGCCGGTCGACACCATTCGCTCCAAATAAGCGTACGGATCGCTCGCCGACGCCACCCACACGGTACGGACTGCGTCGAAATCACCTTTGCCGATCTCGGCAAACAAGGCCTTGGATTCTTTGGATTCCAAATCGACTTTGACTCCGCCGCGCGACCACATCGCGCCGATCGTGACGGCAACCTTGCGGTTCAAGTCGGTGTTCGGAAAACCGAGTCGCATTCTGAGAGGTTTATCGTTCGTGTAGCCCGCCGCCGCCAGCAAGCGCTGCGCCTCGGCAACGCGTTTGCCCGGAAGCCAAGCCGCGAAGTCCGGCTTGGCGGCGTTGCCGTAGTTGAGGACACCGGGCGGGACAAAAGAATAACCCTCGACGCCCGGAAACCCGATCACCGCGCGTGCGATCGCCTCGCGCTCGATCAACATCGAAAGTGCACGCCGGACGCGTGCGTCAGCCGCCGGACCGCGACGGGTATTGAATACGATGACTTCGTTGGCCAGTCCGCGCATCACTTTCAGGCGCGGATCGCGCGAAGATTGCAGATCAGCCGCGCGGTCGGGCGGGACCACCATCACGAAATCAAGCTCGCCGGCGTTGAATCGGCGCAGCAAGGTGGCCGGATCGCTGATCGGATAGTGGTACACACCGTCGAGCGTCACGCGGTCGGCCGCCCAGAAATTTGCGTTGCGCCGCAGGCGGACATAGGCGTTGGGACGCCATTCCTCGAGCACGAAGGGCCCGTTACTCACGAAATTCTCGGGTCGCACCCAAGCCGCGCCGTATTTCTCGATCACGTGACGTGGCACGGGCATGGCGGCGGCCATCATCGAATCGACCAGGTAAGGCGCGGGATTTTCAAGATCGATCCGGACGGTACGCGCATCGGGGGCGCTGACGCCGAGTTCGGTGGGCGGTTTTACGCCTGTCGCTACTGCACGGGCGTTGCGGATCGGGAACAAACGCGACGCCAAAGGAAAGGCCGTCGCCGGATCGAGCATGCGCTGGAACGACCACACCCAATCGGCTGCAGTGAGCGGCTTGCCGTCGGACCAACGCGAATTCGGACGCAGCTTGAAGAGATACGTTTTGCCATCGGCACTGATGGTCCAGGACTCGGCGGCGCCGGGAATCGGCCGCCCATTCATGCCGGGGGTCGAAAGACTCATGAACATGTCGAGAATGACCAGCTGCTCGCCGGGCAGCGCGACTTTGTGCGGATCGAGTGTGGCGGGGTCGTCGGTACCGACCCTATGAAATATTCGCTCGGCAGCTTCGATGCTGCCCGCCCACATCATGAGCCAAACGAACAGAACGGCGAGATTGCGTTTCATGGGCTTCCACTCTACCCGAACGTCCGCTCGAAAATCCCCGCTACAATGTACCGGTCGTTCAGCCATCCGACACGCCGAGGGGCAAACGTGAAATTCACCGATCGCGTGGTACTCGTCACCGGCAGCAGTTCAGGCATCGGTCGTGCCGTGGCCGTGGCATTCGCCGCGCAGGGCGCGGCGGTCGTGGTTAACTACCCGAGCGAACGCGAAGCCGACGCAGCGCACAGCGTCGTCAACCGCATAGTCGCCGAGGGCGGAAATGCCGCGGCCATATGCGCAGATGTCAGCAGCGAAGTCGATGTCGCGGCACTCATCGCCGAGGCGCACCGCCGCTTCGGTCGCATCGACGTACTCGTCAACAATGCCGGAATCGCCGCCGCCGGCGCCGTACATGAAATGCCGGTCTCGCTATGGGACCGCGTGATAGCCGTCCATTTGCGCGGAACATTTTTGATGACGCGTGCGGTATTGCCCGAGATGTATGCCAGGAACTCCGGCCGCATCATCAACACCGCTTCGCAACTCGCCTACAAAGGCGCGCCGGGCTTCGCCGCCTACACAGCCGCCAAAGGAGCGATGCTCTCCTTCACGCGCAGCACCGCCCTCGAAATCGGCCCGCGCAACATCACCATCAACTGCGTCGCACCCGGCGCAACGCATACCCCCATCCTCGACGACGTGCCGGCCGCCGTTCTCGAGGACATACGCCGAGCGATTCCGGTCGGGCGCATCGCGGACGTCGACGACATCGTACCGACCTATCTGTTCCTTGCCGCCGACGAAGCTCGTCACTATCAAGGTCAATGTTTGAGTCCGAACGGCGGCGACGTATTCTTGTAGCGAGCCGAACGCCGCCTCCGACATCCGGTTTCCCCGGAGTACACTCCCCGCATGCCTCGATATTTTCTCGCTTATCTCATCCCCGCCACTGCGGCACTCGGCATGTTGCTGGGTGGCAGTTGGAGCTGGGTCACACCCGTCGTCACCTTCGCCGCAATTCCGGCGGTCGATTGGTGGCTGGGCGCCGATCCGCGACCCATTGCAACACCGCCTACCGTCCGCGCGAATCTGCCACTGTATCTGGCTCTGCCGGTTCAATACGGCTTGATCGTCTTGCTCGCGACACGTCTTGCCGACACGGTCGAGCCTGTCGAGTACCTTGGATGGATCGTTTCAACCGGACTCGCGAGCGCATCGCTTGGCATCGTGGTCGCACATGAACTCGTGCATCGACGGAATCGCATCGAGTATTGGTGTGGCAAATTATTGTTGCTGCCGGTGCTGTACATGCATTTCGCGATAGAACACGTGCGCGGACACCACGAGCGCGTGGCGACATCCGCCGATCCCGCGAGCGCTGCAGGCGGAGTTTCGCTCTACCGATTTCTACCGCGTAGCGTGACGGGGCAATTGCGCTCCGCATGGCGTCTCGAAGCCGCGCGCCTGAAAAGAAAAGATCGGCCGACCCTCTGCCGGGACAACGAAATGCTCGGCATCTGCGCAATCCAGATCATCTGGATCACCGGCTGGGCGGTGTTCGACTTGCGCGTCGCGCTCGCACTCATCCTGACGGCAGCGATCGCCGTGTCGCTGCTCGAAATCATCAACTATGTCGAACATTACGGGTTACGCCGAAGCACGGACGCGAACGGCCGCCCCGAACCGGTACGTGCGCAACACTCCTGGAACAGCGACCACCGGGCAAGTCGCGCGATGCTGTTCGAGTTGCCCCGACACACCGATCACCACATGAGCGGGGCACGTCCCTATTCCACCTTGCAAAGCGTGCCGCACGCGCCGCACCTGCCGGCAGGATACCCCGCGATGGTTCTGCTTGCGCTGGTTCCGCCTCTTTGGTTCAAGGTGATGGACCCACGCGTGCAGACCGTGAGTCGTCTTTGAAGACCGCGCGCAACGCGCTCGCTCCGCGCTACGAACTCGACGAACGTGCCCGACTGTCGTTCGTAAGAGACTTGCGCCGCTACGTGCTCGACGAACTGGCCCGAGGTTTGCGAGGCGACTACCACGCGCACGTTGAACCGAAACTCGCGAGCCGTCGCACACCGACGCCGCAAGCCATTCATGGAGCGATGCGCTCGCGGGACAGCTTTCGCTTCTATTCCGCGCTGCGCACCACTTCGCAGGATATGCTTTATCAATACAACCGCGCTGCCATCGAGCGCGATCGAGAACGCCTGCGCGTCACGGCCGCCCGACTCGATGCACGTCACCGCCACACCGGCTCTCTCCGGCTGCGATCAGATTTAATAGTCCCGCGATCGGTATCGGCGATCGACATCCACTTGATGCCGGGAAGCTATCACACGGAATATGAAAAAGATGATCTGACGATGGGAGCGGTGTACGAGAATCGACTCGCGAGCTCGACCTTCGGGCTCTTCGGGCCCAATTTGGACGATATCGGCCGATCGATCGCGACGTTCGTCTCGATGCGAAATCCGCTACTGCGTCCACGAGCCATCTTGGATCTCGGCTGCACGGTGGGGCACAACACGGGTCCGTGGAAGGAGGTCTACCCTCAAGCCGAGGTTTACGGCATCGACGTTGCGGCTCCGTGCCTGCGTTATGCACGCGCGCGCGCCTTGTCGCAACGCCGTGCAATCCATTTTGCCCAGATGGACGCCAGGAAACTCGACTTTCCCGATGCCAGCTTCGATATCGTCTTCTCCTCGATGTTTTTACATGAGGTTCCTGCACGCGACATTCCGAAAGTGCTCGGCGAAGCCCATCGCATATTGCGACCCGGCGGGTTGATGCTGCATATGGAGTTGCCACCCCAAAACCAGCTCTCGCCGTGGGATTCCTTCTATCTGGATTGGGATGGTCACTTCAACAACGAGCCTTTTTATCGCGGATTCCGTGCGATGAACCTCCGCCGAATCGTGGTTGCGGCCGGTTTCAATGAATCGAACTACGAACAACATGTCGTGCCGTCTTTGCATGCGCTCGGGCCGGGAGCCTGGCGTGCGGCATTGCGGTCGCATCGCACCGTCGATGGCGAAACCGGAAGGCTCGCAACAGGGGTGCGTTGGTTCTGCTTCGGCGCGTCGAAGTCGCAATGATCGGCACCACCAAGACGACGAAGTTCTTCGGCTGGCGCGTCGTGTTTGCCTCCACCATCGGATTGGCTTGCGGAATCGCGACTCTCGGCGCCGCGACCTTCAGCATTTTCGTCGGACCGATCCGTGCCGAAATGGGTTGGACGCAAAGCTCGGCCTACGCCGCGCTGCTGGCGGTCACCGTCACGGCCTCGCTGCTGTCACCTCTGATGGGCGCAATCATCGACCGGTTTGGCGCACGGCGCGTAATCCTGTTCGGTTTCGTCGCCGAGGTGTCCGTCTTTGCCTCATTCGCACTTCAAGATGCGACGCTTTGGAGCTTCTACCTGCGCTATTTCCTGTTCGCGGCACTCGCGCTGGGGACGACCCACGTCGCTTTCGCTCGAGTTCTCACTCTTTGGTTCGATCGGCGACGCGGCCTCGCGCTCGGCATAGCCCTTTCCGGTGTCGGTCTTGGCGGATTCGTTTGGCCTTTGTACGTGCAGTGGATGATCGATCACTACGGTTGGCGCACGGCGTATCTGTTGCTGGCTGCCACGATCGCGATCGTGGTCTTGCCGACGATATTGCTATTCGTCCGCGACGATCCGAGCACTCTCGGCCAACATCGCGACGGCGTCGCCTCCAGTCTCGCGCGCGCATCGACAACGGGCACGACGCTCGGTGTCGCCAGTCGCAGTCCGATCTTTTGGCTGGTACTCGGGACCTTTTTCCTGATCGGCTTCACCGTTCAGGGCGTGCAAATGCATCTCGTGCCGCTCATGACGAGCCGCGGCATCTCGCCCATGGTGGCAGCACTGGCGCAGTCCCTGCTGTTTCTCGCGGTAACGAGCGGCCGTCTCGTCACCGGTTGGCTGATGGATCGATTTTTCGCCCCTCGCGTCGCGCTTGGTTTTCTGCTGGCACCGATCATCGGCATTGGTCTGTTGTCTCTGGAGCTGCCCACGATGATGCTCGTGGGCGCGGCATTGATGATCGGTCTCGCCGTCGGCGCCGAAGTCGACGTGCTGGCCTATCTGACCGGTCGCTACTTCGGAACACGCCATTACGCGCGCATCTACGGATCGTTTTACGGCGCTTATTCGCTGAGTGGCGGGCTGGGGCCACTCGCCACGGCCTTCGTCGCGGAACGCCACGGATATTCCACCGCCATGCTGTGCCTGGCGGGCATGCTCGCCGTCGGGTGCATCATGCTCTACCGCTTTCCGCAATTTGCCCCGGACGGGCATGCCCTACGCTGAAAGTTTTTGCCGCGCCATCTCGGCTTTTTGATGCATGGGAGTTCGCGCGGCGAGCCAAGCCGCGATCACGATGCCCGCCGCGAGCAGTGTCAATTTCAGCGCGTGATCCTCGGGATGTTCCCAGAACTCGGTGAACAAGTGCCATCGGCCGCCCAGCTCGACGGCGTTCCAGGCGACGATCGCGGTCGGGATGCCGTAGCGAATCGCCGTCGTCACTTTCCAGAATTTCATCAGGCGTCGGAACAAGTAGACAGCCCAGATCATGTTGAGTGCGAAAATCGCGTAAGCAATCGGGTGGCGGTCACCGACGAACCTGTCGTCATAGAGAAACAGGAGAAAGAGATAGAAGAACCAGATCACGTAGATGGTCTCGAGCGCGGTGATTCCGGCAAAACTGCGTTGATGTTCTGGGTGCGGCTTGCCCGTGCGCAAGCCGGCGTTGCGCTGGAAAAATATGAAGAAATTGCATTTGGTCTCTTTGTTGAACAGAAAGTAGACGAGCGTCGCCCCCATCACGCCGATCGACGACATCATGACGAGATACTCGGCTTTGGTGGCGATGGCGCCGGGTTTCAGCGGATCCATCAAGTCCGGCACGCCCAAAGTGTCGGCGGACCAAACGAACGCGAACTCGACCCAGCCTGTCCACAAGAAGGTTCCGGCCCAAAAACCCAACCATGTCGCAGACACTTCGTTGTTGTTGCGCATGCCGAACCAAAGCAGCAACGCACCAAAAAACCCCATGCCGATCGCCGATTCGTAGACATAGCCGGGACCCGGCCAGATGTCTTCCATCATGATCATCACGGTATGGCCGAGCGCCTGGACCACGAAAACGATCATGAACGCAACCAGCCCTATCCAAGGCGGTCGATAGAGCACCCCTTTCCATCCGCCCTGCTTAGCGACCGGATCGATACCTACGGCGTTCGTCATGATCACCCCCGATTTAGACGAGGCTATAGGTATGCCATCGACTTCGACAATTGGCAACATGTTTGCAGTCAACTAAAGCCCGGACACCACGATCAATCCATATCTGGTGCATCTCCCTCAGTCTGCCGCGAAGGTCTTCCAATCCCCGTCGCCATCTCTAAGCTGCCAACCGTCCGCGCGACCCATCACTTCAAGTAGTGCCGCCGTCTCCGCGTCGGGAACGCCGTCGAAACGCGCGGGGCGATACCGCATCTGGAAGGCTGCGATGACCCGGCGCGTTGGCTCATCGAGTGTCGCGCTCGAAGGCACGCGATAGCCGACTGCCTCGAGCTTTTTTTGGAACCACTCGATCGACGGTACGGCGTTGACGAACCCGGCGCGTGCCTCGGCAACCATGACCTCGTTAGGCCACGGAACCACCCCTTCCTCGGCAAGCCGCCGCCAGGGGAAATTGGGACCGGGATCCGTTTTTCGTTGTGGCGCGATGTCGCTGTGCCCGACGATGTTGAACGGTGCGATGCGGTGACGCCGCACGATGTCGCGAACCAAGGACACGACGACATCGATTTGCGCCGGCGGGTAAGCCGCGAAATTCGTGCTGCGAGCGTCATCGCCGGCGTTGACGATTTCGATCCCGATGGATGTTGCATTGAGCTGGGAATCGCCGCGCCAATACGATTGCCCCGCGTGCCACGCACGATGCGTTTCATCCACGAGCCTGTAGATGCGCGGCGGGCTCGCGCCGACAAGATAATGGCTGCTGACCCGGTTTGCGCCGCTGTTGCGGGTCAGTTCTTCGACGGAGCGCGCAAAATCGAGTTGCGTGAAGTGGAGGACGACGTAGCGCACCCGGCTGTCATGGTTGGCACTTCGATAGCCGACCTCGATCGGAAGTCCATCAAAAGTCGTCGATGCGCATCCGGCCAGCAAGCCGAACGTCATGCATGCGACGACGGCCAGTGCGCTCGAGGCACGCACGCGGGCGCGGTTCACTCGGCAGGTTTCGAGAACTGCATGATCGACGGCGTTCGCTCTTTTTGCAGGCGCTGCGCAACAGACTCGGCCTGCCCCCACGCACGCAGCAGGTTTTCGCCGGCGAGCTTCTTGAGGTCGCGATCCGACCACCCACGACGAATGAGCTCGGCGAACAGCTTCGGGTAACCGGTTACGTCTTCCAAACCTTCAGGCCACCACTCGTTGCCGTCGTAGTCGCCACCCAGACCGACGTGGTCGACGCCGGCGACCTTGCGTATGTGCTCGATGTGATCAGCCACCATCGCGATGGTGGTCGGCGGCAACTTGAGTGCCGCATAGCCTTCGCTGCGGATTCTTTCGGCTTCGGCCGGTGTCGCCGCCGCCCGCGCACGCAAGCCGATCTCGGCCAGCGCCGGTTGCAACACTTTGTCGAGATCGCAATTGATGAAGCTCGAAACGAAAGTCACCATCACGACACCCCCATTGCGCGGCAACTCGCGCAAGATGTCGTCGGGGACGTTGCGCGGCACGCCGCACAAGGCCTTCGCCGAGGAATGCGAAAAAATCACCGGCGCTTCGGCGATGCGCAACGCATCGGCCATGGTGCTCGGCGCTGCGTGTGACAAGTCGACGAGCATGCCGAGCCGATTCATCTCGCGCACGACTTCTTTGCCGAACGGCGTCAGGCCGTTGTTGCGGGGCTGCAGCGGTGCGGCGGCATCCGCCCAGTCGAGATGCGAATTGTGCGTCAACGCCATGTAACGCACGCCGAGCGCGTAATAGGTTCGCAATGCGCCGATCGAGTTTTCGAGCCCATAACCGCCTTCCATGCCCAGCATCGAGGCGATCTTGCCGGCTCGCTTTGCAGCACGGACATCGGCCACGGAACCGGCGAACATCAATTGATCCGGATAGCGATCGATGATGCGACGTGCGATATCGATCTGTTCGAGCTGTTGCCGCGCATACGGACCCGACCCCTCGCCGGGGATGTACACCGACCAAAACTGTGCGCCGATACCACCGGCACGCAAACGCGCAAAGTCGGTATTGCCTTTCGTGGGCTGGCGCAAGTCGTACGCGATGACATCGAAGGGCGCTGCGGAATTACGGCGTATCGCCATCGGCAAGTCGTTGTGCCCGTCGATGAGAATGGCGGAACGCAGCAGGGCTCGCGCGTGCTTCACGGCCGCATCTTCGGCTGCAACAGCCGGGCGCACGAACAGCGCGGCGAGCATGACCCATGATGCGCAGAGCGAGGCGACGCGAGACCGAGTTTTGGTGTTCATGCCGAAAGTGTCGCGTAGGCGCACGGGCTGCGCAAGACACCGTATCATTGGCGCATGAGTCAGTTACAACGCGGCCTCGGCCTGTGGGCGGGTATCGCCGTAAACGTGGGAAACGTCATCGGCACGGGTGTGTTTTTGAAAACCCGCGTGATGACCTGCAACGTCGAGGACCCGATGCTGGTCATGGCGGTTTGGGTGGCCGCAGGTTTGTTATCGCTCCTCGGCGCCCTGTGCTACGCCGAACTCTCCTCCGCCATGCCGTCCGCAGGCGGCGATTATGTTTTTCTGCAGCGTGCCTACGGCAAGCCCGCCAGCTTCCTCTATGGCTGGACGGTGTTCGCGATCATGAAAACCGGCTCGCAGGCCGCGCTGGCCGTCGGTTTCGCGATTTTCGTGAATGCCGTGACGGGCGGCTCTTTGGATGCGACCTGGGCAAGCATTCCCATCGGCACGGGAATTCCCGTCCGCGGGTTGACCGTTGTCGCGCTGACCGCCTTGTGGGGCGTGACGCTGCTCAATTGCGCATCGATCGGTGCGACCGGTGCATTCGCGACATTTTTGACCGCACTCAAGGTTGCGGCGCTGGTGGCGATCGGAGTCGCGGCATTCTGGTTCGGCAGCGGCGAGTTCATCCATTTCGCCGAGTCGGCCGTAGGGGGACGGTGCGAGGGCGTGCAAGCGAGCGCGATCGGCGGCCTCGGCGGGATCGGGGCGGCAATGCTCGGTGCGATGTGGGCCTACGACGGATGGAACAACGTCGCCCCGCTCTGCGGCGAAGTCAAAAACCCCCAACGCAACTTGCCCCGCATATTTCTTTGGAGCACGCTGCTCGTCATTCTGCTCTACACGGGCATCAACGCCGCCTACTTCTACGTCCTTGCACCGTCGACGATCGCCGATGTATCGGCGACTTCTTCTGTTGCGACGGAAGTGGTCAGCCGTTTCGCCGGCCCCGTAGCCGTGACCCTGATGGCGGCGGTGCTCATGCTCTCGTCACTCGGCTCCCTGCACGCATCGATTCTCGCCAATTCGCGCGTGCCGTATGCAATGGCGGTCGACGGCATGTTCTTCAAGCCCTTGGCAAAGATTTCGACGAAGACGCACATACCCACGAATGCCGTGCTCGCCCAAGCGGCATGGGCGAGCGTACTCACCATCTCCGGCACCTACGATACGCTCACCGACTCGGTCGTATTCGCGTCGTGTTTGTTCTACGCGCTGACGGCGGCCGCGGTGCTCATCTTGCGCAAACGCGAACCCGGTCTCGCCCGGCCGTTCAAAACCTGGGGCTACCCGCTCACGCCGATCGCGTTCGTGCTCGTTTCGATCGCGCTGCTGGCCAATGCGCTCATCGCCACGCCCGCGCAGGCGCTACTCGGCATCGGCATGATCTTGCTCGGCGTGCCGTTCTATTTCTACTGGCAACGCGCCGCTCAACGCCGGTAGTCGAGCGGCGGCTTGCGTCCCCCGACCGCGCTCACGTATTTGAAGTCGGGGCCGCGTCGACGCTCGAACTCGGCTCGCGCCTTCGCGATCAACTCCGGCTGCGTGAACAAATCGACTGCGGTGAGCGCCAGTACGCGACTCGCATTTTCCATGCCCTTGAAGCCGATCGACATTCCGCCGGCCGCAACGGCCTGCCAGGAGTGCGCCGGCGTGCCCGGCACCCAAGTCGCCGCGCGAAATCCGATCGTGGGTACGGTCCAGCTGACATCGCCGACGTCGGTCGATCCCTGGCCCAGTCGGTTGCCGATCGGTTGGATTTCACGCTCGGAGCCGAGTGCGATATCCGTCTTGCCGAGCGTAGGCAGCAACTTTTCGGCGAACGCTTGTTCGGCGGCGTCGTACGTGATGCCCCCGACCTTCCGCAAATTGCCGTCGACGACGTTTGCCAGGACGTCATTCGGCAACAGACTGAACGCGCCATGGATCACCTCGTGTTCGACGCGAGTACCCGTGCCGAGAGCAGCGGCCTCCGAAGTTTTCACCAGCCGATCGAAGAGCTCAGCCATCACTTGCGGATTGCGATGCCGAACGTAATAAAACACTTCCGCGAACTCGGGTACGACGTTCGGCGCATCGCCACCACGGGTGATGATGTAATGCATGCGCGCATCCTCGGGCATATGTTCGCGCATCAGGTTCGCCATGAAATTCATGGCCTCGACGGCATCGAGCGCCGAGCGACCGCGCTCGGGCGCGGCGGAGGCGTGTGCGGCCACTCCGTAGAAGCGGAACTTCGCACTTTTGTTGGCCAGCGTCGGCTCGTTGGTGACGGTATTGCGATCGCCGGCGTGCCAATGCAATGCCACATCGACATCGTCGAACAATCCGGCGCGCACCATGTAGGCCTTGCCGGCACCGCCCTCCTCGGCGGGAGTGCCATAAATGCGGATGGTGCCGCTGCGGCGATTGCTCGCGAGCCAATTCTTCAGCGCAATACCCGCCGACGTCGACGCCGTGCCAAAGAGATGGTGCCCGCATGCATGCCCGCTGATTCGGCCACGCAACGGTGATCGCTCGGGCACCGCCGCTTGCGACACGCCCGGCAACGCATCCATTTCGGCAAGTATGCCGATCACCGGCTTGCCGCTTCCGTACTCGGCGACGAAGGCCGTCGGCATCTCGGCCACGCCGGTACGAATGGTGAAGCCTGCATCGCGCAGTTCTTTTTGCAAACGTGCACTGCTCTGCACTTCCTGATAGCCGACCTCGGCCCAATTCCACAATTCGAGCGCCATCGCGCGATCGGCCGCGCGGCGGGCCTCGACCGTGCGCAACACCGAGTCGTCGGCTGCGGCAACGGACATGCCGAACAGAGCAAGGGCGATAGCGAGATGTTTCATGGTCGCTCAATCCTGAATTTCATTACGATGGGGTAACGATACCGGCAGACCAACTCACCATTCAACCGCAGCGGTTGACGCCCAATTTCCTTATCAACCACACTTGCGTTGTCCTCGGCCGGTTTGCAGAGCCCCTCATGCGAAATGCGTTCGTTTCATCGCTCTTTGCGGCGTTTTGCTTGCTCACAAGCGTTGCCGATGCAGCGCCCGGCATCGCGCTCGAGGGCGGCAGAGCGCGCGAAACGGCCCCCGGTCAAACCGTCGGCGCCGGCTATGTCACCATCATCAACGCAACGGCGACGCCCGATCGTCTGCTGCGCGTGGCATCCCCCGCAGCCGCCGAGGTTCAGATCCACGACACGAGCATGCAAAACGGCATGATGCAAATGCGGCTGATCACAGCCGGTTTGTCGATTCCGGCCAACGCGCGCGTGGAACTCAAGCCGGGCAGCATGCATCTGATGCTCGTTCGTCTGGCGAAGCCGCTCGTGACGGGCAACTCCTTTCCGGTGACCTTCGAATTCGAGCGCAGCGGTCGCTTGGTCACGCAGTTCACGGTCGAGTCTACCGGCAGTGCGAGCGCCACGGAGCATCGCTGATGTCGAAGCACTTTTCTTTGCGAGCAATCGCTTTGCCGCTGTTGGCTGCCGTCGCGCTGATGAGCGCGTGCAGCGCTCCCCCGCCCCCGTTCAATGCCACGGAAGTACCCGGTTTGAAGTACGGTTATGGTGTCGAACTCACCGACACCGACGACAAGCCGCGTCGTATCGAAGACTTCCGCGGCAACGTCACCGTCGTGTTCTTCGGTTTCACCCGTTGTCCGGACGTCTGTCCGACGACTCTGATGCGACTGCGTCAGATGCGAGCGTCACTCGGCGCCGCGGCAACCGACGTCAAGGTCGTGCTGATCAGCGTCGACCCGGAGCGCGACACTGCGGACGCTTTGCGCGCTTACGTCAAACACTTCGATCCATCGTTCATCGGGCTGCGCTCGGACACGAAGAATCTGGAAGGCATGCTGCGTGCCTTCCACTCCGTGGCGGTGCGCGTACCCGCCGCCGACGGTAGCGACTACACGATCGATCATTCATCGAGCATCTTCGTCTACGATCGCAAAGCCGAACTGCGCCTGCTCGCCGAACCGAACATGGACATGACGCTGCTGGCGGCGGATCTGCGACGCCTCGTTGCAGAGGGCAAGTGACGAGCGATCCACGTCCGGTCGACGTCACGCCCCTCAAAGGCTGGTTTGCCGTTGGCGTCCTGTTGTCGGCCTATGCCGTGTCGTTTCTGGATCGACAACTGCTCACGCTGCTCGTACAACCGATCGAAGCGACCCTCGGCATCACCGACGCCCAAATGGGCTTGTTGCAAGGACCCGCCTTTGCGGCGTTTTACGCGACCATGGGTCTGCCGCTCGGCTGGCTGGCGGACCGTACGCATCGCGTTCGACTCATCGCCGCCGCGATTCTTTTTTGGTCGGCGATGACCGCGGCGTCGGGGCTCGCAAGCCAATACCACCATTTGCTGCTCGCCCGATTCGGCGTCGGCTTCGGGGAAGCGGCGTTGGTGCCTGCAGCCGTGTCGTTGCTGGCCGACTTGTTCTCTAGCGAGCGTCGCGCCTTGCCGGTGAGCGTGTTCACCTGCGGCCTCGCCGTCGGCTCGGGTCTCGCGCTGACCTTGGGTGGTGCGCTGATCGGCTTCGCGACATCGGGTGCGACCGACTTGCCGCTGATCGGATATTTTTTGAACGGGCGCGAGCCCTGGCAAATCGTCTTCATCCTCGCAGGATTCGCGGGCTTGCCGGTCGCCGCGCTCGTCACACTGTTGCCCGAACCGCGAACGCTGCAAGCCGTCGATTTCGCGAACCACGCCAGCGCCACTCTGCGCGATACGCTGCGCCACCTCGGCGAACGACGTACGTTCTTCATCCCCATGCTCACGGCGATGGGCGGTCTGTTCGTCGTCACGACGTCGTTGTCCGCGTGGTTTCCGTCGGTGTTCATTCGCGATCACGGTTGGAGCGGCCCGGCGACCGGTTATGCGCTGGGCTCCGTATTGATGGTCTCGGCGCTGCTCGGCAATTTGGTCGGCGGCAGTGCATCTACCTGGCTGGCGCTGCGCGGCCACAAAGATGCCGTGCTGCGCACGATGCTCGTCGGGGCTGCCGT
The DNA here is from genome assembly GCA_017853555.1 of Steroidobacteraceae bacterium. GTDB lineage: Bacteria > Pseudomonadota > Gammaproteobacteria > Steroidobacterales > Steroidobacteraceae > UBA964. The sequence goes on from JAFMJH010000004.1 coordinate 76,195, forward strand.
GATGGTGCCGTGCGCGGCGCTCGCGACGACTGCAGCCACGCCCCAATACGCCTTGGGCTTCGCGGCGCCGCTCTATCTTGCTATGTCGATCACCTTCGGCATCGCCCCTTTGGCGTTCGTCGAGATCACGCCGCCCCGCATGCGCGGACAAGTCGTATCGATCTATCTCTTGCTCAGCAACTTGCTGGGTCTCAGCATCGGTCCACCGCTGGTCGGAGTGCTGACTACCTCGGGCATCGACGTCTTCGCGACCGTCGGCGTGGCGCTCGCCGCCGTCTGCCTCGTCACCGGGCTGCCCTCGCTTCTCGCCCTGCATCGCGCTCGCGGACACTACGCGCCGCAATCGTAAAAGCCGTCCGCGGCCGTGTAGGATACGCATCGCCTGAACACGAACTGCGCAGTCGACGTCGATCGCGCAGATCCAACGCATCGACTCGGGGGTTCGCATGATTCTGCTCACAGGTATCACCGGCAACATCGGCAGCGCGACGGCCAAAGCCTTGCTCGCCAGGGGCGTACGCTTTCGTGCACTCGTCCGCGATCTCGCCAAAGCCGCGGCCTGGGCCGATCAAGGCGTCGAACTCGTACAGGGAGATCTTGAAAACGCCGAGTCGGTCAAGCGCGCACTCGCCGGCGTGGATCGCGCCTTGCTGGTGTTGCCGAATGGGCAAACCCAGGAAGCGCTCGAACTCGCGTTCGTTCGTTCAGCCAAAGAAATCGGCTTGCCGTGGATCATAAAACTGTCGTCACCGGAGGCGGTGCGCGGCACGACGAGTCCGATACCGCTCGCTCACATCGCCGCCGAGGACGCGATCATGGCATCGGGCATGCATTGGACTTTCGTTCGTCCCAGCTTCTACATGCAGAACTTCCGCAGTTCGCTCAAGTCAGCGCGCGCGACCGGCAAGCTGTCGATGCCCATGGGCAAAGGTACCGTCGCGCTCACCGACAACAACGATGCCGGTGAATTCATCGCGTACATCCTCACCGACGCCGACAGCGCCCGCCACGACCGACAGTGCTACGACATCACGGGCCCCGACCCGGTCATGAACTTCCACGATATTGCCGAGGTCATCGGCCAGGTGATCGGTCAAAAAGTCGCTTACGACGATTGCGATCCCGCCGCCTTTCAGGAGGCGATACGTCCGTTCCACCGCAACCAATGGCACTCCGATGCCGTAGCGCGATTGTTCGCCGAAATCGCCAATGGCAAGACGCCCGGACACAAAACCGACACCTTTGAAAAAATCATGGGCCGCCCGGGACGCTCGCTGCGCAAGTATTTGGAGTCTCTGTGATCGATCAAGCACTGCTTCGTCCCGTCTCGTACGGTGTCATCGAAGCGAAAAATCGTATGGTCATGGCGCCACTTACGCGTATGCGCGCCATCACCGGTGACGTGCCTAATCCGCTCGCGGTCGAGTATTACGCCCAGCGCGCATCGGCGGGACTGATCGTCTCCGAGGGCACACAAATCAGCCCGCTTGGCAAAGGATACCCGGCCACGCCGGGCATCCACTCGGATTCCCAAACGGAAGGCTGGGGCCGGATCGTCGACGCCGTACATGCGCGAGGCGGGAAAATCGTCGCCCAGTTGTGGCACGTCGGTCGCATATCGCACTCGTCGCTTCATCCTGTCGATGGCCTGCCAATCGCACCGTCGGCTATCGCGCCTGACGGCGAAGCGATGACGGCCGATTGGCAACAAGTGCCATTCGAGACACCGCGCGAGATGAACGATGCCGATATCGCCGAATTGTTGCAGCAGTTTCGACGTGCCGCGGAAAATGCCAAACGCGCCGGTTTCGATGGCATCGAAATTCACGGCGCAAACGGTTACCTGCTTGATCAGTTCCTTCAAGACGGAACGAATCATCGCCAAGATCGGTACGGAGGATCTTTCGAGAATCGTTATCGACTCTTGAGCGAGGTGATCGACATTACCGCTACAGTGTTTTCCTCGAATCGAATCGGCGTACGACTCTCGCCCTACGGAACCTTCAACTCGATCGGCGACAGTCGCCCCATCGAGCTGTTCAAGTTCGTCATCGGCCAACTCTCCCAGAGAAATTTGGCGTATTTGCATTTGATAGAACCGCGCGCGACGGGCGCAGGCGGCGGTGCACCTAACGATCCGACTGCGCCTTGCACCTCGGAATTGTTTCGCAGCGCGTACGCCGGCGCACTGATCAGTGCAGGCGGATACGGTCGAGAAGATGGCAATGCAGCGATCGAATCCGGTCGTGCCGACGGGATCGCATACGGACGTTTATTCATCGCGAATCCCGACTTGCCCGCGCGATTCGCCCGCAATGCTGCTCTCAACGCGTACGATCGCTCGACGTTCTATGGCGGCGATGAGAAGGGCTACGTCGACTACCCGGCTCTCGCCGACTGAATCGCGCCGATAGTCAAAAAATCTTTCGAACGCGGAGCATGTAAATGCGGCTCAGGCGCGCCTCGCGGTGTTCCTGAAGCGTTGGAACGCCGACCGCACGCGAGCCGGCAAACACGGTTCGCTCGCGGGCCCGCAGGCGATCGGAAAAGTTTTCGCACTGCAGACGCAACAGCAAATCCGTTCGGGGGGTCCAGTCCCAGTACGCTTTCCACAACGGGGCTTCGTACGTCGTACGGATTTCGTTGATACGGTAGGCGGTCTCGCGATAGCCGAAGCCGCCTTCAAGGCCCGCCGCAGACCGCCATCGCGGCAAGCTTTTCGTAAGAAACAACTCACCCTCGAACGGCCGCTCAAGCGAAATTCGACGTCGAGCGCCAGTCACCGGATCATCGACTTGGGAATTGCGCCAAGTTCCATTCACACGCAGTTGTGCGCCAGTGACACCAATCGATTCGAGCGGCAGCGTGACGCCGAGCTTCGCTTCAGTACGCGTACCCGACCCGATATTGCCTGGCGCATCGAAAACTCCCGATACCGGCACCAAGTCCACGATTTTTTCGACGCGGGCACGCGATATGCTCGCCGTGATCGCACCACCCTTTCCGAAGCGACGCTCGAGGCCGATCTCGGCGAGCCATGCCCGCTCGGGCTCCAGATTGGCGTTACCGGCATTCACGGTTCCGAGGTCGAGTTCGGATGAAGCTGCAAAATCATTGAAGTTCAGTTGACCGACCGTACGCTCGAGGCGAAGCCGCGCTTGCATGCCCGCCGAACTCCATGACAACAGGAGGCGCGGCTTGGGAAAAGTCAGCGTCTTTTCCTTTTGGATGGCACCCGATTGTTTGATCGTCGAGGTTTCGAGACGCAATCCACTCTCGACGGAGTAGGCAGTACTCCACCGCCAGGTCGCCGTCGCGAACCCCTCGGCCCGACGCTCTTCGACGCGAACGTTGGCGGATGGCAAATTGACCACCAGACCGTTCGTGGTCAGCGTGGACCGAGCGTCCAACGAATTGAATGCCGCTTCGGCGCCGCCTTCGAGTGTCAACCCGTTGCGGATCTCCCAGCGCAGAACCGCTCGTGCGATCGATTCGTTGGTCGTGAAGTCACCACTCGCCAGTTGTGTACCGGTGGAGGTTGCCGAATTAGATTTTTGATCCTGCGACTTGTTACGCGCCAGGCCCAATAGCTTCAGACTCAGAGCTGGCGTCACTTGGCGTACGTGTTCCGCACCGAATTCACCCGTCATATCGCGCTGATTGATCGCGACGCGCTCGGTTGCGGAGGACCCCGTCGACAACCGCAGCGCAATGTCATCGGCGCGATCCGTATCTTTGCGCTCACCGGCGACATTCAGTCGAAGCAACCCATACGAGCCGCGGTGCTCGGCGGCGCCGTTCAATTGCAGAATGTCGTTCACGGCACGCGTGCGCAAAGACCCCACGTCGAAGCCGGCCGGACGCCCGCGAACAATCTCGCCCGAACCGCTGTCGGTGGTCAAATCGGTACGCAACATCCCCTGACCCTCTACAGCGAGATCAGAGCCGCGCCATGAAGTTTCCCCGCGCACTACTTTGCCGACGAACCCGTTACCGTAGAACTTGCCCACCGCCTGTGCCGACTTGCTTGCGGTCGAGTTCTGCTTGCGCACGATGTTTGCCAGCATCGTCTGCCCGAGCATCTCGACGCCTGGAGTACCGCTACGAATAATCTCGATCCTTTCAACGGAGCTGGCTGGAATCCGCTGCAATTGTTGTTCGAGTGGCACCGACTTCGTGGCGGGCCTCGCGCCGTCGATCAAAACGTTACCCGATGATCCCGCGTAGCCGCGCACGTCTTCGCCTCCCTGGATTGCGAAGCCAGGCGTACGATCGATCATGTCGCGCGCGCTGCCAGGCCTGAACTCCTCGTAAAAGGACGCAGGATAGGCAACCACGCCGGCCGGCCCGGCTGCATTTTCAGGACTGTCGTCGGCGAATGCCGGTGATGCCAGCGCAAGTAAAATCACGCCAACGATCGTACGCGCCGCACCAGCGGTGGCGGCCTGTTGCGACTTGCGATAGTGCACGCGGCTACTTTGGACAACGGACATGACAGAAACTCGACAGGCGCGGAATCAAGTGCGAGTTTACTATGAAATCCATTTCATAAATATGTTTGCCCGCTTCGGAATACGTCCCCCCGCCGCCGGAGTTGGTTAAACTCGCCGCCTGATCGTGCACCCGCAGTAATCGGTGAGCCCCTTGAATTCTCAAAAGCCCAAGCGCCATCCGGCGCAAAACGTGACCATCAAGGAAGTTGCGCGCAAGCTCGGCGTCTCGCCGGCCACCATCTCTCGTGCCCTTGCCCGGCCTGAGCTGCTGCGTGAAGAGACTCGTACGCGGGTACTCGCGGCGGTTGAGCGACTGGGTTATCAACCAAATCTCATCGCACGCGACCTTCGTCTGCAAAAGACACGATTGCTGTTCGTCGTGGTTCCCACCCTGAGTCCATTTTTTCTCGAGGTGTTCCGCGGCGTCGAGCGTGGCGCGAGAGAGAGCGGATACGCCGTGCTGATGGGACACACTGAGCGCGATCCGACACGCGAACATCGCTTTCTCGACCAAGTTGCCAGCGGTCGCGCCGACGGAGTCATTTTGGTGACCAGTTCTGATTCGGCGGCGTTGTTGGCGCGAAATCGCAAGAGGATGCCGCCCGTCGTCGTCGCTTTGGCGAGCGTTGACGGCATTCAATTGCCGACGGTGCGCGTCAATCATCGCATCGCGGCAATCAATGCCACGAACCACTTACTGGCTCTTGGACACAAACGCATTGCTCATATCGCGGGCCCGGATGGTCAAGCGATTGCTGCTCATCGACGCGAGGGTTTTCGCACGGCCATGAATACAGCGGGACTCGACCCCGACTCCTATCCGTGCCTATCGGGTCCTTACGCCGTGCCACGAGGCGAAGCGGCCATGGAAACCCTGCTTACCTGCAACCCGCGGCCTACTGCGGTATTTGCTGGGAATGACGAGCTCGCGATCGGCGCGATACAAACTTTGAAGCGAGTTGGATTGCGTGTCGGTCGGGACGTTTCAATCATCGGATTCGACGATCAACGAATTGCGACGCTCTACGAGCCACCGCTCACCACCATCCGAGTTCCGACCGAAGAGCTCGGATATCGTGCCACCATATTGCTCATCGACGTCTTGCGCGGCAAGGCGACGGACAGCGACATGGTATTGCCGACGTCGCTGGTTACTCGTTCGACCACAGGCCCGGTTCCGAGTTGAAAGCCTCGCCGAAGGAAATTCGGTCAGCCCGTTTTTAACCGATGTAATCGGTTGCAATCGCGGCTATTCGGGTCGAGAATCGGACGATGAACGACGAGGGTATGGCATGAGCGCGCGTTTTTTAGCGGTCGATTGGGGAACGACCAATCTGCGCGCGTGGGTCGTGGGCGACAACGGGGCCGCGTCAAACAGTGTCGAGTTCCCGCTCGGCGTAGGCAAGATTCCAGCCGGCGAAGCGGCCCGTGAATTCGCAGCCACTGTCCGTCCACGCATGGATGCGCAGGAATTGCCGGCTTTCTTGTGCGGCATGGTCGGGTCCAATCTGGGCTGGGCCTCGGTTCCGTACCTCGACAGTCCGCTGTGCTTCTCCGATCTGCAAGGACATCTGCATAAAGCATCAACCAGCGGCCCTCCCGCTTGGATCGTCCCAGGGGTGCGCTGCGTGCGTCCAGACGGCGGGCCGGATGTGATGCGCGGCGAAGAAACTCAATTGCTCGGCTGGCTATCAATGGATCCCGCCAGATCGCGCGGTGAATATTTGATTTGCCAACCCGGAACGCACTCCAAATGGGTACGTGTCGTCGACGGCCAGTTGCAGCATTTCGTGACCAGCATGACCGGTGAACTATTCGATGTTCTGGTAAACCACAGCGTGCTGCAGGTGACGAAGACCGAGGAAAATCCGTCCGCGTTCGACGCGGGCGTCGAGGCGGCCGGGGACGGTGGCGCGCTTGCGTCGCGCCTGTTCACCGCGCGCGCAAGAGTCGTCGGCGGTTCAATGCCACCCGCACATGTCCATTCTTATCTCTCCGGAATACTGATCGGTGCCGAAGTCGCCGGGGTACCAAGCTTGTTGCGCATGAGTAAAAAAACCCCGGTGACGGTAATCGGTGATGCGCGATTGAGTAATCACTACCTGCGCGCTCTGCGAACGCATGGCTATACGGTATCCACACAGGATGGCGAAGCGGCTGCCTTGAGCGGACTATCCGCGCTCGCGAATGATGTGCTTGCACGATGAGCCAACTAACCCTCGAAACGGCGCTTGCCGAAATGCCGCTGATCGCGATTTTGCGAGGTGTGAAATCCGAAGAAATCATAGGCATCGCCGATGCACTGTACGACGCGGGATTTCGTGTCGTCGAAGTTCCGCTCAATTCACCCGACCCCTTCGCGAGCATCACGGCGCTTGAGGCATTTCGTGGTCGCATGATCTGGGGCGCCGGCACCGTGCTCGATACAGCGGCGGTAACTGAAGTCGGACGAGCGGGTGGTCAACTAATCGTCTCGCCTAACACGGATCCAGCGGTAATCTCGGCATCGATTTCGGCAAAACTTACGCCGTTACCCGGATTCGCCACTGCAACCGAAGCGTTCATCGCACTCAACAGCGGCGCAAGATACTTGAAGCTCTTCCCTGCTTCGACGTACGGACCAGCACACTTGAAGGCGTTGGGCGCCGTACTACCATCGGCGGCATGTGTTATTCCGGTCGGCGGTGTAGGCCCATCGCAAATGGCGCAATGGTGGCAGGCCGGCGCTCGCGCCTTCGGTGTGGGATCCGAGCTTTACAAGCCAGGGCTGACCGCGAATGAAGTTAGATGGCGAGCCAAGGATATCGTTGCCGCATTGCATGCCGCGATGCGTTGAACTTCGCGTTAACCCAGGATGTCAGTCCGACAACGCGAACGCGATATAGGCACCCCCCGCTTGCCCGCTCGTAACAGCCTGCGAGTTGTCTTGAGTACGCGCCTGCGCGCCTCCCCGACGCGCACTCGCTGCGATAACCACGAATTGTTTGCCATTCACCACATAGGTTGCGGGAGTGGCTTGCGCCGGCGCCGTTAAGGTCGTCTCCCAAAGCAAGCTTCCGTTACGGGCATCAAAAGCTCTGAGCTTGCGATCAGCCGTGGCGCCGATGAACAACAGGCCACTCGCCGTTACGACGGCTCCACCGGTATTCGAACCGCCGAACTCCGGACCCAAGGATCCCGTATTGCCAAACGGGATACGCCAAATGAACTTGCCGGAATTCATGTCGATGGCGGTCAGCGTTCCCCACGGAGGTTTGACACCCGGGTAGCCTTCAGCGTCGACGAAATTGCGATTGCCTGTCGAGGTATACAGCGTCTTCGAAGGTGCAAAACGTCCCTGCAGTGAAATGGCGGGGCGCGCCGTTCCCGGCAAATCTTCGCCGGTCGTCAAAAATGACACGAGGTTGGATACGGTGTTCGCCGGCAACGCTGGGAATCCCGGCATGCGACCGCGCCCGTTCTTGATGACCGCCCCGATTTCGGCATCGGAGAGTTTGCTCTTGACGTCGATCAGCGACGGGAAAACCGAAGCCACGCCTTTGCGATCTGCGCCGTGACAGTTGGCGCACTGCGTTCGGTACGTACCCTCACCTACGCCGGAGGTCAGCAGGTTTTTGGACTCGATGATGCTGCTGATGCCAGGGAAGTCCGTAGCATTCGCATACAAAACGCCGTTTCGATCGGCCGCCATGCCACCCCAACCAACGCCGCCCGTGAACCCGGCGAAAATCAAAGTCTCTTTGCCGATGGCCATCGGCACGAATTGTTTTCCGTCTCCGTTGATCGCGTCAAACACCCCGCGCGCCCAATCATTCGCGGACCTTGAGCGATCAGTTAAATCGTCGATCGTGATCGAAGTACGTGACAACGGCTTCGGCAACGTCGGAACCGGTTGCGTGCGAGACGCCACTTCGCCGGGCACGGTGCTGGCCGGCACACGCTGCTCCTTTATCGGGAACAACGGCTGACCGGTCATTCTGTCAAAGATATACACGTAACTTAGCTTGTTGGTCGCCGCGACAGCGTCGACTTTTTTCCCGTTACGAACCACGGTCAACAACACAGGTGCGGAATTGAAGTCCATATCCCACAAGTCGTGCCGCACAGCTTGAAAATCCCAGAGGCGCTTGCCCGTGCGCGCATCAAGGGCGATCAACGAATTGGCGTAACGATTCGTACCCAGTCGCTCTGCGCCGTAGAAATCGTCCGCCGCGGATCCCGTTGCAAAAAACACGATGCCGCGCGCGACATCGACCACGGACCCCGCCCAACCGTTCGCACCGCCTTGCGTAAGATGTGCGTTTTTAGGCCATGTTTCCGCGCCGGGCTCACCGGGATGCGGAATGGTATGAAACACCCATCGCAACTTGCCAGTATGCACGTCAAAGGCACGGATATCCCCAGGCGACGACGGTGTGCTCTCGGATACACGACCGCTGACGATGTACAAATCTTCGAACACCGAACCCGGAGTCGTGACGAACATCCCGTTTTGCGATGCCGGCCCGCGAAGATTCTCGTTCAAATCGATGCGACCATCGCTACCGAACGTCGAGATCGGTTTCCCACTCTCCACATCGATCGCGTACAAAAAGTTTTGTGTCGCGAACAGTAAGCGCCGTGAACGCCCCTCGCCGTGCGCAACAACACCACGGATAGGTTGTGCGCCACCAACACCCGGATCGAACGTCCATTTCACCTTACCGCTCGCCGCATCAAGCGCAACCAGTTTTCCAGAGGGCGTCGGGCCATAAAGTACGCCATCGATCACCAGCGGCTGAGCCTGAAGTCCGCCGTCTTCAAAATCGAAACGCCAAACTTGTTTCAATCGCCCTACGTTGCTCGCGTCGATCTGGTTGATTTCAGCGTAGTGATCGCCCGCGGGGCCGCCGTTGTAAAGCCAATCGGCACCCGCTCGTGCGGGCCCGTTGACAACGGCAGCCACGAAGAAGCCGATCATCAATCCTGAAATCATCGCACGATGCGTTTTCAAACCACGCGCTCCGATAAATGACGTCCAATGTGAAAGCGGGGGCACGTGCCCCCGCTTCCATCAACTCGTGAGGGCACAGGCACCCACGTAATCAGGTCAATCGCCTAGTCGACGATTACTTGCTGCGATAACGCAGACCGACCGTGAAGTAGCGACCGAGCAGATCCTCGCCCGGGATGTAACCACCAAACAGACCGGGCACGCCGGCCGGACCACCGATCGCGCCATAGGCGGTCGGCTGTTTGTCGAACAGGTTGTTCACCGAGAAATAGAACTGCGTGTTCTTCTCTTCCCAATCACGGGTCAGAGTCAGCGCAGTGTACGTCTTGGAGGGAATCGCCGGCTCTGAGAACGCGAGCGAACGATCAACCTGCCACCAAACACCCGACCACCAGCGCTGCTGGATATCGATGGCGTTGGCACCACGCTTGTATTTCACGAACAACGTACCGCGCGTGCGCGGCAACCCCACAACTCCGGCCGCATCAAAACGCGGCAATTCCGGAATTTGGCGCGTGGCGAGTTCGCGCTGATAGGCAACGAGCGCGCGAGCGGAGAACTGACCACCAAACAGGTAATGCGAGTAGTTCGCCTCTATGTCGACGCCACGGGTGTATGTCACCTGCGCGTTCAAGGGCTTCGAATAGAAAGCCGTGACGAAGTTCGCTGCAGAACGATCACTGAACGGCAACGGACGCTCGATCAGCGCACAGTATGGCGATGTGCCATTGCTGGTCTCGCACAAGGTCTGAATCGTCACGTTCTGACCCTGCACGTTCGTGATGGCCTTGTTGATACGCAACTGGTACCAATCGATCGCCAAGCTGAAGTTCGGGATGAATTGCGGGCGCAAAACCACGCCAGCGGTCCAAGTATCAGCCTCTTCCGGCGTGAGAGTCGGGTTCGGATCCGTGACGAACGGCGCCGAGGCGGTAATGTTCGTATGCACGTCCGTCACACCGGCGGGGTTGATGACACGAGCATTGAACAACTCGATCAAGCTCGGCGCACGAATATCCCGCGAGCGCGTGGCACGCACCGTCATCTGATCATCGAGCAGATGCCAGTCGATGCCTAACTTCCACGTCGTCGCATCGAACTTCGGACTAATGTTCTTCTTCGATGCGAAGTCGTAGCCCTCATTCTTGTAACTCGCGAAACGAGCAGCGCCGTTTACGTTGAGGGAGGTCGCCAACTGCCCGGCTTCCTTCAACACCGGCAGATCGAATTCATAAGCGACTTCCGAAACCTGCTGGCTCACTTGCGGTCGGTTGCCAAGCACGTTTGACACGTAACGGAACGGCGCAGTCGGATACGGGCAATTCAATCGGAGCGCGGCGCATGCAGCCGTCCCGGTCGCCACGTTGTCCGATGCGTTGCTATCGACGTTGTAGCGCAACTTTCGCCACTCTGCCGAAATCGCCATGTTGACGGGCCCCGCCCACGATTCGAGCGGCGCTCCGGTGATGCTGCCGCCGAAATCATGCTGCTTGGACGACGCCTTGAACTCCGTCACCGTGGTGACGTAATCGACCATCTCCTTCGTTTCAGAGTTGGTTCCGAAGTAGTTCATCGGCACGCAACCGGGGAACAGGCCCGCGTTCGCGGTGGTGCTCACGTAGCAAACGATCTGGCCGGAAGAGTTGAGCACTGCGTCGGACGCCGCAGCCATTTTCAGATTGTCGATATTGTGATTGTTGCGGGTACGCTGCTCGCCAACAGTCGGAACGTAAAACGCTTCCCAGCGATATTTGTCGCCCAGCTTGCCTTCAAGACCGAATTGCACCGATACGTTCTTGATGAACGCGTCGGGTTGCAGAACCCCGATCGTGTTGAAGATCTTGCCGAACAGGAAACTGTTCGCAGGGCAATAACCGTTCGACCCGGCTTTACCGACCGACGGCAAGGTTGCGGGCACGAGCGCAAGCTGTGCCGACGTCAATGCGTTGCGGAAGTACGGATTGGCGAGATTGATACACCAGTTCAAGACTTCGTTGTTTTGGTGGTTGTTCTCGTTGTGCTTGTTCATCCCGGTCACTTCGACCGAGAAATGCGTGTCATCCGTCACGTCGTAATCGAAACGCCCGAACGCCAATTGGTGAACGTCCTTCTGCAACATCGACGCCTGATTGTAATAACCACCATCACCACCGCTTTCGACACCGGTCGTCACGGCGGTGCCATGCCGGAACGGAGTCAGTCCGCCGGTTGCCGATGCAAATGTGTAATCACGCAAAGTAAAAGCGGCGTTGTTGCCAGGCAGGATATATCCGCCGAACGTACGGTTATTCAACCGCGTGTCGTACACCAGTCTGTAGGGGGACGACGCATTTGCGCGGTTCACCGTGATGACGTTTCGGCCCCACTCACGACCGGACTTGGTAAAGATACCCGGGCTGTTGAAGAGCTCGATGCTGCCCTCGATATGGCCGCGACCTTCAAACAGCCGCATACCTCCGGCGATCCCGAATTCGCTTTCCGGACCGTCATTGCGTGCCGAAATTCCGTAGTGCGAATTGACCTTGATGCCGGTGAAGTTGCGATCCGTCACGAAGTTGACGACGCCCGAAACGGCGTCCGAGCCGTACACCGCCGATGCGCCTCCGGTTACGACGTCAATGCGTTGCAGCAGCATCGAGGGGACGAAATCGGCATCCACTTCTGCTTGCGGCGTGGTCGGCATGACTCGCTTGCCATCGAACAAAACCAGCGTCTGCTTCACACCGATGTTGCGCAGGTTCAGCGAACGATACGAGCCGTTTTGCGAACTGTTGCCCGGATTCGTTTGCGGGCTGCGACCGCCTGCGAATACAGGCAAAGTCAAAAGACCTTCCACGACGGTACGCGGAGTCGTCGTGATCAGCTGCTCGGTTTGCACGACCGTAACCGGCGTCGGACTGTTGTCGCCGTTCTGAATGACGCGCGAGCCGGTGACTACGATCTCGTCAAGCGCCTGCTCGCCGCCGCCAGCGGCCGACTGCGCGTTGGCGAGGCCACCCATGGCCATCGCCCCAAAACCTACGAGTAAGACCCCCAGTTGCTGGTTGGCGATCCGCTTGCCCGGAATACCACTCAGCCCGCGGAACAACGGGATGGCTTTCATGAGTTTTCCCCTAATTAACGTTTTTATCAGCGGGCCGTGGCCCGGCAGGCAGCAGCCTTAAAACGACCGTACCTCAGAATGAAAACGTTATCAAGACTCGGCTCTTCGGGTCGCAATGGAGGCGATTTCACAGTGTCGCCACGTGGATGCGTCAGCCGGAGACATCCACCCTCGCGCCCGCCGCGATGCGCCAGGAATGGCGGAAAATCACCGTCAAATCGATCGAGTTCGGCTTTCGCACCTGCTCGACGGCCGGGTCGGGGTCGCCTTGACACCACTCGGACCGAGGTTTGACAATCGATTTCATCGTCGGCGTTTCCTCCCTCGATTCTTCGGGCGCACCCGAATGACTCCCACTCCCCGCCTCGAGGCCGCATCCATGCTCAAGACATTCAACGATTTCACCCGCAGACCCGACCTGCTTGCCCGGTTCGACAAGCTCATGCCGAGCTACTCGATCTCGTGCATTTTCGCGGACGTGATGTATCGCCAGAACGTGATGGCCTCGGCAATAAAACCGGCCTTCAAGGCGAAGGCCGTTGGTCAGGCGGTCACGGTACAACTCTCCGGCGGTGACTTGGTCGATCCGCTCAAGGCTCTTGAAATGGGGCAACCCGGCGACATCATCGTGGTCGACGCCGGCGGCGATACCGAGACGTCGGTGTGCGGCGGTCTCATGGGCGGTCTGGCGAAAAATCGCGGTATCCGGGCGATGATCGTCGACGGCGCCGGCCGCGACATCGACGAGCTCGAAGACATCAACTGGCCGATCTGGACGCGCGCAATCACGGCACGCGGCACACACACGATGTTTTCACAACGCAAAGAAGAGCTTTCCATCAATGTGCCAATCGCATGCGGCGGCGTGGTCGTGCGCCCTGGCGATTTCATCGTCGCCGACACGATTGCAGTGGTGGTGATACCTCTCGAACGCGCTGACGAGTTTTTGACTTTGGCGGCAGAACAAGCCGACCGAGAACAGCGGACCCGCGAGTGGGTCGCCAAGGGCAAGACCATTGAAGACTTGTTGAACGAATTCGGTCGTATTTGAGCGCGTAGTCATCAGGAGACTGGCACAATGAATGGTAAATCGGAAAAGCTGAGCCGCATCCAGAAGACTGCAGTCTCTTTGCTGGTGATCGCCGGCCTTATCAACTATCTCGATCGCAGCACCCTCTCGATCGCCAACAACTCCATCAGCACCGAAATGGGGTTTACCGCATCCGAGATGGGGTTGTTGTTATCCGCATTTTCTTTGGCATACGCGTTCGCACAACTGCCGGTCGGGGTTTTGCTGGATCGCCTGGGCGCGCGACTCGTACTCGGCGTCAGCATGTTCGTCTGGTCCTTGGCTCAGCTGCTGGCGGGCTTCGTGCAGTCAATGCAGCAGTTTCTGCTCGCACGAGTGTTTCTCGGCATCGGCGAGGCTCCGCAGTTTCCTGCCGGAGCCAAGGTGTTCAGCGAGTGGTTTGCGTTGCACGAGCGAGGTCGCCCGAGCGGCATCTTCACGGCGTCATCGACGATCGCGCCGGCTCTCGCGCCACCGTTACTCACCGGACTGATGCTGGCGTTCGGCTGGCGCGGAATGTTCGCTGTCATGGGCGCGCTAGGAATTGCGGCAGCGATAGGCTGGTACCTCATATACCGTGACCGACGCGACGTTCAGCTCGAAACGGACGAGATCCGGTATCTGGACGGCAGCGAAACAACCACGCAATCCGATGCACCGATTTCTTTTGCCGATTTTCGCAATCTGCTTACGCAACGCACCACGCTCGGCTTGTTGTTCGGCTTCATGGGCGTGATCTACATGGTATGGCTCTATCTGACGTGGTTACCGGCTTACCTCGAGCGCGAGCGTGGGCTGTCGATCGCGACGCTCGGTTGGGTCGTTGCCATTCCGTACCTTGCGGGGACACTCGGAATGGTGTCGAGCGGGATGATCGCAGACTGGCTGCTGGCGCGTGGCCTGAAACCCATCGCAAGTCGTAAGTGGCCCATCTGCATCGGCCTGATCTGCGCAGCCGGATTCACCGTCCCGGCCGCTTACACCCCGAATCTCACGCTCGCGATCACGTACATCTCTTTGGCGATGTATTTCGTAAATCTCGCAAGTGGAGGGTCGTGGGCGCTCGTCAGCGTTGCTGCACCGCGTCGTCTGGTTGCTTCGCTCGGTGGCCTCAAAAACTTCGGTGGATACCTCGGGGGATCGGCTGCGCCCGTGATCACCGGGATGGTGGTCGATTCCACCGGCTCGTTCGTCAACGCGTTGCTGATCAGCGCCGCGGTCGCGGCGGTCGGCGCGTTGTTCTATCTGTTCGTGGTCCGTGACCCGATCGTCGACGACGCGGTTGCTGAAGGACGTTGACCGGGAAAAGATATGCATCCAGGCTTCGCGAAAGTCCACGAGCTTGCAAAGACGGGCCGCCTTGACGAGGCGCTGGATCTCCTGCACGAACTCGCGGATGACGACGAACCGGAATCGCTGATCACGCTCGGAAACTTTTATTGGCAAGGTGGCCCGGTCGAACAAGACCCCGTGCGAGGCCGCGCATTGTTCGAGCGTGCGGCGGCAGCCGGACATCCGCTGGCGCAAGCCTTTCATACGAATCTGCTTGCCAGCGGAGTCTTCGGTACACGCGACTGGCCAGCCGCTCTCGCCCGCCTTGCCGTCGAGGCACGCTCCAACCCGGAACGCGCGCAAATGCTCGCTGCGTTGCAGTCGATGAACATCGATGAAGATGGCGGCCCGCGGACGATGCCCCGATATGAGTCACTCTGTGACGAGCTGGAAGTGAGGATTTATCGCGGCCTGTTCTCGTCAGACGAGTGCCGCTTGGTGCGCGCCATCGCCGAGCCCCGCTACATGCGTTCGGTCATTCACGATGCCCAGGGAAACGAGGTGCCGCATCCGCTGCGCAGCTCAGATGGAGCACCGCTCCATTGGTTGATTGAAGACCCGGCAATCCATGCGTTGAATCGCCGTTTGGCTGCTGCCAGCAACACTTTGTACGATCAGGCGGAACCGCTGCTCGTGCTTCGGTACAAACCCGGACAGCAATATCATCGTCACTTCGACGCGCTTGCCGGCCTGGACAATCAAAGAATCAAAACCGCGCTAGTTTATTTGAACGAAGATTACTCTGGCGGCGAGACCGAGTTTTCGCGCCTGGGGTTGAAAATAAAAGGGCGATCGGGCGACGTGCTCGTATTCGCCAACACCGACTCGAGCGGACAGCCGCACCCCCTCGCTGAACATGCAGGGCTGCCTGTCACATCAGGCACCAAATATCTTGGAAGCCGGTGGATCCGCGAACACCGGCACCTGCCTTAACGCGTCACTTGAATGCCGGCGTCTGCCCCGCCAGTTTCACGTTGAGCTTGTACAAACTTGTCTCGGCAGTGATGTACAAAGTCTTACCGTCGGAACTCCAAGCAAGATTCGACGGCCCCTCGGGAACCTTGATCGTGCCGAGTTGCCTGCCATCGGGGGCGAATACCCAAATTCCTCCCGGACCAGTCGCGTAGACATTACCGGCGGAGTCGGTCTTCAATCCGTCGGGAACTCCAGCCTCAGGCGAGGAGGTAGCATCGGCAAACACTTTGCCATTCGAAAGTGTGCCGTCAGCAGCCACTTCGTAGCGCATCCAGAGCCGCTTTCCTTGCTCTGAACTCGAGACGTACAACAACTTGTAATCGGGCGAGAACGCAATGCCGTTCGGCAAGGTCAAATCTTTTGCGGCGAGAGCAACCTTGCCCTTACTCACGCGATAGATCCCGTTCACAGGCTGTTCTTTCGACGGATCATCATTGGCTTTCGGCAACCCGAAGGGCGGATCCGTGAAGAAGAACGAACCGTCCGGAGCAAAAACCAAATCGTTCGGGCTGTTGATGCGTTTTCCGGCGTAGCGATCGACGAGAGTCGTCACTTTGCCGTCGATGCCGATCTTCACGATGCGGCGATTGCCGTGCTGACACAGGACGACGTCGCCATCCGGACCCACGGCCATGCCGTTCGGACCAATGTACCCCCCGGGCGGAAGATCTTTGCCATCGTAACCGCCGGGATTCATCACCTCGCTGACCTTGCCGTCCGGAGTCCAGCGATAAAGCACGTTGCCCACGAGATCGCTGAACATCACCGAGCCGTCGGGGCGTGCAAGCGGCCCTTCGATGAACTTGAAGCCGCCCGCCAATTTTTCGACCTTGGCGTCGGAGGCGACCAGAGTATCGAGCCCCGGATCGAGCTTTACGATGCCCGACGGTGACGGGGGTGCTGTCTGCGCAGGAGGCGGCGCCTTGGCGCACCCAACAGCGGTCAGGACCAGGCAAGGCACCAAAAGTCGAATTGCAGAGTTGATATTCATGGTTGTGTTGCTACACGGTGCGGGTGAATCTATGATCGGACGAGAATAATCGGCTTTGAAAACGTTCTCAACCCGGATAAAAGCCGCTTCTCGCTGGGGACACATCGCTACAGGAGCTACCGCCATGACCGGAAAGATTACCCGTCGTGCAACCATGACCGCGGCGCTCGCCGCAGGACTCACAGGCAGCGGCGGAGCCGACTCTGCGCCGAACAAAGCGACGATGAAAAAGTCGGGTATTGCCGGTCTCTCGCCTGTTTGGGGAGAGGATTTCCTGTACCAATGGAGCCCGCCCGAGGCGCTGAAGCGCGATCTCACCCCCGGCCCGTCCCACATTCGCCTGAGCAGCCAGAGCACACCTCGGCTGACCGGCGAAGAAGGCGTCGACTACGCGAAACTCTTCAGGTCGATGCGTGACGGCGGCTGGAGCGCTTGCGAAACCGCTTCTGCCGGGTGGTTGGCGCGCAAACGTTCCGAGTCGGAAATACGCGAAATCAAAACTCAGGCGAAAGCGAACGACATCGTCTTCTACGGTATTCACTGTGCCGGCAACATCATCGCACCGGACCCCGACGCGGAACGCTGGCAACGCCACATCATCGATGCCATTCATTCCGCTGACGAGATGGGATGCCAATTGGTTTTGACGCACGTTGGCAGCATGTATCCGAATCGAAACACGCCTCACCCGAAAAACTGGAGTCGTGAGGCCTGGAATCGATCGGTAAACGCGCTCAAGCGTATTTGCCGCGATACGGCGGGAGTAAAGATCGACATCGCGATCGAAGCCGTGAATTCGGAGTCAATCAACAATCCATGGGCACACAAGCGGTTGCGCGAGGATGTGGGCGACCCGCGCATTACCGTCGGTCTCGATGTCACGAATATGGTGTTCTCCAACACCGCATTCCGCATGACCGAGTTGATCGATACGACATTCGATCTGCTGGCCGATCAAATCGCATACGTTCATGCCAAGGACTTTTCCTGGAACAGCATGATGCCAGGGCTCAACTGGGCGATGATTGGTACAGGGAACATGGATTACGAAACGTTTCTCGCGCGTGTGAGCCGACTCAAGCGGCCGACCAACATGCTGGTCGAATTTCTCACGACCAACGAGGAATACCAGCAGGCGCAACGAAACATTCGTTCAATCGCGCAGAACATCGGCGTCAAAATCTACGGTACTCAACCCTGAGAATGAAAATTGCCATGAAAAAATCATTGTTGGCCTTTTGCGCAACTCTTCTACTCCCTGGCGTTGCTCTGGCCGCGCCCGATTTCAGCGGCTCATGGATTCGTGACAATGGCAAAAGTGAGCAGGTTTCCTATCCGCTATTTTGGCTGACGCGCGGCGTCGACCCGGGCGGCCGAGTCAACGGCGACTTCATCCTTGACGTGCAGCAAGACGCGCGGACGATCAAGATCAACGACCCACAACGTCCGCGTCGCGTGCTTGAACTGGATGGCAAAGCTCGCACCGTGCCCATGGATACGGGGATGCAATCTGCCGCAGTTGCTGCTCATCTGTCAGCGGATACACTCACCGTCGTCACCATTGGTTCCTATGGCGGAATGCCTGGCAACGTCGGCAGCAAAACTCAGGAAATATGGTCACTATCGCCAGATGGCAAGATCCTGACCATAGCGACCACCAGAGAATCACCGGCGACCAAACAGGACTTCAAAGTCATATTCAATCGCAAGTGACGGCAGGGCGCGGCGTGGGGCCGCGCCCTTTCATCTGATTCCGTCTTTCAATTGACGACGTAGAGCAAACTCGCCGTCTTGTCGGAGAGATTGATATTCGAATGGGCGCTGATCCCGTTCGGCGGTGCGCGATAGGCCGATCCCATCGGCAACCGTCGCAGCTGCTTGCCGAGTAAGACGTCGATATCGCCGTCGGTCGCAATCCAGATTTCCTCGGTATCCTTGCCCGCGCTATATGGGCGCGACATGGCCATGGCACGAAGCTCCACCATGTTGACGCTTCGGTACTGCGCCAAGCCGTCGTCTCGAACAAATAGTGTGCGCTCCGAATTTACCCATGAACGCGTGATCGGATCGACGTTTCGCCCATCGACAATGCGGAGACTCTCTGATGGCTTCGCTCCGGCAGCAATCTTTTCGCTGATGGCATAAAAGCTCATGTATCGGTCGCCAGTGGCGGTGAGCTTGAAATCGAGCCCCGGCGTCAGCAAAAACGCCATGCCTTTTCTTAGATCGTGCCGCTCATTGCCTACGACGATGGTCCCGGTGCCGGATTGGACGACGAACGTCTGCTGCTGTCCATACAACTCATCTTTTACGGCATGGGCGGAGGATCCCGGCTCGAGCATCACGTAACTCACCGCTTCCGCATGCGTCAGTACCGCGCCTTTTCGTGTCGGCCGCAGTGCGTCACCGCCCTGTGCAGCCGTGAGCAAATCCCGAAAATACATGTTGCCGTGCATGATGCGCGGAAACGAATCGCGCCAATCACCGATGAACATGTCGATGTCGGGCTCTACCGTCCGGTTGAAGGGCGTGTTGTCCAACATCGCATAGTCGACGGCCTCCGCCTGCGGGCTACGCCCCGTTGCCGCCGGCCCCATGAAGATCATTTGCACCGGTTCATCACCGACGTTCAAGTTGCTGTGCGGCGTGATTCCCGTCGGCGGGATTTTGTATGCTTCTCCCGCGCGCATCCGTCGCAAGTGCTTGCCAAGCATCAGCACCGTTTCCCCTTCGACCATCAACCAGCACTCCTCTGCAGGATGACTGTGGGGATGAGGGATCGTGCGCGGTGCGATCGTTATCAAACTCATGCCGCTCGGGCCACCGTTCCCGATGTGCACCCAGTGATTGCCGATGCGCCGATCATTGTCGAAGCGTTGAACGACTACGACATCGGCCCGCGGTTGATAATTCGTCGGTAGCGGCTCGGTGCGCACGTAGAAAATCAACGCTTCAGAGCCGATTGCCGCAATAGAGAAATCGAACTCGGGTGTCAACGTAAAGCCTGTTCCCTTGCGTACCGGATAAGCGGTACCGTTGACAACGAGCTTCCCTTCGCCGCTCGCGGTGTAGAAAACCTGACGCTCGCCGCTGACCGCGCGCCCGCTGGCTTTCGCACCAGGCGCCAAGGTCGCGCGACTGATCGCGGTTATTCCCACGAGCACGGCCCCTTTCTTTTTGGGGCGCAACGGATCGCCCCCCTCGAGCGGCGTGAGAATGTCCTGCACCAACAAACTGCCGTACAACTTGCGTGATTTCGCCTTGCGCCAATCATTGATGAAAAGGTCAATGTCGGGGTCGACCGCCGAGTCGATCGGGCGCGGGTCCAATCCGTCTTGCCGCGCCGCATCGGCCGGCAAGGAAAACGTCGACAGGCAACACGCCGCGAACGTCAGCAGCAAAAAATTCTTCATGGCCCTACTTCCAGAGTATGAAAACGGGAGCGGAAACTTTGGCGCGTGAAATTTCCGCACCGACGGCACCGGAATCGCCATCGACGGGAAACACTACCAACTCTCCACTGGCCTGATTGGCGGCGAGCAAGAACTTGCCGGCAGGATCAAGGTCGATGAAGCGCGGCTGCTTTCCGCCCGATGGCGTGAGTTGGTTACGCACCGGTATTCCGTCAGCGCCCACATTGAAGTGCGTCACGGAGTTGCTGTCGCCGCGGTTGGAGATGTAAAGACTTTTGCCAGCCGGATGCAGCACTATTTCCGCACTGCTGCGACGACCTTTGTATTCGTCGGGCAACGACGAAGTCACTGCCACTTGAGTGAACGTCCCCCGACGGGCATCCCACCGCAAGGTGATGACTCCCGGATTTAGTTCTGCAATTACGTATGCAAAATGTCCATCGTGCGAGAAGACGATGTGTCTCGGCCCGGATCCGGGCGGCACCGCGAAGGTCCCGACCTGATGCTCGGTCAGACGACCGACTCGCGCATCGAATCGATAGACGAATATCTTGTCCGCACCCAAGTCGATTGATACGAGATATTTGCCGCCCGGAGCGGTCACCAGTTGGTGCGAATGCGGCCGTTGCTGGCGCGGCATCACCGGGCCCGTGCCCTGTTGATGAACGACCTGCACGGCCTCGGCCAACGTTCCGTTGCGACGAATGGGGATCACCGCGATGCTCCCACTCGCTTTGACGGCGTAGTTCGCGACGAACAGCCAGCGTCCGCTGCGATCGATACTGAGATAGCAGGGATCGATGCCGGCTGACGACACCGTACCGAGCAAGCGCAGCTTTTGTCCGCCAGCGCGGTCGAATTCGAATGCACTGATGCGATCAAACCCGTCTTGAGTGCCGTTTTCATTGACACTGTACAGAAATCGACCGTTCGGATGACGAACCATGAACGAAGGATTGTCCGTTTCAGCTGCGACGGCGATATCGCTCAAGACACCGGTGTCCGGATCAAACCGGAAGGAATAGATGCCGAGGCTACCCGTCGGATTTCCGTTGGAGGTGGTGTACGTACCGATCCATCCCAGACGTTCAGCTGCTTGTAGTTGCGACGCAATGGCGAGCAAAAGAAAGCTGATCAGCAGTCTCATATCTCGGTCTCCCGATTGTGGTTCAGCGCGGCGCAGATCGAATCGACGCCGGCCCCCCCGATAAATCCAGACGCTGACCCGTATCAACGAGACGCCTGCCCCGAACGGCATAAACGGCGATTTGCTTCTCGACGTTGAATTGCACCAACACGCGTCGCCCATCGGCTGTGAAAGTGATTCCCTGCGCCGCCTCGCCACCAGGGACGTCGTCGAGTTTGCGTATATCGCCGTCGCGATTTTCGAACAGCAGGACGCGCCCACGCTTGATACGCGCCGGATTGTCAGGGAGTAGATTCGATCCGTTCATCGCTTGCACCGCGATCAATCGGCCATCCGGCGAAATCGTAACGCCCTCGGGTGTAGACGGAACCGTAACGTGTTGGACCGCACGAAACGGGCGATGTGAAACGTCGATCAACGTGAAGGAGTCGACGTCCGCCGCCAAACGACCGGCATTCGCCAAACTCGCCAAACCCGCGTTACCGACCACCGCCCATTTGCCGTCACTCGATACCTCGATTGAATACGGGCCTACGCCACTCGCAATCCGCTCGCGCGCCGTACTGACGCGTCCGCGGTCGATGTCGAGCACCATCAAGCCTTGCTCATCACGCAGCGCCACAAGCGCGGCTTTGCCGTCGTGCGTGAAACTGATGCCGGATAATCGACGCTCCGAAATTTTGAGGGTATCGCGCAAGGTCATTTTTCCCTCGGCGATATCGAGTACCGCAACCGTACCGGCGAGCGTGGCGGCCAACAACAGCGTACCGTCTCGATTGATCGCCAGCCCCTGCGGATGAGACCCGAGTTCGATGCGATCAACCAGCCGTGCCGGCGTCGTCGTCAGATCGACGACTTGCAAAAAGCTGCCTAGGACCACTGCCTTGGACGCGCGGTCGTAGTAATTCGGGCTCGATACGATCGCCAGACGACCATCGGGCGTGATCGCAACCCCTTGCGGCGGGCCCGCCAACGTATGGCTCACCGGCACCGACGCGACGACGCGCAAACCTCCGGCTGCGGCATCAAGAACCGTGAGCGTGTCGGCGCCGACGCCCTCGGGGTAAGTATCCGCGCCCTCCACACGTTGATACTTTGCGTCGTTGGCCGAAACGATCAGATCGGCACCGGCCGCGCTCACCGCCGTGAAACGCCCGGCAAGACAAAACAGGATAAGCACGGGCATGATCGACCTGAGAAGGCTCGGGACGACGGAGTTCATCGGTACATCCTCCACGGGCTTGTGTACGCCAAGAGCATTCATTCTATACTGCACTGAAATCGATTCACTGCGGGAGTTTTTCGCATGAACAGTCGTCGCAACCTGATGAAGACCCTGACCGCCGCCGCCGTAACCGCCTCTCTCGCCACGCGCGAGTCGGTGGCGCAGACCAAAGTCGACCATGCGGCGCGTGGCATGAGCTCCCCGAAGATTAAGGACGTCCGGGTCATCGCGGTCCAACCGGCCAACGTCCGACTGATCGTGGTCAAGGTGATCACCGATCAGGACGGCCTCTACGGGTACGGCTGCGCAACGTTCACCCAACGTGCCGAGCTTGTCGTGGCGGCAATTGAAAAATACTTGAAGCCGTTCTTGATCGGTCGACCGGCCGATCGTATCGATGATTTGTGGCAAGCAATGTACTTCAGTTCTTATTGGCGTAACGGCCCCGTGCTCAACAATGCCATCAGTGGTGTCGACCAGGCGCTTTGGGACATCAAGGGTCGACAAGCGGGATTGCCCGTCTATCAATTGCTCGGAGGCAAGTGCCGCGAGGCCGCCACGCTATACACCGGCGTGAATGGTCGCGAGCCGGCACAGATCGTCGACGGCATACGCAAGCTGCAAGGATCGGGATATCGACACTTCAGGTTCAACGTCGGCGGCGAAGGCACGGGCGATACCACCTCCGGGCGAGCGGACGTGCTGCACTCGTCGCCGCTCTTCGATCGCAAAGCGTACATCCGCAATATCATCAACACTTTCGAGGCGATTCGGAAAGAACTCGGCCCCGACGTCGAGGTGATGAACGACGTACACGAAAAGGTTACGCCGACGCAGGCTTTGCAGTTGTGCAAAGACGTCGAGCAGTATCGCCCGTTCTTCCTCGAAGATCCGTTGTCTCCCGAAGATCTCGCTTATTACCGAATAATCAGACAGCAGTGTTCAACGCCGATCGCGATGGGTGAATTGTTCAACAGCCCCCACGAATGGATGCCACTGGTGACCGAGCGCCTGATCGACTACATACGCATTCACGTTTCCCAAGCGGGAGGCTTGACCCCGTGTCGAAAAATCGCCGTTCTCGGCGAGCTGCATGGCGTCAGAACGGCGTGGCACGGCCCGGCCGACACATCGCCTGTAGGACACTGCGCGAACGTCACGCTGTCGGTTGCGGCCTACAACTTCGGGATTCAGGAAATGGCGCAATTCAATGAGGCCACACGCGAGATCTTCAAAGGTTGTCCGGAAGTCAAAAACGGCTACGCCTACCCGAACGAAGCGCCCGGTTGGGGCGTCGAAATCGACGAAAAAATGGCAGCCAAGTATCCGTTCAAGTACGACAATAGCGAACGCGGCAAACTCAACTATGGTTGGGGCGATCTAAGATTGCCGGACGGCACCGTCATCAAACAGTGATCGTGTTCGCGCTCAAGGCAGCGCGAACACGACATAGGTTGCCGAATCGATCGACGGCCCGGAATTGGTGTCGACGCCGGCGCTTCTGCGCGGGCTCGCCGCAATCACGACATATTGCTTGCCATTGACCGAATATGTTGCCGGTGTCGCCACGCCGTGCCCCGGCAAAGCGCCCTCCCACAGCATCTTGCCGTTCGCGCTGTCGTACGCCCGGAACTTGAGATCGTTCTCGCTGCCACCTGCAAACAGCACGCCGGTAGCCGTCAGGACGGTCCCGCCGTGGCTGTCGGAGCCGGTGTCCTTGAGTCCTTTGGCGGCCAGCTCCGTGTACTGACCGTAAGGAACCGTCCAAAGATAAGAGCCGGTGTTCAGATCAACCGCGCTCAAAGTACCCCAAGGCGTCGGACCTGCCGGATATCCCTCGGGATCGGTGAAATACTTGTATCCCGTAAACACGTATTTGGTATTTGCGCCGGCACTGCCGCCGCGACGTGAATTGTCAGCCACCGCGTCACGACCGGAGGTGAGATAGGAAATCACGTTGGTCACTGCAGAAGCCGAGAGGGACGGAAAGCCGACCATCCGACCGCGACCGCGCAAAATAACCTCGGTCATCTGCTCGGCGGTCAATCGCGAACCGATATCCACCAGCGCCGGTATTGCAGGTGGTGCTCCCTTGCGCTCCGATCCATGACAAATCATGCATTGCGCGCGATACGTACGCTCTCCTTGGCCACTCTGCCGATAGGATGCCGCTTCGGCAAGCGTCCCCAAAGAATAGGCATTGTTCACGTTGGCGTAGATGATTCCACGCTCGGGATCTGCCGTGATTCCGCCCCACTCGACACCGCCCTTCCAGCCCGGCGCAACTAACGTTGGCCGATCGATGCTGAGGGGGGTGAACGGTTGAGTTGCACCCAGGAAACTGTCGTATTCATTGCGCGCCCAATCACGCAACGCTGGCGTGCGCCCCGTTATCTCCGAGCGTTCAAGAGTCTGCCTGGCGAGGGGTCGCGGCAATTGCGGAAAGGGCTGCGTCGGGCTCGTCACTTCCCCGGGCACCGAACTCTTGGGCACAGGCTTGTCGATTATCGGAAACAATGACTCACCGCTCACGCGATCAAAGACGTAGATGAACCCCCACTTGTTCGTAGCGGCGACAGCGTCGATTCGCTTGCCGTTGCGATTGACGCTCAACAGAACCGGCGGCGCGGCGAAGTCCGAGTCCCAAAGATCGTGCTTAACGGCCTGGAAATGCCACAACTTCTTGCCGGTGTTCGCATCGAGTGCAATCACGCAGTTCGAATACAGATTGTCACCCGGTCGATTCACGCCGTAGAAATCATCCGACGGCGAACCGGTCGCGATAAACACGATACCGCGCTTAATGTCGACGATCGAGCCGGCCCACGCATTGGCACCACCTTGCGAGCGGCGAGCTCCGGCGGGCCAGGTCTCGGCGCCAGGCTCGCCGTCTTCCGGCACGGTGCGAAACGACCAGCGCATTGCACCCGTGCGCACGTCATAGGCACGCTCATCGCCCGGCGAAGCCGGCGTCGTTTCCGCAACGCGACCACCTACGATCAGCAAATCTTTGTATACGACTGGCGGCGTAGTCGCGGCGAAGACGTTGTCTTCGGGAGCGCCACGCAAGTTTGCCCGCAAGTCTATTTTGCCCTGGTCTCCGAATGACGAAATTGATGAGCCGGTTTCGGCATCAATCGCGTAGAGATAGCTAGCGACCGATGCGAAAAGTCGACGCTCTCTTCCGTCCGACCAATATGCCAAACCGCGCGTCGGATTCCCCGTTCCGATACCCGAGTCGAACGTCCACTTGACCTTCCCGTTCGTCGCATCGAGTGCGACTATTTTTTGCCGCGCGGTGACGACGTACATCACGCCATCGACAACCAGCGGTGTGCTCTGCACCGGACCGGGATCGGGCGTAACGAATCGCCAAGCTTCCTTCAGGCCGGCGACGTTGCTGCGCGTGATCTGCGTGAGCTTCGAGTAATGTGTTCCAGCCTCGTCTCCGTGATAGGACGGCCAATTCTCGCCTGCTGCCGCGGCGACGACGCCGCACGCCAATGCCAGTACGACCCCCCACAAGCGACTTGCATTCGTTTTTTGAAACAACACGATGATGTCTCCGGATTGCGCGGATCAGGTCTTCACGAAAAATCGGTAACGTACGCTCCAACGCACGGTCCTGCCTGGAAGTACAAGCACGTGTACATAACCTTCGGGACACGCAGTACGGGAGTTTGCCCAAAACACCACCCGAGTCAGCGGCAGCGATCCGGTTTGCTGAACACCGGCGCCGGTCTTGGCATTTTCGATCGTGAAATCGAACTGCGAGGGTTCACTCGAGAATCCCAGAATTTCACTAGTCGAGGTATCGCCCGGCGCGAATTCCCGGTCGAATACGATCGCTTGCCCGTCGATTCGCGCACCGTTGCGCAATGTACGAAGCGCCTCAGGCTTGAATGGAAATCGGATGCTGATGTCCGGCCCGGTCGGCGTATCGTCGAAGACGAAGAAGTCATGGTAATAGGTCTGCAAATCGATGACCTTCGAACCGGTGTTCTTCATTTCATGTTCGACGATCAGAATCGGCTCCTTCGCATCGAGCCGCAAAGTCTTGTCATAACGATATGCGATTCCGATCGGCGAGGAGAGTTCATGCCGGAACCAAACACGGTCTTTTGAAGGCTTGACGGTCCACTTGCCCGGATCGATCACCGGATATTGAAAATTGAAGCTGTAGGGAGTGGTATCAACGCGGCGCAACACCCCTACGCCGGGTTTCACGAACGCCTCGCCGGGCTTCGCATCGTCATATCCTGGGGAACTAATGCTGTCAGCGGCGCGAAACTCCTCCACCGGACCGCTGACGTGATCGCGTGTTCCCGGGGTCGCATTCGCAGCCCAAAGTCCGAAGAACCCATGGCCTTTGTATTTCAAACAGGAGACTACGCCGGCCCAGTCAAAGCGCGTTCCGCGATAAAACCCTTTGTCACGGTCGGGCAGCATGACGATTGCGTCGACGGTGCCGTTCGTTATGCGCGCGTGCGGCGCGTCCGCGGGCTCGGCGGGCCCGCAACCTTCGCTCGCAGCGCGAGAAACCGCAGGCATCGCGGCGATCGCCAGCACGGCCAACAACGACAGCACACCAGCACGTTCGCTCATTGGACCTCCCCTTTACGAAAACGATTTCATTTCTTGCGACATTATGCGCCAATCGCGGTACACCTGTCAGATCGGGCGTCGCAGGCCACTGGCCGTGGCGGCTGCCGCTCTGATCCGCGCCGGATCCGGCTGCTCGCGTTCCACGAGCCAAGTTCCACCAACGCAGAGCACCTGAGGATTCGAAAGCCAGTCGGCGGCGTTCTGTTGCGTGATACCACCGGTCGGACAAAAGTGCACGCCTCGGAATGGGCCGCAGAGCGCCTTGAGCGCAGGAGGGCCGCCACTCGTGGATGCCGGGAAGAACTTGAAATGATCAAGACCGAACTCGAGGCCGCGCATGATGTCTGAGGCCGTCGCGACGCCCGGCAAGAACGGAACGTTGCTGCGCGTAGCGGCTTTGGACAGCATCTCCGTGAGTCCCGGCGAGACGATGAATTGCGCGCCGGCAGACAAACTCGCCTCGAGATCTTGGGTATTGCACACAGTGCCGGCACCGACGATCGCACCGTCAACTTCGCTGATGAGCCGAATCGCTTCGAGCGCGCACGGGGTACGTAGCGTCACCTCGATGATCGGCAGCCCTCCGGCCACCAAGGATGCGGCGATCGACTGGGCGTGAGCAACATCGTCGATCATGAGCACCGGGATGACCGGCGCCAAAGTCATCAGATCGTGAATCGACTTCATCAACGAACCCGACCCGAACTAGCGCCGGACATCTCGCGTACCCGCGACGAATGCGTCGATATCAGCTTGTGAAAATAGACTCGCATCGCCAGGAAGCGTGTGCTTCAACGCCGCCAGCGCGATGCCGGTTTCAGCCATGACTTTCAATGAATTTTGCTTCAGAAAGGCATGCAATACGCCTGTCGCAAAGGCGTCGCCCGCACCGATTCGATCGACAATTCCGGTCAACTCCAATGCGTCGGTGCGGTGAGCGGCGTCACGCGCATAGACCTGACCGGCAAGACGATGATGTTCCGCACTGGCGATGTTCCGGATTGTCGAAGCGATCAATTTCAAATTCGGCCACCGCTCGAACGCCATCGCCGCCGCACGGTCATCAGGGTCATCATTCGGGTTGAATTTTTGGCCCGACACCAAAGAGAAATCCACGTGATTTGCGAATAGAACATCAGAGGCGTCCATCATCGTGCCGATGATCGTTGCCGAATCACCTCCCCACCTCTCCCACAATGATGCGCGATAGTTCACATCGAAGGAAACCGTCACTCCGAGCGAACGCGCAACTCGCGCTCCCTCCAAGACCATCGCTGAACTCTCTGCGCCGAGCGCACAGGTGATTCCCGATAGATGGAGTAATCGCGCGCCATCGAGCAATTTCGGCCAATCAATATCGGCTGGACCAGCCATCGCAAAGGCGGAGCGCTCGCGGTCATAGATGATCGCCGATGCCCGCGGTCCCGCCCCGGTTTCCAGAAAATAGAGCCCCATGCGACCTGGGCGCTCGACCACGGCGCTGCAATCGACACCGCGCCCTCGCAGCGTCGCCTTGGCACTACGGCCCAATGCATTCGCCGGGACGAAACTCGCCATTCGGCATGAATGCCCCAAATGAGCGAGTCCAGTCGCGACATTCGCCTCGGCACCACCATAATGGACGTCGAGCCGCGGTGATTGAGTGAGCAACTCGTGGCCCGGCGCACCAAGACGCAGCAATAATTCACCGAAAAACACGCAGGGCTTATTCATCGTTCTCCGACTATAGTGTTTATGATTTGCCAGTGCCACCGGGGGACGGGGCCCCATGAAGCGGTAGTAAAGTAATGTCTAACACCCAAGAAGATCTCATTCGTCGCACTTATCGCGTGGAGAACGCCACGCCCGACAATATTGCTCCGTTCGGTGCGCTCATCGGACCTCGCGCTGCGGTGCGACCTTCGGATGTCGGATATTACGCAGGCGCCGTCTCGACCGGTCGTCAGGTCGATTTTCAATGCGATACCCGCGTGGACCTCACCTACGCGACATTGAAAAGACGACCGCTCGAAGTGCACTACATGGAACGCCATGCAATGCACACCCAGACATTTTTGCCACTCGGCAACAAGCCGTTCTTGGCGATACTCGCACCGCCCTGCGAGGACGATCTGCCGAACTTCGACGCCATCAAGGCATTCCGCTTCGAAGGCGATACCGGCTTGTGCTTGCACCGCGGGACTTGGCACGAGTTTCCGTTTCCGCTCGAAGACGACACGCACGTGCTGGTGCTGCTGTCGTCACAGACCAGCCAAGACCTCAAGCAACGGGCACCAAACGGCATCGAGGCCTTCGGCCCCGATCTCGACAAGAAGGACATCACCCTGCGTGCCGGGCTATGCCTGGTGCTCGATTATCCCGACTAGTAGCGATCCGACGGCGCAGCGATTCACCCCGCGCTTTTTTGTTTCGCTATCCACGTACCGACCACGTCATCGAGCACTTCGAGCGGCATGCTGCCGTTCATCAGCAGCACTTCGTGAAATCCTTTGACGTCGAAGCGTTCACCGAGTTCGCGCTGCGCACGCTCGCGCGCCCGCAGGATCGCCAACTGCCCCACTTTGTAGGACGTCGCCTGTCCCGGCCAAACGACGTAACGCTCGATTTCGCGCGTCACTTCCGCTTCGGTCATGCCGGTCTTGGCAATCATGTACTCGATCGCCTGCTCACGTGACCAACGCTTGGCGTGCATGCCGGTATCCACGACCAATCGAACGGCACGGAACATCTCGGCTTGCAGCCGACCCAGATCACCGAGCGCGTCGGTGTCATAAATGCCCATTTCGGTTTTCGCGATGCGTTCGGCGTAAAGCGCCCAACCCTCGGCATAGGCGCTGAATGGCAACACTTTGCGCAGCAGCGGTACGCCCTCGATGGTTTGCGCCGCCGACAGTTGGAAATGGTGCCCCGGCGATCCTTCGTGCACCATCAAAGTCGGCAACGTGAACTTCGGATTGTCGGCCGTGTTTTTCTGATTGATGTAGAAGCGTCCCGGACGCGAACCGTCGAGCGCCGGCGGATTGTAGTAGCCGCCGGGCGCGGAGTCCTGCGAATAGATCGGCACCCGCACGATCTCGAGCGGTTGCGGCGGAATCTTTTTGAAAAACCTCGGTGCCGCTGCCATCACTCGCGCATCGACGGACTTCAAATACGCAAGCATCTGCGCGCGCCCGGAATCGTCGTCGGCGAACACCTGATCGGCGCGGGTGTTGAGGCTGTGGATCCGAGCCGCCAGCGTATCGCCGGCAACTCCTTGTGCATCGAGAATCGAGCGCATCTCGGCTTCGATGCGTGCAACCTCGGACAAACCGAGTTCGTGAATCTGCTCCGCATTGAGCTTGGTGGTGGTGTTCGACTGCAAGGCGATCGCATAGAGCTCGCCACCTTCCGGCAAACGCCAGATTCCCGCGTCGTGGGTGGCGGTTTTCTGCATGTCCTCGAACAGCGCAATCAGGGATTTGTAGCCTGGAATGACCTCGCGCTGCACGATGTCCTTCGCGTCCGACAACATCTTGCGTCGGTCTGCATCGCGAAGCTCGGTGACCTTTGCCAGCTTCTCGGGGAGCGTGGTCACCAATGCGTTCTTCTCCGCACCGCCATCGATGAACGCGCGCATCCCCACGAGCGTCTGTGCAATCACGAAATCGGGCGGCACCACGCCATGCGCCCGATCGTCGACCACCCGCGCCTCGCTCTCGCGCAGTACACGGCCGAATTCGGTCAGCCGTGACAGATATCGCTCGGCACTACGCCGACTTTTGATGACATGGGCATCCGTCAAAAATTGCGGGATGTCCACCGTCGATCCGGAAATCTGATTGATGCGATAGCGGGAGTATTCTTTCTCGCCCTGCCGGATCGCATCGTCCAGAAACCATGCCGTGATTTTCCAGGTCAGCAATTCCTGACCCTGCAGACCCTTCGGGCCATAGCGGTCGAGCCCGGCGCGCGCCTCGCGTGCGCGCTGCAACATTTTTTTCTCGAATGCCGCGGTCTGATCGTCAAGTTTGCCGCTGTGAAAGTCGAGCAGCGTGTCGTCGATGATGCCGATTTGCGTGAGCGTCTGTGGCGAATCGAGTGCAAGCTGGATCGTGATCTTGTTGACGTAGTTGTTGAGGCCCACCGGGGTGAACCAGAACCACATTGATGCTCCCGCCAAAGCGATCGCCAGAACGCCCAGCGTCCACGCCAAAACTTTCTTCAAAGTGTTCATTCAACTTCTCCTCGAGTCGTCATTTCGTCCGTGCCGGCCACCGGGTGCAACGCAGCGATCGCGGCGCCACGCAGCGCCGCCGCATCGTCCGCAACGAGGTGCAGTGGAATGTTTTTGATCCAGGAAGACATGCGTCCCTTGGCATCGAAGCGCGCGTGCAAATCGCTCTCCGCAAGCAGCGACGACAGGCGCGGCACGATGCCGCCGGCGAAATACACGCCGCCGCGCGCACCATACAACAAGGCACAATCCCCGGCGAAGCTGCCGAGGATGGCGAGAAATCGCATCACCGCCTCGCGTGCCGTAGCCTCGCCGGACTGCGCCTCGCGGGTGATTTCGGCGGCGGTAGCGGGTCGCAATCGGGTTGCACCGGACCTTGCCAGCAAAAATGCGTACAAGGTGACGAGTCCCTCGCCGCAGAGCACCCGCTCGGCCGACACCCGACCATGTTTGTCACGCAGATGGCGCAGCAAATCCGTTTCGAACTCATCCACCGGCGCGAACGAGGCATGACCCCCCTCGCCCGCAATCGGGTGCCATGCCCGACCGGCACCGGTTCCCGTGGCGATGACGGCGGCCACCCCGAGCCCCGTCCCCGGGCCCACGATGACGCGCGGGGCATCAGCATTTGCCGTACCGCGTCGCAACGGCCGCACCTCGCCCGGCTTCATATGCGGCGTGCGCAACGCCAGCGCCTCGAAATCGTTGACGAGCACGAGCTGCCTCAATCGCAAGTCATCCGACAGCTCGCGACGGCTGAAGCGCCAAGGCGAATTGGTGAAGCAAATCTCGTCGTCGGTCACCGGTGATGCAATCGCGAAGCTCGCGCCCCGCAACGCACCCGGCTCCACACCGGCATCGGCCAGATAGCGGGAAATTGCCGCGGCAAACTCGCCATGGTCAGCCGCCAGCAGGGTCGATCGCACCGACAGCGCCCCGTCGCCGGGCGCAACATCCCCCGATTCGTAGATCGCGAAGCGCGCGTGGGTACCACCGATGTCGCCGACCAGCCAAAGATCACCCGCAGCGCCGGGACGTCTTCCGATTCGGGGGGGTTCGGGCGTGTGGATCGTCATGGAGGTTCGAAGAATAACAACTTGTCGCGCGCCGGGTGCGGCACTCCCTAGGACGATACGAACCTCACCTCGGTTGCATCGCCGCCATCGCACGGCAGGACGCGCGCCCTTTGATACCCTTTGCTTTGAAACTTTGTCTTGAACGGAACCGTGCAGATGAAGCGCACCACCTTGATCGTCACCACCCTGCTGGTCGCCGGCGCGGCCGGAGGATATTGGGCGCTGCGGTGGCAACCGCTACGGGTGGTCGCCGAGCCCCCGTCGCGCAACACGGCCCTCGATGCCGTCTATGCAACCGGCATAGTCGAATCGACGCTCGAGATCAAACTGACCCCGCGTACCGCCGGACGACTCGTCGCCCTCGAAGTAGACGAAGGCTCGGTCGTCAAACGGGGGCAGGTGCTCGCGCGACTCGAAGACGCCGATCTGAAATCGACCGTGGACGAGGCGACTGCCAAGGCGCTCTATGCCGACGCGCAAGCGCAGCGTCTCGCGCGTCTGCGCGAAGCAGGACTCGTGTCACTCGATGCGCTCGAGCGCGCCCGCGCGGATGCCGACGCGGCGCGCGCATCGTTGCGGCGTAGCCGCGAGCAACTGTCGTTCATGACCTTGCGCGCGCCTGCCGACGGCGTGATCACCCGACGTGAAGGTGAAGTCGGTGATTTCATCGCGGCCAATCAGGCGTTGCTGTATCTCTCCGGAACCCAGCCGCTGCGCATCACGGCCGATGTCGACGAAGAAGATCTGCCGCGCATCGTGATCGGACAGCGCGCGCTGGTCCGGATCGATGCCTATCCGGGGCGAATCTTCGAAGCGCGCGTAGCCGAGATCACGCCGCGCGGTGATCCGATTTCGCGTTCCTATCGCGTGCGGCTGGCGCTCGACAAATCCGAATCGCTCAGCATCGGCATGACTGCCGAGATCAACGTGGTGATCGCGGAGCGCAAGAATGCGCTGCTGATCCCGACGACCGCGCTGCGCGACGACACCGTCTGGGTGATGAACGGCGAGAAGGCAGCCAAGCGCAGCTTGCGGCTCGGCGTCAAAAGTCCGGACAAAACCGAAGTCCTGTCGGGTTTATCCGACACCGATGTCGTCATCTCGCAGCCCCCTGCGGATCTGAGCGAACGCTCACGCCTGCAGCGCATCGTGAAACCGTGAGACTTGCGCTCGACATCGCATGGTCGCACCTTCGGGGGCGCCGACGGCAAAGTATCGTCTCGTTGCTCGGAGTCACCCTGGGTGTCGCGTTTTTTTTGGCGGTGTCGGCACTGATGCGGGGATCGGAGCAAGATCTCGTGCGACGCCTCGTCGACACCTCGCCGCACATCACGATCCGCGATCAGTATCGCAACATCCCGAAGCAGGCTGCAGAGCAACTCTACCCGCAGGGTGCGATCGCCCTGCGCGGCGTCAAACCCAAAACCGAGTTGCGCGGCATACGTCAATACCGCAAGCACCTGAGCGCAATCGAGGCGCTCGGAGGCATACGTGCGGCACCGATACTCGCCGGGCAAGCCATCTTCAGTTTCGCCGGCCGCAACGAAGCCGTCAGCCTGTCGGGCATCGTCCCTTCGAAAATGCGCGACGTGAGTGCGATCGACGAGGATATGGTCGCCGGAAGTCTCGACGCGCTCGATGTCGACACCAACGGCATCGTGATCGGCCGTGCACTCGCGAAAAAGCTGAGTCTGCGCATGGGCGAGAACATCATCGTGGTCTCGCCGAGCGGCAACGTTCGCCCGATGCGCATCGTAGGGCTGTTCGAGACCGGCAATTCGAACTATGACGAAACCCAAACCTTCGCGAATCTCACGCGAGTACAAGCCCTTCTGAATCGGCCCAACGTCGCCAACACCATCGTCGTCAAACTCGACGATGCGACGCGCGCGCGCGAAGTGGCTGCCACCATCGAGGCGACGATCGGCTACAAGTCCGTGTCCTGGCAGGAAGCAAGCAAGGATTTGCTCGACACGCTCGTCGTACGCAACGTCATCATGTACAGCGTCGTCGGAGCGATCCTGCTCGTGGCGTGCTTCGGCATTTACAACATCATCTCGACGGTCGTGCTCGAGAAAACCCGCGACATCGCGATCCTGAAGTCGATGGGCTTCCACTCTGCCGATATCCGCCGCATTTTCGTGACCGAAGGCGCGATCATGGGAATCTCCGGCAGCCTGCTCGGACTCGGGCTGGGATTGTTGATGATGCGTGCGATTGCCGCCGTGGAGATTCGTCCTCCGGGATATACCGGTGTCGTGCACCTGCCCGTCTATTGGGGCTTCGATCAATTCTTGATCGCGGCAGGCTTCGCGGTCGGCTCGGCGGTCATCGCCGCGTGGCTGCCGGCACGCAAAGGCAGCCGCGTACAGCCCGTCGACATCCTGCGCGGAGCCACTTGAGCGTGAGCGTGCTGGTCGCCGAAAAGCTCGGTCGCACGCTCGACGGCGAGGTCCCCGTGACGCTGGTGCAGGATGCCGACGTGACGATCGAACGGGGTGAATTCGTCGTCATCCGCGGTCCATCGGGTTCGGGCAAGTCGTCCCTGCTCTATCTGCTCGGCTTGCTCGACAAGCCGACGTCCGGTCGCCTGCTCATCGACGGCAAAGACACCGTCGGCTTCGATGACGATGAACGTGCCGATGTCCGCTTGCGGAAGATCGGCTTCGTCTTTCAATTCCATTTCCTGCTCGGCGAATTTTCGGCGCTCGACAACGTCCGTATGCCGATGCGCAAGCTCGGTCAACTCGGCGAGTCGGCACAAGTGGAACGAGCGCAGGCGTTGCTGGACTCGCTCGGACTCGCCGATCAAGCGCACAAACGCCCATCGCAATTGTCCGGTGGCCAGCGACAGCGCGTGGCGATTGCCCGCGCACTCGCCAACGACCCGCTACTGATTCTTGCGGACGAGCCGACCGGGGCACTCGATACCAAATCGAGCGAGAACGTGCGCTTGATCCTGCGCGAACTGGCAAGCCGGGAGGGGCGCAGCATCGTCGCGGTGACCCATGATCCGGGGTTTGCGAGCGCGGCCGATCGTCAGGTACAAATCGTCGACGGCAAAATCGTCGCGTAAAAAAAAGCCGGGGCGACCTCGCGGCCGCCCCGGCAACTCGGTTCTTCGTCAGAACTTGTAGCCGACGCGCACACCATAGGTGCGCAGCTCAGGTAGTCCGAGGTTCAGATACGCATTGCCGACGACTGCAAAGGTCGGCACCAGCAACGAGTTCTGCGCGATGGAAACGTAGTTGTCGTCGTTGAAGACGTTCAACACGTACGCGTCGATCGACAAGGGACCACGCTTCACGCCGGCGCGCACGTTGGCGACGGTACGCGCACGAATCCAGGTCAGATTCGCAGCATCGACGTACTGCTTGTCTTTCCAGGACAGGTCACCCCGCGCGAACCATTCGGCATCGCCCCAGGTTGCGAGCGGCGCCGTGTACTGCGCGCCAAGATTGGCGGACATGCGCGAGGTTTGGGGCAATTGCTTGCCCTTGAAACCGTCGCCGATCACGCCGGTCACCTGCGACACCGAAGGCGTCGCATAGGATTTCACGCTCGAGTCGTTGAGCGCCGCGGCGAAGCTGAGATCGATGCGATCACCCACCTTCGCGGCAATATCCACTTCGAAGCCTTTGAGATCCGTACCGCCGGTGTTCGCATAACCGACGACCTGACCCGTGCCACCCGGACCGCCCTGAGAAATGGGTAGTTCGGCGTAGATGCGCTGACGATAGTTCAGCTGATCGTCCCAAACGGCGTAGTACGCCGCAGCCTGGGCCACCACCCGACCTTCGAGGAACTTGCCCTTCAAGCCGACTTCGTAGTTCTTCAGACGTTCCGGCTTCTGCACGACCGAGATTCCGAGCTCGTTCGCATATTGCAGACCGAGTGCGGAGAGTGACAGAAAGCTGGTGTTGAAGGTGTTGACGCCGACGCTGACGCCCTTCGAATACGACGCGTAGCCCATGAGATCCGGATTGAAGTCGTATTGAGCGATGACGCGGGGCAGGAAGTTGTTGTACTCACGCTCGATCAACTTTTGCAACGGGCCGTATTTGCCGGCATTGATGCCGTACTGCGCCGCAGCAACCGTGCCGACCGTCACACCCGCGGGATTCGACCCGGTGAAGCCGGCGACTTTATCCCTCTGATATCGACCTTCGGCCGTGATCTTGAGTGCGTCGTTCAGCTTGTAGGTGGCGCCGAAGAACACGCCTTTGGTGTCCACGGGGTTTTTGCCGACCTGCGGTACGCGGGCCGTACCGCTGACGATTTCGTTGGTGATGGCGATCAGGTCGTTCCAGACCAGCGTTTTCAGATAGCTCGCACCGAACGTACCGGAGAGCGCGCCGCCTGCGTCGTAAGACAAACGCAATTCCTGCGAGAAGTCGCGCGTCTCGCGCTCGACGCCGTACACGTAATCCCAATAGGCGTTGAGATTCGCGTTGGCACCGGTCGGATTCAACGGATTGATGAAAGCGCTCGTGTTGTAATTGTCGAGATCTTCGACTTCGCTGTAAAACTCGTCGTTGATCGACGTCAACGAAGTGAGCGTGAACGCATCGTTGAGTTTCCAATCGAGGTTCAGGTGCGAGTGCCAGTATTCACGTACCAGCCCGTACCCTTTTACGCCGTCGCTCGGCGACACGACGCGCTGCGCGCCGTTGTCGAGCGCACGCGCGAGCAGCGCTGCAGGAACGATGTTCTGCGCGGGGCTGTAGCCTTTCGGCAGCTTCGGCGCCGCACCGCAGATGAACGGACGTGACACGCGAGCCTCGGTCGCTTCGCGTCCCGCGGCGAATCCGAGCAACGTGCAGTTGGCCATGCTCGGCAGCACGAGCGTGCCCGCGCTGCTTCCCGACAGCAGCGGGACGTTGGTGATGCCGTTGTTCGAGCGGACCTCATACGCGGACAACTGGCCCTGAGTACTCGGACCGTCGTCGTCCTTCGAAAACATGGTGAACAATTTCGCGGTGAAGTTGTCCGTCGGCTCGGCGGTCAACATCAAGGTGACGGTCTTCGTTTCCTGATCGCCGAGCGTTTGACTGAGATTCGCCTGGTTCTTGTATGAACCATCCTTGTTCATGTAGTGCACGCCGAGCCGGAAGCCTGCGTTGCCGGAGAACAGCGGGCCGTCGACCGAACCCGTGAAGTCCATGTTGTTGCGTGTCCCGCCCATCAAGGTCACCGAACCACCAAGGTCCTTGCCCGGCATTTTGTTGACGACGTTCACGGCGCCGGCGAACGTGTTGCGACCGAAGTACGCGGACTGCGGTCCTTTGAGGATTTCGATACGTGCAGGATCGGTGACTACGGCGACTGCGGACGGCGAAGCGACCGGCGCGCCGTCGATGAAGGTCGCGGTGAGGGTCGACAACGTGGTCGACGGCACGAAACCGCGCAGCGTGATCTGCTGGAAGGAGCGATCGCTACGACCGGAGCTGATATTGCTGATCGTGATGCCGGGCGTGTTGTCGGCCAGCTGGTTGAAGGACACGATGCCCTTCGCGGAGATGGCTTCGCTCGAGATGGCGGTAATCGCGATCGGCGTATCGAGGATGCTCTCCTCGCGCTTGCGCGCGGTGACCACGACTTCTTCGATGAGCGATGCCGAGCTCGTGCTTTGAGCGAGCGCCGGTGCCGTTGCACCGGCGAGGCTCGCGATGATGGCGGCCGTGAGCGCGGCTGAAGCCGGCACGGGCGTCGACTTTTTCATACCGTTTTCTGAACGTTGCATTGTGTAGTGTCCCCGGGGAGGTATTCGTTATGGAGAAATGCGTAACCAGCGCTAAATATGGTTCAGCACGCGCCGGGGTACCACCTGCAGACCGTGCCTGCATTTCATTATTGAAATTATTACGTGCGATACGCATGCCTGCGGCCGGCATGCGAACGCATCGGCCGCGTCGACGCCTGCGTGCCCCGCATGGGTCGGATGGGACGAACGTCAGAGATTCTTCAGAGGCTGCGCGCGACCTTTGCAGCCTTTGCGTACTGCAATGCCAACTCGTTCGCCGTCGCAGCCGCCTTCAGAGCCAGCGTTTTCAAAAGTTCCGGACTGGCCGAACCTCCACCGGCGCGGACTTGTTCAACGTGTTCCTGCACTGCTATCAGTGGTTTCGCGAGCAACGCGGTGACTTCCGGAAGTTGCTCTGCCGACGCGATCACCTTCTCGTAGACGCCGATATCCGCGCTCACCCTGCCGCAAGTCGCTTCGAAGGCGCGCAACTTCGATGCACGGGCGAGCAGTCGCTCGGGCAAGGATTTGAGATTGGTCTTCGTGACTCCGGTCGCCTTGTCGATTCGCGCCCGCAGATCGAAGTCCACCGCTTTGCCCCGGAATTCCGCGATATCGATCCACGGTGCCCCTTGAATGATCGCTCCTTGGCGGGCCACGTTGTAGAACCTGAGGGATGCGGAATCCGCGCTTGCGCCTGCGATGAATCGCTCGGTCCATTGTCGAAACTCGATCATCTCGACACTCGCACCGATCGACGTTCCATCGTTTGCGGGTACGGACAGCAGCGATCCCGCGCGAAAATGCGAATCAAGCGGCTGTCGCGCGTAGGACTTTCCGTCAGCCGCCACTTTGAATTGATCACCCGTGCCGGCACCGCTGGCGTACAAACGATTTTCAGGGAAACCGAAGTCGGCACCGGCGAGTGCGATATCGGTACAACCGAACAGCACGGCCAGTTGCAACGCCACATGCACGGCGCTGCCGCCCGTCCCGACGATTGGCAGATTTGCCACGTCGACAGCGCGTGACAATTCGACCGTCACGTCTGATCCCAAAAAAGGCAGCAGCGGACAATCGACGATCGCCTCGACCAACGCCGCGTTTGCGGCCATCTCGACGGCAAACGCCGCGACGCCGCGCAAATTCGCCGCACCCAGATGACGCAGCGTCTGCTTGGGATCCATGCACACGACGATGTCGGGAGTCACGCCCGCAACCGTCAGCGCGTTCAAGGCCTTGAAGGCGCAAATCACCAACGGGCGCTCGCGTCGGCCCTTCAGCCACTCGAGCGCAGGCTCCAAAGATGGCCCGGCGCCGAGCACGAGGGCGGAATATCCGGCAAACGCATTGCGTAGCGCGAACAACGACTTCCCGCGTGCCAAGGTTGCTGGCAAGTTGTCGATGAATTGCCGCGTCCAGAGCTCCCCGAGTATCTCTCGGTTGTTTCGGTTCAGATAAAGCAAATTGATTTGAACGGACAGCTGCTCGATGATCGTGCGCGCAGACTCGGGCCGATCGATATCGAGATACCAAATGGTTTGCGGCTTGACGGCAAAAATCCCAGGGAGCTCCGACAACATGTTTTTCAGACGCTCTTCATCGAGCTTGGGCGGATGCGCGGCATGAAGGAGCGCCGAGTGGTCGAGAACTCTTTGATAGCCGCGCACGCGCAGATCTTGTTTCAGCGCCGCAGCGCTCGATCCACCCAGAACGAAAATGTCGTGCTCGGGATCAGCCTTGAGCCGCAACTGCGATTCGACGTAGCGGAACAGCGGATCCACCGCTTTCTCATCGAGCGAGCGCAGCCAATCGTCGAGTAGCTGTTCGTTTTTTTTGATTTTGATCGTCAACTCGACGTAGTCGATCGCCTTCTGGAGATTGTCAGGCGAGGCATTGACCTGCCGTTCCATTTCGAATGGCGGAAGTGAGACATACGCGACCCGCGTGCGTCGCACGCGATCCAGTCCGTTCGGGATTGCAGGGTCGGTTTCGTCGGCGACGATGCGCTGCATCACGCCGTATTGCGCTTCCATGTAGCGTTCTGCCGCCGCGAATCGATCGCGCCACTCGGCACGCATGTCTTCGGCTTCGTTGCTCTTTGCCATGGACCCGTCACTCGACCCGGAGTTCATGGTGTAGTCTATCGGGCAAATGATCTCGGTAGCGATCATAAAAGGTGCGCGAGTCGATCGCGTGGAAGTACGTCGGGCGAACGGTCACTGCGCAACGTTCGATGTGCCGAAAAAAGGCCCGTTGCCGCACGATGGTGTTCACCATGCCGTCGAATCCGTCATGGGTTTGCGACATGCGTTCTGGGGACGAATCACCGCCGGCGAGAATCCGGATCGTATCCAGGAAATCGCCGCCGCGGGCGGCCATCCGAGCGCGACGCGAGCGGGGCGTCCGGACGACGACATCCGCGAAATGCTGCAGGCTGAACGTCTGGTCGAGTGTATCGAGGCGGAGGTTTGGGGCGGGGTCGGCGACTTGCAAACCTTCCTCTCCGTGTATGCCGCCGCGTGCGCGCAGAGCGGTGTCGCGCCGCTCGATCTCACCGACCGGCAGTTGCAACTCATTCGGTCGCGCATCGCCATCTTGAAAGCGGCGTGGAGTAGCGGGCGTTACGAATTCGATTTCGGGTGAGCGCCCCCGGTCGAACTTGAGGCCAGGCCCGACGTCAGCGGACATGCCGCTCCATGTGCAGACCCATGCGTGCAGCGTACGGATTCTCGATCAATGCCGGACTCGCCTGCACCTGCATCATCTGCGGCGCCTGAGGTTCGTTCGGTGCCCACACGGGCACGCCAGGCGCTGACGGCTGCCCCGACTTCGCAAAGTTCACCCAAAGTCGACGCAGCGTGTCGCCCATGCGTCGGTCTTCAAGGCTTGCCACCTCGCCGCGCCACGTCGTGCCGAAGATGCGCGGTGTCTCAGAACAGTGATACGCGCCGCTGGCCTTGCCTCGCTGCGCCTCGTTCACGTAACGATACTCGTAGAGATACCCGCGCTGATTCACTTTGCGCATTTCGCGAGTCAGAAAGTAGGCCGATGACATGAACAGGCTGTCTTTGAAGTACTCGTCTTTCAAAGCGGGGGCATCAATA
Organism: Steroidobacteraceae bacterium; assembly: GCA_017853555.1. Lineage (GTDB taxonomy): Bacteria > Pseudomonadota > Gammaproteobacteria > Steroidobacterales > Steroidobacteraceae > UBA964. Next base: position 117,680 of record JAFMJH010000004.1, read on the forward strand.
TTGCCGTACGCGAGTCGCGCGCGATCGAGCGGCATTCCGTTCAACACCAAGGGCAGCGGCAAGTTGAACGGCTTGATCAAACTCGCTTCGTAGGTCGAGGCGCCCGACATGAACGGCACGCGCATCTGCTCGCCGCGCGCGAACACTCTGGCCGGATCATCGACGATGACCTTGCCGTCGACGATCGGTTGCATGGAAAAATCTTTTTGCGGATAGGAGATCACCTGCTCCGCCGTCAAGGCGCGCAATCGAACGGCCGTATCAGCCCCTTCGGCGATGTCGAAGTGTGCTGCAAACCGACGGCCGTCCTCGTCCAGGGACACCGTCTGGCCCACTTTTTCGCTGAGTCGACGCTCGCCCTCCGGAACGATAGAGCCGCTTTGGGCGATGGCGCCTGCAAACAGTCCGCGCGATTGCGGAGCGCTCATCAAAAAGTCGACGGACACTCCGCCCGCCGAACAACCGAAAATCGTGATCCGTCGCGGATCACCGCCGAAGCGACCGATGTTGCGCTGCACCCACTGCAACGCGGCGAGCTGATCCATGAGTGCATAGTTGCCTTGCGGCTCGTCGGCATGTTGTTCACGCAGCGAAGGGTGCGCAAATCGACCGAATCGATCCAGCCGATAGTTGATGGTGACGAGAATCACGCCCTCGGCCGTCAGCGCCCGCCCATCGAACGCCGGATCCATCGCGCTCCCCCACCGGAAGCTGCCGCCATGTATCCACAGCATGACCGGCAGGGCCGTCGAAGGACGCTTCTGCGCCGGCTTGAAGACGTTCAAATAAAGACAGTCCTCGGACATGCCTTTCGGAAATCGCTCGAAGTCCGCGACCTTTTCTTGCGCGCAGGCATGACCGAACTGCGTCGCATCGCGCACGCCGCTCCAGGGCTGCGGCGCTTGGGGCGGGCGCCATCGCAAGGGGCCGACCGGTGGCGAGGCAAACGGGAGGTTGTAGTAGACGACCATGCCGTCCCGCACGAGGCCGCGCACGTCGCCCTGCTCGGTGCGAACCACGGGCAACTCGGCGGCAGTCGCCGCCCCGAGCGGGAGGACCGCCAGAAGCCCGAGCAGGACCGGAAACCGCTGGGATGTGCGCTGACGCATGACGTTCAAATACTAGCATCGACTCGGGCGATCACGCGGCAGGGCTCCTGCATCAATACCGACCTGCGGTACTATCGGACCCATGCCGCTCGACGCTCGCTCCACCGACAAAGAAACGGACATCGTGCCTCGCGATCTGCATTTCGATCTCGAGGGCGTCCGCGGTAACTGGTGGCTCGGCGGGGATCCCGTCGGCACCGCAGTGCTCAATGCATTGTCTTTGACATTCCCCGACGGCGAGCGCCTGTTCGTCGACGCCGTGCGGCATTTTCGCGATGCAACGGACGGTTCCTTGCGCGAAGACGTCAGAAAATTCATCGCGCAAGAGGCGGCACACTCCCGCGAGCATCACGTGCTCAACGAATTGATCGACGCGGCGAAATACCCGGTTGATCGAATACGTGCGCACGTGCGCGAACGCATCGGCATCACGCGCGCACGCGGCCCTCATGCGATGTTGCTCGCGACCATCGCGCTCGAGCATTTCACCGCGATGATGGCCGATCTGCACATGTCGAACCGCGGCCTGTTTGCGTCGGTCGACCCCGAGATCACCAAAATGTGGCGCTGGCACGCACTCGAGGAAACCGAGCACAAAGCCGTGGCTTTCGACGTATTCTTGGCCGCCACGCGCCATTGGTCGCCGCTGAAGCGTTACCTCGTGCGCTGCTGGGCGATGGCCTACATCACCTGGCAGTTCACCCGCAACATCGCGAAGCACGCCGCGACGCTGCTCGAAGCCGATGGATACCCGGAGCAAGAAGCACGCCGCGCCGTGCGGCGATTTCTTTGGCGAGATCCCGGTCTGTTTCGCAGCGGATGGCGATTGTATGTCGCCTGGTATCGACCGGGCTTCCACCCTTGGGATCACGACAACCGTGCGGGCGTCGCCGCCTGGCGCGCCGAATTCGACGCCATGCGGCGCTGAGCGTCAGCGCTTCTCCAGACTTTTCAGATATTCCGAGTCTTCGAACTGGAATTGCGTCCAGTTCGCCGTGTCGAACACTTCCGGCACGAAGCGTTTCGCACCGGCGCGCACCGAGGCGGGCAGCGCATCGAGACTCGCAACCTTGCCGCCGAAGCCTCGCGCGACCGTACCACCCGGCCGATCTCCCATGCCCATCCACGGTGCCCAGCGATTTTTGTTGTGCAGCTGCAGATGCACCGGCGCCGACAGCACCGCCGGATTCGCAATATCGGCGAGCGGTGCCGACATCGTCATGAACGAGTTCGTGTAACTCGTCTGACCCGGGTGCAACATGTCGGGCCGACTTTCGATCGACTCGGTCGCGAGGAATACCCGATCACCGATCACCTCGATAGGCAACAACTTCGGCGTATATCCCATGGCGATCACGCCCGACGGCGTATACATGCGGGGCACCGGCCCCAAGCGAAAGTGATGGATCGGCAGCGTTTTCCCCGTGATCGGATTCGCGAATTCTTCGAGCGGTTCGTGACTGTCATAACGGGTGTAGAAGCCGACCTCGTATTTGCGCATCTCGTGCTGGTGATCTTCCTTGGGCTCCCAGTAATCGACCAGAATGTTGTTCATGGTGAAAAAGGGCACGAAGTTGCCCTCGCCGAGATCGGCATAGATATTGAGGCGCATGAACGAAACCACCTGCCCCTTGCCGAGCGTACCCACCATCTTCACGTGAGTGCGCAACAAGGTCAGCGGATCACTGAAATCCGGAACCGCTTTTACCCGCCCGGCAGCCGCCGCGGCATCCACCGATTCCGACACGACGAGGCCTGCACCACCCAGTGCAGCCGCACCTTTCAAAGCTGAACGACGAGAAATCTTCATACGACCCCCAAAGACGACGAATGGCGACAGTGTAGCGTCAACGATGCGACGACCTCGACACTCTCAAGGCACGGCTGTCGGCGGCATGCGTCGCTTCGTCGTCTGTTCGAAGGCGAATGCGATTTCCAGCAGCTTCGGTTCGCTGCACGCCATACCCGTGAAACTGATGCCGAAGGGCGCAGGCTTGCCCGCGAATCCCGGTTGAATCGGCGCCGTATCGATCAGACCGAACGGCACCATCACCGTCGGGTAGCCGGCCTTTGCCGCAATCGATGCGCCGAACGGCCCGGGGAACAATATCGCATCAAGGCGGTGCCGCTGCATTGCGGCATCGATGCCCTCGGTGGCCGCGAGGCGTATGTCTTTGGCTCGGTCGGCGCGATACCGCTCGGCATCCAGTCGAACGTCCATCTCGTCCGAAATGTCGAGTTGGGCCTGGCCGTACTTGATGGCGCCGCCTTTTTGGTGCACCACGTTCCATTGACGCAATTCGGTCAGCGACTTGACCGGCGCCGCATCACCCAAAGATTTGAGCCACGCATTGAAATCCCGTTTCATGCCGTACTTCAGCACGACCGAGCACTCGGCATCCTTGCCCTTGGCATTGTCGAGTCCGGCGCAGGTGCCCCAGGCGAGAAAGTTGTCCGCCGTCGCGGGCGCCACGACGCTAGGTATGTCGGCCGGATCCACGATCACCGCGCCCTGCATCTTCAATACTTCGATCGCCTCGGCCATCACTTTGGCTTGCGCCGCATTCAACCCCCCTTGCGGCTCTTTTTCGCCAGGCACGTTGACGCGATCGAAATAGAACGCACGCGGAATGCCGATACGCGCGCCCTTCAAACCGTCCCGTTTCAAAAAGCGGGTGTAGTCGCGTCCCGGCGGGGCGGCGCAGGCACTTGTCGCCGAGTCGTGGGGATCGGGTTGCGCGCCTTCGAGAGCGCCCAACAGCACGGCAGCATCGGTCACGGTACGGGCCATCGGCCCCGCGGTATCCTGGTCAGCGGTGATCGGAATGACCCCGTAACGGCTGATACGCCCGACGGTGGGTTTGATCCCGGCGAGCATGTTCTGATTCGTCGGACTCAAGATCGACCCTGATGTTTCCGTGCCGACGTTGGCCGCCCAAAAATTGGCGGCCGTACCGATCCCCGAACTCGACCCGCCGGTGGCCAGCACGGGTCGTCCGTCCGCATACGCCTCGCGCGGGTCGCGACGCGGGTCATAAGGGTTCATGCCATAGCCTTGGATCGCGTTGTAGTTGGTCGGCATTCCGGATGCGACCCAGTTCGCAAGTTCGGTCATGCCCGTCTTGGCGATGATGATGGCGCCCGCGTCCCGCAGGTTTTTGGTGATCGTCGCCTCGTAACTCGGCGTGAAATCGGCAAACGCCAAAGCACCGCCGGTGGTCGGCATGTTCAGGGTATGTATGTTGTCCTTGAGTGCGATCGGAATGCCGTGCAAGGGTCCGCGCAACTTGCCCGCCGCACGCTCGCGATCAAGCTGCTCGGCCTCTTTGAGCGCATCTTTGTTGATCACGATCGCCGCATTCAGACGATCTTCGTAAAGCGCGATCCGCGTCAGATACTGCAGGACGAGATCACGCGACGTCGTCCGCCGCTGCTGCATCGCCCGCTGCATATCCGGAATCGTCGCCTCGACGACTTCGAAGGACTGCTTTTTCGGATCCGGCAAATCACGCGCGCCCAGCATGCCACTCGCCGCGAAAGCCGCGAATGCAATGCACCATGGAATGCAACGATTCGACACGTCGAGGCTCCGAGTGCTCAATATCGCCAACTGCGCACGTCGGCGCCCTGCGGCGCCGTTGCGAGCATGCGCTCGACGGCCCAGGGCAATACCATCTGCGGGTAACGCAATCTCGAATACGCGTTGGCTCGACTATGATCGCCGTTCCAGCAATGCTCGTCCCGGTCACCGTAGTCGATCACCGCATCGGCCGCCGGCTGCGCAGTACGCAAGAACTCTTCGACGGCGTAGACCGCATTGTTCAAATAGTAGTTGTCCATGTCACCGACATAGATGCGCAATTTCCCGCGGAGCTTGGGGGCGAGGGTTTGCCAGTCGCGGCGCAGGATGAACCCCAGATCATAGTTGTCGCGCCAATACGCAGCCGTGATGGGATCGATTTCGCCGGTCAGACGATCCCAGATGCGCCGCGGATAGCCATCTTTTCCGACCGGTGAATATACCGACTCCCAGACGTCCCATTGATCGCCGCTGCGCCCTTTCGTGCCGAGGGCGTATTCCCAAAGATTGTTCTCCTCCACGGTCGTGTCGACATGCCCCAGCCAGTTTCGATGCGCGGGTCGCGGCGTGCGCTTGAACCGATTCGGCATGAAGTAGGCATTTTTATCGGCGTAGATGTCGACCGTCATGTAATGACGGAAGTCGATCGGATCCGGGCAGGCGATCCAGGCACCGTTGTAATCCTCCGGATAGAACATTTGAGTCGCCATCGCGATCCAGCCGCCCGTGCTCCCGCCGAACACGAATCGAGCCCAGCCCTGGCCGATGCCGCGAAATCGCTTTTCGATTTCCGGGATGAGTTCGTACTGGATCGCATCGCCGTACGGGCCGTTGTTGGCCGAATTGACACCGTAGGAGTCGTCGTAGAACGGCGTGGGATGCTGTATCTCGACCAGCAGGACGCGTGGAAACCCTTTGCCGGTCCACGCTTGAAAGAACTCCCATTCGAGTTGTTGCTGAATTTTGTTGTAACCGTCGAGTCTGAATCGCTTGCTGTACTCGGATTTCAGATTCGGATCAGGCGGCGTTTCGCGCCAACCCGACGGGCGGGACGGGAAATGTCCGTGATTGATGACGAGTGGATAACGCGCACCCGGATGCGCATCGAATCCGAGCGGCAACGTGACGAACGCCCCAAGGTGCACGTCGCGCCCCCAGAACTTCGACAGTCGTTCGCTGCGAATGCGTACGTACTTGACCCAAGGCGTATCCTTGATTTCGGGAACGGGCGGGATTCGTTCGGATAAAACGAAGGTCGGCAAGGCGCCGCCCCGGCCTGCCCCCTGCCAACGTATGGACACGGGCTTGGAGTACAGATTGCCCGACTTGTCACGCCACTGCTGACCTTCGCCACGATCGGGCGGCAACTTCAGGACGCGCCCATCACCCATGGTGAAGGTTTCATATCGATTGAGAAACGCCTGCACCCGATAGTCGCCGGGCGGCAGATCCGCGAGCTTGCGTACCGGAAATCCGAACGCCTCGTCGGCGACTTTTCTGACGGTACCCGGTTTCCAGTTTTCGACGTCGACTCCGAAAAACGGAATCGCCTCGCCATCCCAGTTGACCAGCGCGCGAGGCTCTTTTTCGGGCGACTGCGAAGCCGGCGCGAAAATCAGCAACAGGCGACCGTCTTGCGCGCTCTTCTCGACCGACGCCGGCAGCCGCACTTCGACAACCGCCGCGGTGCAGATCAGCGATCCGCAGCCGAAAACCATGGCAACCAGGGCCGTGACCAAAATTTTGAAATGATGCATGCGAACCATCCTAGCGCGTATCGGCACCGCGCACATCTTGACCATCGCCGATCGAGAACTCACCTGCGAGACAACTCGTAGGCACAAATATTGACCGCCGAGGCGAGATTGAGCGAATCGATCCCTCGCCCGCCCGGGATGGAAAATCGGTGGATGCCGGCGCTCACCAACAAGTCTTTGGGCAAACCGCGCGATTCGCTGCCGAAGGCGTAGACACCGAAGTCACGAAAGTCCGGGTTGCTCAAGGGTTCGCCTTGCACATCGAGCAGCGCAATCGTCGGATGGCGCGCGAGCAACTGCTCGACGGTGACCTCGCATTCGATCGGTACGTGGAAAATCGCGCCCATGCTCGCGCGTACGACTTTTGGGTTGTAGGGGTCGACGCTTTGCGGCGACAACAGACAACGAAAACCACCGAACCATGCGAGCGTGCGCAGGATGGTGCCGAGATTTCCCGGGTCCTGGATGCCATGCAGATAGATCGTACGTTCGTCGGCTTGCAGCGGAGAAACAGGCGGCATGGGCACGACGGCCAGCACACCCTGCGGATTGCGCGTATCGCTCACCGCGGCGATTTGGCGACTTGCCAAGCGGTGCACGCCGAGCCCGCGCCATCGATCTCCCATGGCATGCTCGGCGGCATATTCGTGGCTTACGTACACCTGTGCGGCGCCGAGCGCCGGGTGACGGGATACGGCTTTTTCCAGCTCGAGCACCAGGTGCTCGCCCTCCGCCAAAAAAAGCCCGCGCTCGTCGCGGAATTTTTTCTCGTGCAGCGATTTGAGCTCGTCGAGTTTCAACGGCGCATTCATACGCTCCCCGCACCCTGCAGACTTCTGACTACGGCCTCGGCCAATTTGATCCCATCCACGCCCGCAGACAGTATCCCGCCCGCGTAGCCCGCCCCCTCGCCGCCCGGAAACAAGCCACGGGTATTCAAACTTTGCAGCGTCGTCTCGTCACGCGTGATGCGGACCGGCGACGACGTACGACTTTCGACGCCGGTCAGCACGGCATCCTCGCGATCGAACCCGCGTATCTGGCGCCCGAACGCAGGCAACGCCTCGCGTATCGCCTCGATGGCATAGGTCGGCAAGGACGTCGCGAGGTCGGTGAGCTTCACGCCGGGTTGATACGAAGGTTCCACTTCGCCCAATGCGGTCGATGCGCGGCCGGCGAGAAAATCGCCGACCAATTGACCGGGCGCCGAATAGTCTTCACCGCCGAGCAAATAGGCGCGACTTTCCAAAGTTTCTTGCAGCGCGAGCCCGGCCAAGGGGCCCCCGGGATAATCGGATGCCGGATCGATGCCCACGACGATGCCCGCGTTGGCGTTGCGCTCGTTGCGCGAGTACTGACTCATGCCGTTCGTGACCACGCGCCCGGCCTCCGAGGTCGCCGCGACGACCGTGCCGCCCGGACACATGCAAAAACTGTAGACCGCGCGTCCGTTCTGCGCATGGTGCACGAGTTTGTAATCGGCGGCACCGATGTCCGGATGTCCGGCGAAACGCCCGAGTCGCGCGCGATCGATCATGGACTGCGGATGCTCGATGCGAAATCCGACGGCGAACGGTTTTGCTTCCATGAAGATGCCGCGACGCTCGAGCATCCGTACCGTATCGCGGGAACTGTGTCCGAGCGCGAGCACGACGTGTCGACTCTCGATACTCTCGCCACTGTCGAGCATGACACCGGCAACGCGTTTCGATCCGCTCGCATCCTCGTCGAGCAATAGATCCGTCACTTTCCGCTCGAAGCGGATTTCGCCGCCGAGCGCGATGATTTCTTCACGCAATCGGGCCACTACGCCCGTCAGACGAAACGTGCCGATATGCGGCTTGTTGACGTACATGATTTCCGGCGGTGCGCCGGCGCGCACGAACTCACGCATCACCTGCCGCCCGAGAAAGCGCGGATCTTTGATCTGACTGTAGAGTTTGCCGTCCGAAAACAACCCGGCACCGCCTTCGCCGAACTGCACGTTGGATTCGACATCCAAAGTACGCTTGCGCCACAACGCCCAGGTATCCTGCGTGCGACGCCGCACGTCTCGCCCGCGCTCGAGCACAATGGGCCGATAGCCCTGCTGGGCGAGCACCAGTGCGGCGAACAATCCGCAAGGACCGAATCCCACGACGATCGGTCGTTCACGCAGAGCCGACGCAGCCCGCGCCGGTGCATGAAAGCCCGTATCCGGCGAACGCGAAATCTGTCGATCGGACGCATGACGCGCCAGAACATCCACTTCGTTCGAGACCACGACGTCGACGATGTAGACGAACACCAACTCGCGATCCTTGCGTCGCGCATCGTGGCTGCGCTTGAACACGCTGAACTCGACGAGATCGCCGGCTGCGATTCCGAGCCGACGGATGATCGCGCGACGCAAGGCTTCCTGGGTATCCGCCGTCCGCGGGTCGCCCAGAGACAGAGGCAATTCGGTGATCCGGATCAAGACGCACATCCTGGTCGGTTTGCCCGACAGAGGTCGCAAATATTCGCTAGTCTATCGTCATCATGGCCCGAACCAAGAGCAGCAGCGAGTGGCTGCGCCGACACGTCACCGATCCTTACGTCAAGATGGCCCAGAAAGACGGCTATCGGTCGCGTTCGGCCTACAAGCTGATCGAGTTGAACGAGAAGGACCGACTGTTGCGTCCCGGGCTATGGGTCATGGACCTCGGCTCGGCGCCGGGTGGCTGGTCGCAGGTCGTCGCCAAAGCCGTGGGCGTCAAGGGGCGCGTGCTCGCCACCGACATCCTGCCGATGGATCCGATCGGTCATGTCGACTTCATCCAGGGCGACTTCACGAGTGATGGCGTGGTGGAGCAAGTGCTCGCATGGCTCGATGGTGGAAAATTCGATTTGATCGTTTCGGACATCGCACCGAACATCTCGGGCATCGACTCGGCCGACCAGGCGCGTTCGATTTATTTTTTGGAACTGGCGCTGGAGACCGTGCGACTCGCGCTCAAACCCGGCGCGACCTTCGTCGCCAAGATGTTTCAAGGCGAAGGATCGGACCAATATCTCAAAGAGCTGCGCAAGAGCTTTCAGAAAGTATCGATACGCAAGCCGCAAGCATCACGACAAAAGTCGCGCGAGGTGTACATCGTTGCCAAGGGTTTTCGCGAGGCGATCACGTCCTGACGTGACTCAAAATCCTTCGTCGGCGCGCAAGTAGCGCCACTGCCCGACCGGCAGGGCACCGAGCATCACTCGTCCGGTACGCACGCGCTTCAAACCGACGACCTTCAGCCCGACGATTTCGCACATGCGACGAATCTGTCGCTTGCGCCCTTCGCGCAGACTGAATCGCAATTGATCCGCATTTTGCCACTCCACCTGCGCGGGCTTGAGCTTTACGCCGTCGAGCACGAGACCGAAACGCAGCCGCGCGAGTCCATCCGGTGCCATTTGTCCTTGCACGCGCACGAGATACTCTTTTTCGACGTCGTTGCCGCCGATCAAATGCTTGGCGATCCGCCCATCCTGCGTGTAGACCATGAGCCCCGTCGAATCGATGTCGAGTCGACCAGCCGGCGCCAGACCGACCAAATGCTTCGAATCGTAGCGTTGACGCGAGTCGTCACCGCTCCATCGGTTCTCCGGACGCAGCAACACCGTCGCGGGTTCGTAACCGTCCTCCGCCTGCCCGGATACGTAGCCGATCGGTTTGTTGAGCAGGATGGTGACGCGCTCGCTCTGCTGCTCGCGTGCTCGACGATCGATCTCGATATGCGACTCGCGCGTCACGCGGGAGCCGAGCACGTCGACCACCTGCCCGTCGACACGCACCCAGCCGTTGACGATCCATTCTTCGGCCTCGCGACGTGAACAAAGACCCAACTCGCTCATGCGCTTCGACAAGCGCGGATGATCGTCGGCTTCGATGTTCATGATCTCAGCGACATTCCACGACGAACACTTGCGACGGCTGCGCGAACAAGGTCCAGAAACCTTGGTGCCAATCGTTGACGGGCATGTTGAAATGGTCACCGGTCCAGATGTTTTTCCATTGGCGACTCGCCAAAGACTGCAGCATCGCCGGTATGTGGATTTTGCCTTGTGCGTCGTGGTCGGCGAGATTCGCAATGCAAAGCACCACGCGATCCGCCAATCGCCAATGCCACGCAAGCAGACAATCGGAACTCCAGTTCTCTTCCCAGGCGCGGGAAACTTCCAGCAGTTCCCACTCGCCCGAACGGAAGATCGGATCGCGCAGCAGCCCGAGTAGTTTCGAGTACAGCGCTTGTGTCGCGGGATCTTCGCTCTCGTGCGGCGCACGCACGAGGTGCGGTGAAATGCGTGTTCGGCGACCTTGCGCCTGCCCCTCGTGGAAGAACCGCAGACCCGGGGACAAGAACGTCACTGCCGCAGCTGGAATGTGGCGCGCCAACGGGAATGTGTCGGCGACGCGCGGCTCGTCGTGGTTCTCGAGAAAGCGGGCCAGTCGGCTTTGATAGGTCACCTCGGCACGCAGATGTCCGCGCACGCCGGCGAACTCCCGGTCACGCAATCGATCGTAAAGTCGTTTGTCGTAACAGAAGTCGAACCCCGCAGCGTGCAGCTGCGATTCCATGTCCCAGTACACCTCGGCCATGAACACGAAATCGGGATACGCCGTTTTGACGGCGCGAATCGCGGGTGTCCAAAAGTCGCTCATCGGGCGACCCCAGGTGCGCTCGAAGATCGAAGGGTCAATCAGCATCGCCATGTCGCAGCGCACGCCATCGCACTGCGCGGCGATACTCATGAGTTCTGCACGCATCCGCTCCTGCAGCGCCGCGTTGGAATAGTCGAGCTGGACCGTATCCGGCCAACCCGGGAAATACGGGTCGCGCCCGTGCGCGAAGATTTGCCCGCCGGAGTCGTGCGTGAAGTAGTTGCGGGGCTCGTCATGCAATTTCTGCGACGTGCCGCGAACGAAAAACTCGGGATGGGTGTCGAGCCAGTGATGATCGAGCCCCATATGATTGGGGACGAAATCCAGCATCAACCGTATGCCACGCTCGGCCAATCGTCGACGCACTTCGGCGAGTTCCTCTGGCCCGCCTAGCTCATCGGCCACTCGATACTCGCCGATCGCGAATCCCGAACCGGCGATATCATCGGCCTGAAGATCTGGCAACGTATGCCGGAACTCGGCCAACCACTCGTCATTCGTACGCGAGATACGCCGTGATTTTTCTCCCGTGCGCCAAACGCTCAACAACCAAAGAATATCGATGCCCGAAGCCGCATACTGGTCGAGCAGCGCATCCGGCAGGTCGGCGATGGTCGCCCTGCGCCCGAGTTCCCTACCACGCTCCGTGAGATAGACGCGCGTGTTGAGCTGATGCAGGACGGGATGCCGGGACATGGACGGGCTCCTATTTCGATCGACGGCCGGCAGTGTAGACCTTCACGTCCGCGTCGGCGTACCCGTCGCGACTCTTGACCGGACGGAGACGTCATCGACTTGCGGCCGTGACGCCCGTAGCCTAACTTCAGACGTCTTGGCCGTATTGGTGCCCTATGAACGACACAGTGTCCCGTCGTCACTTGATTCGTGCCGCAATCACCGCCACGGCCGTCGGTGCCAGCGGCGCGCACGCGACCGAGGGGGCGGGACAAGCCGCCAAAGGCTCGCGGAGCGCCGCGGAGCCCGCGCGCATGGAGCGCGGTTACGCGCGTGGCCCCTTCGGTCAGATTCATTTCAGAGACTCCGGCGTCGGCAAGCCCGTGGTCCTCATTCATCAAGCGCCGATGTCTTCGCGACAATTCGACAACGTGTATCCGTATTTCATTGCACTGGGGTATCGCCCGATCGGCATCGACTGCCCCGGGTTCGGCATGTCCGATCCCACCGACTTCGTGCCTACGGTCGGTGATTGGGCGCGGGTCGTGCCCGCGGTCCTCGATCATCTCGGAATCCATCAGGCCGACGTGGTCGGGCATCACACCGGCGCACTCGTCGCCACCGAAGTCGAACAGCGCTTTCGACCTCGAGTTCGCAAATTAGTACTCGGGAGTGCGCTACCGCTCACTCCGGAGGAGCGGCAGAAGTTTCTCGCCGGCGTCGAGAAAAACGAAATCAACTTCGTGCACCAGACGGATGGCAGTCATTTGCAGGCTGCGTTCATGACGCGCTATCGCATGTACGGAAATGTGCCACTGCCGGAGCCGCGCCTCATCACGCGTTACACCGTGGAGCGATTCATGGGTCTTGCGCCATTTTGGCATGGGCACTTTGCAGCGTTCACTTATGATCATGGCGCGACGATTCCGCTCATTCGACGGCCGACGCTCATACTCACCAATACGGGTGATCAGATCTACGAGCAATCGAAAATCGCGGCACGCATGCGACCGGATTTTGCGTTTTTTGAATTGCAAGGCGGCGGCATCGATATCGTCGACCAGCAGCCGCGCGAGTGGGTGAACGCCATCGATCAATTTTTGAAATCCTGAGGTTAACGACCGTGTTGAAATCAATGAACGTCAAAACCATCTTCGTCATGAGTTGTCTGGCTTTCGCGACCATCCTGCAGGCTGCCGAGAGTCAGAAAGCCTCAACCGATCCGCTACTCGCCATGGAAGCCGAGCGGTTTCGATTGACCGAAGCAGGCGATGTCGATGCCATCGAAAAAATGCTCGATGACGAACTCAGTTATTGCCACACGACCGGACGCTGCGAGTCGAAAGCGGAGTATTTGGCCAACCTGCGCAGTGGACGGACCAAATATCACAAAATCGAGGTGGTCGGCTCGCGCGTGCGGCACTACGGCGATCTTGCGATCCTGAACGGACGGATCACCATCGACGTCGAAGCAGGTGGCCAGAGCGTCCAAGGATTGAAAATGTCCTATACGGACGTCTATCGACGCGTTGGAAATCAATGGCGCATGGTGGCTTGGCACTCAAGCCCGCTGCCGTAGCGCTCAAAGGAGACGGTTCCATGCCCAGCGAAACGAAGACCTTCAGCTCGCGTTTGGTTCAGGCCAGCGAAAACGCGATCCTGTTCGTCATCGGCCTCGCGACGTTGTACGCGGCCGGTGCGGAAGTCAAACGCCTGTTCGAAACCGGCGTCGTCAATCTGAGTGACCTGTTTTTGCTATTCATTTTTGCGGAAGTTCTCGGCATGGTCGGGGCCTTCTACAAAAGCCATCGCATTCCGGTGACGCTGCCGATCGTCATCGCGATGACCGCGCTCTGCAGAATGATCATCCTGCAGAGCAAAGACATCGACCCCGTCACCATTCTTTATGAAGCCGGCGGAATTCTCATTCTCGCTGCGGCAGCGACGTTGATGAG
>JAFMJH010000015.1 GCA_017853555.1 Steroidobacteraceae bacterium
GACGGCACCGGGCGACGCCGCGGTCGGCGCGACGCGATCGGCGACGAAGCCGGCATCCTGCGGCGCGACGCGCACCAAAGAAATCGCCACGAACGCGACTGCTGCCGCCGCAGCCACGCCGCCGAGCGGCCAGGCCCAGCGCGCCCACGCCGCCGCGCCCGCGGCACGCGTCGCACCGTCGGAGACGGACCGCACGCCCGGCGAAGCATCACCCGCCGCCTCGCCCGCTCCGGCATCGATCGCGGCCGCCACGCGCGCCGCAAGATCCGCCACGGGCCTGCCGGCCAGCGTCTGGCGCACCGGCAAAGGCTCATCGCGCAACACCGCACCGATCAGCGCATACGATGCCCAGCGGCGCCGCAGTTGCTCATCGCGCGACAAGCGCCGCGCGAGCAATTCGCATTCGGCCGCCGGCAGTTCGCCGTCGAACATCGCCGAGAGCTGGCTGTCGAGTTTGTCGTCGTTCATCGTTCCGACCTCATCCCAATACTTCGCTGCGTCCGAGGCCACCCTCGAACACCTCGCGCAAACGCGCATCGATCGCCTCGCGGGCACGGAAGATGCGCGAACGCACCGTGCCGACCGGACAGTCCATCGAGGCGGCGATCTCCTCGTACGACAGACCCTCGAGTTCGCGCAGCACGATGGCGGTGCGCAAATCTTCGGGAAGTTTTTCCATCGCGGCATTCACGGTGCTGCGGATTTCTTCGGTGAGCACCAACGCTTCGGGGGTTGCGGTGTCTTTCATACGTGCCTGTAACTCGCGTGATTCTTCGCCTTCGGGGCGATCGAGCTCGAATTCGAGCGGACTGCGTGCGCGTGCGGCGAGCGAGTTCTTGGCCGTGTTGATCGCGATGCGATAGAGCCAGGTGTAGAACGCGCTGTCACCGCGAAATCTCGGCAACGCACGGTAGGCTTTGATGAACGCCTCCTGCGCGATGTCTTCGGCTTCGGCGGGGTTGCGCACGTAGCGCTGCACGAGCTTGACGACCTTGTGTTGGTATTTGACGACGAGCGCATTGAACGCACCCGTGTCACCACGTTGCGCGCGCTGTACCAGACTGAGATCGGTTTCCTCGACGCTCATGAGCGACGTTCGCCTCCAAGGCGTCCCTGCTGCCATGCCGATGACGCTGCCCATGAGAGCCGCGCCCGCGCAAAAAGTTCCCTGCGGGGGCAGTCTAACCCCGGCGCCTGCCGGGTTTGCGTGCTATGCCGGACGCGCCCGGTCGGCGCGCAACGACACCCCGAGGGCGGCCGCGACGTCGCGCGGCAGCCGGCGGCGGGCAATCCACAGCCAGTGCACCTGCCCCGCCGCGCGCAGCGCAAGCCACCACCCCGTGCCCGGGAACTCGAGCCGCGCGTGCCAACGCGCCGGCGCCTCGTGCGCGCCCTGTTGCAGCCACCAGCTGCCATCGGCGCGATGTACCAGGGCATCCGCCGTCGACAACCCCGCGATCACCCGAAGTCTGCGCCAGAGGGGATGGGTCGGAACGAACAAGGGGACACGCAGCTCAGGCGCGCAAGCGGGCGACGATACGCGCGAATTCGGGGTCGGCGACGGGTTCACCGGCCAACAGGTAACGCGCGAGCTCGGGGTCCTGCAAGTCGAGCATCCGTTCGAATGCCGCAATTTCGCCCGCATCGGCCGAGGGCGCATGGCGCGCGAGCCAGCGTTCGAGCAGCACGTCGAGTTCTTTCATGCCGCGCCGGCAGCGCCAGCGCAGTCGCCCGAGCTCCGAGGGCGCAATCCCCACGGCGCCGCTCAGTGCTGGCGCTCGGCCATCATCTTCTTGATGTCGGCGATCGCCTTGGCGGGGTTCAGATCCTTCGGGCAGGCCTCGGTGCAATTCATGATCGTGTGGCAGCGATACAGCCGGAACGGATCTTCGAGCGCATCGAGTCGCTCACCCGTCGCATCGTCGCGACTGTCGATGATCCAGCGATATGCGGCGAGCAACGCCGCAGGACCGAGATATCGGTCGCCGTTCCACCAGTAGCTCGGGCACGAGGTCGAGCAGCAGGCGCACAGAATGCACGCCGAGGGACGATCGATCTTCTCCTGCTCGGCGGGCGATTGCAGACGCTCGCGATCCGGCGGCGCCGGCGTGCGCGACTGCAGCCACGGCTTGATCGACGCGTACTGCGCGTAGAACTGCGTGAGATCCGGCACGAGATCCTTGACCACCGGCATGTGCGGCAAAGGATTGATGCGCACCTCGCCGCTGATCTCCTTGGAACTTTTGATGCACGCGAGCGTGTTCGTGCCGTCGATGTTCATCGCGCAACTGCCGCAGATGCCCTCGCGGCAGGAGCGGCGGAAGGTCAGCGTCGGATCGATTTCGTTCTTGATCTTGATCAGCGCATCGAGAACCATCGGGCCGCAGGCATCCATGTCGACTTCATAGGTGTCGACGCGCGGATTCTCTTCGCCGTGCGGATCGTAGCGATAGATTTTGAAGGTGCGTACGTGCTTCGCACCGGCGGGCGCTTTGAACACCTTGCCCTGCGAATTGACGCGCGAGTTTGCGGGAAGTCTGAATTCGGCCATGACTGCTCGTGCCTCGGGATCAGTAGGTGCGGGCCTTGGGAGGCACCGGCTCGACTTCGTTGGTCAGCGTGTTCAAGTGCACCGGACGGTAGTCGATGCGTGTCTTGCCCTGCTCGTCGACCCAGATGAGCGTGTGCTTCATCCACTCGACGTCGTTGCGATCCTTGAAATCCTCGCGCGCGTGCGCACCGCGGCTTTCCTTGCGATTTTCGGCCGAGCGGATCGTCGCCACCGCCTGCCCGAGCAGGTTGTCGAGTTCCAGCGTCTCGACGAGATCGGTGTTCCAGACGAGGCCGCGATCGGTCGTGCCGACGTCGGCGAACGAATCGACGGTCTTGGCAATGCGCTCGCAACCTTCCTGCAGCGACGCGCCGGTGCGGAACACGGCGGCATCGGTCTGCATGATCTTCTGCATTTCGAGGCGGATCTGCGCGGTCGGGCGCGAGCCCTTGGCGTTGCGGAAACGATCGAGCCGCGAGACCGCGAAATCACCGGCATCTTTGGCGAGCGGACGATGCGACTGGCTCGGCTTGACGATGGTCGCCGCATGCCGCGACGCTTCGCGGCCGAAGATCACGAGATCGAGCAAGGAGTTCGAACCGAGACGGTTCGCACCGTGCACCGACACGCAGGCCGCCTCGCCCACCGCCATCAGGCCCGGCACCACGCTGTCGGGGTTGCCGTTGCGCAGCGTGACGACTTCGCCGTGCACGTTGCAGGGAATTCCGCCCATGTTGTAGTGCACGGTCGGCAGCACGGGGATCGGTTCTTTGGTGACGTCCACGCCGGCGAAGATGCGCGCCGTCTCGGCGATGCCCGGCAACCGCTGATGGATGACTTCGGCGCCGAGATGTTCGAGATGCAGGTGGATGTGGTCGTTTTCTTTGCCGACGCCGCGTCCTTCGCGGATCTCGATGGTCATCGAGCGCGAAACGACGTCACGCGAGGCGAGATCCTTCGCGTTCGGCGCATAGCGCTCCATGAAACGCTCGCCGCGCGAGTTGGTGAGATAGCCGCCCTCGCCGCGCGAACCTTCGGTGATGAGACAGCCGGAACCGTAGATGCCCGTCGGATGGAATTGCACGAATTCCATGTCCTGCAAGGGCAAACCCGCGCGCAGCGCCATGCCGCCACCGTCGCCGGTGCAGGTGTGCGCGGACGTGCAAGAGAAATAAGCGCGACCGTAGCCGCCGGTGGCGAGGATCACGAGGTGCGCGCGGAAGCGATGCAGCGTGCCTTCGGCGAGGTTCAAGGCGACGACGCCGCGGCACTCGCCGTTTTCCATGATGAGATCGATGGCGAAGTATTCGACGAAGAATTCCGCCTCGTTCTTGATCGACTGCTGATAGAGCGTGTGCAGCATCGCGTGACCGGTGCGATCGGCCGCCGCACAGGTACGCTGCGCGATGCCCTTGCCGTACTGCGTCGTCATGCCGCCGAAGGGGCGCTGATAAATGCGGCCGTCGGCGGTACGCGAGAACGGCACGCCGTAGTGCTCGAGCTCGATGACCGCGGCAGGCGCCTCCTTGCACATGAACTCGATGGCGTCCTGGTCGCCCAGCCAATCCGAACCTTTGATGGTGTCGTAGAAGTGGTAGCGCCAGTCGTCCTCGCCCATGTTGCCGAGCGCCGCGGAGATGCCGCCTTGCGCCGCGACCGTGTGGCTGCGGGTGGGGAATACTTTGGTGATGCACGCCGTGGTGAGGCCCGCTTCGGCGAGGCCCAGGGTCGCGCGCAAACCGGCGCCACCGGCGCCGACCACGACGACGTCGTACGTGTGATCGATGAATTTGTACTCGGACATCAGAACGATCCCGTGGTGAAGGCGATGCGCAGCACGGCATAAGTACCGGCGACGGCGACGATCGCATGCAGGAAATTGGCGGCGAGCAGCGCGGCGAGCTTCACGCTCTTGACGTGCACGTAGTCTTCGATGACCACTTGCACGCCGAGCGCCGAATGCGCCGCGAGCGACCATACGAGCAGCAACAGGAACACGGGCGTCCAGCCCGAGCCGATCCACAAACTCACGGTCGCGAGCTCGAAGTCGCCCAAATTCAGCAAATCCCGGATGAACCACAGCGTCAGCGGCACGAGCGCCACCGCCGTCACGCGCTGCAACCACCAATGCGACACGCCGTCCTTCGCCGCACCGCGCCCCAATACTTTGCCGAGCGGACTGCGCAGGCTCACGACGCACCTCCGACGAACGCGGCGTAGAGGATCACGACGGCGATCACCACCGCGGCGGCGATCATCACGCGCGCACTGCGACGCGCTTCGGCACGCTCGAGACCGCGACCGAGATCCCAGTTCAAGTGACGGATGCCGTTGCAGAGGTGATAGGAAAACGCGAGCACCCAACCGGCGATCAACAGCTTCACCACGCCGCTCGAGAGCAGCTCGAGCGCCCGCTCATAGGCGACCGGACCGTCAGCCGCGGCCATCAACCAATAGACGAGCAGCAACAAGCCGACCGCGAGTACCACGCCGGTGATGCGGTGCAGGATGGAAGTGGCCATCGTGTACATGAAGCGGTACACGCCGAGGTGCGGTGATAAGGGGCGTTCGCGCATCGATGGATACTCCGTGCAAACCAAATCAGAAATCGACGCAACGACCCTTCTTTTCCCAATCGCCATAGCGCGTCGGCTCGGGACCCTCGGGGCCGCCGAACTCGCGAGGACGCTCTGCTGCGGGAAGCTCGCCCGGAACGGTCTGTTCGGACGAAACGGGCACGTTTGAAGAAGGCACGGCGACGGCTGCTGACGCGGGCCGCCCCACCCCCTGGGGATCGTTCTGCATCGGAGGTGAATTCTGCCAGAATCGTCGCTTCGCAGCCACAGGAAGGCCGCCTTGACACTCATCGACGCCGTTCCCGTCGCCACGGGCGTGCTGGCCGTCCGCGGCAGCGACGCCCGCAAGTTCTTGCACGGCCAGTTGTCGCAAGACGTGCTCGGACTCGCGACCGACCGCGTCGCGCTCGCCGGACTGCACAACGCCCAAGGCCGGGTGCTCGCCGTGCTGCAGCTTGTGCCGCTCGACGAGACCGACCTGCTGCTGCTGTTGCCGCGCGAGCTCGTCGTGCCGGTGCGCGACGTGCTCGCCAAGTTCGTGCTGCGCGCGAAAGTACGCCTGGGCGACGAAAGCGAGGCTTGGGCGCTCGCGGGTGTCTGGCCCGAGGCCAACCACCCTATCGACGCCGCGGGTGTCGGCCACTTGCAGAGCGAAGGCGAGCTGCGCACTTGGCAGCACGCGGCGGACGGCCGGCGTCTGCAACTGCGCCCGAGCACGCCCGACGAGACGCCCGTCACGCACACCGCGCGCGCCTGGCGCGCCGCCGACATCGCGGCGGGTCTGCCGACGGTGACGGCAGCGACGAGCGGCGCATTCGTCGCGCAGATGCTGAACCTCGATCTGCTCGAGGGCATCTCGTTCAAGAAAGGCTGTTACACGGGGCAGGAAGTGATCGCGCGCGCGCATTATCGCGGGCGGGTCAAACGCCGCTTGCAACGCTTCGTCACGCAGGCCCCTGCGAGTCTGCAGGCCGGTGACACGCATGTGTTGCCCGACGGACGCTCCTGCGACGTGGTCACCGCCATCGAGCGCGACGACGGGCGTTGCGAATTCCTCGCGGTGACGACGTACGACACGAATGCGCCGCAGGCCGGCGCGCTGCCGCTGCCCTACGCGTTGCCGGCTTGACGCCGTCAGTCGACTTCGCGACGCATCTGCGGAAACAGCAGCACGTCACGAATCGAGGCGGAGTCGGTGAGGAACATCACGAGTCGATCGATGCCGACGCCGAGCCCCGCTGTCGGCGGCATGCCGTACTCGAGC
The DNA here is from genome assembly GCA_017853555.1 of Steroidobacteraceae bacterium. Lineage (GTDB taxonomy): Bacteria > Pseudomonadota > Gammaproteobacteria > Steroidobacterales > Steroidobacteraceae > UBA964. The sequence goes on from JAFMJH010000015.1 coordinate 6,392, forward strand.
GCGCGCACGTAATCGGCGTCGTAGAACATCGCCTCTTCGTCGCCGGCGTCTTTGCGATCGACCTGGGCGCGAAAGCGCGCCGCCTGATCTTCGGCGTCGTTCAGCTCCGAGAAGCCGTTGGCGAGTTCGCGCCCGCCGATGAAGAACTCGAAGCGATCGGTGAGGAACGGATCGGCGTCGTTCGCGCGTGACAGCGGCGAGACCTCGGCCGGATAGGCATACACGAAGGTCGGATCGAGCAAGGTGTGCTCGCCCGTCTTCTCGAAAATCTCGATCTGCAACTTGCCTGCACCGTCACCGGGCTTGTATGCGATGCCGAGCGCATCGCAGGCCGCGCGCAAATACGGTACGTCGCGCAGACGCGCACGCTCGAGCGTCGGATTGCATTGCAGGATCAGATCTTCGACCGTCACGCGCCGGAACGGCGTCGACAAATCGTAGTGACGCCCCTGCGACTCGAACGCGAGCGCACCGACCACGGCTTCGGCTGCGCCGCGCAGCATGCGCTCGACGAGCGCCATCAGATCTTCGTAGTCGGCGTAGGCCTGATACAGCTCGAGCATCGTGAACTCGGGATTGTGTCGCGTCGACAGTCCCTCGTTGCGGAAATTGCGGTTGATTTCGTAGACGCGTTCGAACCCGCCGACGACCAGACGCTTCAAATAAAGCTCCGGCGCGATGCGCAGATACATTTCGACGTCGAGCGCATTGTGATGCGTGACGAACGGCCGCGCCGCGGCGCCGCCCGGAATCGGCTGCATCATGGGCGTCTCGACTTCCATGAAACCGCTGTCGTCGAGCATGTGGCGCAGGAACGCCACGAGTCGCGTGCGCTTGCGAAACACCGCGCGGCTCTCTTCGTTCATGATCAGATCGACGTAGCGCTGGCGATAGCGTGCCTCGGTGTCGGCGAGCCCGTGCCACTTGTCGGGCAAGGGTCGCAACGATTTGACCAGCAAACGCACCACGTCCACGCGGATCGACAACTCGCCGGTCTTGGTGCGAAACAGCACGCCCTCGACGCCGAGGATGTCGCCGATGTCCCAACCTTTGAAGGCCTCGTAGGCTTCGCCGAGCGTCTCGCGCTGCAAGAATGCCTGGATCTGACCCGAGGAATCCTGCAGTTTCGCGAAACTCGCCTTGCCCATGATGCGTCGCAGCATCATGCGACCGGCGACGCGCACGCGCACCGCCTGCGCCTCGAGCGTCGCGTCGTCGACGCTGCCGTACCGCGCATGCAACTGCTCGGCGAGCACGTCGCGACGAAAATCGTTGGGGAACGCCGGCGCACCCTGCACGCGCAATTGCGCGAGTTTCGCGCGCCGCTCGGCGATCAGCTTGTTCTCGTCCTGGGGAATGTCGCTCACAGGCCCGCCTTCAATGATGCTTCGAGAAACTGGTCGAGATCGCCGTCGAGCACCGAAGCGGTGTTGCCCACTTCGACGTCGGTGCGCAAATCTTTGATGCGCGACTGGTCGAGCACGTAGCTGCGGATCTGGTGACCCCAGCTGACGTCGGACTTCGAATCTTCGAGCACCTTGGCGGCGGCGTTGCGCTTGTTGACTTCGAGCTCGTAGAGCTTGGCCTTCAACATCTTCATCGCGGTGGCGCGATTTTTGTGCTGACTGCGTTCGTTCTGACAGGCGACGACGATCCCCGAGGGCATGTGCCGGATGCGCACCGCCGACTCGGTCTTGTTGACGTGCTGACCACCGGCACCACTCGAGCGGTACACGTCCATCTCGAGATCGGCGGGGTTGATGTCGATGTTGATGTCGTCGTCGATTTCGGGCGAGACGAACACGGACGCGAAAGACGTGTGGCGACGATTGCCCGAATCGAACGGCGATTTGCGCACCAAGCGGTGCACGCCCGTTTCGGTGCGCAGCCAGCCGTAGGCATGATCGCCTTTGATTTCGATGGTGGCGCTTTTCATGCCCGCCACTTCGCCGGGACTCGAGTCGATGACCTCGGCGGAGAAGCCGCGCGTCGCCGCCCACTTGAGGTACATGCGCAAAATCATCTGCGCCCAGTCCTGCGCCTCGGTACCGCCCGCGCCGGCCTGGATGTCGAGGTAGGCGTTGTGCGAGTCCATCTCGCCACGGAACATGCGCTTCAATTCGAGCTTGCGCACTTTGGCTTCGACCTGCGGCAGGTCGCGCTCGACTTCGACGGCGGTTGCCGAATCATCTTCGGCCTCGGCGAGTTCGAGCAGTTCGACCGAATCACGCACGGCATGGGTCGCCGCGTCGATCTGTTCGAGTTCGGCGACGAGCTTGGCGCGCTCACGCCCGAGCTCCTGTGCCTTGTCGGGCTTTTGCCAGACGGCCGGGTCTTCGAGTTCCCGGCTGACTTCCTCTAGCCTTTCGCGCTTGAGGTCGTATTCAAAGAAACCCCCTTAAGGAGCTGACGCGCTCCTGGAGGTCCGCCAACGATCTTTTCACCAAGCCAAGTTCGATCATGGCGCTAGTTTATCAGATGCTCGACCACGAGCTGCAGACGCCGTTCGCCCTGGTACTCGTTCACATCGAGTCGATAGACGAGTCGCGCGCTCTGCGGCACCGGCGCAGCGGGGTCGCGTCCCTGGAAATGATTGAAGGCGATCGCGTCGAACCGTCGCCCCGTGCCTTCGAGCTCGACCCACATCTTGAGGTGCTTCTCGCCCACCACGCGCGTGCGTTCGATGCGAAAGCGTTGATCGAACGACGGTTCGGGGAATGCCTGCCCCCAAGGCCCGCCGCCGCGAATCGCCTCGGCGACCGGCAAGGCGATCTCCTCGACCGCGAGTTCACCATCGGTCTCGATGCGATCGGCGAGCGACCCGCCTTGCTGCCAGCGCGTCACTTCGGCATCGAAGGCGCGCGAAAACTCGGTGAGGCGCGCGAGCTCGAGCGTGAGTCCCGCGGCCATCGCATGACCGCCGAAGCGCGGCAGCAACCCCGGTTCGCGCGTCGAGATCGCCTCGAGCACGTCGCGCACGTGCACGCCGGCGACCGAACGCGCCGAGCCGCGCAGCAGACCATTGCCGGCATCGGCGAAGGCGATGACCGGTCTACGCAGACGATCTTTGACGCGACCGGCGACCAAGCCCACCACACCCTGGTGCCAACCCGGATCGTACAAACACACGCCGGCACGATCGCGCACGCTGCCGCTGCTCGCGCCATCGAGCAGATGTTTCACCGCTGCCATCGCCTGCGCCTGCATGCCGGCCTCGATCGCGCGACGCTCGACGTTCAATTGATCGAGACGCGCGGCAAGCGCGAGCGCCTCGGTCGGCGAATCGGTGACGAGACACCGTATGCCGAGCGACATGTCGTCGAGTCGGCCGGCCGCATTCAAGCGCGGCCCCGCCGCGAACCCGAAATCGGCCGCGATGACCCCTGCCAGCGAGCGACCACCCACTTCGAGCAACGCACGCACCCCCGGCGTACAGCGGCCCGCACGCACGCGCGCGAGACCTTGCGCGACGAGCACGCGATTGTTGTCATCCAGCGGCACGACGTCGGCCACCGTGCCGAGGGCCACGAGATCCAGCCATTGCGCCGGCGAAGGCAGCGTGCGATCGCCGAGCGCGCGATGCAGCGCCGCCATGACGTAGAATGCGACGCCCACGCCCGCGAGCGAGCGCGATGCGAACCGGGCGCCCGGTACGTTGGGATTCACGATCACGTTCGCGGCCGGCAACGCTGCGCCGGCCAGATGATGGTCGGTGACCAGCACGTCGATGCCGCGCTCGCGCGCCGCGGCGACGCCCTCGATGCTCGAGATGCCGTTGTCCACCGTGACGATCAATCCCGGCGCGCGCTGCGCGGCGAGCGCCACGATTTCGGGCGACAAGCCGTAACCGTACTCGAAGCGGTTCGGCACCAGAAAATCGACTTGCGGAAACCCGAAGGCGCGCAGCGCACGCACGATCAGCGCCGAACTCGTCGCGCCATCGGCATCGAAATCACCGACCACGAGCACGAGCGTGCCGCGCGCACGATGCTCGAGCAGCAATGCCACGGCCGCATCGACACCCTCGAGCGTGCCGACCGGCAACAGGCGCTCGAGCCCGTGCGAAAGTTGCGACGGATCGTCGATGCCGCGCGCCGCATACGCACGCGCGAGCACCGGCGGCAATGCGACGAGTCGCGCGAGGCGCGCAGGGTCGATTGGTCGCCGGTCGATCTTCACGACAGCGCCTCGGACAAATCCCGTCGCGGCCGCCAAAACCGCCAGCGATCACGCGCGACGAGTGTCGTCGCGCGATCGTTGCCGAGCACGGTGAGCCGATCGATCGTGCCGCTCTGCAAGGCCGCGACCGCCTGTTCGTAAGCCGTGCGCTCCCACGATGCGAGCACCCACAACTGCATCGGCCCCGAGGTCATCGCACGCGCGAGCGTGCGCGACAGATCCGCTTCGGGCACCGAACAGCTCGCACCCGCGAGCGCGCAGACCGCGCGCACCCACGGATCCGCACTGCAAAACTCGAGCGCCGCGCCGGCGTCGAATGGCGATTCCGAGCGCGCGATGCCGTCGCGCCGCGTCACGCCGCCGCCCCACAACCACAAGGCGCTGATCCGCGGCAGACCCGCTTGTTCGCGCCGTCGATTGAGCGGCAGATCGTGCAACCACATTTGAATCTCGCTCCCGAGTCGCCGCAGCGTTGCAGCACCCGCGCCGGCGATCGCCGCATCGTCGAGGGTCGCGCCGAGCATGCGCGCGGGCTCGGCCGCCTGCGCACCGGGCGTCTCGAGACCGCCGAGCAACCATTGCATCGCGGCCACGCGCCGCAACTCGAGGCCATCGCCTCCGAACACCTGCGCAAACGCCGTGACGAGTTCGTCGGAATCGTGTTCGGAGAGCGACAGGATCGCATCAGCCGGCACGTGCACGCTCGCCAGACCCGCCTGCCAATGCATCGGCGTCGCGAGCCACCATTCATCCGCAGCGAGCCCCGCCGCAGCGGCGACGACTTCGGCGGGTTGCGCGAGCGCGAGATCGCCGCGCCCGAGACGTCGCGCGAACACGCTGCGCCAGCCGCCGACCAGGAGACGCGCGCCCGCATAGCGCAAGCGCAGCGCATCGCGGGCTTGCGCCGCCGCACCGGAGTGCAGATAGAGATCATCGAAAACGAGCACCAGTTCACGCACATCGCGTATGTTATCGGAGCATGGGACTGATGGCGGACAACCGTACGACGGCGAACCTCGTGCGCAGCTACGCGCGCAGCGAAATCCGCATCGGCGACACCCTGTACACCCGCCCGTTGCGGCTCGCGGCGAGCAGCCTCGAACTCTTGACCGTACAGACGCCGCAAGAACTCGGCGACGCCGAGTTCGAGCCGCTGCTCGCGCTGCGTCCGGAGCTCGTCATCGTCGGCTGGGGCGGCGGGCAGCTGTTTCTGCCGGCGGCGCAGCGCAGCTGGTTCCTGCAGCGGCGCATCGGCATCGAAACCATGGAATTGGGCGCCGCCTGCCGCACCTACAACTTGTTGGTGCAGGACGAGCGCGCCGTGATCGCGCTGTTGTTCCCGCTCGCCGCCTGAGCGGCGCGCCGCATCGAGCGCGTTACGCCACCCCGGGCTGCAGCGGCACGAACGACACGCTGCCGAGCGGCATTTTTTCGATGCGATCCTCGCGCCGCGTGTAACGCATCAACTCCTGACCGCCCTCGCCGCCCACGGGCATGATGAGCCGCCCGTTGTCGGCGAGTTGCGCGAGCAAGGCCTCGGGCACGGCCAGCGGCGCAGCCGCCACCAGAATGCCGTCGTAGGGCGCGTTCGATTTCCAACCTTCGATGCCGTCGCCGTGTCGAAACCGCACGTGGCGCACGCCGAGTTCTTTGAGGCGCGCTTTGGCGCGCGCGAGCAGCGGCTCGATACGCTCGATGCTGTTGATCCGGCCCACGAGACCGGCGAGCACCGCCGTCTGGTAACCGCAACCCGTGCCCACTTCGAGCACGTTGTGCAACGGCCCGCCCGCCAGCAACGCCTCGCTCATGCGCGCGACGATGTAGGGCTGCGAAATCGTCTGCCCGAAGCCGATCGGCAAGGCCGTATCTTCGTAGGCGCGGCTCGCCAGCGCCTCGTCGACGAAAATATGCCGCGGCACGGTGCGTATCCGTTCGAGCACTTCGGCGCTGCGGATGCCCTGCTCGCGCAGGCGCTGCACGAGTCGGTCGCGCGTGCGCGCCGAAGTCATGCCGATGCCGGCGAAGCGAGGATCGGTCACCGCTCGAGCTCGCCGAGCCAGCGTGACACCGTATCGAGGGCTGCGTGACGCGTGAGGTCGGTCTGCAACGGCGTCACCGACACATAACCGTTGGCCACGGCGTGGAAATCGGTACCCGGGCCACCATCCTGCTCGCTGCCGGCCGGCCCCACCCAATACACCTTGCGACCGCGCGGATCGTCGCTCGCCGTGACGCGCTCGGACCGATGTCGATGACCGAGTCGGGTGGTGGCGAAGCCGCGCAACTCGCCGAACGGCCGGTGCGGCACGTTGACGTTCAAAATCATGCTGCGATCGAGCGGATGCGCGAGCAAGTGCTCGACCATCATGCGCGCGACCTTCGCCGCGGCACTGTAATCGGCCTCGCCGCTCTCGGGTCGCAGCAGGGAAAACGCGAGCGTGGGCAGACCCAGGAAGCGCCCTTCGACCGCGGCGGCGACGGTGCCCGAATAGAGGACGTCGTCACCCAGATTCTCGCCGTCGTTGATGCCGGAGACGACCATGTCGTGCTCGAAGTCGAACAGACCCGAAATCGCCAGATGCACGCAATCGGTCGGCGTGCCGGTGACGAAGTACGAATCCGTCTCGACGCGCGTGACGCGCAACGGCACATCGAGGGTCAGCGAATTGCTCGCCCCGCTCTTGTTGCGATCGGGGGCGACGACGGTGAGCTCGGCGAGTCCCGTGAGCGCCTCGCGCAGCGCGAGTATGCCGCGGGCGCGATAGCCGTCGTCGTTGCTGATGAGTATCTTCATGGCGAGCCGCGAAATATACTCAAAACCCGGTGCCCGGAGGTAGCAGGATGCAAAAGCTCGCGGACGAGGAGCGGCGCGTGTTCCGCGAAGCGATGCGCGACGTCCAGCCGCTGGCGCATGCGCCGCGGGTCTCCCACCGCCGCAAACCCAAGCCCAAAGCGCGTTTTCGGCGTCGTGACGAAGCCGAAGTGCTGATCGAGAGCCTGAAGTTCAGCGAAGCGCAGCTCGACGTCGAAACCGGGGATTCGCTGAACTTCCGTCGTCCGGGCGTGCAAGACACGGTGCTGCGCAAATTGCGCCGCGGCCAATACCGCATCGAATCGGAGATCGACCTGCACGGCCTCACCTTGCGCGAAGCCAAGGCCGAGTTGCGCGTGTTCCTGGCGCGCGCCATCGCGCGCCAATTGCGCTGCGTGCGCATCGTGCACGGCAAGGGGCTCGGCTCCGGCCCGCGCGGACCGGTGCTCAAGCACGCGGTGAACGGTTTGCTGCAACGCACCGATCGCGTCGTCGCATTCTGCTCGGCGCGACCGGTCGACGGCGGTACCGGCGCGATCTACGTACTACTGCACAGCTGATTCAAGTCGCACGTGCCGCGAGCAACTGGCGCATCGCGGCGCGCGTCTCCTCGCTCGCCCAACCGTCGGCGAGCAACGTGTCGAGCGACTCGCGCGGCGCCGCATACAGCGCAACGAGATCACCGCGCGTCAACGCGCGCGTGCGCGCATAGGCCTGCTCCGGCAGACGCAACAGTTCGCGCGCGTGTGCATGCGCACGCTCGATCACCGCCTCCGCAGGCGCGAGCTCATCGACAAGCCCCGCCGCGAGTGCCGCAGCGGAGTCGAGCATCAGGCCGCGCGGCAACATCGATGCGGCGCGCGCGGCACCGACCAGGCGCTCGAACGCGCGATAGACCGTATCACCCGGATAGAGGCCCACCTGCACCTCGTTGAGACCGATGCGAAACTCGCCCTGCGCCATGATGCGGTGATCGCACAGCATCGCGATCACCATGCCACCGGCCGGACAATGCCCGGTGATGGCGGCGACCACGGGCTTCGGCGATCGCACCAGTCGTTCCTGCAGACGCCAAAAACCGCGTACCAAAGATTCCACCACCGGGCGCTCGCCCGTCACCTCGCGCACGTCGAGCCCGGCCGAGAAAATCCCGGGCGCCCCCGCAAGCACGATCGCCCCGCACTCGGGCGCGGCAAATTGTCGCTCGAGCGCCGCATCGAGCGCCTCGATCAATGCGCGATCGAGCGCATTGACCGGCGCCCTCGCCAAGCGGATTTCGCAGACGCGATCGACCTGCCGCAGCTCAAGCATGTTCATCCTCCAGAACTTCACCGCCCGAATCCAAAAGTTCGCGAATCACGGCCGTCGCGAAACTGCCGGCGCGCAGTGCAAAGCTCAATTGCAGCGCATCGGCATCGAGCCACGCCCATTCGAACTCGCGCACCGCCACGCGCAACGGCCGGCGCGCGAACTCGACGCGCGCCGCCGTGACGAACTCGATCGCGTCCGCAAAGCGCGTGGCCACGTGCTGTTCCAGATCATTCACCACACCTTCGACGCCCGACTCGCCCTCACCCCACATCGGACCGGTGGGGTGCACGTCGAATTCGGCGAGCCGCGCCTCGAGCGTCGCGTCGACCGTCTCGACCACGAAGCTCGAATTTCGTCCGTCGAGATTGGCGCGCTCGGCGACGAACAAACGATTCCAGGATCCTTGCGCGATGCGCTCGGCGAGCACGGCATTGAAGATGAGGCTGCGCGCAGCCGACACGGCGAAACCGATCTCGCGCTGCGGCGGCGCCCCCGGCAGCAATGCGCGCAGATTGGACAAGCCACGCCCGAAACGCTGCGGACCAAAATAATTGGGTACGCCCTCGCGCGCCAAGGTAGCAAGGCGCGACTCGAGCACGGCGCGATCGCCGATGACGTCGCGCAGCACGATGCGAAACCGGTTCCCCGCGAGCGCACCACGCGGCAACTTGCGCGCATGCGCGTGCGCCTCGAGCACTTGCCAACCCTCGCCGTGCACGCCCTGCCAATCTTCGGGTGCGCGTTTGCGTCGCGGCACCGTGAACCATTGGGTCGTGACGGCGTTTCGATCCTTGAGGCCGGCGTAACCCACTTCGAACTGACGAGCGCCCGCGCGCGTCGCCAACTCGCGCGCCACCCAGCCCGTATTGGCGCCGCACTTGCGCACGCGCAGCAACAGATGTTCGCCCGCACCCGACGGCTCGAACCCGAGTTGTTCGTCGACCTGAAAATCTTCGGGCGTACTGCGCAGGCGTGCGCGTGCGATCACCGACTCGACGGCGCGCGGTGGCGCGAGCGCGAGCCGCTCCCAACCCGGATCGAGCGCGGCTACTGCGCCCTGCGGATCGCCGCTCAACGCGGGCCGAGCAGGACGCTCGCCATCGCCGCCAGACCTTCGCCTCGTCCGATGTAACCGAGCTTCTCGGTGGTGGTCGCTTTCACGTTCACCACATCGACGTCGATGTTCAAAAGTTCGGCGATGCGCGCACGCATGGGCTCGCGGTGGGCACCGAGTCGCGGCGCTTCGGCCAACACGGTGAGATCGGCGTTCACCACTCGCCACCCCCGCTCAGCCAGCATCGCCACCGCCGCCGACACGAAATGTGCGCTGTCCGCCCCGCGCCATGTCGGGTCGCTGTCGGGAAAATGTTGGCCGATGTCGCCTAGCCCGGCGGCACCGAGCAACGCGTCGCACAAGGCGTGCAGCAGAACGTCGCCATCCGAGTGTGCGCGCACACCCCGATCGTGCGGTACGCGCACGCCGCCGAGCATCACGTGATCGCCCGGCCCGAAGGCATGTACGTCAAAACCCGAACCGATACGCATCAACGTTCTCCCGCAAATTCGACCGCTTGCAGAATGCGTCCGGCGAGACCGAAATCCGCCGGCGTCGTGACCTTGAGGTTGGTCGACTCGCCCGTGACGAGCTGCGGCGCACCGCCTGCCCATTCGATGGCCTGCGCCTCGTCGGTCGGCACTCGACCCTCACGCTGCGCGGCGAGCAAGGCCGCGTGCAAGGCACCGAGGCGGAACATCTGCGGCGTGAGCGCGCGCCACAGGGATTCGCGCGCCACGGTATCGCTCACGCGCACGCCCGCGGCGTGCGGCGCGCCACGTTTGAGCGTGTCGGCGAGCGGCAGCGCGAGCAGCCCGCCGTCGAGCGCCTCGCCCGCGGCGTGTCGCAGCACCGTGCCACGCAGTGCGGCGATCTCGCCGGCACTCACGCAAGGGCGAGCGGCATCGTGCACGAGCACCCAAGCATCGGCCGCCACGCCGCTCGCGAGCAGCGCGTCGAGCGCCGCGCGCACCGAATCGGCCCGCTCGGCACCGCCTTCGCAATCGCGCACCCGCGCACCGAGCGCCGCACGCAGCGCCGGCCAATGTGCATCGCCGCGCGACACCGCCACCATCACGCCGGCGCACGCGGCATCGGCGAGAAACGGACGCAGCGCCCACTCGAGCATGCTGCGCCCGTGCAAAGACAAATATTGTTTGGGGAGTTCAGCGCCGAAGCGCTGTCCGCGCCCGGCCGCCGGCATGACGAGCCAGTAGCGGCCGGCGTCCATGCGAACGCCTCAGCGCTGCGCCGTGCGAGTACGCGCCCCGGCCGGTTGTGCCCCGGAGGCTCCCGGCGCAGGCGTCATGCGCGGCACGACCTGGTAGAAGGTTTCTGAGTTGGCCACCATGCCGAGCTCGCTGCGGGCGCGCTCTTCGATCGCCGTCATGCCGCTCTTGAGATCAGCGACTTCGGCGGCCATTTGCGCGTTGCGGCGCTGCAATTCGCCGTTGGTGGCTTGCTGCTGGACGATCGCCGAACGCAGCCGCATGACCTCGCCGACACCGTCGTCCGACAGCCACAGGCGGTACTGCAGCAGCACCGTCAACGTCAGCAGGAGTCCAGCAAAGGTCTTCAACATGATGTTTTGCAAGATTAAACGGCTTGCGCGCCGAAAGAAAGCCCGGCGTCAGACCTTCACGGGGAATGCGTCACGCCCCGCATAGCGCACCTTGCCGCCCAGCTCTTCTTCGATGCGCAGCAATTGGTTGTATTTGGCGATGCGATCCGAGCGCGACATCGAACCGGTTTTGATCTGCGTCGCCGAGGTCGCCACCGCGATGTCGGCGATGGTCGTGTCTTCGGTTTCGCCCGATCGATGCGAAATTACGGCCGAATAACCGGCGCCGGTCGCCATCTCGATCGCCTCGAGCGTCTCGGTGAGCGTGCCGATCTGGTTGACCTTGATGAGGATCGAGTTGGCGATGCCCTTGCGGATGCCCTCGGCGAGGATTTTGGTGTTGGTGACGAACAGATCGTCGCCGACCAGTTGCGTGCGCTTGCCGAGGCGCTGCGTGAGCAACGCCCAACCCGCCCAATCGCCCTCGGCCATGCCGTCCTCGATGGTGACGATGGGATATTTGGCCACCAGCTTGCCGAGATAACCGACGAACGCCTCGGCCGAGAACGCGCGACCCTCGCCGTGCAACTCGTAGCGACCTTTGCGGAAAAACTCGGAACTCGCCACGTCGAGACCGAGCAGGATGTCGCGCCCGGGGCGGTAACCCGCTTTTTCGATCGCCTGCAGCAGCAGCTTGAGCGCGGCTTCGTTGGAGGCGAGATCGGGCGCGAAGCCACCCTCGTCACCGACGGCGGTCGTGAGCTTTTTGCCCTTCAGGATGGCTTTGAGGGTGTGGAAGATCTCGGCGCCCTGCTGCAACGCCTGCGAAAAACTTTTGGCCCCGACCGGCAGGATCATGAATTCCTGGATGTCGAGACTGTTGTCGGCGTGCGCGCCGCCGTTGATGACGTTCATCATCGGCACCGGCATCACCGGCTTGCGGCCCTGCGCGAGATAACGCCAGAGCGCCATGTCGGCATCTTCGGCCGCCGCATGCGCCGTCGCGAGCGACACGGCGAGCAACGCGTTCGCCCCGAGTCGGCCCTTGTTCTCGGTGCCGTCGAGCGCGATGAGCCGCGCGTCGATCTCCCCTTGCGCACGTGCATCGCGACCGGTGAGCGCCTTGCGAATGACGGTATTCACGTTGCGCACGGCCTTCTGCACGCCCTTGCCGAGGTAACGCTTGGGGTCGCCATCGCGCAACTCGACCGCTTCGCGCGAACCGGTCGAGGCGCCCGAGGGCACGGCGGCACGACCGACGGCACCGCTCGCCAACACCACGTCCGCTTCGACGGTCGGATTGCCGCGCGAATCGATGATTTCGCGCGCGACGATATGTTTGATGCGGCTCATACGTGGTCTTCCTCGAAGGGTCTGGATTTGGTGCTGCGGTCGAGTTCGACCAAGGTGGCGAGCAACGAGGCCATGCGGCCGAGGGGCCAGGCGTTCGGGCCGTCCGACAGCGCTTTGGCCGGATCGGGATGCGTTTCCATGAAGAGCCCGGCGACGCCCGCGGCGACGGCCGCACGCGCGAGCACCGGCACGAACTCGCGCTGCCCGCCCGACGAGGCGCCCTGCCCGCCCGGCAACTGCACCGAATGCGTCGCATCGAACACGACCGGGCAACCGGTCTTGCGCATCACCGCGAGGCTGCGCATGTCGGAGACGAGATTGTTGTAACCGAAACTGAAGCCGCGCTCGCAGACCATGATGTCGGGGTTACCCGTCGAGCGCGCCTTGTCGACCACGTTCTGCATCTCCCAGGGCGAGAGGAACTGGCCTTTTTTGATGTTCACCGGTTTGCCTTGCGAAGCGGCGGCGACGATGAAGTTCGTCTGCCGACAAAGAAAGGCCGGCGTCTGCAAGACGTCGACCACGGCCGCGACTTCGGCGAGCGGCGTATCCTCGTGCACGTCGGTGAGCACCGGGACACCAAATTTTTTGCGTATGCCGGCGAGCACCGCGAGCCCCGCTTCGAGACCCGGGCCGCGAAAACTCGTCCGCGACGAGCGGTTGGCTTTGTCGAAGGACGCTTTGAACACGTACGGCACGCCGAGCGGCCGCGTGATCTCCAGCATGCGCCCCGCCACTTCCTCGCACAGCGTCGCGCTTTCGATCACGCAAGGACCCGCGATCAGAAACAGCGGCTGCGTCGCACCGACTTCGATTCCTGCCAGTTTCATTTCGAACCTCCCGCACGACGCGCTGCGGCGGCGCCGGCTGCGGCGATGAAGCCGGTGAACAACGGATGACCATCGCGCGGGTTCGAAGTGAACTCCGGATGGAACTGCGTCGCCACGAACCATGGATGATTCGGCAACTCGACGATTTCGACCAACTCGTCGGGCGACATGCCCGAGAACACCAGTCCCGCAGCGCGATAACGCTCGAGATAACCGTTGTTGAATTCGTAGCGATGCCGATGCCGCTCGCGGATCGAATCGGCGCCGTAAATCGCGCGCGCCTTGCTGCCGGCGAGCAGACGCACGTCCTGGCCACCGAGACGCATCGTGCCGCCTTTGTCGGAGGCGGCATCGCGCGCCTGCGCGCCACGCGCCGCATCCTGCCACTCGGTGATCAACGCGATCACCGGATGCGGCGTCGCCGGATTGAATTCCGTGCTGGTCGCGCTGTCGAGACCGAGCACGTGACGGCCGTATTCGATCACGGCCAACTGCATGCCGAGGCAAATGCCGAGATACGGCACGCCCTGCTCGCGCGCATGGCGCACGGCGCGAATCTTGCCCTCGATGCCGCGCTCGCCGAAACCGCCGGGCACGAGGATGGCATCCATGCCCTCGAGCACCGCCGTGCCGCGCTCTTCGAGATCGGTGGATTCGATGAAGTGGATCTGCACGCGCGTCCGCGTCTTGACGCCCGCATGCGTGAGCGCTTCGTTGAGCGAGATGTAGGAGTCGCGGTTCTGCACGTACTTGCCGACCATCGCGATGCGCACTTCACGCTCGGGATGGGCTTTGGCATCGACCACCGCCTGCCACTCGGAAAGATCCGCCGGCTTGGCGAGCGACTCGAGACGCAACTTCTCGATCACGATCTCGTCGAGCGCCTGCTCGTGCAGCAGCATCGGGATCTTGTAGATGTCGTCGGCGTCGATGGCCGAAATGACCGCGCGCTCCTCGACGTTGGTGAACAACGCGATTTTGCGTCGATGTTCGGCCGGCAGCGGATGCTGCGCGCGACAGAGCAGGATGTCGGGCTGGATGCCGATGCCGCGCAATTCTTTGACCGAATGCTGCGTGGGCTTGGTCTTGATTTCGCTGCCGCCACCGACCACGGGCACCAGCGTCAAATGCATGAAGATCGCATGACTGCGACCGAGTTCGACGCCGATCTGGCGGATGGCCTCGAGGAACGGCAGCGACTCGATGTCGCCGACCGTACCGCCGACCTCGACCATGCAGACGTCTGCGCCGTCCGCGCCGAGCATGATGCGGCGTTTGATTTCGTCGGTGATGTGCGGAATCACCTGCACGGTGGCGCCGAGGTAATCGCCGCGGCGCTCTTTGGCGATCACGCTCTCGTAGATGCGGCCGGTCGTGAAGTTGCTGTGCCGACCGGTGACGGTGCGCACGAAGCGCTCGTAGTGACCGAGATCGAGGTCGGATTCGGTGCCGTCGTCGGTGACGAACACCTCGCCGTGCTGGAACGGGCTCATCGTGCCCGGATCGACGTTGATGTAAGGGTCGAGTTTGACCATCGCGATCTTGAGACCGCGGGCCTCGAGTATCGCCGCCAAAGACGCCGAGGCGATGCCCTTCCCCAACGAGGAAACGACACCGCCCGTGACAAATACGAAACGAGGCATGGTGGACCGCCGCTACTGATGCACCGCGTCGTCATCGAGACGAACGCAGCACGACGGGAAGTCAGATTAGCAAATCCGCCCCGCTCCCGTCCACTCTATCCGAACCCTGCCGCGCCGCTCGGCACCGGCGCGCAGCGACGCTGCGACCACCCAATCACCGAGTGCGAGCGGCGTATGCGCGGCGCACAACATCGGCACATCGTCGCGGCGCCACGGCAACACGCCGCGCGCGCGCAGCAGCTCTTTGACGCTCTGCCGCCCCGCCCCGCGCTCCACTTCGATGCGCTCGCCACCATTTCGAAACCGTACCTGCAGACGCGCGGGCAAGTGCGCGCGCAAAATCGGACCATGCGGGTCGGCGACGATGCGCAAGCGCCCGCGACCCTCGCCGAGCTCGAGCGCGCGCTGACGCCGCCAATCCCAGACCATGCTCGCGGGCAAATTCCGCGGCGGCGCCTGCGGCACGTCGCAATGGAGCAAGCCGCGAAACCGCCGCACGCGCCCGCCCGGCCATTGCACGACGGGCAACGCATCGGCGCGCGCGGCCGGCAATTCGCGGCGCACGCGCTCGAGATGCGTCGCATCGGGCAGGCTCGCGCCGCAGGCGGCGATCCAGGCGCGCAAGGCGTTGCGCTGCCGCGCGAGACCGAGCTTCGCGAGCTTGTCGAGCGCCAAGGCCTCGCCCTCGACCAAAGACGACAGATCGATCGCGGCGAGCTCGCCGAGCAACTCGCGCGCTTCGGCCAAATGCGCGGTACTGCGCGCCGCCACCCGCGCCGCTGCCGGCCAGCGCGCCCGCAGCAAAGGCACGATGCGTCGCCGCACGTAGTTGCGATCGAAACGCTCATCGACGTTGCTGTCGTCTTCCACCCAATCGAGCTTCGCCTGCAGCGCGAAGTCGACGAGCTCGGCGCGCGAACTGCCGAGCAAAGGACGCAACGACCACCCGCGTCCGAACGGCGCGCACGCCGGCATCGCCGCGAGCCCGGCGACACCCGCGCCGCGCATCAGTTGCAACAACACGGTTTCGAGCTGATCGTCCTCGTGATGCGCCGTGAGCAGAACCTCACCGCGCCGCAAGACCTGCTCGAACGCGGCGCGGCGGACGCGGCGCGCCTCGGCTTCGAGCGAAGTGCCGCGGACGCGCGAGACGCTCACGTGCCGCACCGTCAGCGGCACGCTGAAACTTCGACACAGCATTCGACAATGGCGCGCCCAATCGTCCGCGGCGGCTTGCAGATGGTGATGCACATGCACCGCGCGCAACGGCAGCCGCGCCAGTGTCCGATCGGTTTTGCGCGCTGCGCCGAGCGCCGCCAGCAACGCCACCGAATCGACGCCGCCGCTCAAGGCGATGCACAGGCCCGTGAAGTCACGCTCGGCGTGCGCCGCGCGGACGGCGGCCGTCACCGTGGCGACGAGTGCGCGTTTCACGCCTCGGCGTAGACGCCGAAGCCTGCGATGCGGGCGCTGCGCTCGGCGAGCAGCGTGTCGATCGATTTGGCTTTGAGCGCCGCGAGATGCCGCGCGATCGCCGCACCCACGCCCGCGGCGACCACCGCCGGCGCACGATGCGCTCCGCCGAGCGGCTCGAGCACCACTTCGTCGATGAGCCCGAGTTTCTGCAAGCGATCGGCGGTGAGGCCCATCGCGTCGGCGGCGACTTCTTTCTTGTCGGCGCTCTTCCAAAGAATCGAGGCGCAGCCTTCCGGCGAGATCACCGAATAGGTACCGAACTGCAACATCAAAAGTCGATCGCAAACGCCGATCGCGAGCGCACCGCCCGAGCCGCCTTCGCCGATCACGACCGTCACGATGGGCGAGCGCAACTTCGCCATCTCGAACAAGTTGCGCGCGATCGCTTCGCTCTGACCGCGCTCTTCCGAGCCGACGCCCGGATACGCGCCCGGCGTGTCGATGAAGGTCACGAGCGGCAACCCGAAACGCTCGGCGGTATGCATCAAGCGCAATGCCTTGCGATACCCCTCGGGGCGCGGCATGCCGTAGTTGCGGCGCACGCGCTCTTTGGTGTCACGGCCTTTTTGGTGGCCGATCACCATCACGGGCTCGCCTTCGAGCCGCGCGAGACCCCCGACGAGCGCCGGATCGTCGGCGTACATCCGGTCACCGTGCAGTTCCTGGAAATCGGTGAACGTGTTGGCGATGTAATCGAGCGTGTAGGGACGTTGCGGATGACGCGCAAGCTGCGTGATTTGCCACGGACTAAGGTTCGAGAAAATGCTGCGCGTCAACTGCCGCGCCTTGCCCTCGAGGCGCACGATCTCCGCCTGGATGTTGGCGCTGTCGTCAGACTTCACGTGACGCAGCTCTTCGATCTTCGCCTCGAGTTCGGCGATGGGTTGTTCGAAATCCAGGAAGCTGATGGCCATGGCGCGAGGTTACGGGGCGAACCCCGCCCTTTCAACCCGAAGAACCGTACGCACCGTTGGCGAGGCCGGGCGGCGGGCCATACACCACCCGCAGGCCTTCGGGGCCGACGAGACGCTCGAGCGCTTCGAGCAGCTCGCGACTTGCGCGCACGCGCCAGTCAGCGCCGAGTTCGAGCGCGGCACTCGCCTGCTCGCCCGCATAGCGTATGCCGACCGCACAAGGCCCGCCGCGATGCGGCGCGAGCACGCTCGCCAAGCGTTCGAGCTTCGCCGCCTGATCGGCCGCACTCGCCTGCGGCCAGATGAGCACGATGCGCACGGCCTGCTGCTCGCGCGCCTGATCGAGCGGCGTGACGCGCTTTGCGGCCAAGCGCCACGCGTCGCTGAATTCGTCGAACCGCAACTGCCCCTCGACAAGCACCAGCGCGTCCTTGCCGATGAGCTCGCGATAGGTCTGGAAGACTTCTTCGAAGAACGTCACTTCCATGCGCCCGGTGCGATCATCGAGCACGATCGAATTGCGATTGCCGCGCTTGCGCACTTCGTGCACGTAACCGGCCACGGCCGCGCTGCGCCCACCGAAGAAACCGCGCTCGGGCGAACCGCCCGCGGGCCGATCGCTGATCAGATCGGCGATGCGGCCGGTGACGAACCGCGCGAGATCTTTTTCATAGGCGACGATCGGATGTCCGGTGAGATACAAGCCGAGCGTCTCGCGCTCGCCGGCGAGGCGCTGCGACTCGCTCCACTCCGACACCTCGCGCCCCACTTGCGCAACGTCCGCACTCGCGGTGTCGCCGCCCGCCAATCCGAACAGATCCACCTGCCCGGTCTCCACCGCGCGCGTCGCCTGCTCACCGAGCTTCATGGCCGCTTCAAGCCGCAGCGTCAACGTCGCACGATTGACGCCGAACGAATCACAGCTGCCCGCACGGATCAGCGCTTCGACCACGCGACGATTGATCCGATTGAGATCGAGACGCCGACAAAAGTCCTCGAGATTCGCATACCGGCCGTTCGTCGCCCGCTCTTGCGTGATCGCCTGCACGACGCCCTCGCCGACGCCCTTGATCGCACCCAGGCCGTAGCGCACGAGACCGGCACCGGCTACCACGAACTCGAATTCGGACGCGTTCACGTCCGGCGCCAAGACGGTCAGACCCATCTGATCGCACTCGTCTTTCAGCGTCACCACCTTGTCGGTGTGGTTCATGTCGGCCGACAACACCGCGGCCATGAAGGCTTCGGGGTGGTGCGCTTTGAGGTAGGCGGTCTGGTACGACAGCAACGCATAGGCTGCCGAGTGCGATTTGTTGAATCCGTAGCCCGCGAATTTTTCGATCAGATCGAAGATGTAGCTCGATTGCTGCTCCGGGACGCCTTGCGCCTTCGCGCCATCGACGAACACGCTGCGCTGCTTGGCCATCTCCTCGGGTTTTTTCTTGCCCATGGCGCGGCGCAGCAGATCGGCGCCGCCCAGGGTATAGCCCGACAGCACCTGCGCGATCTGCATCACCTGCTCTTGGTAGAGGATCACGCCGTAGGTCGGCTTGAGCACCGGCTCGAGACTGGGGTGCAGATAATCGATCGGCCCTTCGATGCGTCCGTGCTTGCGATTGATGAAGTCGTCGACCATCCCCGATTGCAGCGGGCCCGGCCGAAACAGCGCGACCAGCGCGATGATGTCTTCGAAGGTATCGGGCTGCAGGCGTCGCACCAGATCCTTCATGCCGCGCGATTCGAGCTGGAACACGGCGGTGGTACGACACGACTTCAACAACGCGAACGTCGCCGCGTCGTCCATCGGCAAGGTCGCGATGTCGAGCAACGGCTCACCGGCGGCCTCGCGCGCGCGGTTGACCGTGCGCACCGCGTGCTCGATCACCGTCAAGGTCCGCAAGCCCAGGAAGTCGAACTTCACGAGCCCGGCGGCCTCGACGTCGTCTTTGTCGAATTGCGTGACGACGTTGCTGCCACCCTCTTCGCAATAAAGCGGCGCGAAATCCTCGATCACCGATGGCGCGATCACCACGCCGCCGGCGTGCTTGCCGGCGTTGCGCGTCAGGCCTTCGAGCGATTTGGCGAGGTTGATGAGGTTGCGCACTTCTTCGTCGCTCTTGTAGAGCTTGCGCAACTCGGGCTCTTTTTCGAGCGCCGCATCGAGCGTGATGTCGAGCTCGAAGGGAATGAGCTTGGCGATCCGGTCGACGTAGCTGTAGCCGAGACCGAGCACGCGCCCCGCGTCGCGCACCACCGCCTTTGCCGCCATCGTGCCGTAGGTGATGATCTGCGAGACGCGTCGACGGCCGTATTTTTCAGCGACGTATTCGATCACGCGATCGCGCCCGTCCATGCAGAAGTCGACGTCGAAGTCGGGCATGGAGACGCGCTCGGGATTCAAAAAGCGCTCGAACAGCAAATCGTATTGCAAAGGATCGATGTCGGTGATGCCGAGCGCGTAAGCGACGAGCGAGCCGGCACCCGAGCCGCGCCCCGGCCCGACCGGCACGCCGTTCTCGCGCGCCCAACGGATGAAATCCGCGACGATCAGAAAGTAGCCGGCAAAGCCCATCGTGCAAATCGTGTCGCTTTCGCTCGCGAGTCGCGCCAGATACTGCTCGCGATCGAGCGCCGGGGCTTTGGCGAACCGCAACTCTAGACCACGCCCGGCTTCTGCGCGCAAGAACGCTTCGGTGCTCGTGCCTTCGGGCACCGGATAGGCGGGCAACCGGCTCTCGCCGAGTTTCAGCACCAGGCTGCAACGCCGCGCGATCTGCACCGTGTTGGCGATCGCTTCGGGCAGATCGGCGAACAACTCGCTCATCTCGCGCGCGCTGCGCAAGTATTGCTGCGCGGTGTAACGCCGCGGGCGTTGTGCATCGCCGAGTTGCACGCTGTCGTGGATGCACACGCGCGCCTCGTGCGCCTCGAAGTCTTCGGGCGCGAGGAACCGCACGTCGTTGGTGGCGACCACCGCCACGCGCGCTTGCGCCGCGAGCGCGAGCGTCGCCTCGATCAAGCGCTCCTCGCCTTCGCGACCGAGCCGCTGCAACTCGAGGTAATACCGATCGCCGAACAGCGTGCGCCAAAAATCGAGATGCCGCGCAGCATCGGCTGCTTTGCCCTCGACTAAGGCCCGCCCGACATCGCCCGCCGCGGCACACGAGAGCGCGATCAAGCCGGCCGTACTCTCGACCGTGAACCACTCGCGGTGGACGCGCGGTTCGCCACGCTGCTGACCCTCGAGATAGGCGCGACTGACGAGCGCGGTCAGATTGCGATAGCCCGCATCGTTCATGCACAACAGCGCGATGCGCGTCGGCTCGACTTTTTCTCCGGCTTCGGCGACGAGCAGATCGACGCCGATGATGGGCTTCACGCCGCACCCGAGCGCAGCGCGATAGAACTTCACCATCGCGAACAGATTGCTCTGATCGGTGATCGCGACCGCCGGCATCCCGCGCTCGGCCACTTGCTCGACGAGCGCAGGGATGCGCACCACGCTGTCGACCAGCGAATATTCGGTGTGCAGGCGCAGGTGGACGAAGGAAGTCACACCAGAGATTTTACCGGCCCGAAGCTCAGGCGGTGCGCCGATGAGATGCCGTTTGCGCGCAGCGCGGCGAGGTGCGCTGCGGTCGGATAGCCCTTGTGGATCGCGAAACCGTATGCAGGAAAGCGCGTATCCAGTTGTTCCATCACGTGATCTCGCAAGGTCTTGGCAAGGATGCTGGCGGCGCTGATCGCCGCCCGCGTGGCATCCCCCTTCACCACCGCCTCGGCATGCACGAGCCCCTCGATGCCGTCGAGGCGTGGCAGACGGTTGCCGTCGACCTCGAGATGCGTGGGCGCCACGGCGAGCCCGATCACCGCCCGGCGCATGGCCAGCAGAGTTGCCTGCAGGATGTTGATGGCGTCGATCTCGCGGGCGCTCGCGATCCCGTAGGCGTAGGCCAGCGCCCGCTCGCGGATGAGCGGCGCGAGGCGATCGCGCTCGGTGGCCGCGAGTTTTTTGGAATCGGCGAGCCCCGCGATCGGACGCGCCGGATCGAGGATGACCGCCGCGGCAACCACCGGCCCGGCAAGTGGCCCACGCCCCGCCTCATCGACCCCCGCGACACGCAGGCGGGTCAACGAGGCTCCTCGAGCAACTCGGCCACCGCGCTCGCGGCCAGGGCGGCGCCATCGCGACGCAAATCGAGGTGCACCGCTTCGAACTCCGTGCGCACGCGCGCGAGTTCACGCGCGAGCGGCGCGTCGTCCGGTGCACGCGCCGCCTCGAGCCAGCGCAACAAGGCCGCGCCCAAGGCCTCGGGTGTCGCCTGCTCCTGGAAAAATTCCGGCACCGCGCGGCGCCCGACCAACAAATTCGCTTGCGCGAAGTGCTCGACTTTGACGAGACCCAGACGCCGCAACACGAAGGCCGTGAGCGGCGCAAGTCGGTACGCCACCACCATCGGGCGCTGCGTGAGCAAAGTTTCGAGCGTGGCCGTACCCGAGGCCACGAGCACCACGTCGGCGGCGGCGAGCACGGCGCGTGAGCCACCCTCGCGAACCTGCACGGCAAGCCCCGGTGCACTCTCCGCCCAGGCTGCCTCGAACATCGCGCGCGTCGCGGCCGTCGTGAGCGGCGCGACGAACTGCACGCCGGGCCTACGCGCCGCGAGCCAGCGGGCGGCTGCGGCAAACGGCCGCGCCAGCCGCGACACCTCGCCCGCACGACTGCCCGGCAGGATGGCCACCACCTCGGCATCCGCGTCGATGCACAAGGCCTGCCGCGCCGCGGCACGATCGGCGCGCAACGGGAATTGATCGGCGAGCGGGTGCCCCACGAAACGCGCTTCGATGCCGTAGCGCGCGTAGAACGCCGGCTCGAAGGGCAGCAGACAAAGAATTCGGTCGCAGGCGCGCGCGATGTCGTGCACGCGCCCTTGCCGCCACGCCCACACTTGCGGACTGACGTACTGCACCGTGCGCAGACCCGCCGCCTTCAAGCGGCGCGCGAGTCCGAGATTGAATTCCGGCGCGTCGATGCCGATGAACACGTCGGGCCGGCGTGCGAGCAACTCGCGCGTGACGCGTCGTCGCAAGACGAGCAGGCGCCCAAGATGCCGCAAGATCTCCGCGAGCCCCATGACGGCGAGCTCTTCACTCGCGGCGATCACCTCGCAACCTGCGGCCCGCATGCGCGGACCGGCGACGGCTACGAATTCGGCGGTCGGATAACGGACGCGCAAGGCGTCGATCAGTGCGGCCCCGAGGTTGTCGCCCGAGGCCTCGCCCGCCACCAACGCGATCAGCGGACCGCGAGCGCCCATCGTCAGCGTACGAGACTGCGCGTGGAGCGGCCGATGAATTCGACGAAGGTCGCGACCTCCGGCTGCGTCGCCGCCGCCTCGCGCAACTTCGCGAGCGCCTCTTCGAGCGGCAACTCCGAGCGATACAGCACGCGAAACGCGCTCTTCACGTTGCGCACCTGCTCGGGCGTGAACCCGCGGCGCGACAAGCCCGTGGCATTGACCGAGTGCGGCTCGGCCGGCTGCCCGACAGCCATCACGTACGGCGGTACGTCGCGCGTCACGGCTGCATTGTTGGCGATGAAGGCGTGCGCGCCGATTTTGCAAAACTGGTGCACCGCCGACAGCCCGCCCATGATCACGTGGTCGCCGATCTCCACGTGCCCGGCGAGCGTCGCTACGTTCGCCATCACCACGTGATTGCCGACCCGGCAATCGTGCGCGATGTGCGTGTAGGCCATGAACAGATTGTCGCTGCCGATGCGCGTGACGCCCTCGTCGTGCGTCGTGCCGCGATTGACGGTGACGAATTCGCGAAACACGTTGCGCTCACCGATCTCGAGCCGCGTCGGCTCACCGGCGTATTTTTTGTCCTGCGGCGCATCGCCGATCGAGGCGAACTGGAACACCTGATTGCCCGCACCGAGCTTGGTGTGGCCGGTGACGATGGAATGCGGACCGATGCGACACCCCGGGCCGATCTCGACGTTCGCGCCGATGATGGCGAACGGACCGACTTCGACGTCCGCGGCGAGTTTTGCACCCGCCTCGATCACCGCGCGCGGATCGATGCTCACGATGCGGCTCCGCTCTTGTGCGTTTCGGGTGCGACCATGAGCTCGGCCGATGCGACTTCGGCGTCGGACACGTAGGCCGCCGCGCGGAACTTCCAGATGCCGCGCATGGTGCGTTCGAGTTCGGCGGTGAGTATCAGCTGGTCGCCGGGCTCGACGGGCCGGCGAAAGCGCGCTTTGTCGATGCCGACGAAATAGAACCGCGTCTGATCATCGGGCACCACGCCCGCGGTCACGAACGCGAGTATGCCGGCCGCCTGCGCCAACGCCTCGATGATGATCACGCCCGGCATCACCGGTCGATGCGGAAAATGTCCGGGAAAAAACGGCTCGTTGTAGGTGACGTTCTTGAGCGCACGGATTCGTTCGCCTTTGACGCACTCGAGCACGCGATCGACCAGCAAGAACGGATAACGATGCGGCAGCTGCTTCAGGATCGCATTGATGTCGAGTTGGATGATGTCGCTCACGCCGTCTCTTCTCCGTCTTGTTGTTGCCGACCGAGCTCGGCCACGCGTTTCGCGAGGCCGTCGATGCGCTTCAGACGCCCGACCACCTTGCGCCAATCCTGGGCTCGCTCGACGGGAATCCCGCTCGAATAAACGCCCGGCTCGTCGATGTCCGACACGACGAGCGCGAAGCCCGTCAGCCCCACATCGTCGCAAATTCTGAGGTGCCCCGCGATCCCGACGCCGCCACCCAACTGGCAGCGCGCGCCGATATGCGAACTGCCGGCGATGCCGACGCAGCCGGCGATCGCGGTATGCGCGCCGATCGTGCAGTTGTGACCGATCTGCACGAGGTTGTCGATCTTCACGCCCTCGCCGATCACCGTGTCTTCGATCGCGCCGCGATCGATCGTGCTGTTCGCGCCGATCTCGACGTCGTCGCCGATGCGCAGCGTGCCGACCTGCGGCACGTGCAACCACGCCGCACCCTCGCGCGCAAAACCGAATCCTTCCGCGCCCAAGACCGCGCCCGGATGCACGAGCACGCGCGCGCCGATCGAGACGCGATCCAGCACCGTCACGCGCGCCAGCAAGCGCGTATCGTCCCCGATCACCACGTCGTCGCCGAGCACGCAACCCGGGCCCACCACGCAGCGCGCACCGATGCGCGTACGCGCACCGACCACCGCCTGCGCGGCAATCTGCGCCGTCGCATCGACCTCGGCATCGGCAGCCACCACGGCCGAGGCATGCATGCCCGCTGCCACGGGCGCCATCGGATGCAGGATCGTCGCGATGCGTGCAAACGCCGCATGCGGATTGGGCGTGATCAAGGCATCGACCGAACAGTCGGCGAGCGCCTCTTCACGCAGCAGCACGGCGGCGGCCTGCGTCGCGCGCAACTCGCGCGCGAGTTTCGGGTTGACGAAAAACGCGAGCGCCGTGGAACCGGCGCCCGCGAGCGTGGCAACGCGTTCGATCCGGCGCTCCGGATCACCGCGCAGGGCGAGACCGAACCGGACCGCGAGTTCGCCTAGGCTGACGCCTGACATCCGGTATCGCGCCGCCCGCGCGGGATCGTCGCGCGATCAGCGCGTGCCGGTCTTCGGTGCCGGAGCCGGCGCGGCGGCGGGCGCCGGAGCCGGGGCAGCCGGACGCGGCGCAGCCGAAGGATTGCGGCCGTTCAACTGCTGCAACACCCCCGGGGTGATGTCGAGCGCGGTGCCCGCATAGATCACGCCGTCGGCGGTGAGCACGAGATCGAAATTCTGGATGCGCGCGAAGTTGCGCACTTCGTCGATGAGCGTGCGCTGCAATTTCGACATCTCTTCGTTGCGACGCGCGTTGAAGTCGTCCTGGATTTCGGCCTGACGGCGCGCGAGGTCACGCTCACCATCCCGCAGGTCCTTTTCGGCGCGCGAGATCTGATCTTGCGACATCGTGGCGCGATCCTTGGCGAGCTTGTCGCGCTTGGTCTGCAGCGTCGTCGCCTGCGTTTGCAGTTCGCGCTGCTTGGTACCGGCATCGTTGCGCAGCGAATCGAGCAGCGTCTTGCCCTGCGGGCTCTCGTCCATCAACCGCCCGTAGTCGATCACGCCGACTTTGATTTCAGCCTGCGCCGGCGCCGCCGCCACTGCCACACCCACCGCCAGAGCGGCGACCAAAGACTTGAAAGTTACCGAACGCATCACGCACCACACCTCATGCTTTCGATCAGAACGCCTGACCGATCGTGAACTGGAACCGCTCCGACTCGTCGGCGAAATTCACGCCGTCACCCTTGAAGGGGTTGAGCGGAATCGCATAACTGAACCGGAACACGCCGAGCGGCGCGAGCCATTGCACTGCAATGCCGGTCGACTGCCGCAACCTATCATACTTGAACCCGTAATCGACCGGCGTGGTGCCGTCGATGCCGTAGAAGCTGTACCGACGCCCCGTCGAGAACACGTTGCCGATGTCGTAGAAAATGCTGGCGCGCGCCGAGGAGCGCCATTTCTCCGGCGTCGGCACGATGATTTCCGCGTGGCCGATCACCTTCAGGTTGCCGCCGTAGGGATTGCCGTAACTGTCCTTCGGGCCGAGCCGGCTCTCGCGATAACCGCGCACCGAGTCCGGACCGCCGGCGAAGAAGTTGCGGTACGGCGGCAAGGCCGTGGTTTTGCCCACGTCCATGCCGAACCCGACATCCGCCCCGAGCGACATCGTCCACGATTTGAACAGCGGGATGTATTGCAGATAGTCGTAGTTCAGCGAGTAGTACTGCACATCGCTGATGGGCAAAGCGTAACTCGCGGACACCGAATGGCGCATGCCGCGATCGGCGAACAACGCGCGGTTGCGACTGTCGTAGCTCCACCCCACCACGAATTCCATGGAGTTGAACTGCGTCTTGTCGAGCACCGTGGCCGGAATCACGTAGCCGCCGCCGTAGTCCTGTTCGGGAATGTACGACTGGCGATACTTGCCGTTGCTCGTCACCCACTGGCGCGCCTGCTCGGCGCTGCCGAGACCGGCGATCAGCGACGAGCGCTGCAATGACACGCCGACGCGCAGACCCTGGAATTCGGTGATCGGATATCCGTAATCGACGCCGAGCGCGAGCGACTCGGACGAAAAGTCCGACGACGCCGAGACGAATTGCGTCTGTTTGCGATACGTGAACGACAAGGTGCGGGCGATGCCGTCGATGTTGGTGTACGGATCGGTGTGCGAGATGCCGTAGATTTTTTGATATCGACCGGTGTTCAAGTCGACCGAGACGCGCTCGCCGCGCCCCATGAAATTGCTGTCGGCGTAGTTGCCATTGAGCATGAAGGACTGCGACTGCGAATAGCCGATGCCGCCGCCCAACTGCGCCGACGGGCCTTCCTTGATCTTGAACTGCACGTCGACGAGATCCGAAGTGCCCGGCACGGGCTTGTTCTCGGTTTCGACTTTCTCGATGTACGGCAGACGCTCGAGACGCTGCTTCGAACGTTCGACCAAGGCGTTGGAGAGCCAACCGCCTTCGAGCTGGCGCATCTCGCGTCGCAGCACGTCGTCGTTGATCTTGGTCACGCCGTCGAACACGATGTGCCGCACGTAAACGCGGTTGCCCGGATCGACGAAGAACGTCAGCGCGACTTCCTTCTTGCCCTCGTCGGGCGTCGGCACCGGGTCGACCTTCGCGAACGCATAGCCTTCAAGGCCGAGCCGATTCTGGATCAACTCCTGCGTCGCGGTGATCTGCTTCTTCGAGTACGTCTCGCCCGGTTTGACGAGCAGATAGTTCTTCAACTCTTCTTCGGGCACGACGAACGTGCCGGCGAGCTTCACGCCGCTGACTTTGAAGACCTGCCCTTCGTTCACGTTGACCGTGATGAAGATGTCTTCTTTCTCGGGCGCGATCGCCACTTGCGTCGATTCGATGTCGAAGTTCGCGTAGCCGCGGTCCATGTAGAACGAGCGCAGCTTCTCGAGATCGCCCTGCAGCGATTCGCGCGAGTAGCGATCGTCCTGCTTGTACCAGGAGAGCCAGTTCGGCAACTTCAGCTCGAAGTTCTCGATCACCTGCTTGTCGCCGTAGGTGTCGTTGCCGACCACGTTGATCTGCCGGATCTTCGCGCGCTTGCCTTCTTTGATCTCGATCTTGACGCGCACGCGGTTGTCGGCGAGCTCTTCGACTTGCGCATCGATGCGCACGCCGTACTTGCCGCGACTGAAATACTGATCCGTGAGGTATTGCTTGACGTCCTCGAGCACCGAACGATCGAAGGTCTTGCCGGAGGCGAGACCCACGTTGCGCAAGCTCTTGGTCAAATCTTCGGTCTTGATGTCCTTGTTGCCCTTGAGTTCGAAGCTCTCGATCGAGGGACGTTCGAGCACGACCACCAGCAACGTGCCGCCTTCGCGACGCAGTTCGACGTCACGGAAAAATCCGGTGTCGTACAGCGCCTTGATCGCCTCGCGCACGCGTTGCGGCGTCAGGCGATCGCCGATGTTGATCGGCAAGTAGTTGTAGACCGTGCCTTCGGAAACCCGTTGCAGGCCTTCGACCCGGATGTTGTCGACCCGCATCTCCGGAATGACGGGCGCGTCCTGCGCGAGCGCGAGCGGCGCGACCTGCGGCAGCAACGGACAAGCAAACAACACGAAGGCGGCGATTTTCGGAAAACGTTGCAAGCGGAAACCCCTGGAGCGTCAACCCAACTGCCGGGCGACGTCGTTGAACAGCGCTACGCCCATCAGCAGCAGCAGCAGCAAAAGACCGACCTGCTGGCCGATCGACTGCACCGCATCGGAGAGCGGCGAACCTTTGATCCATTCGGCGAGCTGGTAGAGGATCTGCCCGCCGTCCAGAATCGGAATCGGCAGCAGATTCAAAAACCCGAGACTCAGCGAGATCACGATCAGAAAACCGAGGAATTCATTGAGGCCGCTGCTCGCCGATTGGCCGGCGTATTCGGCAATCGACAGCGGACCCGACAGATTCTTGAGCGAGACCTGACCGATCAACATGCGCGCGAGCATGCGCGCCTGCATCACGCTCATGTCCCAAGCCCGTTCGCACGCGACGAACGAGGCTTCGAAGAAACCGAAGCTGCGCTGGCGCACCATGTCGGCGGGCCAGGGCGGCGGCGGCGGAGTTTCGATGCGCATGCGACCGCGTTCGCGGCCTTGCACGAGCTCCGAGGAAGTGCGCACCGTCACCACGCCCGGCACGCCGTCGCGCAGGTACTCGACGCGCACGTCGCGGTTCGGGCGATCCGCCACCAACTCGGCGAGCGCCGGAAAATCGGCCACGACTTCTCCGTCGATGGCGACGATGCGATCACCGGCCCGCAGCCCCGCCAACGCGGCCGGGCCACCTTCGGTGAGACGCCCGATCGACGCCGGCATCGGCGGTGACCAGAAACGGAATCCCAAACCCGGCAACAGCACCGACGGCTCGGTGAGCGCGCGGCGCACCTCGGCATCGGGCACTTGGAGTTGCAAGTCGATGGGCGCGCCATTGCGCTGCACCTGCAGATCCGCCGTGCCGTCGCTGCTCATCGCGTCGATCAGCCCGAAGATGACGTCGGCGTGATTGGTGACCGCGCGGCCATCGATCCGCACGATTTCATCTTCGTAACGCAAGCCCGCGCGCGAGGCGATCGAATCGGCGACGACGCGGCCGACGACCGGGCGCAATTCCGGCGCGCCGGTCACCCACAACATGCCCCACAAGAGGACGATCGCGAACAAAAAATTCGCCGCGGGGCCCGCGAGCAACACCAGGATGCGTTGCCACGGCGGGCGACGCGTGAACGAACGGTCGAGCTCGGCATCGGGCACCGGCGCTTCACGCTCGTCGAGCAATTTCACGTAGCCACCCAAGGGCAACGCGGCGAGCACGTATTCGGTGCGATCGGGACCTGCAACCTTGCGCCACAGAGCAGGGCCGAAGCCGACCGAGAACCGCAAGACTTTGAAGCCCAGACGACGCGCAACCCAGTAGTGCCCGAACTCGTGCACCGACACGAGCAGGCTCACTGCGACCACGAAGCCCACGACTTGCCACAACAGCGTCATCTAGCCCTCACTTCCAAAGCCGCACGCGCCCGCGCGTCGGCGTCGGCCGCGAGTATGCTGCCGAGGTCCGTGGCGCTGCCCGTCGAGGCCGCCGCCAGCACGCTTTCGATGACCGCCGGGATACCGCAAAAGTTCAAACGCCCCTCCAGGAAA
This sequence comes from Steroidobacteraceae bacterium, assembly GCA_017853555.1. Classification (GTDB taxonomy): domain Bacteria; phylum Pseudomonadota; class Gammaproteobacteria; order Steroidobacterales; family Steroidobacteraceae; genus UBA964. The sequence goes on from JAFMJH010000015.1 coordinate 35,771, forward strand.
GCCGCGACGGCCACCTCGTTGGCGGCGTTCAGCACCGTGGGGGCGAGCCCCCCGGCCCGCCCAGCCTGCTGCGCAAGCGCAAGACAGGGAAAACGGTCCGTGTCCGGCGGCTCGAACTGCAGCGTCCCGGCCGCGGCGAGATCCAGCGATTGTACACCGGACTCGAGGCGCTCCGGCCAGCCGAGGGCGTGGGCGATGGGGGTGCGCATGTCGGGGGACCCGAGCTGCGCGAGCATCGAGCCGTCGACGTATTCGACCAGCGAGTGCACCAGACTTTGACGATGCACGACGACCTCGACCTGCTCGGGCGCCAGGCCGAACAAGCGCCTGGCCTCGATGACCTCCAAACCTTTGTTCATGAGGGTGGCCGAATCCACCGAAATCTTGCGACCCATCACCCATTTGGGATGGGCGCAGGCCTCGGCCGGGGTGACCTTCGCCAAGCGCTCGCGTGACCAATCGATGAAGGGGCCGCCCGAAGCCGTGAGCAGGATGCGGCGGACGCCCGGCGGATTGCGACCCGTCTCGCTCTCGCGCGGCAGGCATTGGAAGATCGCGTTGTGTTCGCTGTCGATCGGCAGAAGCGTCGCCCCCGCCGCACGCGCCTCGGCGATCAACAACTCGCCCGCCATCACGAGCGGCTCTTTGTTGGCGATCATCAAACGCTTGCCGGCGCGCGCTGCGGCGAACGCCGACTCGAGTCCCGCCGCACCGACGATGCCGGCCATCACGTACGGCGCGGCAGAGAGCGTTGCGATCTCGTTCAAACCGGCTGCACCGACGAGCACGCGCGTCGCCGACCCGCGCGCGCGCAACGCGCGCTCGAGTTCCGCAGCGGCCGACGGCTCGACCAGACAGGCATAGTCGGGCATGAAGCGCTCGCACTGCGCAAGCAGCTTCGCGGTGCTCGAATGCGCGGCGAGCGCGACCACGCGGAATCGATCGGCATGCCGCGCGAGCACGTCGAGCGTGCTGTCGCCGATCGAACCGGTGGAACCGAGGATCGCGACGCCGATCACGCGATGAGTCCCGTGCGCAGCAAACCGAGCACGAATACGGGCACGCCGGCCGAAAGACTGTCGAGTCGATCGAGCACGCCCCCGTGACCCGGCAACAATCGACCGCTGTCTTTGATCCCCGCATGACGCTTCAACAGGCTCTCGGTCAGATCACCGACCACCGAGAACGCCACCGCCACTAGCGCGAGCACGGCCACGACGTCGGTCGGCAGACCGAGCAGCGTCGCGCCGACATAGGCCACCGCTTGCGAAAGCACGACGCCGCCCAACACGCCTTCCCAACTTTTGCCGGGTGAAACGCGGGGCGCGAGCTTCACGCGTCCGAGCGCATGACCGAAAAAATACGCGCCGACGTCCGCGGCCATGATCACGAGCAACACGAACAGCACGAGCCAGGCACCACGATCGTCCACGAGGCGCAGATAACCGAGCGCCGCGCCGGTCGGCACCAGCGCCAACACCCCGGCGACGGCGGCCATCACCCGCGATGTGCGCGCCGGCGCAAAGACGATCCAGAAAAATGCGACCAACCACCAGATCGCCGCGCACCACAACAGTTTCTGCAAGGCATCGGGATCGACGCGCACCGGATCGCAAGCGACGACCGCCAAGGCGACCACCAGCACGTACAGCGCGCGCACGCGAGGCGAAGCGTGCACGAACGCCGACCATTCCCATGCACCGCCGATCAGCACCGCCGCGATGAGCAGCAAGGTCGCGATCGGCGGCAGGGCGAACAGGTCGAGCAACAACAGCGCGGCGAGCACGATCGCCGTCGGCACGCGCTGTCGCAAACCGCTCGGCGCACTCACCGGCCGCCCTCCCCGCGCGCCTGCGCGCCGGTGAGGCCGTACCGACGTTCACGCCGCGCAAAATCCGCGATCGCCGCATCGAGTTCGTTCGCGCCGAAATCCGGCCACAGGCAATCGGTGAAATGCAGCTCCGCGTAGGCGACGTTCCACAACAAAAAATTGCTGATGCGATGTTCGCCGCCGGTGCGGATGAACAGATCGGGGTCCGGCAAACCGGCCAACTGCAATGCGTCCGCAAACGAGGCTTCGTCGATCTCGTCGGCGCGCAACGCCCCACTCGCGCAGCGGGCGGCAAGACGCCGCGCCGCCTCGACGATATCCCAACGACCGCCGTAACCGACCGCCACCTGGAATTTCAGCCCGTCATTGTGCGCCGTCTGCGCCTCGGCGTCGGCGATGCGCTGCTGCAATCGCACGGACAGGGTGTGACGGTTGCCGATGAAGCTCAACCGCACGCGATTTTGCTGCAATTCTTCGAGCTCGCGATCGAGCGCCTCGACGAACAGGCTCATCAGTGCCGCGACTTCGACCTCGGGTCTGCGCCAGTTCTCGCTCGAGAACGCGAACACCGTCAGCGCTTCGATGCCGCGCTCGGCGCAGGCGCGCACGCAACTGCGTACGGCGTCGACGCCGGCCCGATGACCGGACGTGCGCGGCTCGCCACGGGCTTCGGCCCAGCGGCCGTTGCCGTCCATGACGATCGCGATGTGCCGAGGCAGCGTCACGCGTGGCGTGTCGTCGTCAGGTCCGACTCAGACCTGCATGATCTCTTTTTCTTTGGTCGCGAGAATCTGCTCGATCTCGGCGACGTACTTGTCGGTCAGCTTCTGGATGTCTTCCTGCGCTTTTTTCTCGTCGTCCTGACCGATCAGCTTTTCTTTGAGGAGTTCTTTGACGTCCTGCAGCACGTCGCGTCGCACGTTGCGCACCGCCACGCGCGCGCCCTCGGCGTCACCGCGCACGACCTTGGTGATGTCGCGGCGGCGCTCTTCGGTCAGCGGCGGCAACGGCAGACGAATCACCGACCCCGCCGTATTCGGCGTGAGGCCGAGATCCGACTTGTAGATCGCCTTCTCGACCGCCTGCACGGCCGCCTTGTCCCACGGCGTCACGACGAGCGTGCGGGCATCCTCGACGCCCACGTTCGCCAGCTGCTGCAGCGGCGTCTCGGTGCCGTAGTAATCGACTTTGATGTTCTCGACCAACGACGGATGCGCACGACCGGTGCGCAATTTCTTGAGATCGGTCTGGAACTGCAGCGCGCACTTGGCCATGCGAGCGGCGGCGTCCTTTTTGATGTCTTCGAGCATGACGTGTTCCCGCTTATTTGTGGGTGACGACGGTACCGACATCCTCGCCGCGCACGATGCGCAGCAGATCGCCGGCGTTGTTGAGATTGAAGACCTGCAACGGCAGGCCGTTGTCGCGACACATCACGATGGAGGTCGCATCCATGACATTCAGGCGTTCATCGAGCACCCGATCGAAAGTGAGCGTCGCATAGCGCACGGCCGCGGGATTTTTCATCGGGTCGTCGGAATAGATGCCGTTGACCTTGGTGGCTTTGATGAGCAGATCGGCACCGATTTCGATCGCGCGCAGCGAAGCGGCCGTGTCGGTGGTGAAGAAGGGGCTGCCCGTACCGGCGCCGAACAACACCACGCGCCCTTTCTCGAGATGCCGAATCGCGCGACGCCGGATGTAGTCCTCGCAAACTTCGTTGATGCGGATCGCGGACATCACGCGCGCGTGCGTGCCCATGCTCTCGAGCGCATCCTGCATCGCCAGACAATTCATCACCGTGGCGAGCATGCCCATGTGATCGGCCGTGACGCGATCCATGCCGGCGCGCGCGAGACCCGCGCCGCGAAAAATGTTGCCGCCCCCGATCACCACCGCGACCTGCACGCCCATGGCGAGCAGCTCCTGGATTTCGGCGGCGATGCGGCGCAGCACCAGCGGATCGACCCCGTAATCGGACTCGCCCAGCAGCGCTTCGCCCGACAGTTTCACCAGGATGCGCTTGTATTTGGAACCCGCCGTCATCTCAAGCCTCCGTCGCGCCCGGTTATCGAAGAAAACCCCGCCGGAGCGGGGTTTCTGTTGTATCGCATTCGTCGCCGCAAGTCTCGCGGCTCACTTGCCGCTGCTGGCTTTGACCTGCGCCATGACCTCGCCGACGAAGTCGTCCTGCTTCTTCTCGATGCCGGCACCGACTTCGAAACGCTCGTAGGACTTGATCTCGGCCTTGTGTGCCTTGAGCAACTTCTCGATCGTCTGATCGGGGTCCTTCACGAAGGCCTGGCCGAGCAGCGACTTCTCGTTGAACGTCTTGCGGATGCGCCCCTCGACCATCTTGGCGACGATGTCGGCAGGCTTGCCTTCTCCGAGCGCCTTTTCGGTCTCGATTTCGCGTTCCTTGGCGAGCACGTCGGCCGGCACGTCAGCCACCGACAAGTAGAGCGGGGAACTGGCCGCAACGTGCATGGCCAGATCGTGCGCGAGCGCCTGATCGCCACCCTCGATCGCCACCAGCGCCGCGATGCGCGTGCCGTGACGATACGCGCCGAGATGCCCCGACGACGACAGCACTGCATGACGACGCACCGAGATGTTCTCGCCGATCTTCGCCACGAGTGCGCGACGACGTTCGTCGACGGTCTCGCCATTGCCGAGTTTGAGTGCAGCGAGCGCCGCCCCATCGGCCGGCTTGTGGGCGAGCGCGACGGATGCCACTTCACCCGAGAAACCCTGAAAGTCGTTCTCGCGCGCGACGAAGTCGGTTTCGCAGTTGATCTCGACGATCGCCGCGGAATGCCCGTCGGCCGACTTCTCGAGTGCGATCACGCCTTCGGCCGCGACACGGGCCGCCTTCTTGTCGGCCTTCGCGAGCCCCTGCTTGCGCATGAGTTCGGCGGCCGCATCGAGGTCCCCATTGGTTTCGACGAGTGCCTTCTTGCACTCCATCATGCCCGCGCCGGTGCGCTCGCGGAGCTGTTTGACTGAATCAGCGGTGACGCTCATGGCTCAACTCCGACGACGCGGCGCACCGGCAGCCGGACCGGTGCGGCGACGCGGCGCGGAGGCCGACGTCGTGGCGGCACCATCGGCGCCCGGCACGTCGACCACGATCTCGGCGCCCTCTTCCTCGGCGTCGGCGGCTGCCGGGGCGACCGAAGCGGTCACCGGCGGACGACGACGAGCCGGTGCCGCGGCACCGCCCGGGCGACGTCCGCGCACCGGAGCTTCTTTCTTCGGGCCGCGGCCGCGAGCGGCCTTCGGCTTCGGATTGCCTTGTTCGTCGAGTTCGACGAATTCGTCTTCACCCACGGCGAGCATGGGCGAGGATTCGCGACCTTCGAGCACGGCATCGGCGATACCGCCGGCGTACAAGTGGATCGCGCGCATCGCGTCGTCGTTGCCCGGGACCAGGTAGTCCACGCCTTCGGGCGAGCAGTTCGTGTCGACGATGGCGACGACGGGGATGCCGAGCTTGTTGGCTTCGTGGATCGCGATGTTCTCGTGACCGACGTCGATCACGAAGATCGCATCCGGGAGCGACTCCATGTCCTTGATGCCGCCGAGGCTGCGCTCGAGCTTTTCCATTTCGCGGCGCAACATCGTGCCTTCTTTCTTGCCGCGCTTGTCGAGCGAGCCGTTGGCCTTCATCTCGACGAGGTCAGCCAGTCGCTTGATCGACTGACGCACGGTCTTGAAATTGGTGAGCATGCCGCCGAGCCAGCGCTGGTTCACGAAGGGCATGCCGCAACGGGTCGCTTCCTTCTGGATCGGCTCGCGCGCGGAGCGCTTGGTGCCGACGAACAGCACCGTGCCGCCGTCGGAGACGACGCCCTTGATGAAGTGCGCGGCCTCGGCGAAGAGCGGCTGCGTCTTCTCGAGATTGATGATGTGGATTTTGTTGCGTTCGCCGAAGATGTATTCAGCCATCTTCGGGTTCCAGAAGCGGGTTTGGTGTCCGAAATGAACACCCGCTTCCAGCATCTGTCGCATGGACACGCTGGGCATAAGTCACTCCTTGTCGGGTTAAGCCTCCGCGCATCTCGACAGTCATCCTCGAGCCCCGAAGGATTCGAGAACACCCAACTGCCGATGTATCGATGCGCGTGTGGGTTGGTTACGTTGCCAAAAAAGGCCGCGCTTTATACCATGGAGCCCCCGTAAAAACAACGCTTTACGGGCACCCCGACACCCCCTGCCGCCGACCGTCCACGCCCCTGCCCGAGTGCCTGAAACCCCATGCCCGTGACCATCAAAAGCCTTGAAGAACAACAGAAAATGCGCGAAGCGGGTCGTCTGGCAGCCGAGGTCCTGGACCTCATCGGCGCCCACGTCCAGCCCGGGGTGACCACCGACGAGCTCGACCAAATCTGCCACGACCACATCGTCGAAGTGCAGCGGGCCATTCCGGCCAACCTCAACTACCGCGGCTTCCCGAAGACGATCTGCACGTCGGTCAATCACGTGGTCTGCCACGGCATCCCGAACGACAAACGTTTGAAGGCCGGCGACATCATCAACATCGACGTGACCGTGATCCGCGACGGTTTCCACGGCGACACAAGTCGCATGTATTTCGTCGGCAAACCGCCGGCGCACGCGCAGCGCGTGGTCGAAACCTGTTTCGAAGGCATGTGGCGCGGCATCCGCGCGGTGCGCCCCGGCGCGCGTCTCGGCGACGTCGGTCATGCCATTCAAAGTTTCGTCGAAGAGCGCGGCTATTCGGTGGTGCGCGAGTATTGCGGGCACGGCATCGGCCGCATCTATCACGAAGATCCGCAAGTGCTGCACTACGGCAATGCGGGCACCGGTCTCGAATTGCAGCCCGGCATGACCTTCACCGTCGAGCCGATGATCAACATCGGCAAGCGACACACCAAGGTGCTGCCGGACGGTTGGACGGTGGTCACCAAAGATCATTCGCTCTCGGCGCAATGGGAGCACACCGTGCTCGTGACCGACGCCGGCGTGGAAGTGTTGACGCTCGGCGCCGCCAGCGCCGTACCCGCCTGATCGGACGATGGAAGACACCGACCACTACGCACCGGGACCCCATGAGTCGAGCCGCGAGTTCTCGTGGCCCCTGCTCGATCTTTTGCCCGCACGCATCGCCGCCGCCCAAGCCTCGAGCGAAGCGTTCGCGGCGACGCTCGGCGATGCGCAGGCGGATCTGCGTGCACGCTTCCAGGATGACGAACCCGTCGAGACGCTGGTGCACGCCCGCGCACGCCTCATCGACGTCGTGTTGCGCGAGATCTGGCCACGCAAACTCGCCGAGCACGCAGCGGACTGGGCATTGGTCGCGGTCGGCGGCTACGGACGCGGCGAACTGCACCCCTACTCCGACGTCGATCTGCTCATCCTCGTGCCGCAGCCGCTCGACGAATCGGGGCGCGGCGCCGTCGAGGGTCTGGTCACGTTTCTTTGGGATATCGGCCTCGAAGTCGGCCACAGCGTCCGCACCATCGCCGAATGCGGCGAAGAAGCCGCCGCCAGCGTCGAGGTGATGACCACGCTGATCGAAGCACGCTTGCTGATCGGCAACGAGACGCTCTTCGCCGCGCTGCGCGCCACGCTCGCGCCCGGCGCGCTGTGGCCCGTCAAAGAATTCTTCGAAGCGAAAGTGCGCGAGCAGAACGACCGCCACGCCAAAGCCAACGACACCGCCTACAACCTCGAGCCGAACGTCAAGACGGGCCCCGGCGGTTTGCGCGACATCCAGACCATCGCCTGGGTGGCCAAGCGTCACTTCGGCGCCGAGACGCTCGATGAGCTCGCGACCCAGGGCTTTCTCACGCCCGCAGAGCTGCGCCGCCTCAAAAGCGCGCAGTCGTTTCTCTGGAAAGTCCGCTTCGGACTGCACGTGGCGACCGGCCGGCGCGAAGATCGCCTGCTGTTCGACCACCAGATGAAGCTCGCCAAAACCTTCGGCTACGAAGACGCGTCGTTCACGCTCGCCGTCGAGCAGTTGATGCAGCGCTATTACCGCACGGTGATGGACGTGAGCCTGCTGAACGAGCTGCTGTTGCAGCTGTTCCGCGAAGCCATCCTCGACGAGAGTGCCGAGCCGATCCCGCTCAACGCGCGCTTCCAGGTGCGCAACCACTATCTCGAAGCGATCAACGACGACGTGTTCGCGCGCCAACCCTCGGCGCTGCTCGAGGTGTTTGCGCTGTTGCAGCAGAACCCGGACATCCGCGGGGTGCGCGCCCACACCATCCGCGCGATCGGTCGAAATCTTTGGTTGATCGACGAGGAATTCCGCCAGAACCCGCGCAACCATCGCCTGTTTCTCGAGATCCTGCGCGC
>JAFMJH010000005.1 GCA_017853555.1 Steroidobacteraceae bacterium
CTTCGCGGATGCGCTCGTAGATCAGCACGTTCGCGTCCACCGCCATGCCGACGGTAAGCACGATGCCTGCAATGCCCGGCAAGGTGAGCGCCGCCTTGAGACCCGACAGCAACGCCGCCAGCAGCACCACGTTCGCGAGCAGCACGAGATCGGCCACGACGCCGAAGACGCGGTAATAAAAGGCCATGAACACGAAGATCGCGAGCATGCCGAAGGTGAGCGCGGTGATGCCCTTGTCGATGTTGTCCTGACCGAGCGAAGGGCCGATCACGCGCTCTTCGACGACGAAGATGGGCGCGGCGAGCGCACCGGCGCGCAACAGCAACGCGAGTTCACGCGCTTCGTTGTTCGCAAGGCCGGTGATCTGGAAGTTGGTGGAGAACACGCCCTGGATGGTGGCGGTGTTGATCACCTTTTCTTCTTTGATCTCGCGCTGGACTTTTTGACCGTCGACCTCGATCTCCTCGCGACGTTGTTCGATGAACAACACCCCCATGGGCTTGCCAAGGTTGGTGCGGGTGGTGCGCAACATCTCTTCGCCGCCCGCCGAGTCGAGTTTCACGGATACGCCCGGGCCCTTGTCGGTCGCCGCCGTCGAGGCGTCGATCAACTGGTCGCCGGTGACGATGATCTCGCGCTTGAGCAGCACGGGACGACCGTCGCGATCTTTGAAAAGCTTGGAGCCGATGGGCGCGCGATTGCGCTGCACGGCATCCGAGACGCTGTTTTTGGTGTCGACGAGGCGAAACTCGAGCGTCGCCACCTTGCCTAGGATGTCCTTCACTTCGGCGGAGTTCTGCACACCGGGCAACTGCACGGCGATGCGATCGATGCCCTGGCGCTGCACCAACGGCTCGGAGACGCCGAGTTCGTTGACGCGATTGCGCAGCGTGGTGAGATTCTGCTGGATCGCGTAGTCCTGACGCTGGCGAATCTGCGTCGGCGACATGACCAGTTGCAGCACGGTGCCGCCCTCGCCGGCCACGGTCGAATAGGTGAGGTCGGGCAGAATTTTGCGCAGCGCGGTGCGCGCCGCTTCGACGTCCGCACCCGGCGCGAGCGCCACCCGCAGACCGTTCGGCATCAGCGTGCCTTCGGTGACCTGCACGATGTCGCCGAAGGCAACGTTCGCGCCGACCAGCGCTTTGCGCACGTCCTGCTCGTAAACCTCGAGCAACTGCGCGACCGCGCCGTCGACGTTCACCTGATAGAGCAGATAGAGACCGCCGCGCAAGTCGAGACCGAGCGGCATCGGCCGCAAGCCGATCGCACGTACCCAGTCGGGAGCGCGCGAAGCGAACGACAGCGCCGTGACGTAATCTTTGGCGAGCCCTTCGTTGACGGCGTCACGCGCCTTCAACTGCTCGGGAATCTTGTCGAAGTGCAGCATCAATCGGCCTTGGTCGACGTAACTGCGCGTGAATCGGGCGCCCCGCTCCTGCAGGAACTTCTCGATGTCGCCCTTGGCGGTCGCGTCGATCTCGAGGCGATCTTTGCGCGCGACCTGCAAGGCGGCGTCCTCGCCGAACACGTTCGGCAACGCGAACAAGGTCGCGAGGACGAGCACGACGGCAACGACGATGTATTTCCAGCGAGCGAATTCGAGCATGGCGGCTCCGTGATTATTCTTTGGGAGCGGAGGGGATCAGGCGCCCTTGAACGTGCCCTTCGGCACGAGCGAACTCACCTGGAACTTCTGCACTTTGATGCGGACGCCCTCGGCGATTTCAAGAGTGACGAAGGTGTCGCCGACGGCCTGCACGCGCCCGACGATGCCGCCGGCGGTCAGCACTTCGTCGCCCGCCGACAAACGACCGAGCATGGCCTGGTGTTCCTTGGCCTTTTTCTGTTGGGGACGGATCAGCAGGAAATAGAAGATGACGATGAACAACACCATCATCACGAGCGGCGCGAACTGGCCCCCTGCAGGGGCGGCACCGGCCTGAGCGTAGGCTTCGGGGATCAATCCGTTCATGGTCGCGGCAACCTCATCCAAAAGGTTAGGGGCGGGAAAAAGGCCGCGGATTATGCCACAGGCGCCGGGGACCGCCTCGCGGCCAGAAAATCCCGGGCAAACGCCTCCACGCGCCCGGCGGCGATGGCCGCACGCAACTGCCGCATGAGTTCGAGATAAAAGTGCAGGTTGTGGATGGTGTTGAGCCGCGAGCCCAAGATCTCGTTGCAGCGATCGAGGTGCCGCAGATAGGCCCGGGAGTAGTTTTTGCAGGTGTAGCAGCCGCAGGCCGGGTCGATCGGGTTCGGATCGCGCTGGTATTGCGCGTTGCGGATGTTGATGACGCCGGTGCTCGTGAACAAATGCCCGTTGCGCGCGTGGCGCGTCGGCATCACGCAATCGAACATGTCGATGCCGCGCAAGACCGCCGCGACGATGTCCTCCGGTCGGCCCACGCCCATCAAATATCGCGGTCGGTCGGTCGGCATGCGTGGCACGACCGTTTCAAGCACGTGCAGGCGCTCGGGCTCGGGCTCGCCCACCGCAAGGCCGCCGACCGCGAGGCCGGGCAGATCGAGGGCGAGCAACCGCTCGAGTGATTCGAGACGCAACTCGTCGTACATCCCGCCTTGCACGATGCCGAACAAATCACCCGGCGCCGCATCGCGGTAGTAGTGATCGCGGCAGCGGATCGCCCAGCGCATCGATCGTTCCATCGACTCGCGTGCCTGCTCGGGCGTCGCCGGCCACGCCGTGCAATCGTCGAACATCATGGCGATGTCGGAACCCAAGGCGCGTTGCACGTCCATCGACACTTCCGGGGTCAGATGCACTTCGGAGCCGTCGATGGGTGACCGGAAGCGCACGCCCTGCTCGTCGATCTTGCGCAACTTGGCGAGACTGAATACCTGAAAACCGCCCGAGTCGGTGAGGATCGGGCGCGACCAATGCATGAAGCGATGCAAACCGCCGAGTTCGGCGACGGTCTCGGCGCCCGGGCGCAACATCAAATGGAAAGTGTTGCCGAGCACGATCTGCGCACCGATCCCCTCGAGTTCTTCGGGGGTCATGGCTTTGACCGTGCCGTAGGTGCCGACCGGCATGAACGCCGGCGTCTCGATCGCGCCGTGCCGGGCATGCACGCGACCGCAACGCGCCGCGCCGTCCGTGCACTGCAATTCGTAGCGCAATCTCATGCGCGATCGGCCCGTCGTGGAATGAACATGGCGTCACCGTAACTGAAAAACCGATAACGCTGCGAGATCGCATGCGCGTAGGCATCGAGCGTGGCCGTGCGACCGGCGAACGCGGACACCAACATCAAAAGCGTCGAGCGCGGCAAATGGAAGTTCGTCACCAGCGCATCGACGACCCGCCAATCGTGACCTTCGCGGATGAAGATGTCGGTGTCGCCCGACCAACCGCGCAAGCCATCGGCTCCGCCCGACTGCGCCCGTGCGCACGCCTCGAGCGCACGAACCACCGTGGTGCCGATGGCGATCACCCGGCCGCCTGCGGCCCGCGTCGCGGCGATCGCCTCGCAGGTTGCGGCGGGCAACTCCAGCCACTCGCTGTGCATGCGGTGCGCCGTCGGATCGTCGTCGCGCACCGGACGGAACGTACCCGCGCCGACGTGCAAAGTGAGCGTCGCGCGTCGCACGCCGCGCGCGGCGATGCGCGCGAGCACGTCCGCATCGAAATGCAAACTCGCGGTGGGCGCGGCGACTGCCCCGGGGACGCGCGCGAGCACGCTCTGGTAGCGCTCGGGATCTTGCGCATCGGGGGCGCGTTCGATGTACGGCGGCAGCGGAATCGCGCCGTGCTGCTCGAAAAACGGCAGCGCCGGGCCGGGAAAGCGCACCACGAACAGATCCGCCTCGCGCCCCTCGACGACGAGGTCGCCGCCCGCCGTGTGCACGATCTGCCCGGGGCGCAGCGGTTTGCTCGCACGCATGTGCAACAGCGCGCGATCCCCGGCCAAAGGCCGCTCGAGCAACATCTCGACCGCCCCGCCGCTCGGCTTGCGGCCCTGCAAGCGCGCCGGCACGACGCGGGTGTCGTTGAACACCAGCAAATCCTGCGGCGCGAGCAACTCCGGGAAATCCCGGAATATGCGGTCCGTGCAGGTGCCGGCCGGCCGGGGGGCCGGATCGAGTTCGAGCAGCCGCGAAGCGGCCCGCTCGGCCAGCGGATGCTGGGCGATGAGCTCGGGGGGCAGGTCGAAATCGTAGTCGGCGGTACGCACGGCGCGCATGTTAGGCAAGCAGCGCCCGGCTTTCACGTATACTTCGCGTCCCTGGTGGCCGGGATGGCGGAACTGGTAGACGCGCCGGACTCAAAATCCGGTTCTGGCGACAGAGTGTGGGTTCGATTCCCTCTCCCGGCACCACCAAACAATTTAATCCATGAAGTACTGCAGCAACTGTGGCACCCCGGTGGAGGTGCGGATCCCCGAGGGCGAGCACCTGCCGCGGCACGTCTGCCCGAGTTGCAGCACCGTCCACTATCACAATCCGAAATTGGTGGTCGGCTGCGTGCCCGAAGACGAGCACGGCCGCATCCTGATCTGCAAACGCGCGATCGCCCCGCGCATCGGCTATTGGACGATACCCGCGGGCTTCATGGAAAACGGCGAGACGCTGCAGGAAGCGGCGGCGCGCGAAGCGCAGGAAGAAGCGCTCGCGGACGTCGAGATCGGCTCGCTGCTCGCGGTCGTTCACGTGCTGCACGCCCAGCAGGTGCACGTGTTCTTTCGCGGCCGGCTGCGCTCGTCGCACATCGGCGCCGGCCCCGAGAGCCTCGAGGTCAAAATGATCGAGGCCCATGAAATACCGTGGACGGACATCGCGTTCGCGAGCACGGATTTCACGCTGCGGCGCTATCTGGAAGACCGTGCCGCGGGCATGCAAGGCCACCATTTCACAGAGTTCGGCCGCAACGCCACCGCGATTGCGGCAAAATAAAGACCATAGGACTGACGGGGATCGACCATGACGTTCGTAGTCACCGAAAACTGCATCAAATGCAAATACATGGATTGCGTCGAAGTATGTCCGGTGGACTGCTTCCACGTGGGTCCGAATTTTTTGGTCATCGACCCGGACGAGTGCATCGACTGCACGCTCTGCGAACCCGAGTGCCCGGCCGAGGCGATCTTCTCGGAAGACGAACTGCCGAAGGGTCAGGAAGCCTTCAAAGCCCTGAACGCGGAACTCGCCAAGAAGTGGCCCGTGATCACCGAAAAGGGCGAAGCTCCCGCCGACGGCAAGAGCTGGGACGGCAAGCCCGAAAAACTCAAGCTTCTGGAACGCTGACGCCGCGGGCGCGGCGCCGGCTTCACTTCGCTTCTTCGAGCCGCTTGGCGAGCATCGCCGGCGGTACGTAGCCTGCGATCAAATCGCCGTTGGCGAGCACGATCGCCGGCGTGCCGCGCAGCCCGACGTTCTGGCCGAGCTCGTAGTCGCGCGCAACCGGATTCGGGTTGCACTTGGCCACCTTCAACGCCTCGCCCTTCTTCGCGCGCGTGAGCGCGTCGTTGCGATTGTTCGAACACCACACCGCGACGGCCTTGTCCCAGGATTCCGAATCGGGTCCCGAGCGCGGATAGAAAAGATAGCGCACGCGGATCCCGAGATCGTTGTACTTGGCGATCTCGGAATGCAATTTGCGGCAATAGGTGCAGTCGACGTCGGTGAATACGGTGACGGTGTGCTTCGCTTCTTTGGGGCCGAAGATCACCATCTGCGTCTCGGGGACGCCGGCGAGCAAGGCGAGACGCGTTTCGCGCCGACGAGCTTCGCTCAAATTGTCTTTCGAGGCGAGATCGTAGAGATCGCCCGCGATCGCGAATTTGCCGTCGGCCGACAAATACAGCACTTCAGAACCGTCCGAAAACTCCCACATGCCCGGAATCGGCGCGGGACGAAAATTCTCGATCTTGCTGCCCGGCATTTTTTTGACGAGCTCGGCACGCGGATCGGCTTTGGTGGTCGCCGCGGGAGCCGCCGCCGCACCAGCGGCGAGACTCGGCGTCGCCTGCCCCGCGAACAGAGCGACGATCAAGGCCGACACGGGCCCGAAGAAGACGGAAAAACGCGACATGGGTGAAGAATCCTCGAAACGACGCAGGCTGTGACCGGTCCGAACCCCGAAAGTTCGGACATTCCCGGTCGGCGCACCGTGCGCAGTCTAACTCAGCCGCGCGGATGATGGCGGGCGTGCAAGTCTTTCAGGCGCTCACGCGCGACGTGCGTATAGATCTGCGTCGTCGAGAGGTCACTGTGCCCGAGCAACATTTGCACCACACGCAAGTCTGCGCCGTGGTTGATCAAGTGCGTGGCGAACGCATGGCGCAGGGTATGCGGCGAGAGGGGCTTGCGGATGCCGGCGACCAGCGCATACCGCTTGATGATGTGCCAGAACGATTGGCGCGTCATGCACTCGGCACGACGCGTCGGAAACAGATAATCGGTGCTGCGTCCCTCGAGCAACGCCGCGCGCGGCCCGGCCGCAAACCGCTCGAGCCACTGCACGGCTTCGGCGCCGAGCGGCACCAGGCGCTCGCGATTGCCCTTGCCGGTCACGCGGATTACGCCTTGGTTGGCGTTCACCTGCGCGTGCTTGAGCGTGACGAGTTCGGTGACGCGCACGCCCGTTGCATACAACACCTCGAGCATGGCGCGATCGCGCAAGCCGAGCGGCTCGTCTACCGACGGCGCTTGCAGCAAACGTTCGACTTCGTCTTCGGTGAGCGACTTCGGCAACGGACGACCGAGTTTGGGCATCGCCACTTCGACCGTCGGATCGGTCGCGACGGCGCCGTCGCGGATCAGCTGCCGGAAAAACCGTCGAAACGACGACAGCTGGCGCGCCGTGGTGCGCGGCCGAGCGCCGGCCGCCGCACGCGCGGCAACGAAATCGAGCAGATCGGCGCGCGCCGTGTCGGCGATCCCGCGGCCGCGCGCCTGCTGCCAGCGTTGCAAGGCGATCAAATCGGCGCGATACGCCGCGAGCGTGTTGGCCGCGAGCCCGCGCTCCATCCACACGAGATCGAGAAATCGCGTGATTGCCGGATCCGCTTCGACTGCGTCATCACCCATGGGGCCACAGTATGCCGCGATCGATGCGCCCGGGTGGTGATGGCCGTCACGCCTTGCCGCCGCCCGTTGACTTGCACGCGACAGGCTTCGACGATAGCGCCCCACGTGACCACGCCAGACCAACCCGATTCCGCATCCGGCGAAGCCCTGCCGTCGCTCGCCTTGCGCGTCACTTACGGCACCTATTTGTGGGTGACGTTCGTGACGATCGCACTGGTTACGCTCGCCTTGCTGCTGATCGTGCCGGGCATGGATCGTCGTCGTCACATCACGGGCGTCGCCGCGCGATTCATCATGCGCGCGGGTTTCGTGCCGCTGTCGGTCGAAGGGCTCGCGCGTCTGCCGCAGGGCCAGTGCGTGGTGGTGGCCAATCACGCCAGCTACATCGACGCCATCATCGTCAAAGCCGTGCTGCCCGAACGCTTCGCCTACGTCGTCAAGCGCGAGATGGCGGCCGTGCCGCTTGCAGGTTTGCTGCTCAAGCGCATCGGTACGGAATTCGTCGAGCGCTTCAATCGACATCGCGGCGGTCTCGACGCCCGACGCGTGTTGCGTACCGCGACGAGCGGACAGCCGTTGTTGTTTTTTCCGGAGGGCACGTTCATCGATCGCCCGGGCATCCTGAAGTTCCACATCGGTGCGTTCGCCAGTGCGGCACACGCCGGCTGCCCGGTCGTGCCCTGCGTGATTCGCGGTTCGCGCGCCATGCTGCCGAGCCCGTTGTTCTTTCCGCGCCCGGGACGCATCGAGGTCGAGTTGCTCGACCCCCTGCATCCGCCCCCGGATCTGGCGCCGGAGGCGGCGGCCAAACTGCTGCGCGATGCGGCCCGGAGCCAGATCCTCGCACGGGTCGGCGAACCGGACTTGGGGCATCACGTCCCGACGCCCTGAAGCCGCAACCCGAGCAGGCACATTCGGCTAAAATCGCGGGCCCTCCACAGAGGTATCCACGATGTCCGATTCCGTAGTGATCGTCGCGGCGCGACGTACCCCCATCGGCGCCTTTCAAGGCGTACTGACGGGCGCCACCGCACCACAACTCGGTGCCGCCGCCATCGCCGGCGCCCTCGCCTCCTCGGGGCTCGCCGCGAGCGACGTGCAGGAAGTGATCATGGGCTGCGTGCTGCCCGCGGGTCTCGGTCAAGCACCGGCGCGCCAGGCTGCGCTCGGTGCCGGTCTGCCGCAGGCCGTGGCAACCACCACCATCAACAAAATGTGCGGCTCGGCGCTCAAAGCCATCATGATGGGCGTGGATCAAATTCGCAGCGGCGACGCACACACCGTGATCGCCGGCGGCCTCGAATCGATGACCAACGCGCCGTACCTGTTGCCGAAGGCGCGCGCCGGCTACCGCATGGGTCACGGCGAAATCCTCGATCACATGTTCTATGACGGCCTGCAAAGTCCCTGGGACGGCCAGATGATGGGCTGCTTCGCCGAAAACACCGCCGAGAAGTACGGCTTCACTCGCGCTGCGCAGGATGCCTATGCCGCAGAGTCGGTGCGTCGCGCGCTTGCGGCCGTCGAAGCCGGCGCGTTCGCCGCCGAAATCGTGCCGGTGACCGTCAAAGGCCGCAAAGGCGACACGGTGATCGATCGCGACGAAACACCCTTTACCTGCGACATCGCCAAAATTCCGCAATTGAAGGCGGCGTTCCGCAAAGACGGCACGGTGACGGCCGCGAGTTCGTCGTCGATCTCCGACGGCGCCGCCGCCGTGTTGCTCATGAGTGCTGCGGCGGCTGCGGCGCGCGGCGTGAAACCGCTCGCACGCGTGGTCGCGCAAGCGAGCCACGCGCAGGCACCCGAGTGGTTCACGACCGCACCCGTGGGCGCTATTCGCACCGTACTCGAACGTGCCGGATGGAAAGCGAACGACGTCGATCTGTTCGAAGTGAACGAAGCCTTCGCCGCGGTGGCAATGGCCGCGATGCACGACATCGGCATCGATCACGCACGCTTGAACGTCAACGGCGGCGCCTGCGCACTCGGTCATCCGGTCGGCGCAACCGGCGCGCGCATCGTCGCCACCTTGCTGCATGCACTGCGCGCACGCGGCGGGCGACGCGGTGTCGCCTCGCTGTGCATCGGCGGTGGCGAAGCGACGGCGATCGCCGTCGAATTGCTTTGAGCGTCCGATGAACGTATCAGGCATGCGCGCGATCGTCACCGGCGGTGCCTCGGGACTCGGGCAGGCCGTCGGCCGACATCTTGCGCAGCGCGGCGCACACGTCACGCTGCTCGACGTGCAGGAAGGCCCCGGGCGTGCAGCGGCCGAATCGATCGGCGCACGCGCCGCGTTCCTGCGCTGCGACGTCACCGACGAGCGCGAGGTCGAAGACCGCTTCGCGCAAGCCGCGCAACACATGGGCGGCCTCGACCTGCTCGTCAATTGCGCCGGCGTGATCGGCGCCGGACGCGTGCTCGGTCGCAACGGTCCCATGGCCGGTGATTTCTTTGCGCGCGTGGTGCAGATCAATCTGGTCGGCACTTTCCTGTGCGACAAAGCCGCCGCCGCGATCATGCAGCACAACGCGCCGAACGCCGACGGCGAGCGCGGCATCATCATCCACACCTCGTCGGTCGCCGCCTTCGACGGTCAAATCGGCCAGGCCGCCTATGCCGCCACCAAAGCGGCATTGGTCGGCATGACGCTGCCGCTTGCGCGCGAATTCGCGGCCATCGGCATCCGCGTGATGTCGATCGCGCCCGGCATCTTCAAAACGCCGATGGTCGGCGGCATGACTCCCGAACTGCAGGCCTCGCTCGCCGCCCAAGTGCCGTTTCCGTCGCGTCTCGGCGAACCCGAAGAATATGCGCGTCTGGTCGAATCGATCTGCGAGATCGCGATGCTGAACGGCGAGACGATACGACTCGACGGCGCAATCAGACTGCAACCCAAATGACGACCCTCGCACCCCATCCTTTGATTCGGAGATGAGCGCACCGTGACGCAGACCGTGGAACGCGACGTGATGGAGTACGACGTGCTGATCGTGGGCGGCGGCCCCGCAGGGCTCGCCTGCGCGATACGGCTCAAAGAACGCAAACCCGAACTTTCGGTGTGCGTACTCGAGAAAGCCTCGGCGATCGGCGCGCAAGCGCTGTCGGGTGCCGTGCTCGAACCCGGGCCGCTCGACGAGCTCCTCCCCGGCTGGCGCGCTACGCCGCCCGGCATCTGCATCCCGGCGGCGCGCGACGAGTTTTCTTTGCTCACGCGCACGGGACGCATTCGACTCCCCGTGCCGCCGCAGCAGCACAACGCGGGCAATTTCATCGTGTCGCTCGGCTTGCTCACGCCGCTGCTCGCCACGCGCGCCGAGTCGCTGGGCGTGGACGTGTTCGCGGGTTTCGCGGCCGCACAGCCGCTTTACGACGCGAACGGCGCGGTCGCCGGCGTGCAGATCGGCGACGTGGGCATCGAGAAATCCGGCGAGCCCGGCCCCAACTACGCACCGGGCCCCGAGATCCGCGCGCGCATCACCGTGCTGGCCGAAGGATGCCGCGGCAGCATCTCGAAACAGCTGATCAAAAATTTCGCGCTGGATGCCGACTGCGACCCGCAGACCTACGGGCTCGGCTTCAAAGAATTGTGGCAGTTGCCGCCCGGTCGCGTGCAAGCGGGCCTCATCGAACACAGCATCGGCTGGCCGCTCGACAACGGCACGTACGGCGGCAGCTTCCTGTATCACCTCGACAAAGATCGGGTGTACGTCGGTTACGTGGTCGGTCTCGACTACCGCGACCCGCGCCTGCAGCCCTTCGAAGCCTTCCAGCAATTCAAGCACCACCCGCACATCAAGCGCCTGCTCGAGGGCGGAGAAATCCTCGCCTCCGGCGCGCGCACCATCGCGGCCGGTGGCTGGCAATCGCTGCCGCGCATGGAGATGCCGGGGGCGATGCTGATCGGCGATGCCGCCGGCACGCTGAACGTCGCGAAGATCAAAGGCATCCATCAGGCGCTGCGCTGCGGCATGCTGGCGGCCGAACATCTGGCCGAACATGACTCGCCCACCGGCTTCGATGCGCGCTGGCGTGCGTCGGCCGGCGGCGAAGAATTGCGCAAAGTGCGCAACATCAAGCCGGGCTTCAAGCGCGGCCTGTGGTTCGCGCTCGCCAATGCCGCGCTCGAGACGGCGCTCGGCGGCCGCACGCCCTGGACCTTGCGCAACAAAGCCGCTTACGCCGAAACCGAGCGACTCGCCGACTTCGAATCACCCGATCGTGGCTGGGTCGATCGCAGCCTGCCGCCGCGCGACCGTCTTGCCGCCGTGTTCTATGCGAACAACTCGCACGAAGAAAATCAGCCGGTGCACCTGAAGGTGCGCGACACCAGCATCTGCGCGACGCGTTGCGCCACCGAATACGGCAACCCCTGCCAGAACTTCTGCCCGGCAAACGTCTACGAAATGGTCGACGACGGCGCGGGCGGCAAGCGCTTGCAGATCAACGCGGCCAATTGCGTGCACTGCAAAGCCTGCGACATCAAAGACCCGTATCAAATCATCGACTGGACGACGCCGGAGGGCGGTTCGGGTCCGATCTACCAGTCGCTGTGACGGCAGCACTCTGGCATCCCGACCCGGCGCGTAGCGCAGCGAGCAATCTCGCGCAGTTCATGCGCTGCGTGCGCGAGCGACGCGGCGTCGCGGTGACCGACTACGACGCTCTGCAGCGCTGGTCGATCGAGCGTCCCGAAGAATTCTGGTCCGAGCTCGCGCACTTCACCGACGTGATCGCGACCTTCGACGCCAGCCCGGTCTACGTGCCGGGCGCGCACCTGCAGGACGGCCAGTGGTTCCCGAAAGCGAAACTGAACTTCGCCGAGAACCTGCTGCGCTTCAAGGACGATCACTGCGCGCTCGTCTTCAGCAACGAACGCGGCGCGCGACGCACGCTCTCCTATCGCCAATTGCACGCCGAAGTCGGACGAATCGCGGCCGGTCTCACAGCCGCGGGCGTCGTCGCCGGCGATCGCGTCGCGGCTTTCATGCCGAACCTGCCCGAGACCGTGATCACCATGCTCGCCGCCAGCAGTCTCGGCGCGGTGTTCTCGTCTTGCTCGCCGGATTTCGGCATCAGCGGCGTGCTCGACCGATTCGGCCAGATCGCGCCGAAAGTTCTGGTGACGGCGGACGGTTGCTTCTACGGTGGCAAGACGCTCGACTCGCTGACCCCCATCGCCGGCGTGCTTGCGCAATTGCCCAGTGTTCGCCAAGTCGTCGTCGTCCCGTACGTCGGCACCGCGCCGGATGCTCAATCTTTGGCAAATGGCGATGCGCGGCGCGCAAATCTTTGGCAAGACTTCGGCGCGGCCGGTGCGAAGCTCGCGTTCGTTCGCCTGCCGTTCGCGCATCCGCTCTACGTGCTCTATTCGTCGGGCACCACCGGTGCGCCCAAATGCATCGTGCACGGCGCCGGCGGCACCTTGCTGCAGCATCTGAAAGAACACGTGCTGCACACCGATCTGCGCCGCGGCGATCGTCTGTTCTACTTCACGACTTGCGGCTGGATGATGTGGAACTGGCTGGTGAGCGGCCTGGCGAGCGGCGCGACGCTCGTGCTGTTCGACGGCTCGCCGTTCCAGCCCGACCCGGGCGTGCTGTGGCGTCTGGCCGCCGCGGAACACGTGGCGATCTTCGGCACCTCGGCCAAATATCTCGCCGCCCTCGAAAAAGCGGATTACCGGCCGCGCGAGCACATCGCGTTGCCTGCGCTGCGTACCGTGCTGTCGACCGGCTCGCCGCTTGCACCCGAGGGGTTCGATTTCGTCTATCGCGACATCAAACCGGATCTGCATTTGGCATCGATCTCCGGCGGCACCGACATCGTCTCCTGTTTTTGTCTCGGCAATCCTTCGGGCAGCGTGCATCGCGGCGAGATCCAGTGCGCGGGCCTCGGCATGGCGGTCGACGTGGTCGACGCGCACGGCGTATCGTTGCCGGTGGACGCCAAAGGCGAACTCGTCTGTCGTGCACCGTTTCCGTCCATGCCGATCGGCTTCTGGAACGATGCCGACGGGAGCAAATATCGCAGCGCGTATTTCGAGCGCTACCCCGGCCTGTGGCATCACGGCGATTACGCCTCGCGCACGAGTCATGGCGGCTTCGTCATTCACGGGCGCTCGGACGCCGTGCTGAATCCGGGCGGCATCCGCATCGGCACCGCCGAAATCTATCGTCAGGTCGAACGCTTGCCGGAAATTCTCGAGTCGTTGTGCATCGGTCAGGATTGGCAGGGCGACGTCCGCGTCGTGCTGTTCGTGCGCTTGCGCGAGGGCGTGGCGCTCGATGACGCCTTGCAGCAACGCATTCGCGACACCATCCGCGCCAATACGACGTCGCGGCACGTACCGGCGCGTATCGTCGCCGTCCCCGACATTCCGCGCACCTTGAGCGGCAAGATCGTCGAACTCGCGGTACGCAAAGTCGTGCATGGAGCAGCGGTCGACAATCTCGACGCGCTCGCCAACCCGCAAGCGCTCGAACATTTTCGCAATCGTCCCGAGCTCGCCGAATGAGCGACTCGGCGATAACGACCGGCGAACTCGCGCGCCGCTACGCCGAGGCCGTCGCGCAAGCCGGTTTCGCCGCAGACCCCGCGCAGCTCGCCACCGTGGCATCGCTCGAGCGGCTGCGCGAGGCGCTGGCGCATGCCGAGCGCATCTCGCTCGCCGCGCGTCTCATGCGTCGCTTCTCGGGCGCACCGGGTCGCGGTCATGCGGTGCGCGGCGCTTATCTGCACGGCCGCGTCGGACGCGGCAAAACCTGGCTGATGGATCTGTTCTTCGACAGCCTGCCGTTCGCCGCCAAGCAGCGCCTGCACTTTCACCGCTTCATGCAGAACGTACACGCCGGGTTGCGAGCGCATGCGCTGCAGAGCGAACCGCTGGCCGCCGTGGCCACCGATCTTGCGGCCGATGCGCGCGTGCTCTGCCTCGACGAATTGTTCGTCAGCGACATCGCCGATGCGATGCTGCTCGGCGGTTTGTTCGGACATCTGATCGATCGCGGCGTCACGCTGGTATTTACCTCGAACGTACGGCCGCAGGAGTTGTATCGCGACGGCTTGCAACGCCAGCGCTTCCTGCCCGCCATCGACCTCATCGAACGACACTGCGAGGTGATCGACGTCGACGGCGCCGCCGATCATCGCTTGCGACGCCTGACACGCGCGCCGATCTATCTCGATGCGGCCGACCCGGCGAGCGCACCGCGTTTGCAAACCTGGTTCGAAGAACTCGCCGACGGACAGCGTCTCGAGCGTCGTGAAGTGCGCGTCGAAGATCGCGCGATCCCCGTGCGCGCGGTGTCCGACAAAGCGGTGTGGTTCGATTTTGCATCGCTCTGCGAAGGGCCGCGCAGTCAAAACGACTACGTGAGCATCGCGCGCGAGTTTCGCTCGGTGTTGCTGTCGGACGTGCCGATCTTCGATGAGCAGTCGGACAATGCGGCGCGGCGCTTCATCGCTCTGGTCGACGAACTGTACGACCGTCGCGTGCATCTGATTTTGAGTGCCGCCGCCGCACCGCAAGCGCTGTATCGCGGCACGCGACTCAAATTCGAATTCGAGCGCACGGCAAGCCGATTGATCGAGATGCAGAGCGCCGAATATCTCGCGAGCGAGCGCCGCGCTTAAGGCGCGCCGATCAATTGACGGACGGTGACACCGGCGGCTGCGCGTCGGCCGCACCGAACAAGCCGGCGGCATCCACCGCATCGAATCGCCACGGTTTCTGGCAAAACTCGCAGGTCACCGTCACCGCGCCCTGCTCGGCCACGATCGATTGCACTTCGGCCGCGCCGAGCGTGCGCAACATCCCGGCCACGCGTTCGCGACTGCAGCGACACTCGAAGCGCACCGCGCGCTCGTCGAACAGACGCACGTCGAAGCCGGGCAATGCGCGCTGCAAGAGCTCGCTCACCGCGCGCAGCTGCAATTCGTCCGCGCCGAGATCAGCCACTGCGGCGCTCGCCGCCTCGAACGTCGCCCAAGCTTCCGCCTCGCGCGCGGCCGCGGCGGTCGGCAGATCGGCACCGATGCCCCCTTGCTGCGGCAAGCGCTGCACCAGGAGACCCGCCGCACTCGCGTCGTCGGCCGCGAGCTGCACGCGCGTCGGCAACTGTTCGGAGTTTTCGAAATAGTGCTCGAGCGTCGCGGCGAGCGATGCGCCGTCGATGGGCACGATGCCTTGGTAGCGCGACTGCATGCGATCGGACTCGATCGTCACCACGATGCTGCCCGTACCGGCGAGCGTGGCGAAATCGTCGGCGAGTCGCGCCGCATCGAAGCGCGCGACGGCGCGGATGCGCAGATCGTGGGTGCACTGCGCCACGAGCAGACGCACGGCGCCATCGCCCTGCATCTGCAGCGTGAGTTCGCCTTCGAACTTGAGCGTCGAGGCGAGCAGCACCACGGCCGCGACGGCCTCGCCGAGCAAACGACGCACCGGCGGCGGATAGTCGGCGTGCTCGCGCAGCGCAAGCCACGCAGGGCCGAGTCGAACCAATTCGCCGCGCACTTCACGGTGCTCCACCGCAAAGCGGCGCACCCAATCGGCAGCCGGCGTCGTCACGATCAGCCCGCGAGCTTCTTCTTGAGCAGCTCGTTGAGCTGCGCCGGGTTGGCTTTGCCGCCCGTCGCCTTCATGACCTGCCCGACGAAAAAGCCGAACAACTTGTCTTTGCCCGAGCGGTAATCGGCGAGCTGGCCCGGATTTTTGGCCATCACGTCCTCGATCGCCCGTTCGATCGCCGAGGTATCGGTGATTTGACGCAGGCCCTTCTGCTCGATGATCGCATCGGCGCTCTCGCCCGATTCCCACATCGCCTCGAACACGTCTTTGGCGATCTTGCCGGAGATGGTGGCATCGACGATGCGCGTGACGAGCCCGGCAAGCGCGGCTGCGTCGACTTTGGAAGCGCCGATTTCGAGATTGTCCTTGTTGAGGAACGCGGCCAGATCACCCATCACCCAGTTGGCGCAGAGTTTCGGTTCCTTGCCGACGCGCTGCACGACGTCTTCGTAGAACGCGCCGAATTCGCGGCTCGCGGTGAGCACGCCGGCGTCGTATTCCGAAAGTCCGTAGTCACGCACGAACCGTGCGGCTTTTTCGTCGGGCAATTCGGGCAGCTGGCTGCGGACGGTTTCGATGTAGCTGTCGTCGATGACGACCGGCAACAGATCCGGATCGGGGAAGTAGCGGTAGTCGTTCGCTTCTTCTTTGGAGCGCATCGAGCGCGTCTCGCCCTTGTCGGGATCGTAGAGGCGCGTTTCCTGCACCACTTTGCCGCCGCTTTCGATCAGCTCGATCTGGCGTTCGACCTCGTAGTTGATCGCCTTCTCGACGAAGCGGAACGAGTTCAGATTTTTGATCTCGGCACGCGTGCCGAATTTTTCCTGACCCTTCGGCCGCACCGACACGTTGGCGTCGCAGCGGAACGAACCTTCCTGCATGTTGCCGTCGCAGATGCCGAGATAGCGCACCAGCGTGTGCACTTTTTTCATGTACGCGACCGCTTCCTGCGCGGAGCGCATATCCGGTTCGCTGACGATTTCGATGAGCGGCGTGCCGGCACGATTGAGATCGATGCCGCTCACGCCCGGCAAGCCCTCGTGCAACGATTTGCCCGCGTCTTCTTCGAGATGCGCACGCGTGATGCCGACGCGCTTGCGCGTGCCGTCGTCGAGCACGATCTCGAGCGCGCCTTCGGCGACGATCGGCAATTCGTACTGGCTGATCTGGTAGCCCTTCGGCAGATCGGGATAGAAGTAGTTCTTGCGCGCGAACACGGAATGCCGCGCGATGCGTGCGCCGATCGACAGACCGAAGCGTACCGCCATGCGCACGGCTTCGCCGTTCAGCACCGGCAATACGCCGGGGTAGCCGAGATCGACGAGATTCGCCTGCGTGTTGGGGGCCGCGCCGTAGGCGGTCGCCGACGAGGAGAATATTTTGGAGCGCGTGGCGAGCTGCGCGTGGATTTCGAGGCCGATGACGGTTTCCCATTGCATGGCCGGCACCTCAGGCGAACGCCGCCGGCGCCCGCAGGTGCCAGTCGGTCTCGAGTTGATAGCGATGCGCCGCATTGAGCATGCGCGCTTCGGAAAAGTGCGGCCCGATGAGTTGCAGGCCGACCGGCAAGCCGCCGGCGAACCCCACCGGAATCGACATGCCGGGCAAGCCCGCAAGATTCGCCCCGATGGTGTAGATGTCGTTGAGGTACATGGTGATCGGGTCGTCGACCTTCGCGCCGATTTCGAAGGCGGTGGTCGGCGACGTGGGGCCGAGCAGCAGATCGACCGATTCGAAGGCGCGCGCGAAGTCGGCGCTGATGAGCTGTCGTACGCGTTGCGCTTTCAAATAATAGGCGTCGTAGTAACCCGCCGACAGCACGTACGTGCCGGTCATGATGCGTCGCTTGACCTCGGCGCCGAAACCCTCGCCGCGCGAGCGCGAATAGAGGTCGGTGAGATTGCGCGGCGACTCGCAGCGATGACCGAATCGCACGCCGTCGAAACGCGCGAGATTCGACGAGCACTCCGCCGGTGCGACGACGTAATACGTCGGCACCGACAACGGCAGGTTCGGGCAACTGACTTCCTGCACGCGCGCGCCGAGTTTTTCGTACACGGCGATGGCCTCGCGGATACGCGCCTCGCACTCGGCATCGAGACCCTTTTCGAAAAATTCGCGCACGAGCCCGATGCGCAGGCCCGCGAGCGGTGCGTCGAGTGCGGCAGCGTAATCGGGTACGGGGCTATCGACGCTGGTCGAGTCGCGCGGATCGAACCCGGCCATCGCGCCGAGCAACAAGGCCGCATCTTCGGCGCTCACGGTGATGAGCCCGGCCTGGTCGAGGCTCGAGGCGAACGCGATCATGCCGTAGCGGCTGACGCGGCCGTAGGTCGGCTTGATGCCGGTGACGCCGCACAAGGCCGCAGGCTGACGGATCGAACCACCGGTGTCGGTGGCCGTGGCCGCCGGTGCGATGCGTGCGGCGACCGCCGCGGCCGAACCGCCGGAAGAACCGCCCGGCACACGCGCCGTGTCCCAGGGGTTGCGCACGGGACCGAAGTGGCTGGTCTCGTTCGACGAGCCCATCGCGAACTCGTCCATGTTGAGCTTGCCGAGGTTCACCGTGCCGGCGGCAGCGAGCTTCGAGACGATGGTCGCGTCGTACGGCGAGACGAAATTCGCCAACATCTTCGAGCCGCAGGTGGTGCGCACGTCGCTCGTGCAGAAGATGTCCTTGTGCGCGATGGGCACGCCGGTGAGCGGACCTGCACGCCCGGCCGCGCGCGCGGCATCGGCCGCCGCCGCCGCGGCGAGCGCCGCCTCGGCGGTGATCGTGATGAAAGCGTTCAGTTGCGGCTGCGCGGCTTCGACTCGCGCCAGGCAGGCACGGGTGAGTTCCACCGCCGAATAGCGTCCGGCGGCAAGCCCGCGCGCGAGCGCGGCCACGGTCGGTTCGGGTAGTGACTGCGCCATCACTCGATCACCTTCGGCACGAGATACAGACCCGCCTCGACGCGCGGCGCGTTGCGCTGATAACGCTCATGGGCATCGGCTTCGGTCACCTCATCGGCCCGCAAACGCTGCGCGAGTCCCGGCAACGGATGCGCCATCGGCGCGATGCCTTCGGTCGGCGCGCGATCGAGTTCGCCGACGAAGTCGAAGATGCGTGTGAGGGAGTCGACGTAGACCGGAATTTCGGCCTCGGCGAGTTCGAGTCGCGCGAGCCGCGCGATGTTCTCGATGTCGTTACGGTTCAGACTCATCGTGCAACCTTGGGGTCGGCGGTTTGTGGGGCCCTGAAAACCCCGGGGATCCGGGCGCAAACGGGGCCTGCAATGATACACCGTCGCCTTGTGGAAGGTCGCCCGGGTTGATAGATTACGCAGTCCTTGTTTTCCTGCTTTTTCGCAGCCGGACGCTCCGATGTTCAAACGCCTTCGCGGCTACTTTTCCAGCGATCTTTCCATCGACCTCGGGACGGCGAATACGCTGATCTACGTCCGCGATCGCGGCATCGTGCTCAACGAGCCTTCGGTGGTCGCGCTGCAGGACGAATACGGTCGCGGCGGCAAGGTCATCGTCGCCGTAGGCGCCGAAGCCAAGAACATGCTCGGACGCACGCCGGGGCACATCACCGCCGTGCGCCCGCTCAAGGACGGCGTGATCGCCGATTTCACCTACACCGAGAAGATGTTGCAGTACTTCATCGGCAAGGTGCACGACAACCGCCTGCTCAAACCCTCGCCGCGCGTACTGGTGTGCGTGCCGGTCGGCTCGACGCAAGTCGAGCGCCGCGCGATCCGCGAATCGGCCGAAGGCGCCGGCGCCCGCACGGTCGCCATCGTCAGCGAACCCATGGCCGCAGCCGTCGGTGCCGGCCTGCCGGTGCAGGAAGCGCGCGGCTCGATGGTGCTCGACATCGGTGGCGGTACCTCAGAAATCGCCGTGATCTCGCTGAACGGCATCGTGTACGCGACCTCGGTGCGCATCGGCGGCGATCGCTTCGACGAAGCCATCGTCAATTACGTACGCCGCAACTACGGCATCCTGATCGGCGAAACCACCGCCGAACGCATCAAGATCGAAATCGGTTCCGCCTATCCGGGCCAGACCGTGCTCGAGATGTCGGTCAAAGGACGCAATCTCTCCGAGGGCGTGCCGCGCGCCTTCATCCTCAACAGCAACGAGATCCTCGAAGCCTTGCAGGAGCCGTTGCAGGGCATCGTCGGCGCCGTCAAGCAAGCGCTCGAACAGACGCCGCCCGAACTCGGTGCGGACGTCGCCGACCGCGGCATCGTGGTCACCGGCGGCGGCGCGCTGCTGCGCGACATCGACAAACTTTTGACCGAAGAAACCGGTCTGCCGGTGATCATCGCCGACGACCCGCTGACCTGCGTCGCCCGCGGCGGCGGTCGCATCCTCGAACTGATGGACGAACTCGGCCCCGGCAGCTTCGGGCTAGAGTGAGCGTTTAGGCACTCGTGGCTGCTTACGGTAGCGGCAAGCGGTATCTCTCACAGCGCAGTGCCCCGATCGACCTGCGCTTCGCGGCGTATGCATTTCTTTGCGTCGCGCTCATGTTCTTCGACCAGCGCGGCGGCTGGCTGGAATCCGTGCGTTACGGACTGCGTGCCGCGGCCTATCCGCTCGAACTCGCCCTGAGCTCGCCGTCGGCGGCGTGGCGCTTCACGCGCGAAGTGTTCGAAGAGCGCGCCGCGCTGCAGGCCGAGAATCGAGCCTTGCGCGAGGAGATCCGCAAACTGCAGTTGCTCGCGATGCAGCGCTCGCGACTCGAACGCGACAACGCGGAGCTGCGCACGTTGCGCACGACGGCGACCGACGTGATCGAAAAATGGCTGCCGGCCGACGTGATCGGCAGCGAAACGACCAGCCTCAAACAAAGATTGACCGTCGATCGCGGCGCGGTGAACGGCGTCGTCGAAGGACAAACCGTCATCGCCGGCTCGGGCCTCATCGGGCAAAGCCTGCGCGTGGGCCCGTGGAGCACCGAGATCATCCTGCTCTCGGATCCCGAACACGCCGTGCCGGTGCAGATCACGCGCACGGGCGTGCGCACGCTCGCACTCGGCACCGGTGATACCGGCGTGTTGTCGCTGCCCTACCTGCCGTTGCAATCCGACGTACGCAGCGGCGACCAACTCGTGACCTCGGGCTTGGGCGGCGTGTTTCCGGCCGGCGTGCCGGTCGCCGAAGTGACGGAAGTGCGGCGCGACGGCGCTTCACCGCTCGCGCAAGTGCGCGCGCGGACGTATGCCACACTCGATCGCGATCGCGTGGTCGCTTTCGTCTGGCCGCGCGCGAGCCACCCGGCCGCCGGGGGCAAACCGCAGTCGGACACCGGTGGTGACCCGACGGCCACCGCGCAACCCCTGCCGCCGCCGGAGCCGGCACCATGAAGCTGCCGCGTCAGAGTCTGTTTCGCGCCGCGGTGGTGTTGCTGCTCGCCTTCATCGCGCAAATCATCCCCCTGCCCGCCGCGGTCGACGTCTTGCGACCGCCGTTCGTCGTGTTGGTCGTGATCTTCTGGTCGCTGCGCGCGCCGGGCGTCGGCGGCATCGGCATGGGTTTTCTCGCCGGTCTCGCGCTCGACATCTATCGCGGCGCACTGTTCGGCCAATACGCCCTCGCCACCGCCGTCGTCGCCTACCTCGGCGTGCGTCAACATTTGTTGATTCGCAACCAGACTCAGTTCCAGCAAGGGCTGTACGTGTTCGCGAATCTGCTGCTGTGGGAGTTCGTGGTCTGGGTGATCGACGGCTGGACCGGTCAGCCGACCGGCAACTGGAGCCGCTGGTTGCCGGTGCTCTCGGGCACGATCGTATGGCCGCTGGTCGCGTGGCTGCTCGATCGCGCCAACGCGGTCGCGCACCGATGAGCGTTCGCGGCCGGATCAAAGATTTCTGGCGCGAACAGCGTCTGTTCGAACAACGCTCGCTGGCCGCGTCGGTGGTCGTCTGCGTGCTCACGCTCGCTTTGTTCTCGCGACTCGTATGGCTGCAAGTGGTGCAGTACGATCACTATGCCGAGCTTTCGCAAGGCAATCGCGTGCGTACCGAGCCGCTGCCTGCGCCGCGCGGCATCATCTACGATCGCAATGGCACCATCCTCGCCGAGAATCGTCCGGCCTATCAGCTCGAACTCGTGCCCGAACAAGTGCGCGATCTCGATGCCACCTTGCGCGGGCTCGTCGAAATCGGCTTGTTCACGCCGGACGACATCGACGATGCGCGTCGCATCGTGCGCTCGAGCCGGCCGTTCGACAGCGTGCCGATCCGGCTGCATCTCAACGACGAAGAAATGGCGCGCTTTGCGGTGCACCGCTTCGAGTTCCCCGGCGTCGACATCCGCACGCGACTCGCCCGTTATTACCCGCAAGGCGAACTCGCCGTGCACGCGCTGGGGCACGTCGGGGCGATCTCGCCGGCGGATCTCGAACGCATCGATCTCGGCGAATATGCCGGCACCTCGACGATCGGCAAGATCGGCATCGAAGCGGCCTATGAAAACGTTTTGCGCGGACGCAGTGGCGCCCGCGAAATCCTGGTGAATGCACGCGGCCGCTCGGTCGACAAAGTCGGCGCACTCGATGCGCAATTGCCGGTGAAAGAAGGCAAACCCGGAAGCGATCTCTACCTCACCATCGATCTCGAGGTGCAACGCGCCGCCGAGCAAGCCGTGTTGAATCAACGTGCGGCGATCGTCGCGATCGATCCCAACAACGGCGACGTGCTCGCACTCGTCAGTCGCCCGGGCTTCGACCCGAACCTGTTCGCGCGTGGTCTGACCCGCGCCGAGTTCGCCTCCCTCAACGACAATCCGAATCGTCCCTTGTTCAATCGCGCGGTACGCGGCGTATATCCGCCGGGCTCGACCATCAAACCGGTGGTGGCGCTCGCGGGTCTCAAACATGCAGTCATCGCACCCACCGACTCGACGTTCTGTTCGGGCGGCTTCAGCTTCCCGAACAGCACCCACCGCTTTCGCGACTGGCGACCCAAAGGTCACGGCAACGTCGACATGGTCAGCGCGATCGCCCAGTCCTGCGACGTCTATTTTTACGAACTTGCCAATCGTCTCGGCGTGAAGCGACTCGGCGATTTCCTCGGCGAATTCGGGCTAGGCCAGCGCACCGGCATCGACATCGGCGGCGAAAAAACCGGACTCGTGCCGTCGCCCGAATGGAAACGCAGCGCCTTCAAAAGTCGCCGTGCGCAAGTCTGGTTTCCGGGCGAGACCGTCATCATGGGCATCGGCCAGGGATACGTGACGAGCACGCCGCTGCAACTTGCGCACATGGCGGGCATCGTCGGCATGCGCGGCGCGAGCTTTCAACCGCGACTCGTACGCCAGTTTCGCGACCCCACGACACGCAAGGTGACGCCGGTCGCGCCGAAGGGCTTGCCGGCTCCGGACGTGGGTGATGCCAAAAATTGGGACGTGGCGATCGCCGGCATGTTCGCCGTGACGCACGGCGGCACGGCCTCGCGATCGGCCGCCGGCGCCCCGTATTCGATCGCCGGAAAAACCGGCACGGCGCAGGTTTTCAGCATCGCGCAGAATGCGAAGTACGACGAAAGCACGATCGGCGAACTGATGCGCGATCATGCCTGGTTCGTGGCCTTTGCGCCGGTCGAAGCGCCCAAGATCGCGGTGGCCGTGCTGGTTGAAAACGGACGCAGCGGCAGCGGCGTCGCAGCACCCATCGCGCGCCTGATCATGGACGCGTATCTGCTGCGCAAATTCCCTGCCGCGAACACCACGGTGACGGCCGTCGGCGACTCTACGGAGGAATGATGCTGCGCGAAGAAGTCGACAGCCCCGCACAACGCACGTTCGCGCGTACGGTCAGCGTGCTCGGCACGTTCAAACTCGACGGACCTTTGATCACGGGTCTCGCGCTGATCGCCATCTTCGGCCAAGTGGTGCTCTACAGCGCAACCGGCGGCGACCCGCAAGCCATCGTGCGCGGCTCGCTGCGCCTCGCCATCGGCGTCGCGCTGATGCTGATGTTGGCGCAGACCCGGCCCGGCATGCTGCGCCGCTGGACGCCCGTGCTGTACGCCGTGGGGCTCGTGCTGCTGATCGTGGTCGACGCCATCGGCTACATCGGCAAGGGCGCGCAGCGCTGGCTGGATCTCGGGTTCGTCCGCTTCCAACCCTCGGAAATCATGAAACTCGCCGTGCCGATGATGTGCGCGTGGTATTTGCGCGAGCGCTCGTTGCCGCCGGACTGGCGCACGCTCCTGGTCGTCGCGACCATCATCCTCGCGCCGACGGCGCTCACCATCGCGCAGCCTGATCTGGGCACCGGACTTTTGATCCTGAGTTCCGGCGCGATCGTCGTGCTGCTCGCGGGCTTGCAGGTACGCGTGATCCTCGCGCTGCTCGCCGCGGGCGTCGGTGCGGCCGTAGTCGGCTGGAATTTCCTGCACGACTATCAGCGCCAGCGCGTGCTCACCTTCCTCGATCCGCAAACCGATCCGCTCGGCGCGGGCTACCACATCATCCAGTCCACCATCGCGATCGGCTCCGGCGGTTTGTTCGGCAAAGGCTATCTGCGCGGCTCGCAAGGGCAGCTGGAATTTCTCCCCGAACGTTCGACCGATTTCATCTTCGCGGTGGTCGGCGAGGAACTCGGGCTGTTCGGCGCTTTGCTGCTGATCCTGTTGTATCTGTTCGTCGTGCTGCGCGCGTTGTTTCTCGCCTCGCAGATGCGCGACACCTACGCGCGACTGCTCTCGGGCAGTCTCGCCGCGTTGTTCTTCGTGTACGTGTTCATCAACACCGGCATGGTGAGCGGCTTGTTGCCGGTGGTCGGCGTGCCCTTGCCGCTCGTGAGCTACGGCGGCACTTCGGCGGTGACCATGCTCGCAGGCTTCGGTATGCTCATGTCTCTCTACGCCAATCGGAAATTCGCCGGCTGATGCAACGCTTCCTGATCGCGCTCGTCGTTTTTGCTCTCGCCGGTTGCGCAACACGCAAAGCGGTCGAGCCCGTGCGCGTTGCGGCAAAACCGCCAGCGGCACAGCGCGTACCCGAGGCTTCGAAACCCGAACCGCGCACCGTACCCGAACCCACCGTCTTCGAGGCGACCGGCAGCGACGTGCAGCAATTCATCGCCGAAGTCGCGCAACGTCGCGGCATTCCCGCAAGCGACATCGAAAAACTGATCGCCCAAGGGCGTCACCAGCCGCGCATCATCGAGATCATGACGCGCCCTGCGGAGGGCGTGCTGCGCTGGTACGAATACTCCGAAAAATTGGTCACGGCCGAGCGCATGGACGCCGGCGCGAGATTCTGGAACGAAAACCGCGCAACCCTCGAGCAAGTGCAGCAACGCACGGGCGTCGACGCGGCCTACATCGTCGCCATCATCGGCATCGAAACCTCCTACGGTCGCAACAAAGGCTCGTGGCGGGTGCTCGATGCCTTGCTGACGCTCGGCTTCGACTATCCGCCGCGTGCCAAATTCTTCAAAAGCGAACTTGAACAATTCGTGCTGCTCACGCGCGAAGAAAAACTCGACCCGACCGCCGTGCTCGGCTCCTACGCCGGCGCCATGGGTGGCCCGCAGTTCATGCCTTCGAGTTACCGCAACTATGCGCTCGACGGCGACGGCGACGGACGGCGCGACCTGTTCGACAACTGGAACGACGTGATCGCGAGCGTCGCGAACTATTTCGCCGTCCACGGTTGGCAGCGCGGCGCACCCGTGCTCACCGAAGCGAGCGCGCCGGCGGACCTCGCCGCCACGCTCGATCGCCGCAATCTCGACCTCAAAGACACCGTCGGAACGCTGCGCATGCGCAACGTCGTCGTCGACGGCAAGTTCGACGATGCGACGCCGGTGATCCTGCTGCCCGCCGAGTTGCGCGACCGACCGAACGTGCGCGTGGGATTTCGCAACTTTTACGTGATCACGCGCTACAACCGCAGCATCCTCTACGCGATGGCCGTGCACGATCTGGCCACCGGCATCGACAAAAGAATGCAGTCCGCCGGCACGAGCGTCGCCGCCGCAGGTGGCAGCCAACCGTGAGCGGCGCGGCGCGTGCGGCCGTACTCGCAGCCCTGTTGTTGAACGCGGGCTGCAGCGTGCTGCCGCGCGCCTCGATCCCGCTACCATGGCCCGAGCCGCCGCGAACGCCGGCGCCTGCGACCAAACCACCGCCGCCACCCGCGGATCTCGCCTCGATTCCCGACGCGACGCCCAAACCCGAGCCGCGCAGCCGCTATGGCAACCCCGAAACCTACGAGGTGTTCGGCAAGCGCTATCGCGTGCTGCGCGAATCGACGGGCTACGTCGAACGCGGCACGGCCTCGTGGTACGGCCCGGGCTTTCACTCCGAGCGCACCTCGAGCGGCGAGCCCTACGACATGTATGCCATGACGGCTGCGCACAAGACCCTGCCCATCCCGGCGTATGCGCGCGTCACCAACCTCAACAACGGGCGCTCGGTCGTGGTTCGCATCAACGATCGCGGGCCGTTCGTCGGCGAGCGCATCATCGACCTCTCCTACACCGCCGCATGGAAGCTCGACATGCTGCGCACCGGCACTGCGCCGGTGGAACTGCGCGTGCTCGAGGCGAACACGCCGCTCGCACTGCCGCCGCAAACCACCGCAGCCGTCCCTGTCCCCGCACCCGCACCCGCACCCGCAGAGCCGGTGCGCGTGGATTCGCGCTATCTGCAAGCCGGCTCCTTCGGCAATCGTGCCAACGCCGAAACGCTGCTTGCGAACCTGCAACGCAACGGCATCGGCAATGCCGTGCTGCGTGAAGTTCGCATCGGCGAGCGTATCGTGCATCGCGTGCTGGTCGGCCCCGTCGACGGCGCGATCGAAGCCGAAGATCTCGTCGAACGCTTGCGACTCGCCGGCATACCGGACGCACGACCCGCAAACGATTGATGCCCGAGTGCATCGCCGCTCGCTACAATGCGCGCCATTCGAGTTCGTCGTCGGAGTGCTCCATTGATTCGTCCCGTCAAACTGCTGTCCCTGCTGTGTTTGCTGCCGTTGTTCGCCGTCGTGACCGCCTCGACACCGGCCGCAGCGCGCGACACCCACGCCGTCAAAAAATCCGCCAAACCGGCCAAAGCGGGCAAAACATCCAAGGTCGCCAAGCCCGCCAAAGCACGCGCGACCGTCGCCCCGACCCGTAAAATCAAGGCCATTGCCGAACCGGAGCCTGCTGCGCAAGGCCAGTCCGCGACCCCCGGCGTCGCCGATCCGCCGGCCGTCCCGGTGCGCGCGTACATCCTGATCGATGCGACCACGGGCCGCATGCTCACCGGCGCCGCACCCGACGATCGCGTCGAACCGGCGAGCATCACCAAGTTGATGACCGCCTACGTCGTCTTCAACGCGATCTCCGAAGGTCGCCTCGCACTCACCGACAACGTCACGATCAGCGAACGCGCCTGGAAGGCCGAAGGTTCGCGCACCTTCCTGCAAGTAGGAATTCAGGTGCCCGTCGAAACGTTGCTCAAAGGGATGATCGTCCAGTCGGGCAACGACGCCGCGACGGCGCTCGCGGAGAAAGTCGGCGGCTCGGTCGAAGGCTTCGCCGGGATGATGAACGAGACCGCCCGTCGCATCGGCATGACCAACTCGAACTTCACCAACCCCACCGGCTTGCCGAGCGCCGAGCTGCACACGACGCCGCGCGACATCGCGACGCTCGCGCGACGACTCATCGGCGAGTACCCGCAGTTCTACAAGTGGTACTCGATGCGCGAATTCATCTGGGACAACATCCGGCAACCGAATCGCAACGGCCTGCTCGCGCGCGACTCGACCGTTGACGGCATCAAGACGGGCTTCACCGACACGGCCGGCTATTGCCTCGCGAGCTCTGCCGAGCGCAACGGCACCCGACTCGTCGCGGCGGTGTTCGGTGCGCGCTCGCCGCGCAAACGCGAAGACGCGAGTCTCGCCTTGCTCGAATACGGCTTCGCGAACTATGAAATCGCGCAGCTGCGCAAGCGCGGTGACGCCTTGCTGTCGCCGCGTCTTTACAAAGGCGAGGCGGACGTCGCCACGCTCACGCCGGAGCGCGACGTGAAAGTGCTCGTCAAACGCGGTGACGCGAAAAATCTGCGCGTGGTCACGAACCTGCGACAAAAGATCGTCGCGCCGCTCGCCGCGGGCACGCGCGTCGGCGACGTGCAAGTATTCGCCGGTGACAAACTGATCACCACCGTACCGCTGGTGACCTCGACGACGCTGATGGCCGGTGGCATTCTGCGTCGCATCAGCGACACCGTCGCGCTGTGGTTCTCCTGACGGAGCTATAGGACATGGCAGAGCCCCTACCGATCTGTTACCTGAACGGCGCGTGGCTGCCGCTGCGCGAGGCGCGCATCTCGCCGCTCGATCGCGGCTTTCTGTTCGCCGACGGGGTGTACGAAGTGATTCCGGTGTACGACGGCCGTCCGTTCCGATTCGCCGCGCACTTCGATCGTTTGACGCGCAGTCTCGACGGCATCCGCATGCGCGATCCGCATGAGCGCGCCGACTGGCACGCGATCGTCGCGGAACTTCTGCAACGCAACGACGCAACCAACGCGGCGCTCTACCTGCAAGTGACCCGCGGCGCCGAGTACGGACGCAACCACGCGCCCTTCCCGGACGTGCCGCCGACGATCTTCGCGTTCTGCAGCCCGCTCCCCGACCCTTCGGCCGCCACGCTCGAGCGCGGCATCGCCGCGGTCACCGCGATCGATACGCGCTGGAGCCGCTGCGACATCAAATCGGTCGCCTTGCTCGCCAACGTCTTGCTGCGTGACGACGCCACGCCCTCGGGCGCACAAGAAACCATCCTGCTGCGCGACGGGTTGATGATGGAAGGCAGTTCGTCGACGGTGCATGCGGTCATCGACGGCGTGCTCGTCACGCCGCCGAACTCGGAACGGATTCTGCCGGGCACGACGCGCAGCGTCGTCGAAGAACTCGCGGATCGAGTCGACCTGCCGCGCGTGACGCGCCCGGTCACCGAAGCGGAACTGCGCAACGCCGCCGAAGTGTGGGTCGCCTCTTCCGGCCGTCCCATTCTGCCGGTGACGCAACTCGATGGACGCGCGGTCGGCGACGGCAAGCCCGGTCCCGCATGGCGCAAGATCTGGCAGGCGTTTCTCGTCTACCGCAACGAGTGCGCCAAGTTGCCGTGGTAGACGAAAGTCCGCTGGTCTTTCCGACCGACTACCCGATCAAGGTGGTCGGGCGCAGCGAAGCGTCACTGCGCTCGCGCATCGATGCGGTGTTCCATGCGCACGTCGCGGATCTCACCGCCGAACGCATCAGCGAGCGCGCAAGCGGGCAGGGAAACTTCACGTCGATCACCTACAACATCGTGGCGCGCAGCCGCGAACAAGTGACCGCCCTGGTGCACGAATTGACGCGCACGCCGGGCGTCTTGATGGTGATCTAGCGGCCGATCAGCGACAGGAATTCGCGGCGCGTGTCCGGATTGCTCTTGATCGATCCGCGCAGCGCCGAGGTCACCGTCGCCGTGCCGGTGTGACGCACGCCGCGCGACTCCATGCACATGTGACGACATTCGATGACGACCGCGACACCGAGCGGTTGCAGATGGGTGTCGAGCGCATCGGCGATCTGGTTGGTCAGACGCTCCTGCACCTGCAAACGTCGACCAAAGATTTCGACCAGTCGCGAAATCTTGGACAAACCGAGGATGCGCTTGTCGGGCACGTAGCCGACGTAGGCCTTGCCGAAGAACGGCGCGAGATGATGCTCGCAGAGCGAATACACCGGGATGTCGCGCACGATCACCATCTCGTCGACGCTTTGCGCGCCGTCTTCGAAGGATTTGAGGATGTCTTCGGGCTTCTCGCGATAGCCGCGCGTGTACTCTTCCCAGGCTTTCAAAAAGCGGGCGGGCGTCTCCTGCAAGCCTTCGCGATCCGGATCTTCGCCGATGTACGCGAGCAGACGACGCACGGTTTCCAAGTCTTCATTTCTGGGCATGGGTGTTCCTCGACAGCATATCCAGCAGGTCAGGCACGACCTCGGCGGCCACGCGCGATACGTCGTCCGGTGCGCCGAGCGCTGCCAACTGCGTGATCGCGAGCCCCTCATGACCGCAGGGGTTGATACGCTGAAACGGTTCCAGATCCATCTGTACGTTCAGCGATAACCCATGATAACTCGCGCCACGCCGGACACGTATGCCCACGCTCGCGAGTTTCCGATCTTCGACATACACACCGGGCGCTTTCGGCCGCGTGACGGCCGTAATTCCGTAGCGTGCGGCGTAGCGCACGATCGTTTGCTCGAGCGCCGTCACGAGGTCGCGCACGCCGAGTCCCGCGCGTTTCAAATCCAGCAGCGGATAGATCACCAGTTGCCCGGGCCCGTGGTAGGTCACCTGCCCGCCGCGATCGACGCGCTCGACCGGGATGTCGCCCGCTGCGAGCACGTGCGCGGGATCCGCGTTCATGCCGAGCGTGAACACGGGCTCGTGCTCGAGCAACCAGATTTCGTCACGGGTCGCCGCATCGCGTCGGTCGGTGAATTCCTGCATCGCGCGCAAGGTCGGCAGATAAGGCACCCGGCCGAGCGTTTGCACCAACGGCGACGCGTTCACGGCGGCGCGTTCACGGCGACGAGCGGGTCGTCCCGAGCGCCGCGAGCTGCGCGTTGTCGACCCCCGCGTTGTTGCCGGCGAGCGCGAGTTCGGCGCGATAGCTCGAGCGCACGAGCGGACCCGACACGCATTCGCGGAAACCGCGCGCAAGGGCGAGTTCGCGATAGCGATCGAACTCCGTCGGCGCGACGAAGCGCTCGACCTGCAGATGATTCGCCGTCGGCTGCAAATATTGACCGAGCGTCAACAGGTCGACGTCGATGGCGCGCAAATCGTCCATCGTCGCGATGATTTCGTCGTCGGTTTCGCCGAGGCCGAGCATCAGGCTCGTCTTCGTGAGCACGTCCGGACGGTGCCGCTTGGCGTGCGCGAGCACTTCGAGCGTCTGCTCGTACGACGCACGCGGATCACGCACCGGATGCGTGAGACGCCGTACGGTCTCGACGTTTTGCGCGAACACGTCCAGACCCGAATCGACCACGGTCTCGACGTCGCGTCGCACGCCGCAGAAATCGGGCGTCAACGCTTCGACCGCGGTCTGCGGCGTCAAAGATTTGATGGCGCGCACGGTGGCCGCGAAATGCGCGGCGCCTCCGTCGGGCAGATCGTCACGATCGACCGACGTCAGCACCACGTAGCGCAACTTCATCAGCTGCACGGTGCGCGCCGTATTCTGCGGCTCTTCGGCATCGAGCCAGCCGCGCGGATTGCCGGTGTCGACCGAGCAGAAACGGCAGGCTCGCGTGCACACCTCGCCCATCAACATGATGGTGGCGGTGCCCGCGTTCCAGCATTCGCCGATGTTCGGGCACTTGGCTTCCTCGCAGACGGTGGCCAGACGATGCTCACGCACCGTGCGACGCACCATGTCGAAGCCCTCGCCGACGGCCAGCGGCGCCTTCAGCCAGCGCGGCTTGCCGCCCGGCACGCGCACGGGCGCGGCGCCCGAGGCCTTGATGCCGTCGCGGATCGCCGCAAAACCCTGGGGCGTGACGTATTTGGAGCCGGATCGGCGTTGATCGGTCATGGCGCAATTCTACGCCCCTGCGACGGCTCAGCCCACGGCCGCCGAGCCCAATCGGTCGTCGAGCTCCCGCAGCCGCGCCGGCGTGCCGACGTCGGACCACGCCCCTTGGTACAACTCGCCGCGCAAGCGCCGAGCCTCGGCGGCGCGCAACAGCAACGGCAGCAGCGGGAAGCGACCGTCGCTGCAACCTTCGAAGAACTCGGGTCGATACACGCCGATGCCCGAGTAGGTGTGGCGCGGCATCACCTCGGGCGTCGCGACGACGTCCACGTGGTCGAGTCGACGCTCGAGGGCGAAATCGCCGCGCGGATGCTGCGGCGGATTCGGCACCAGCACGAGTGCGGCCAAGGCTGCAGCATCGAGCTGCGGCGCCCGCGCGTAGTCGTAATCGGTCCACACGTCGCCGTTGACCACGAGAAACGGTGCGTCGCCGAGCAGCGTGAGCGCGCGGAAGATGCCGCCCCCCGTCTCGAGCGCCACGGGGCCCTCGTCGCTGTAGTGCAGACGCAGACCGAAGGCCGACCCGTCACCGAGCGCCGCCGGAATCTTTGCGCCCTGCCAGGAGAGATTGATCACGACGTCGCGAAAGCCCGCGCGCGCGAGCGCCGTCAGATGCCACGCGAGCAGCGACCGTCCGCCGACGTCGAGCAGCGGCTTCGGCAGATCGTCGGTGAGCGGTCGCATGCGTTCGCCGCGGCCTGCGGCGAGGATCATCGCTTTCAAAGATTCACCTTCAAAGATTTCCCTGCGCACGATGCGCGCGGGCGCGTTCGTTGGCGGCAGCCAGAGCCGGCGCCGCCTCTCGATCGAGCCAGGCACCGAAGCGCGCGAGCTCGGGATGGCGCGTGCAGGCATCGAGCACGTACTGCAGCGTCAACGGCAGGTCGTCGAGATAGCCGGGCTTGCCGTCGCGCCAGCACAGCCGCGCGAAAATGCCGAGTACTTTGACGTGCCGCTGCACGCCGATCAGATCGAACCAGCGCAGAAACTGCGCCTCGCTCGCGCCGGCAAGATCGGCGCGTCCGGCGCCGAGCAATGCGGCGCGATGCGCCTGCACCCAAGCCTCGACGCGCGAGCGCGGCCACGATACGTAACAATCTTTGAGCAGCGACACGAGGTCGTACCCCACGGGCCCGGCCAGCGCGTCCTGAAAATCGATGATGCCGAGCTCGTCGCCGGGCAACACCATGAGATTGCGCGAGTGGTAGTCGCGATGCACGAACACGCGCGGTTGCTCGAGCGCCGCCGCGGTCAAAAAATC
Organism: Steroidobacteraceae bacterium; assembly: GCA_017853555.1. Taxonomy (GTDB): domain Bacteria; phylum Pseudomonadota; class Gammaproteobacteria; order Steroidobacterales; family Steroidobacteraceae; genus UBA964. The sequence goes on from JAFMJH010000005.1 coordinate 32,489, forward strand.
GAAGGTCTCGGCCAGCAAGGCGCGCTCGCTCGCGGCCAGCTCGTGCTGCAGATGCCGCGCGCAAAACCATTCGGGCATCAGCGCCATCTCGCGCTGCAGCACGGCCGCGTCGTACGGGGCCAATTGCCCGATCGAATCGGCGGCACGCACCTGCAAACCGCACAGGGCTTCGAGCGCGCGCGGATACAGACGCTCATGACGATCGGCACGGCGTACTTCACCGAGGAACGGCGTGCACCCGAAATCCTCGAGCAGCACGAAACCGCGCTCGCGCTCGACGGCGTAGACCGCCGGCACGCGTACGTCGGCCGCGTGCAGCAACGCACCGACGCGCAGATACGGTCCGATGTCTTCCTTGTCGGGCGGGGCATCCATCGCGATGCGCGTGGTTCCGTCGCGCAACTGCACGCGAAAATAGCGACGGAAGCTCGCATCCGCCGAAGCCGGCTCGACGCTTTCGGCATCGATCGCGAGCTCCGCGGCCAACCATTGGCGCAAGGCGGCAAGACGGGGGTCGACTGGGGTCATGAAATCCGCGGGGCGCAGCGAGGGGCAGCCATTATAATGGCGGTCTCCATGTCGTCGTTGCGCCGCATTTTCGCCGGGCTGCTCGTCGCGTCGCTCGCGTCCGCAAATCCGCGGGCGCACGCCGCCGAACCACCGACCCTGCGCTGCCCGGCACCGGCGTCCGAACGCGACCGCACCGTCACGCTGCCGCGCGCGCCCGAGCCCGCGACCTCAGCCGCCGCCGATACCCCGATCGAAGTCATCAGCGACGGCGCCGTGCTCGGCGTGCGCGGCGACGCGACGCTCGGCGGCAACGTCCGCATCGTGCAGGGCGAGCGTGAACTTTCCGCCGACGATGTCCGGTACGACGCCGAGCGCCGCAGCTTCAAAGTGCGCGGTGACGTGCGCTATCGCGATCCGCTCGTGCGCGCGCGGGGCGCGCTCGGCACCTACGATCCGGCCAGCGGCAGCGAGTTCGAGGGCGCCGAGTTCGAATTGCCCGAGCAACCCTCGCGCGGCGCTGCACGCAAGCTCGAGCTCGGGCTCGACGGCCATCTGCGTCTGTCGCAGGTGTGGTTCAGCACCTGCCCCGCGGCCGAGCCGGCGTGGCGCATCCGCGCGCAGAGTCTCGATCTCGATACGCGCGCGCGAATCGGCACGGGCCGCGATGCGGCAATCGAATTCATGGGCGTGCCGATTCTGTACCTGCCCTATCTGTCGTTTCCGCTCGGCGCACAGCGCATGAGCGGCTTTCTGTTTCCGAACCTCGGCCACAGCACGCGCGGCGGCGTGCAGATCGCTGCGCCCTACTATTTCGACCTCGCGCCCAACTACGATCTTTTGTTGCAACCGTCGATGTACGGGCGTCGCGGTCTCGACCTCGATGCGAAGTTCCGCTATCTCACGCAATACCACACCGGCAGCGTGCAACTGGCGTATCTGCCGGCCGATCGCCTGACGCGCGGCGATCGCAACTGGCTGCACGTGTCGCATCGCAGCGAATTGCCGGCCGGCTGGCGCTTCGACCTCGATGGGCAATCGGTGAGCGACTCGGCCTACTTCGAAGATTTCTCGCGCGACACCCAAGGCTCGAGCACGACCTTCTTGCGGCGTGTCGCGACGCTGCGCTATCGCGACGACGCGTGGTTGCTGCGCGGCGAATTCGAGCAATTCCAGACCATCGATCGCAGCATCGCCGGTGACGAGCGGCCGTATGCGAGCCTGCCGCGCCTGCGCGCGAACGGTCGCTATCGCGCCGGACCCGACGGACGCTGGCAATACGATCTCGACGCCGAACTCGTGAACTTCGATCGCGACGTCGGCGTCCGCGGTTGGCGCGCCGATCTCGCACCGCGCCTCGCGCTCGATTACGCGCAGCCCGGTTATTACCTCAGACCCGAAGCGGGCGTGCGTTACACGCGTTACGCCTTGCGCGAAACGGCCAGCGCCACCGACCCCGTGCGCACCTTGCCGTTCGCGAGCGTCGATGCAGGATTTTTGTTCGAGAACACGAATCGCGCCTCGGCCTTGCGCGTGACGCTGGAGCCGCGCCTGCTCTATCTTTGGACACCATATCGCGACCAGAACGCGTTGCCGGTGTTCGATACGGCGATACCCGACCTCGATTTCGTGCAACTGTTCCGCAGCAATCGCTATGTCGGCGCCGATCGCGTCTCCGACGCGAACCAGGCGAGCATCGGCTTCACCTCGCAGGTCTTCGCGCGCGACAGCGGTCGCAGACTGTTGAGCGCGACCTTGGGACAAACCGTCTACTTCGAAACGCCGCGCGTGCGCCTGCCCGACGAGCCGGCGGCACGACGCACCAAGTCCGACCTGGTCGCGCAACTCGGCGTATCGGCATGGGCCGACTGGAACGTCGACTTCGGGCTGCAATGGAATCCGCAAGATCGCGAATCCGAGCGCACCCACGTGCGCGTGCGCTACCGACCTGATGCCGATCGCGCCTTGAACTTCGCCTATCGGCAACAACGTGGCCGGCTCGAACAGGGCGAGTTGTCGGGCGTCTGGCCGCTCGGCGCGCGCGTCAATGCCTTTGCGCGCGTGGTCTACGACCTGCAGGAAAAGAACGCGCTGGATCGTTATGCAGGGCTCGAATTCAAGGCCTGCTGTTGGCGCCTGCGCCTCGTCGGGCGTCGCAACGTCTCGACCCGCACAGGCACGCGCGATACGGGCATCTTCCTGCAGTTGGAACTCAACGGCCTCGCGAGTGTCGGAAGTCCGGCCGACGCTTTCCTCGAACAGGCGATTCGTGGATACTCGCGTGCCGGCGCAAGCCGCTGATTTTCCGACCCTTCGAGACACCCATGAAGCATTTCGCAGCCCTGCTGACCCTCCTCGTCGCCACCTGCGCAGGAAGCGCGCAGGCGCAGACGCGCACCCTCTCGGACAAGGGCGAAATGCTCGATCGCGTCGCCGCCGTGGTCAACGAAGGCGTCGTGCTCGCGAGCGAACTCGACGAGCAGATGGCCGCCGTGATGCAACGCCTGAAGCAGGCCGGCCAGGAACTGCCGCCGCAATCGGTGCTGCGTACGCAGGTGCTCGAACGACTGATCCTGCAAGAGATCCAGATGCAGCGTGCGACGCGCGCCGGCATCCGCGTGAACGACGAGCAACTGAACCAGGCGCTCGCCGACGTCGCCGCGCGCAACAACCTGCCGCTCAACCAGTTGCCCGCCGTGCTCGCGCAGCAAGGTGTTGAATATGCGGGCTATCGCGAGAACGTGCGTCGCGAGATGACCCTGCAGGTCTTGCGGCAGCGCGACGTCATCCAGCGCATCAACGTCGCGCCGCGCGAACTCGAGCAATTCCTCGAGCGTCAAAAAAATCGCCCGTCGGAACTCAACGAATACGACATTTCGCACATCCTGATCGCCGTACCGCAGGACCCGACGCCGCAACAACTCGAAGAAGCGGCCAAGCGCGCACAGGACGTGAGCGACCGCGCGCGTCGCGGCGAGGATTTCGCCAAGCTCGCCGTCGCCTACTCGAACAGCCAGACGGCGCTCGAAGGCGGCAAACTCGGCTGGCGCAAGGGCCCCGAAATCCCGACCGTGCTCGCCGATCTCGTCGTGCAACTGAAGCCCGGTGAATCGAGCGCGCCACTGCGCACGCCGTCGGGCTATCACATCGTGCGACTCAACGAGGTGCGCGGCAACGATCAGCAGGTCGTGGTGCAGCAGACGCACGCGCGTCACATCCTGCTCAAGCCGACGGAAATCCAGGACGACGCCACGATCGAACAGCGTCTGCGCACGGTGCGCGAACGAATTTTGAAGGGCGAAGATTTCGCCGGTCTCGCCAAGACCCTCTCGGAAGACCCGGGCTCGGGCAGCGAAGGCGGCGATCTCGGCTGGACGTCACCCGGCACCTTCGTGCCCGAATTCGACAAAGTGATGGATGCGCTCGCCGAAAAGGAAATCAGCGTGCCCTTCCGCACGCAATTCGGCTGGCACATCGTGCAGGTTCTCGGTCGTCGCCAGTTCGACAGCACCGACGAATTGCGCCGCCAGCGCGCCTTCATGCAGTTGCGCGAGAGCAAGTCCGACGAAGAGACCGAGCTCTGGCTGCGCCGCCTGCGTGATGAGGCGTATGTCGACATCAAGAGCTGATCGACCGCGCATCGCCATCACCTCCGGCGAGCCTGCGGGCATAGGGCCGGAGTTGTGCGCACAGCTTGCCGCGCACGGTGATTTCGGCGCCGACCTTTGCATCCTCGGTGACCGTGAACTGCTGCAGAGTCGCGCCCGCGCCATCGGTCTGCGCTGCGATGCGTCGATCGATCATCACGCCTTGCGCGTCCCGTCGCTGCCGGGGCGACTCGATGTCGCCAATGCGCCCTACGTGATTTCTTTGCTCGATGCGGCGCTCGCCGGGATCGCCGCCGGTCGCTACGACGCGATGGTCACGGCACCCGTGCACAAAGGCGTGATCGCCGAGTCGGGTCTGCCGTTCACGGGCCATACGGAATATCTGGCCGAGCGCCTGCATGCGGGTCGCCCGGTGATGCTGCTCGTCGCCGATCGGCTGCGCGTCGCGCTCGCCACCACCCATTTGCCGCTGCGGCGCGTCGCCGATGCGCTGAGTCAGGACGGTTTGCGTACCGTGCTCGACATCCTGCATGCCGACCTGCGTCAAAAGTTCGGCATTGCGACGCCGCGCATCGCCGTACTCGGGCTCAACCCGCACGCCGGCGAGAACGGCCACCTCGGCGACGAAGAAATACGCATCATCGCGCCGGCGATCGCGGCCGCACGCGCCGCAGGCATCGACGCAGCGGGACCTTTGCCGGCCGATACGGCGTTCGTGCCGCGCGAACTCGCGCACTACGACGCGGTGCTCGCGATGTATCACGACCAGGGTTTGCCGACGCTCAAGCACGCGGGCTTCGGCGCCGCCGTCAACGTCACGCTCGGTCTGCCGATCCTGCGCACCTCGGTCGATCACGGCACGGCGCTCGATCTTGCCGGCACCGGACGCGCCGACTCGGGCAGTCTCGCCGCGGCCGTGAAACTCGCCGTCGATCTCGTGCGACGTCGCGCCGGCTGATCGCGTGGTGTTCGCGCGCAAACGTTTCGGTCAACATTTTCTGCACGATGGGGCGGTGATCGCGCGCATCGTCGATGCCATCGCGCCGCGCGCGGACGAGCCACTCGTCGAAATCGGACCCGGACACGGCGTGCTCACGCGACCGCTGCTCGCGGCGGCGGGCAAGCTCGAGGCGATCGAGATCGATCGTGATCTCGCTGCCGAATTGCGCGCCGATCTCGTGCCCAAAGGCCTCACCTTGCACGAGGGCGATGCGCTGCGATTCGATTTTGCCGCACTCGCCGCGCAGCACGGCCAGCGACTGCGCATCGTCGGCAACCTGCCCTACAACGTCTCGACGCCGTTGCTGTTTCATCTGCTCGCGACGCCGGCGGCGATCCGCGATCTGCACATCATGTTGCAACGCGAAGTCATCGAGCGCATCTGCGCCGCGCCCGGCAGCGACGCCTACGGCCGATTGACCGTGATGCTCGCGCCCTGGGTCGAGACCGAACATCTGTTCGATGTCGGACCGGGCGCATTTCGCCCGCCGCCGAAAGTGTGGTCGGCGGTCGCGCGCCTGACGGTGCGCGAGACGCCGGCGTTCGAGATCGGACCCCTCTACGGAAAAGTCGTCGCGGCCGCGTTTTCGCAGCGGCGCAAAACCTTGCGCAACGCCCTGCGTGCGCTGCTCGATGCGCCGACCATCACCGCCTGCGACATCGATCCCGGCGCCCGCCCCGAGACATTGTCACCCGCGCAATTCGCACGACTTGCGGCCGCCGCCGGCACCGGCTAGCGTGCGCACCGTGACCACTGCCGTACATCGCGTCGACGTCGAAGTCGAAACCCAATACCTCGAATCGCAATCCGATCCCGAGGAACGGCGCTACGTGTTTGCGTACACCATCACCATCCGCAATACCGGCTCGGTCGGTGCACGCCTGATCTCGCGCCACTGGGTGATCACCGACGCCGACGGCAAAGTGCAGGAAGTGCGCGGCAAAGGCGTGGTCGGCGAGCAACCGCAGCTGCAACCCGGCGCGGCCTTCCGCTATTCGAGCGGCGCGGTCCTCGAGACGGCGCTCGGTTCGATGCAGGGCAGCTATCAGATGGAAGCCGACGACGGCACGAAGTTCGATGCTCCGATCGCGCCATTTCGTCTGGCCATCCCGGGCGTGCTGCACTGACGTGGCCCGTTACGCGATCGGCGACGTCCAAGGTTGCCGCGACGAATTGCGAGCCCTGCTCGCCCAACTGGGATTTTCCGCCGACCGCGACGAACTTTGGTTCGTCGGTGATCTCGTCAACCGCGGGCCCGACTCGCTCGGGGTGTTGCGCTTCGTGCGCGATCTCGCCGCCAACGCGACCGTGGTGCTCGGCAATCACGATCTGCATCTGCTGGCCGTGGCCTATGGCAGCACGCAGCGCCGCTTGCGGCGCGACGATACGGTGCAAGACGTGCTCGGCGCACCGGACCGCGACCAACTGCTCGACTGGTTGCGTACTCGACCGCTCGCCGTGCGCGCACGGCATGCCGGTCGCGACGATTTGCTGGTGCATGCCGGCGTCGTGCCGCAATGGAACAGCGACGCGGTGATGCAGGTCGCGCGCGACGTCGAGCACGCGTTGGCGAACGCACCCGAGACCGTGTTCGAACACATGTATGGCGACGAACCTTCGCGCTGGAGCACCAAGCTCGCAGGCCAAGAGCGGGCGCGGTTCACGATCAACGTGCTGACGCGCTTGCGGTATTGCGATCGTGACGGACGCATCGAGCTGCGCGCCAAAGGCGCACCCGGCTCGCAAGCGCGCGGCATGCTGCCGTGGTTCGAAGTCCCGCAGCGCGCGAGCGCCACCGCTCGCGTCATCTTCGGTCATTGGTCGACCCTGGGCGTGCTGCGCAGGCCGAACCTGCTCGCGCTCGATTCGGGCTGCGTGTGGGGCGGCGCACTCACCGCCGCCGATCTCGATGCGGAGGACGACGCCCCCGATGCCGCCGTGTTGCACGCCGTGCCGTGCCGCGGCTATCAGGCGCCGGGCGGCGACTGAACCTTCGCAGCGGGCGGTAGAATGGCGCATCGCCCGACGTCGGGCGTTTCGTCGGAGCCGCCCTCATGACCGTCATCCAGCAACAGCACCTCATCGACAGCGTCGCCGACGCCCTGCAGTACATCTCGTACTACCACCCGATGGATTACATCGAGTCGCTGGGGCGCGCCTACGAACTCGAACAGTCGCCGGCGGCCAAAGACGCGATCGCGCAAATCCTCAGCAATTCGCGCCTGTGTGCCGAGGGTCATCGACCGATCTGCCAGGACACCGGCATCGTCGTCGTGTTCGTGAAGATCGGCATGAACGTGCGCTTCGAGGCGACCCTCACGCTGCAGCAGATGATCGACGAAGGCGTGCGCAAAGCGTATCTGCTGCCCGAGAACAAACTGCGCGCTTCCATCGTGTCGGACCCGGCCTACACGCGCAAGAACACGCGCGACAACACGCCTGCCGTCGTCCACGTCGAAATGGTGCCGGGCGATCGCGTGGACATCACCGTGTCGGCCAAGGGCGGCGGCTCGGAGAACAAAGCCAAATTCGTGATGCTGAACCCGAGCGACTCGATCGTCGACTGGGTGCTCAAAACCGTGCCGACCATGGGCGCAGGCTGGTGTCCGCCCGGCATGCTCGGCATCGGCATCGGCGGTTCGGCCGAAAAGGCCATGCTGCTTGCCAAAGAATCGCTGATGGAACCGATCGACATGGCCGAACTGAAGGCGCGCGGCGCGCGCAATGCGATCGAGGAATTGCGCATCGAGTTGCACGACAAGGTCAACGCGCTCGGCATCGGTGCGCAGGGCTTGGGCGGTCTGTCGACCGTGCTCGACGTCAAAATTCTCGACTACCCGACGCATGCGGCATCCAAGCCGGTGGCGATGATCCCGAACTGCGCCGCGACGCGGCATCTGCACTTCTCGCTCGACGGCACCGGCGCCGCGCAACTCGACCCGCCGGATCTCTCGCGCTGGCCGAAGATCGACTGGAAACCGTCGGCCGAATCGAAGCGCGTGAATCTCGATGCGCTCACGCCGGCGGACGTCGCGGCATGGAAACCGGGCGATCGCCTGCTGCTCAACGGCAAGATGCTCACGGGTCGTGACGCTGCTCACAAGCGCATCGCCGATCTGCTGGCGAGCGGCCAAGGTCTGCCCGACGGCGTGGACTTCAAAAATCGCGTGATCTATTACGTCGGCCCCGTCGATCCGGTCCGCGACGAAGTCGTCGGCCCCGCAGGCCCCACGACCGCGACGCGCATGGACAAATTCACCGAGATGATGCTCGCGAACACCGGGCTGATCGCCATGATCGGCAAAGCGGAACGCGGCCCCGCCGGCATCGAAGCGATCCGCAAACACAAAGCGGCGTATCTGATGGCGGTCGGCGGTGCGGCGTACCTGGTCTCGAAGGCGATCAAATCATCGCGCGTCGTGGCCTTCGCGGACCTCGGCATGGAAGCGATCTACGAGTTCGAAGTCAAAGACATGCCCGTCACGGTCGCCGTGGACTCGAACGGCACGTCCGTGCATCAGACCGGACCTGCGGAATGGAGCGCGAAGATCGCCGCGAACGCGATCACCATGCGCCAACGCTGAGCGCGGAACGCCGCCTCAAGCGACCGAGATGCGCTCGAGCGTCTCGAAGGTCATGGCATGTGCGTTGCGCGCGTCCGGCATGAAACGCTCGCTCGCCGTCACGCGCCAATCCGTCGCGGCGAGCGCCGGAAACCAGGTGTCGCCGGCCACTTGCGCGTGCACCCGCGTGCGGAGAATGCGCGTCGCACGCGGCAGCGCCAACGCGTAGACGTCGCTGCCGCCGATGACCATCACCTCGGCCACCGCGCCGACCCGCGCCAGCGCCGCATCGAGATCGTGCACGACGTCGACCGCCGGATCCGCGGGTCGATAATCCCGTTGACGCGTGAGCACCACGTTGTGACGACCGGGCAACGCGCGACCGATGGACTCGAAGGTCTTGCGGCCCATCAACACGGGCTTGCCCACGGTCGCGGCTTTGAAGCGCCTCAAATCTTCGGGCAGATGCCAAGGCAACGTGCCGCCGGCGCCGATGACGCCGTCTTCCGCCACCGCCACCACCAGCGTGATCTGCGCCGCGGAGTTCACGGCAGGTTCGATACCGCTCAAGACTTGCGCGAGCGCTTGCGGCCCGCGGCATCCGCCCGACCGCGCTTCGCACCCGATTTGGGCGTCGTCCGCGGAGACTTTTTCCCCGACTGTTTGGCGGTTTTCTTCGCGGATTTTTTCTTGCGCGGATCTTCGGGCGGCCAGAGCATGGTGCCGCGACATTTGGGCGAACCGCAACGGCAGGCGAAGATCTCGTCGACGTTCGGCGGATCGTCGGGTTCGCGGCCGATTTCATAGTCGTAGCCGAGCTCTTCGCCCTCTTCGACCGCGCGCGTGGTTTCGATGAAGACGCGTCGCGCCTCGATCACCGACTCGCAATTGCCGTCGCAGCAATGATTGATGAAGCGCGCCGCGTTTCCGCCGACGCCCGCATCGATCACGGTCTTCTTGTCGACGATGAACAGAAAGGTGTGATTGTCGTTCGGGTCGTGATCGTCGTAGCGCGCATCGGCCTCGGCATGCGAGATGCGCTCGCCCAGATATTCGATCACGCGCGTTCCTTTGGGGATACGCTTGGCGGCGAACACGCCTTTGCCGTGGATTTTGGAGTTGCGCACCCGGATCCAGGCGCTGGTTTTCATCACGGGTATGGCCACGACATTCCTCTTCGGATTCAAACCGCCACCGGCGCCTTGATCGCCGGATGGTGCTGATAGTTCTGGAATTCGAAATCGTCGAAGGTGTAATCGAACAAGTTTGGCGGACGACGACGCATGTGCAAGGTCGGCAGCGGAAACGGCGTGCGCGTCAATTGCAGATCGGTCTGTTCGAGATGGTTGAGATACAAATGGCAATCGCCGCCCGTCCAGACGAAATCACCGACCGCAAGATCGCATTGCGCGGCGATCATGTGCGTCAGCAAGGCATAGGAGGCGATATTGAACGGCACGCCGAGAAAAATGTCGGCGCTGCGCTGATAGAGCTGGCAGGACAACTTGCCGTCGGCGACGTAAAACTGGAAGAACGCATGGCAGGGCATCAAGGCCATCTGCGACAACTCGCCCACGTTCCAGGCGCTGACGATGATGCGCCGCGAGTCGGGCGATTTGCGCAGCTGCTCGAGCACCTGCGAAATCTGGTCGATGCTGCCGCCGTCCGGCGTCGGCCACGAGCGCCATTGCTTGCCGTAGACCGGACCGAGTTCGCCCGCGGCGTCGGCCCATTCGTCCCAGATCGTCACGCCGTTCTCGCGCAGATAGCGGGTGTTGGTCTCGCCGCGCAGGAACCACAGCAACTCGTGCACCACCGACTTGAGGTGGATTTTTTTGGTCGTGACCAGCGGGAAACCTTGCGCGAGATCGAAGCGCATCTGGTGTCCGAACACGGACAAGGTCCCGGTGCCCGTGCGATCGGTCTTGCGGACACCGTGGTGGCGCACGTGGCGCATGAAATCGAGATATTGGTGCATGCGATCAGGACGCGGCGAGATTGCCGGAGGGGCGATTGCGACGCGCCGCGATCACGAGCAGCGCAACGCCGCCGATCGCCATCGGCAAGGTGAGCACATGCCCCATGGTCAACCAGCCGCCGTAGAGATAACCGATGTGCGCATCCGGCATGCGCCAGAACTCGACGGTCATGCGACCGAAGGCGTAGATCAGCAGGAACATTCCGGAGGGCGCGAGTTGCGGTCGCGGGCGCGCGGTGTACCACCAGGTGACGGCGGCCACCAAAAGTCCTTCGAGCGCCGCTTCGTACAATTGCGTCGGGTGACGCGCGACGCCGTCGACCCACATCACCCACGGCGCGTCGCCGGCACGACCCCAGAGTTCGCCGTTGATGAAGTTGCCGATGCGTACCGCGCAGATGCCGAGACCGGGCAGCGCCGCCGCGAAGTCGAATACGTCGGCGACGTTGCGACCGCGACGCACCGCGAACACCGCCAGTGATACCAGCACGCCGATGAGACCGCCGTGGAAGGACATGCCGCCTTCCCAGATGCGCAGCGGGTACAACCAGTCGTCGCGCCAAAGACCCATGCCGTAGAACAACACGTAGCCGATGCGGCCACCGAAGATCACGCCCAGCATGGCGAAGAACAGAAAATCGTCGACGTCGATCGGCTTCCAGCTCGAGCCGGGTGCGGCGGCACGGCGCCGCGCGAGCCACCAGGCCGCACCGAAGGCGACCAGATAGGTGATGCCGTACCAGCGGACCTTCAGCGGTCCGAGTTCGAGCGCGACGGGGTCGAAACCGGGGTAGACGAGCATCCCGGGATTCTAAACTTCAGGCCGGCGTGACGCGACAGAAAAAGGCTTTGAGGTAGCGCGTTTCCGGGATCGCCGGATGCACCGGGTGATCGGGCGACTGACCGCCGGCGTACAACAACTGGACGTGTCGGTCGACGTGGCGTGCGCCCGACTGGATGGCGCCCAGCAGCGCCTCCGGGCTCAGGTGGTGCGAGCAGGAACAGGACACCAGCAAGCCGTCGTTGTTCAACACGCGCAACGCCAATTGATTGAGTTTGCGATAGGCCGCTTCGCCTTGCGGCAATTCTTTTCGGCGCTTGATGAACGCCGGCGGGTCGACGATCACGGCATCGTAGCGTTCGCCGGCGGCAGCCAGTTCCGCCAACACGTCGAACGCATCACCGCGATGCAGGATCGGCGCGCGTCCGAAGGTCGCACCGTTCAAGGCCGCACGCTCGAGGGCCGCCGCCGACGAATCGACGCAGGCCACCTCGCTCGCGCCGCTCGCGGCCGCCGTCACCGCCCAACCGCCCGCGTAGCTGCACACGTCGAGCACGCGCGCACCCGGCTTCAAAAATCGCGGCAACAGGCTGCGATTGAAGGTTTGATCGTAGAACCAGCCCGTTTTCTGGCCGGCCGCGAGACCCGTCGAAAAACGCAACGCGCGGCCGTCGGTCAAAGTTTCCACGACTTCGAGTTCGTCGGGGATCTCGCCCCAGGCTGCGGCAAACTCGGTCGGCAGATCCTCGAGCGCACGCGCGCCGCCGTCGTTCTTCCAGACGAAAACGCGCGGCGCGAGCACCTGTTCGACGGCCGTCTCGATGTCGCGCTGCAAACGTTCCATGCCCCAAGTGGCGATCTGCCCGACGATCACATCGCCGTAGCGATCGAGCACGAGGCCCGGCAGTCCATCCGACTCGCCGTGCGCAAGCCGGTAGTGCGGCGTGGCATACAAACGCTCGCGCAACGCGAGCGCCGCGCGCAGACGCTGCGCGATGAACTTCGCATCGAGCTTTTGATCCGGGGCGCGCGCGACGATACGCGCCGCGATCAGCGTCGCGGGATTGACGTAACCGACGCCGAGCACGTGATCGCGGCTCGAGACGATGCGGACCGCCTCGCCTTTCGAAAACGCCGTAAGCGGCGTCGCAGCGGTATCGACTTCGTTGCTGAACACCCAGAGGTGCCCCGCACGCAGACGTCGCTCCTCGTTCTTGCGCAAGCGCAGGAGCGGCAATTCGGATGATTCGGACATGGGTGTGCTTCGGCTATAGTGCGCCGCCATTCTAACCAATCGGACACGGTACCCGATGCCTGATTCAGCACGCATCGCCTGGCAACCCTGGAGCGCGCGCACGATCGAACGCGCACGTCGCGACGGCAAGCCGCTGTTGCTGCGCATCGATCACTACGGCTGCGCCGCCGCGGCAGAGATGCAGCGGAGCGCAGACCTCGACCCGGCCGCGCTCGCGGTGATCGAGGCGGCTTTCGTGCCGGTCCGCGTCGATCGCGACGAGGTGCCCGAACTCGATCGTCTCTGCCAACTCGCGCATCAACTGCTCACGCAGACGCCGGGCGGTTGGCCGCTGCACGTCTGCTTCGACGCCGATGCGGGGCTGCCCTTTTTCTCGGCAACCTGGCTGCCGCGCACGCCTACACAGGGATTGCCGGGCTTCGCGACCTTGCTCGCACGCGTACGCGACTTCCATGCCGGCGAACGCAGCACCTTGCAGCAGCAACACGCCGCGCTGCGCGCCGCACTCGCCGAGCTCTCTCCGCCCGCGCTCGAATTCACGCCCGACGCATCGCCCCTGCGTCGCGCGCGGATCGCGATCGAGCGCGGCTTCGAACGCACGCACGGCGGCTTCGGCAACGGCCCGAAATTCATCCGCACGAATCTGCTCGAGCGTCTGCTGCGCGATTGGCGGCGCAGTGCGACCAGTGCGGAGCCGGATCTGCAAGCCTTGTTCATGGTGAGCCTCACGCTCACGCGAATCGCCGCGAGCCCCATGCGACACGCCAGCGGCCTGTTTCATTCGCACGCCGCCCGCATCGACTGGAGCGAACCCGAGCCGTTGTTGAGTGCCGAAGACAACGGTCTGTTGCTCGCGCTCTACGCGCAACTCGCCCTCGCCACGGGTGAGCGCGATTTCCTGCGCATCACGCGCGAAACGGCCGCGGCGCTGCTGCAGACCTTGCGCTTGCCGGACGGCGCGTTTGCGGCGCATCTCGATGGCGGCACGGCAGCCGCCGCGGCGCGCGACGAGCGCGCACTCATCGCGCCGAATGCCCAGGTGATTCGCGGTCTAGCGTGGGCGGCACGCGTGCTGCGCGACCCGGCACTCGCCGATGCCGCGCTGGCGGCGATCGGAGCCATCGGCGCACGCCATTTTCGCGACGGCGCACTGCGCCGTGCCGACGGACGCTGCGCGGATCTCGATGCGCATGCGGCACTCGCCGACGCCGTCCTCGAGGCGCTGCAACAACGTTGGCACGCGCCGACGGCGGATTTGCAGCGTGCGCTGCTCGTCGCGTTGCGCACGCATTTCGAAGATCCCGTGCTCGGCGGCTTTCATGCGGCGGCCGACGATGCGGAGCCCGCGCCCTTCCAGCGTCTCAAAATATTCGCCGACGAAGCGACGCCCGCCGGCAATGCGCTCGCGGCGCGCGTGCTGCTGCGCGCCGGCGCGCTGACCGAAGATCGTGCGGCGATCGAAGCCGCGCGACGAACCTTGGCACTGGCGTGGCCCGCGATCCAACAGCAACCCCAAGCGCACGCGACGCTGCTCGGCGTACTCGAAGAGACGCTGTCACCACCGGAAGTGCTGGTGTTGCGCGGGGCGGGCGACGAAATCGAAACGGCCCGCTCGGACCTGCAGAAGGTTTACGCGCCGACGCGACTCGTGTTCGCGATCCCGGAGGCCGCCGACTGACTCGCGGCCTGCGCCTTGGCGCAGCGCGCCGCCATTTCGGCGTGCAAGCCGCGCATCGCGTCCGACCCCGTCGTGACGCATAGAAACGGAAACAGCCCGTGCACCAGGCACGCGACGCCGGCGACCAGCATGCGCAGGCCGAAACCCGTCGCCGCCAGCAGATGGCCGAAGTAACTCTCGCCCACCGTGGCGGGGTGATCCGTGAATGCGCGCAACAGTTTCATGGCCATCAAAGATAACCCCGAGGCGGCGCTACGCGGTTGCGAAGACGGCCCGGCATTCGCTACGATGCGCAACGACGTTTCGTCAAAATACGATTTAAAGGAATTTTGTTTCGTGGATAAGCTCGACCGCAAAATCCTGGACATCCTGCAACGGGATGCCTCGGTGACCGCCGCCGACATCGCCGAGCGGGTCGGCCTCTCCAAAGCACCCTGCTGGCGCCGCATCCAGAAGCTGCAGGAGAGCGGCATCGTGCGCCGCACCGTCGCGTTGCTCGATGCGCGCGCCTTGAACGTGGGCACCACGGTGTTCGTCACCATCAAGGCGCCGAGTCACAGCGCAGGCTGGTTCGAAAAATTCGCGAAAGTCGTGCGCGATTTGCCGGAAGTCACCGAACTGCACCGCATGAGCGGCGACGTGGACTATCTGCTGCGCATCGTCGTGCCGGACATCGCCGGTTACGATGCGGTGTACAAACGTCTGATCGCCGGCGTCGAGATGCTCGACGTGAGCGCGAGTTTCTCACTCGAAACTTTGAAGTCAACCACGGCGCTGCCGCTCAACTACGCCGCACTCGACTGAAGCGCCCGGCGCGACGCCGAGCTTCGACGCGCTAGGCCTGCGCCGCCGCGAGTCTGGCGCGCACCGCCGCCAACAACGCAGCGTCGGTCAGCGGATCGAATGCCGGCGCCGCAGCCCAGTCGTAGGCCCAAGGATGCAAAGTCGCGAGCGCAGCATCTTCTTCCGCATAACGCGGCACGAGATGCGCATGCAACGCAGGCTCGAGATTGCCGAAGACCGCGTAGTTGATGCGCAGCGCACCGGTCACCGCCAGCAAGGCGTCACCGAGGCACGTCATGTCGGCCAAAAATCGCACGCGCGCATCGCCCTGCAAGGCGTTCAAATCCGGTACCACGGGATCGGGCAACAACAGCGCATAGCCACGCAAAAACTGGCGCTCGCCGAAGACGGCCCAGCCGGAGGCGAGGCGCGCGATCAATGTGCCGTCGCGACCGTCGCGACACGCCTCGACGCGGCGATGGATGGCGGTCGTGCCGCGCAGGGCGTTCTTTCCGTTCATGACGCCCTCAACGGTCGACGGCGAGTACCGAGCCGCGATCGCCGGGGCGCTGGTTCACGGACACGACCGTCGCACGCGGGAAGAAGTTGAATTCGGAGGCACTCGCCCAGGTGTAGGCGCCCATGGCACGTCCGATGATGAGATCGCCGCTGTCGAGTTGCGGCAACATCAAATTCTCGGCGATGACGTCGATGCTGTCGCAGGTCGGGCCCGCGAGCACGGACGGCTCGCGCTTGCCGCGTTCACGAAACGATTCGAGCGGATAATGCGCGTGGTCGAACAACTGGCCGCTGAACGAGCCGTAGAGGCCGTCGTCCAGGTAATACCACCAACGCCCCTCGCGACGTGCACGCCCCATCACCGATGCGACACCGATGGCCGAGGGGCCGGCGATGTAGCGACCGGGCTCGGCGATCACGCGGATGCGCTTCGGCAGGCGCGCGAGCGCGGCGCGGATCGGTTTGCAGAAATAGCCGATCTGGGGAGCGCGCTGCGAATAGTCGATCGGGAACCCGCCACCGATGTCCAAGGTGTCGCAGGGGCCGAGTTTTTCGCGCGCCACCGCGGCGAGCAGCACTCGGCAGGATTCGATCGCCTCGACGTGCTTGCCCGGATCGGGTGCTTGCGAGCCGACGTGAAACGACAAACCGCGCACCACGATGCCGAGATCTTTGGCGCGACGCGCGAGCGAGAGCAACTGTTCGGGATCGCAACCGAATTTGCGCGACAGGTCGGACACCGCACCCGGGCTGCGATACGAGACGCGCAGCAACACCTCGACCTGATCGACATACGGGACGAACTTGCGCAACTCGTCCGGATTGTCCGCGACGAACACGCGTACGCCGCGCCGCACGGCTGATCGAATGTCGATGTCGCGCTTGATGGGATGGGTATGGATGCAACGCGCACCGTCCACCCCCATGCGCGCGACGAGCTCGACCTCGCCAGTGGTCGCCAAATCGAGATAGCCATCTTCTTCGAGGATCGTCGATACCACCGCAGGATGCGGCAAGGGCTTGAGTGCGTAGTGCAGATCGACGTTCGGCAAGGCGCGACGCAGCTGGCGATACTGGTGACGAATGCGCTCGCAATCGATGATCAGCAGCGGCGAACCGAACTCGGCGACGAGCCGGCGAATCTCGCGACGCTCGAACGGATCAATGAATTTCGATTTGCGCGCAACGGCCATGAACCTACGACCTCGGAATGAAAAAGACGATGGGTGTCAGATGAAGGTGGCGGCTGCCCGCTGCAGCCGATCGCGCGCGGCATCCCACTCGGGATCTTCGGGTACGCGCTCGACGAGGATACGCTCGGCACCGCACTTGTCGAGTGCGCGCAGCGCCGCATACAACACGCGCGCGTAGCCGCTCGCCTCGTTCGGTGCGCGCCACCAGAGACCGCGCGCCTCGAGTTCGGCGCACTCGGGCGGCGGCGCGCGGCGCGCAAGCACGGCAATCGTCGCCGACGAGGCGCTCACGGCGCGGCAGCGGCGATCGATTTCTTCGGCGCTCGCCAAAGCGACCGGCGTCGCCGGCGCGTAATGCTGCAAAGTCGAGCCCGGCACGCGCGGCGCGGCCGCATCGGCGCCGACCTCGATCGGGCCCAGCACCGCTTCGAGGGCGACACGGCCGATCGCACCGGGGCGCAACAAGCGCGCCGGCGTTCGATCGAGCGCGACGATGGTCGACTCTAGACCGACTTCGCAATCGCCACCTTCGAGAATCACCGCGATGCCGCTCGGAAATTCCTCGCGTACATGAGCCGCACGCGTCGGCGACACGTGTCCGTAACGATTGGCCGAGGGCGCGGCGATGCCGCCATCGAAGGCCTCGAGCAAGGCGCGCGCGACCGGATGCGCCGGCACGCGCACCGCAATGGTGTTTTGACCGCCCGTGAGCACGTCGGAGACGCCGGCGGCCCGCGGCATCACGAGCGTGAGCGGCCCCGGCCAATGACGCCGCGCGAGCTCGAGCGCCGCCTCGGGCACGCTCGCCACCCATTGCGGCAGTTGCGCGACGGAGGCCAAATGCAGGATCAGCGGATGGTCGGCCGGCCGACCTTTGAGTGCGTACACGCGCCGCAACGCATCGGGGTTGCGCGCGTCGGCGCCGAGCCCGTAGACGGTCTCGGTCGGGAAGGCCACCAAATCTCCGGCACGCAGCGCGGCGACGGCGGCCGCGATGTCGGGTGCGAGCGCACCCCGTTCGGCGGACATGCGCGAATTCTAGCCTAGGCGAGCGCAGCGGCGAGGGCCGCGATGCCGTGCGGCGCCGAACCTTCGGCTTTGTTGTTGACGATCAGCAGCGCTTCGCGGCCGCGACCGACCGCATCGTTCAACAGTCGCGCGATGCGTGCACGCGTTTCGACATCGGGATCGACCAGCCGGTCGAAGGGTGCGTACGCGGCGCGCGCCGCCTGATAGGCGCGATCGTGGCGCAGCAACCAGCGCAGCACGAGCGGACCGCGCGCCTCGGGATCCGCCCCCTGCGCATCGATCCGCGGCATGCGCGGATGCGAGCACGCACCGTGCAGACCGCCCTCGCTCGCCAGCATGGCGTGATAGTCGGCCCCGAGGATTTCGGGGTCGCGCCACTCGAAGGCATAGTGGACGTCACGCGGCAGCGCATGCAGGAAATCGGCGAGACGCTCGATCAACAGCGCCCGGTGCCGCAGTACGCGCTCGCCGAGCGGCGAAAACTGGAACAGCACCACGCCGAGTTTTTCACCCCAGGCGCGGCGCGCCGGATCGATCACCACGCGCTGCGCATACTCGGCATCCAAAAATGCCTGCGGTGCCGCGGCGAGAAACGCCGGCCGCGGCACGCTCTTGGGCGTCGTCAGCGCCGCGTGGGCTTTCATCAAAAATCGGAAGTCGTCGGGCACCATCGCGGCGTAGCGCTCGAGCGTACGGGCCGTGAGCGGCGCATAGAAACTGCGATCGACACCGACCGCGCGCAGCAACGGATGCGCAGCGTAGGCTTCGAGGCCTGCGCGCGACAATCGTGCTTCGTCGTACTCGGCACCGTAGACGAACCCGTTCCAGCCTGGAAACGACCAGGTAGACGTACCGAACCGCAGCGCGCGCGGCACACGGGCGGCGAGCGTCGCAAGCGCAGGATCGACGACGGCCGGCGCGACACCGTCTTCGCCGCTCGTCTTGCGCGCAACGCCCGCCTTCGCCGGCGGCGACAGGTCGGGAAAGAGCTCGTCCTGCGCGCGCTCGGTCACGCGACTTCAGAACGGCGCGGCGACCCCGAATGCGGCGCGATACCGGGTCGCGAACTCCGCACGGGCGAAACGGTGATTCTGCGTGCCGTGATGGGCGATTTTGATCGCGCCCATCAGCGAGGCGATGCGCCCCGTCGTCGGCCAATCGAGGCCGTGCTGCAAGCCGTACAAAAGTCCGGCGCGATAGGCATCGCCGCAGCCGGTCGGATCGGCGATGCTCGGCGCGGTGACGGCGGGAATGTCGTGGCGCGTGCCGTCGGCAAAGATTTGCGAGCCCTCGCCGCCGCGCGTCACGATGAACGCGCGCACTTGCGCCGCGATCTGCTCGAGACTCCAGCCGGTGCGCTCGACCAGCAGACTCGCTTCGTAATCGTTGACCGCCACCCAGCTCGCTTGCCCGATGAGCGCGCGCAACTCCTCGCCGTTGAAGAGCGTCATCGCCTGACCGGGATCGAACACGAACGGAATGCCCGCGGCGACGAATTGCGCGGCGTGCTGACGCATGCCGGCGTGACTCTCCGGCGCGACGATGCCGAGCCCGATGCTGCCGTCGGTCGGCACCGCATTCAGATGATCGTGATTCATCGCGCCCGGGTGAAAGGCGGTGATCTGGTTGTTGGCGGCGTCGGTGGTGATGTAGGCCTGCGCGGTGTATTGATCGTCGAGCTGTCGCACGAGATCGAGCGGCAAACCGCAGTCGCGCATCCAGGCGCGGTACGGATCGAAGTCCGTGCCGACCGTCGCCATCACCTTGCCGTCACCCCCGAGCAACTTGAGGTTGTAGGCGATGTTGCCGGCGCAACCGCCGAAATTTCGCCGCAAGCCCGGGACCAGAAAGGCCACGTTCAACATGTGGATTCGATCGGCGAGGATGTGATCTTTGAAGTGCCCGTCGAACACCATCACGGTGTCGTAAGCGACGGATCCACAGATCAGGGCGGTCTTGGCAGCGGTCATCGACTTCTCCGGATTTTCAATGATCGAGCAGCACCAGCGCCCAGACGACGACCAGCAGCGCGAACGAGGTGAACACGGCTGCGGAGCCGATGTCCTTGGCAAGACCCGACAACGGATGGCGCTCGAGGCCGATCCGATCTATGGCGGCTTCGACGGCGCTGTTGAGCAGTTCGACGATCAGCACCACGAAGATGGGCCCTATCAGCAACGCCCGCTCGACGCCGTTGTCGCCGAGCCACACGCCGAGCGGCAACAGTACGACCGCCAGCGCGAGCTCCTGGCGGAATGCCGCTTCCTCGGCGAAGGCGCCGCGAAAGCCTTTTGCACTGTTGCCGAACGCGCGCCACACGCGCACGAGTCCGGTCGGTTTGGGTCGATCGCCGATGCTCACGCGGGCGAGTTTACCGGTTTCCAGGCGAGGTCGAGTTGCTTTGCGGCACGCACGTCGTCGAGTCGCCGCACGGGCATGGTGTACGGCGCGCCCTTGAGCTTGGCCGCATCAGCATGCGCCTCGGCGAGGATCGAAACCATCGCCTCGACGAACGCATCGAGCGTCTCGCGGCTTTCGGTCTCGGTCGGCTCGATCAGCAGGCACTCCGGCACCAGCAACGGGAAATACGTGGTCGGTGCGTGGAAGCCGTGATCGAGCAGACGCTTGGCGACGTCCATCGCCGTGACGTTCAATTCTTTGGCCTGCTTCTTCATGGTCACGATGAACTCGTGGCTCGCGCGTCGATCGGGGTACGCGAGGTCGAAGCCCGCGGCGCGCAACCGGGCCATCAGATAATTGGCATTCAACGTCGCGTACTCGCCGACGCGTGCCATACCGTCGCGGCCCAACATGCGCATGTAGACGTAGGCACGCAGCAACACGCCCGCGTTGCCCATGAACGCCGACAAACGGCCGATCGACTGCGGTCGATCGCGCTCGCTCAGCCAGCGATAGCCATCACCCTCGCGACCGACCACCGGCACCGGCAGGAACGGCTCGAGACGCGCACTCACGCCCACGGCACCGGCACCCGGTCCACCGCCGCCGTGCGGCGTCGAGAAGGTCTTGTGCAGGTTCATGTGGATGACGTCGAAACCCATGTCGCCCGGGCGCACTTTGCCGAGGATGGCGTTGAGGTTTGCGCCGTCGTAATACAGCAAGCCGCCGGCGTCGTGCACGAGCTTCGCGACTTCGCGAATCTTGCGTTCGAACACGCCGAGCGTGGACGGGTTGGTGAGCATGATGCCCGCGGTGTTCGGGCCGACCACCTTCGCGAGCGCCTCGAGATCGACGTCGCCTTGATCATCGACCGGAATCTCGCGCACCACACAGCCGCACATGGTCGCGGTCGCGGGGTTCGTGCCGTGCGCCGCCTCCGGCACGATGATCTCGTTGCGCGCATGGTCGCCGCGCGCCGCATGATACGCGCGGATCATCGCCACGCCGGCAAACTCGCCGTGCGCACCGGCCATCGGATTCAACGACACGGCACGCATGCCGGTGACTTCCTTGAGCATCTCCTGCAACTCGAACATGCATTCGAGAAAGCCTTGCCCGTGCGTCGCCGGCGCAAGCGGATGCCGACCGATGAACTCCGGCAGCATCGCGTACTGATTGCAGGCCTTGGGGTTGTACTTCATCGTGCACGAACCCAAAGGATAGAAATGCGTGTCGATCGCGAAGTTCAGCTGCGACAGGCGCGTGAAGTGACGCACGGTGTCGAGCTCGCTGACTTCGGGCAGACGCGGCGGCGTGCGCCGGCGCAATGCCGCCGGCAAATCGTCACCGCCGGTCTTGGCGAGCGCGGGCGGATGCTGCGCAGCCGCGCCGCGACCGGGACGCGAGTATTCGAAAATCAACGGTTCGACGGCCTTGGGCGCAGTCATCGCAGAGCTCCTCGCAGCGCATCGGCATAGCGCTGCAAATCATCACGGGTTTTGGTCTCGGTGGCGCAGACGAGCATGGCGTTGCCGAGTTCGGGATAGTCTTCCTGCAGATCGACCCCCGCCAAAATGCCTTCGCGCGCGAGTTTCGCGAGCACGCCGGCGACGGGCACGTCGAGTTGCAGCACGAGTTCGTGGAATCGCGGGCCGGAAAATGCGGCGCGCACGCCCGGCACGGCGATGAGCAGCTCGGCCAGTTCGCGCGTGCGGCTCCGCGAGACCTCCGCGACCTGCGCAAGCCCCGCGGGCCCGAGCAGCGTCATGTAGATCGTCGCCGCCGTCATCAAAAGTCCCTGGTTGGTGCAGATGTTCGACGTCGCCTTGCCGCGACGGATGTGCTGCTCGCGCGCCTGCAAGGTGAGCGTGAAACCGGGTCGACCTTCGAGATCGACGGTGCGACCGACGATGCGACCGGGCATGGAGCGCACGTGCTCCATGCGCGTCGTCATGAAACCGAAGTACGGACCACCCGACGACAGCGGCACGCCGAGCGGCTGCCCCTCGCCGATGCAGATATCCGCGCCCTTCGCGCCCCACTCGGCGGGCGGCTTGAGGATCGCGAGCGAGGTGGGATTCACCGCCGCGATCACGAACATGCCCTGGGCATGCGCCCAGTCGGTGAGCGCGTCCACGTCTTCGAGCTGGCCGAAGAAATTCGGCTGCTGGATGACGAGTGCAGCGTAATCTTTGCCCGCATGCGTGGCGAGCGCCTTCTGATCGATGCAGCCGCTGCCGCGCTCGTACGGGACGACGTCGAATTGCAAACCCTGGTTGCCGGCAGTGCTGAGCGCGACGCGGCGGTAATTCGGATTCAGCGTCGCCGGTACGAGCAGGCGCAGACTTTTGGACTTGCGATGCGCACGTACCGCCATCAGCGCCGCCTCGGCAACCGCCGAGCCGCCGTCGTAGAGCGATGCGTTCGACACTTCGAGACCGGTCAAGCTCGTGATCATCGACTGGTATTCGTAGATGATCTGCAGCGTGCCCTGACTGGCTTCGGCCTGATACGGCGTGTACGCCGAATAGAACTCGCCGCGCGTGGTCAAAGCCCACACGGCCGCCGGGATGTGGTGTTCATAGGCGCCGCCACCCAAAAACGCGAGCGGCTGACCGTCACGACGCGCGCGCGCCGTCATCAAGCGGCCGATCTCCATCTCGGAGAGTCCGGGCGGAATCCCGTCGAGACCTTTGACGCGCAGCGCCTCGGGAATCTCGTCGAACAAAGTCTCGACGTCGGGCACGCCGATGGTCGCGAGCATCTCGCGCACATCGGTTTCGGTATGCGGCAAAAACGGCATGATCAGCCTCCGACGGCGGCGAGTTCGGCCGCGTAGGCATCGGCGCCGAGCAGATCCGCGCCCGCGCCGGCGGCGGGCTGCACGCGCATCATCCAGCCGGCTCCGTAACAATCCTGGTTGATGAGCTCGGGCGTCGCCGCCAACGCTTCGTTGACCGCAAGCACGGTGCCACCGATCGGGCTGTAGACGTCGGAGGCCGCCTTCACGGATTCGACGACGGCACAGGCCGCACCGGCTTCGAGCACGCGCCCGACTTCGGGCAACTCGACGAACACGAGATCACCGAGCGCGCCTTGCGCATGGTCGGTGATGCCCACTTCGAGCGTGCCGTCGGGCAGCGTACGGACCCATTCGTGGGATTTCGCATAGCGCAGATCGGGGAGGACTTGGCTCATGACTGAAACTCCTGTCAAAGATCGATGAGGATGCGGCCGTTGCGCACGAACGGCAGTTTGACCACGCGCGCAGGCAGATGCTTGCCGCGGATGTCGACCAAAACTTTGTCCGTGGTCTGACGCGGCACGCGAGCGAACGCGATCGAACGTTCGAGCGTCGGTGAATACGTGCCGCTCGTGACTTCGCCGCGCAGGTCCGTACCGGGCACGATCACGGCCTGGTGACCGCGCAACACGCCGCGATCTTCGAGCACGAGACCGACGAGCTTGGAGGCCGCGCCACCCTGCGCGCGAATCGCCTCGAGCGCCTTGCGACCGACGAAGTCGCGCGTCGCGGGCTCGAACGCCACGGTCCATGCCAGACCCGATTCGAGCGGATGGCGCGTCGTGTCCATGTCGTTGCCGTAGAGGTTCATGCCGGCTTCGAGACGCAGCGTGTCACGCGCGCCGAGACCGCAAGGCGCCACGCCCGCGGCGATCAGCGCGCGCCATGCCGGCACGGCCGCCGCGTTCGGCAACACGATTTCGAAGCCGTCTTCGCCGGTGTAGCCGGTACGCGCGACGAACCAGCTCGCGCCGTCGGTGGCCGGAAATTCGCGGCCGAAAAAAGGCTCCATCGCCAGCGCCGATTCGCGTGCTGCAGACTCGAGCAACGCGGCGGCTTTGGTGCGCGCCTGCGGGCCCTGCACGGCGATCATCGCCAGATCCGTGCGCTCGGTGATGGTCACGGCGAGATTCCACTCGGCCGACCGCGCGCGCATCCAGGCCAGATCACCGTCGCGCGTGCCGGCGTTCACCACCACGCGAAACCAGTCTTCGCGCAAAAAATAGACGATCAGATCGTCGATCACGCCGCCCGTGTCGTCGAGCATGCAGGAATACAGGGCTTTGCCGGCCACCCGCAGCTTGCCGACGTCGTTTGCGACCAGTCGCGAGAGGAAGGCGCGGGTCGAGGCGCCGTGCAGATCGACCACGCACATGTGCGACACGTCGAACATGCCCGCATCGCGACGCACGCTGTGATGTTCTTCGATTTGCGAGCCGTAATTGACCGGCATGTCCCAACCGCCGAAGTCGACGGTGCGCGCGCCGAGCGCGACGTGTTGATCGTAAAGCGGTGTGCGACGTCCCATGTGCGCGGCCTCCTGATTCGATCGGCCTACCGCACGGGCACAAAAAAAGGCGGCGGCCGCACCTGCGACCGCCGCCCCTCTGTCCTTGTACCTGAGAGATCGGGCCCGCCGGACGGCGTGCCGCTCCCCTTCGGTGGGTGTGTCGCCGGCTCGAACGCCTGGCGTCTCACCACTCTCCAGAATTCGCCTGCGACCTGCCGTTCTTTTGCCTGAGCGTTTCCGGGCGGAAACTTGCGCCTTCGGCGTTCGTCGCAGCGCCACGGGGCGTGCCACGAATCTCTCCGGCTAGGTCGGGATACGCGAACGGCCGGAAGGATAGCACCGAAGCGCGCCGGACGTCTGCCATTCGGCCGCATCTGCCTTAAACTGCGGTGCTCGGGAACGTTTCAGGACGGGGACGCATGATCGACAGACGGCGCAGCATAGCCACCACCATCGGTCACGTGCGCCTCGGGGGTGACGCCCCCATCGTCGTGCAGTCGATGACCAACACCGACACCGCCGACATCGACGGCACGGTGGAACAGGTGCGCGCCCTCGCCCGCGCGGGCTCCGAGATCGTGCGCATCACCGTCAACAGCGACGAGGCCGCCGCCGCCGTGCCGCACATCCGCGAGCGTCTCGATCGCGCCGGCGAGCATGTGCCGCTCGTGGGCGACTTCCACTTCAACGGTCACAAATTGCTGACGACGCACCCGGCCTGCGCCGAGGCGCTCGCCAAACTGCGCATCAACCCGGGCAACGTCGGGCGCGGCAGCAAGCGCGATCCGCAGTTCGCCGCAATGATCGAGATCGCCTGTCGTCATCGCAAACCGGTGCGCATCGGCGTGAACTGGGGCAGCCTCGACCCGGAACTTTTGACGCGCATGATGGACGAGAACAACGCCTCGCCCGCACCGCGCAGCGCCCAGCAGGTGATGCGCGCAGCGGTGGTCGAGTCGTGTTTGCAGAGCGCGGCGCGGGCGCGCGAACTCGGCCAGCCGGCCGATGCGATCGTACTGTCGGCCAAAGTGAGCGGCGTGCAGGATCTGATCGCGATCTATCGCGACCTCGCGGCCCGTTGCGAATATCCGCTGCACGTCGGCCTCACCGAAGCCGGCATGGGCAGCAAGGGCATCGTCGCCTCGACCGCGGGCATCGGCGTGCTTTTGCAGCAGGGCATCGGCGATACGATCCGCGTCTCGCTCACGCCGCAACCGGGTGGCGATCGCACCCAGGAAGTGATCGTCGCGCAGGAAATCCTGCAGACCATGGGCCTGCGTTCGTTCGTGCCGATGGTGATCGCGTGCCCCGGTTGTGGTCGTACCACGAGCACCTACTTCCAGAAACTCGCGCAGGACATCCAGTCGCACATCCGCCACCGCATGCCCGAATGGCGACAGCAATTCGTCGGCGTCGAAGCGATGAACGTGGCGGTGATGGGCTGCGTGGTCAACGGTCCCGGCGAGAGCAAGCACGCGAACATCGGCATCAGTCTGCCGGGCACGGGCGAACGGCCGGTCGCGCCGGTCTACGAAGACGGCGAGAAAACCGTCACCCTCAAAGGCGAGCGCATCGCCGAAGAATTCCAGGATCTCGTCGAAGCCTACGTGGCGCGGCGTTATCCGCGACGCACGGCCGTTTGAGCCGCGCGCAACAGCCGGAGATCAACCATGAGCCTCACCGAAAAGAAATGCCTGCCCTGCGAAGGCGGCATACCGCCGCTGCCGCGAGCCGACTGCGAGCGCTTGCTCGGCGAATTGTCGCCGCAGTGGCGGCTGTCGCCCGACGGCAAGGAGCTGCAGCGCGAGTTCGCATTCAAAGATTTTTATCGCACAATGAGCTTCGTGAACGCGCTCGCGCACGTGGCGAACGCCGAAGACCATCATCCGGATCTGGCGATCGGCTACGGTTATTGCCGCGTGCGCTATCGCACGCACGCGGTCGACGGACTCACCGAGAACGACTTCATCTGCGCAGCGAAGATCGACCGGATCGACTGACCGCCGCCGGCATCTCGCCGGCGATTCCGAGCGCGCGCTCGACGAACGCGCGCCGCAACCATGGCGCGCGACCGACCCAGCCGAGGCCGCGTTGCGCGATGCGACCGAGCGCATCGTCGCCGAAGGCGAGATACCGATTGAACAGATCCATCGCGAGACCCATCGCCTCGTTCTCGCCCTTGCGCCAGCGCTCGTAGCGACGCAAGACGCGCAGCGCGCCGGGCGCTTCGCCGCTCGCCACGGCAGCATCGATGCAATCGACTAGCGCCGCAGCGTCGAGCAAACCGAGATTCACGCCCTGCCCCGCGAGCGGATGCACGATGTGCGCCGCATCGCCCACCAAAGCGCAACGCTCGCGCACGTACACCGGCGCGTGCACGCGCCGCAGCGGAAACGCACGCCGCTCGGAGGCGAGCGTGAGCGCGCCCAACACGCCGTCGCTCGCGGCGGTCAATTCGGCCGAGAATGCCGCCGGCTCGAGCGCGAGCAAGGCCTCGGCGCGCGCCTTGGGCAGCGACCAGACGATCGAACATTCGCCACTGGCCAACGGCAGCAGCGCGAGCGTGCCCTCACCCAAAAATCGCTGCCATGCCGTGCGGGCATGCGCGCGCTCGCAAGCGACGTTGGCGACGATGCCGAGTTGGCCGTAATCCTGTTGCAAGGTGCCGAGCCCGGCGGCGCGACGCACCACCGAGCGACCGCCATCGGCGCCGATCACGAGCGCCGCGCGCAACGCGCCGTCGCCGGTCTCGATGCGGACGGCGTCGGCTTCGAACACGAGATCGTCCACCCGCGTGGCGCGCAGCTCGCCACCGCCCGCCCGCAAGGCTTCGAGCGCGGCGCTTTGCAACGCGGTGTTGCCGACGATGTAACCGAGGTTGGGTTCGGCGAGTTCGCCGGCATCAAAAGTGAGTGCACCGGTGCCGTGGGCGGGCTCGCTCGCCGGCCACACGTGCATGCGTTCATAGGGACTGAGCACGTCGGGTGCAGCGGAGAGGGCCGACCAGGCGCCGGCTGCACGGCAGATGCGCTCGCTCGCGCGCGACAAGGCGACGACGCGCAAATCCGCGCCGCCACGCGCATGCTCGTTCGGCAGTTCGCGTTCGAGCAACACGACGCGCAGACCGGCCGTGTGCGAGCCGCGCACCAGCAACGCGCCGAGCATCGCACCGACGGGCCCACCGCCCACGATCGCGATATCGCAATCGCGCGCGGCAGTCATCGCGACACGCTCAAGCCGCGCGCGAGTCGCGGCACGTTCGCACCGAACCCCAGACTCAGGCGCGACAAGGCCTGCTTCGCCGTCGGTGACAGATCGAACAACAGCAAGCCGAGATCACGCAATGCGGGCACGCCGGCACGCGTGTCGCCGAAGAGTTTCACGAGTCCATCGGTGAAGCGCACCATGCCGTCGCGATCGGCGGTACGGCGCGCACGAAATTCCTGCAGCACGGCAGGCGCACCGACATCACCGCCGCGCGGCACGCCGGCGAGCACTTCGGCGAGCGTCGCGGCGTCGCGCAAACCGAGATTGAAGCCCTGCCCCGCGACCGGATGCAAACCCTGCGCCGCATTGCCGATGAGCGCGACGCGCTCGCCGACCAATTCTTCGGCGCGCGTGAGTTTCAATGGATAGGCGTTGCGACGCCCGACTTTGAGAAACCGCCCCGCACGCCAACCGAAGCGTGACTGCAAAGCCGTCAGATACTCGGCATCCGACAAGGCGAGCACGCGCTCGGCTTCCGCGGGCGCGAGCGTCCACACCACGCCGTAGTGACCCCCGACCAGCGGCAACACCGCGAACGGCCCTTCGGGCGTGAAGCGCTCATAGGCCGTGCCGTCGGCGGGCTGCGTGCTCGCCACGTGCGCGACCACGGCGACTTGCGAATAGTCTTCGACGCTCGCCGGCAAGCCCGCAGCGGCACGCACTTGAGACTGCGCCCCGTCGGCGGCGACCACGAGCCGCGCGGCGATCGGCGTCGCGCCGGGCGTGGTGTCCAATTCGACTTGCGAGCTGCCGATGCGCACTGCGCTGCACCGCGCCGGCATGCGCAACTCGAGATCAGTGAGGCGCTGCAGTGCCGCGCGCAACACCGCGCCGGTGACGCGATTGGGCAGTACGTAACCGAAGGCTTCGAGATCGTGCTCGGCCGCTTCGAGCCGTGCGAAACCGAAACGCCCCGCGTCCGAGACGTGAATGCGCGTGATCGCCGCGGCCGACGGCGCGAGCTGCGCCCATAGCCCCAAAGTTTCGAACACCCGCCGCGTGCCGTTGCCGAGTGCGGTGGTGCGATCGTCGAACGAGGGCTGCGCTTCGGCATCGGCGGCGACGCTTTCGATCAACGCGACGCGCAGACCGAGCGGTTGCAGGGCGATCGCGAGACTCGCGCCGACGAGACCGCCGCCGACGATGGCGACATCGACCGCAAGCGGTGCCGGCGCGCTCATGCGGCCGCCATCAACGCTTCGATCTCGGCGGCATCTTTGGGGACGCCGTCGGTGAGCACCTCGTGACCGTCGCGCGTCACCAGTACGTCATCTTCGACGCGGATGCCGATGTTGCGAAACTGCGGCGGCACGCCGCGCGTGCCGGGCGGGATGTACAAGCCGGGCTCGATGGTCAGCACCATGCCGGGCTCGAGCGCGCGCCACGTCGCGCCGATTTTGTAGTCGCCGACGTCGTGCACGTCCATGCCGAGCCAATGCCCGGTCTTGTGCATGTAAAAGCGACGATAAGCCTGCGACTTGATGAGCGCGGGCACCTTGCCTTTGAGCAAACCGAGTTCGACGAGACCGGCGGTGAGGACCTGCACGGCCACTTCGTGCGGCGCGTTCCAATGATTGCCGGGTTTGACGGCCGCGATCGCCGCGAGATTCGCCGCGACCACCAGCTCGTACAGCGCACGCTGCGGCTTGCTGAATTTGCCGTTGATCGGGAACGTCCGCGTGATGTCCGAGGCGTAGCATTCGTATTCGCAACCGGCGTCGATCAGCAACAACTCGCCCGACCGCAACACCGATTCGTTCTCGCGGTAATGCAGGATGCAGCCGTTCGCGCCGCCGCCGACGATCGGCAGATAGCTCGGCTCGGCGCGCGCACGACGGAACTCGTACTCGATCTCGGCTTGGATTTCGTATTCGTGCATGCCGGGACGACAGCGGCGCATGGCCCGCACGTGCGCCCGCGCGGCGATCCGCGCCGCCTCCCGCATCAACTCGATTTCACCGCGACTTTTGAAAAGGCGCATCTCGTGCAGCACGTGCTCGAGCGCGACCATTTCATAGGGTGCGTGCCGCCCGTGTTTGGCGAGCGCCCGCAAGCCGTTGACCCAACCGACGACGCGCTGGTCGAACTCGCGATGTACGCCCACGGTGTAGAACACCTTGGCGCGATTTTCGAGCAAGCCCGGCAGAATCTCGTCGATGTCGCCGATCGGGAACGCATCGTCGGCACCGAAGTCGCGGCACGCTCCGGCAGGGCCGGCACGCCGACCGTCCCAGGTCTCGCGCGCCGGATCGCGATCGCGCACGAACATCAAAAATTCGCCCTGCGGCCGACCCGGCACCAGCACCGCCACCGATTCGGGTTCGCGAAAGCCGGTGAGGTAGTGGAAATTGCTGTCCTGCCGGTATGCGTGCTCGACGTCGTTGTTGCGCAGATGCACGGGCGCCGACGGCACGATGGCGATCGCGTCGCGCCCCATCGACTTCATGAGTTGCCGACGACGGCGCGCGAACTCCTCGCGCGCGATCGTCAGGGCACGCGCCGGGCGCGCCTCAGTGGAGCGCGACGGGCGTACCATCGGCAGACCCCGCGGCGCCCGCTTCGCGGAAGCGCGCGAATTCGTCGAACAGCAATTGCACCCCGACGCGCACGAACTCGACCAGTTCGGCGTACGCCGATTCGTTCGCTTCAGCCCCGTCGCTCTCGTCGACCGACACCTGCGTGATGGCAGTCAGGTCGCGCACGACTTCGCCGATCTCGGCGGGCAGATGCTCGATGTCGGGGATCGGACTCGTGCCGAGCCCGTAGAGGAAACCCTGACACCACTGTCCTAGTGCAGCCGCACGATCGACGACCGGCGTGGCGTCGTCGGGCAAACACGGTTCGAATTCCAACTCGCGACCCCGCAATTCGGTCGCGGTCGCATCGAACCAGCTCTGCAGCGCACCGCGCGCATCGCCCGGGTCACCCTCGGGAAATACCTCGCGCAACCAATCGTCGAGGGTGTACTCGCCGCTGGCACACAACGCACCGACCATGGTGCCGTGCGCCTCGGGGACGTCGGTCAATGCCCGGCCCGCGGCCAGCCACGCATCGATCTCGGTGTAGGTATGCAAGGACATGCGGCGATTATGCCTCAGGCGACCTGCCGATCATTGCCTGCAGGAGCCCATCGGCCCATAATTTTCACCATGAGCGACAAGCATGGTCTGGAAGCTGAATTGAAGCGCCTCGAGCGTCAACTCGAAGAGTTGCTGGCGGTCGTCGGGCAGTTGCGCGAGGAAAATCGCGCCCTGCGCCAACGTCAGGACAGCCTGAGCACCGAACGCGCGACGCTGTTGCAGCGCAACGAACAGGTGCGCACGCGGGTCGAGGCGATGATCGGTCGCCTGAAGACTCTGGAGCACGGCGCTTGAGCGGCACCGACAAAGACAAGGAAGCCGCGCGCATCAACGTGCGCATCCTCGACAAGGACTACTTGATCGCCTGCCCTCACGACGAGCGCTCGGCCCTGCTCGATTCGGCGGAACTGCTGAACCAGAAAATGCGCGAGATCCGCGACAGCGGCAAAATCGTCGGTGCCGATCGCATCGCCGTCATCGCCGCACTGAACATCGCCGCCGAACTGCTGAAGTTGCGCGAAAAAGACCGTCGTCACGAGACGGAACTCGGCGAGCGCGTGCGCGGCATGCGCGAACGCGTCGATGCCGCGCTGTCGCGCAACCAGCAACTCGACCTCTGACCCGCGGCGAAACTCGCCCCCGCACAAGCCACGTCTTGCTTGTGGCGAAGTCGTGTAAAGTGATCGGGCGTCGCCTGCGGTGTTCGATAGTGGATCGGGTTACCTCTCGACCCTAAGTTGGAACGCCCCGGGGCATCAAGGCTTGCTGGCAGCATTGTGCAAGTCCGCCACGAGCGGAAAGCCTTACCTGCCGTAGTCCGCCCCACTTGTTGCTCTGTGTCGAGAGCAACGGTTCACACCGGCATCGCGGGTGGCGTCTCGATTTTTTTGGCGAGGGGATGGGCGTCGATGGACGACGGGGGGCGACGCGCACAACGCAGCGCGGCCAAAGCGTTGCGGCGTGCGCTCGATGCGCGACAGCGTCGCGACGCAGCGCAGCAGATCGCCCGCCATCTCGCCCGCTTGCGTTGCGTACGCCCCGGCGCGCGGGTCGCCGCCTTCATCGGCGTCGGCGACGAGCTCGACACCCGGCCCATCCTAGAACTTTTGGTGACCCGCGGATGCCGCGTGCTGCTGCCGCGCATCACGAGCGTGCCGCGACGCACGATGACCTTCACGCCGGCCCGGCTGCCGCTCCGTCGCAATCGCTACGGCATCCCCGAACCCACGGGCCCCGCGCGCCAGGCAGCCGCGTTTTGCGATCTCGTGCTGCTGCCGCTGCTCGCCTTCGACGACGCCGGCAATCGTCTCGGCACCGGTGGCGGCTATTACGATCGCCTGCTGGCCTTTCGCACGCGCCGCAGTCGCTGGCGCGGCCCGCTGTTGTTGGGTGTCGCACATTCGTCGCAACGCCTGCCGTCGATCGCGCACTTGCCCACCGACATCGCGCTCGACGGGGTCGTCACCGAACGCGGAATACGGTTTTTTCAGGGGGGAGAGACATGAAGTACTGGTTGATGAAATCCGAACCGTCGGTGTTCGGCATCGACGATCTCGCGGCCGCGCCGAAACGCACCTCGTGCTGGGATGGCGTACGCAACTACCAGGTGCGCAACATGCTGCGCGACGAATTCGCCGTCGGCGATCTCGCCTTTTTCTACCACTCGAGCTGCGAGGTCCCGGGTATCGCAGGCATCGTGGAAGTGACCAAGCAAGGTTACCCCGATCACACGGCCTTCGATCGCAAGCATCCGCATCACGATCCCGCGTCGACGCCCGACAACCCGCGTTGGTACATGGTGGACGTGCGCCTGAAGCAGCGTTTTTCCCGAGTGATCACGCTCGATGAGTTGCGCGTACACGCTGCCGGAAAGCTGCGCGATTTGTTGATCCTGCGTCGCGGCAATCGTCTCTCGATCACGCCGGTCGACGGCGCACACTGGAAATTCATCAACTCTTTGGCGTGATGCGTGTGCGACCCCCTTGCTTGTTTTTTGCATTCGCGTGTATATACTCGACCTCGGACTAACCTGTAACTGGAGAATCATCATGGCGAAAGCCAAGAAGAAGGCGAAGGCAAAGGCCAAGAAAAAGGCCGCCAAGAAGAAGTAAGATTCCCGAGGGAATCACGGCGGATGAGGCAACACCTCACCCGCCGACTTCTGCCAAAGAAAGAAGATGCCCGCGCAAGCGGGCATCTTCGTTTTGAGGCCCTGCACTCGCGAATATTGGAGCGTGACATGACGACGGACACCGATTCGGGGAAGAAGCTCGCCGCCCTCGAAGCACTCAAGTGGCTCGAAGACGGCATGGTGGTCGGTGTCGGCACGGGCTCCACGGTCAACCTGTTCATCGACGCACTCGCCGCACAACGCCACCGCATCCGCGGTGCCGTGTCGTCCTCGTCGGCCTCGAGCCAACGCCTCGCGGCCGCCGGCATCGAGGTGCTCGATTTGAACTCGGCGGGCAGTCTCGAGCTGTACGTCGATGGTGCCGACGAAACCGACACCCATCGGCGTCTCGTCAAGGGCGGCGGCGGCGCCCTGACCCGTGAAAAAATCATCGCAGCGGCCTCGCGCAAGTTCGTCTGCATCGTCGACGAATCGAAAGTGGTCGACGTGCTCGGACGCTTCCCGGTACCGGTCGAAGTGATCCCGATGGCCCGCTCCTACGTCGCGCGACAACTGGTCGCTCTCGGCGGTCAGCCGGTATGGCGCGAGCAGTACCTCACCGACAACGGCAATCAGATTCTCGACGTGCACGGGCTGCGGATCCTCGATCCGCTGGCCATCGAAAACGCCATCGAAAACATCACGGGTGTCGTCACCGCAGGGGTGTTCGCGCGCCGCCCCGCCGACGTCGTGCTCGTGGGCGACCCGGGCGGCGTGCGCAAGCTCTAGATGAAAAAAAAGGCCCGCATCGCTGCGGGCCTTTCGTTTGGCTGGGGGACTAGGATTCGAACCTAGGTAAACGGAGTCAGAGTCCGTTGTCCTACCGCTAGACGATCCCCCAAAACCCTGGTGGCCGTGACGCGGCAGCTCGCAGCGGATTAACGCTTCGAGTACTGCGGACCGCGACGTGCCTTGCGGCGACCGACCTTCTTGCGTTCCACCTCGCGCGCGTCGCGGGTGACGAAGCCGGCCACGCGCAACTGGCTGCGCAGCGAGTCATCGTATTCCATGAGTGCGCGGGTGATGCCGTGACGGATCGCACCGGCTTGACCGGTGATGCCGCCGCCGGCGACCGTGACGCTGACGTCGAAGCGATCGAGCATCTGCGTGAGTTCGAGCGGCTGACGGACGATCATGCGGCCGGTCTCGCGACCGAAGAATTCGTCGATCGGACGATCGTTGATGATGATGCGACCGGAACCGGGCTTGAGGAACACTCGCGCGGTGGCGGTCTTGCGTCGGCCGGTGCCGTAGTTGGTGGCGGGCATGGTGATGTTCTGCCGTGTCAAACGTTGAGGGGCTTGGGCTGTTGCGCGCTGTGCGGGTGCTTGTCACCCGCGAACACGTGCAGCTTGCGATACATCTTGCGACCCAGCGTGGTCTTCGGGAGCATGCCCTTGACCGCGAACTGGATCACGCGCTCCGGATGTTCCTTGAGGAGCTTCTCGAGCGCGATGGACTTGATGCCGCCGATCGCACCGGTGTGGTGATAGTAGATTTTGTCGGTGAGCTTCGCGCCGGTGACGCGCACCTGCTCGGCGTTCACCACGACGATGTGGTCGCCCATGTCGACGTGCGGACTGTAGTCCGCCTTGTGCTTGCCCTTGAGGCGCAGCGCGATTTGCGACGCGAGACGGCCGAGCGTCTTGCCTGCGGCATCGACGACGAACCAATCGCCGCGTACGGTCGCGGCCTTTGCGAATACGGTGGTCATTGCTGAAGTCTCCACGCGCGACGGGAAAAACACGGGTCCGTCGCGAGTCCCCAAAAGGGCGCGAGAGTGTACTCAAGCGGCCCCGCCTTTGCAAAACCCGTTGCGCGGCGGGCGCCCGGGACCAGGCTGCTCCGGCGTACAACCGCTGTGCGGGCAGACGGTTCGGCTCCGGACGATAGTGCCGAAAGTCAGGTTTTCCGGGCTCAAGCCGGACCGAAAACGGCCGTCATATAATGAGCCATGAAGACCACTGACCGGACCCATGACCCGCTCGATGCCGCGCTGATCACCCTCGATCGCGCCCTGAAAGCGGTGTTCAGCCCGGCGAAGGCGGCACGCCCCTCGCCTGCCACCGAGATCCGCGAATCCGCCCCCTTGAGCGCCGCGGAGCGGCGCGAGTCGGCGGCCCTCATGCGCGTGAATCACAGCGGCGAGGTCGCCGCCCAGGCGCTCTACCACGGCCAGGCGAGTTTCGCCCGCGACGGTGCAACCCGCGACTTGCTGTTGCAGGCGGCGCGCGAAGAAGCCGATCACCTCGCCTGGTGCGAAGCGCGCCTCGGCGAACTCGAGGCGCGACCGAGTCTGCTCGCGCCGCTCTGGTACGCCGGTTCGTTCGCCATCGGCGCCGCAGCGGCGCTCGCCGGCGATCGCACGAGTCTCGGCTTCGTGAGCGAGACGGAGCGGCAGGTCGAAGGTCACATCGACTCGCATCTGCAACGCCTGCCGACCGGCGATGCACGCAGTCGCGCCGTGCTCGAACAAATGCGGCGCGACGAAATCGCGCACGGTGCCGCGGCGCGTGCCGCAGGCGGCGCCGAATTGCCCGCACCCGTGCGCACCGCGATGCACCTGACCGGCCGGGTGATGACCGGCACCAGTTACTGGCTCTGACGCCGCGCCGCAGCATGGGCACGGCGGCGACCACGAGGTTCACGACGGAGCGCGCGGTGCGCGACTTTCTCGCCGCGGCACGGCGACGCCACGTCGCCGCGCACACGCTGTTGATCTCGGCGTCGACGCCGCGCCGCCTCGGTTACGTCATCTCCGGCTCGCTCGAAGTGATGCTCGAAGATGCCGACGGACGCGAGATCGTGCTCGCCTATCTCGGTCGCGGTGAATTCTTTGGAGAGCTCGGCTTCTTCGACCCCGAAGGACCGCGCAGCGCCTGGGTGCGAGCGCGCGGACGCGCCGAGATCGCGGAAATGAGTTACGAGCGTTTCGCGAATCTCGCCGCGCGCGACCCGGGCATCACGCACACGGTGGCGGCGCAACTCGCCCAGCGCCTCGCGCGCACCAACGGCAAAGTGCGCGCACTCGCCTTCGAGAACGTCGCCCACCGCATCGCGCGCACCTTGCACGAACTGTGCGACTCGCCCGATGCGCTCACGCATCCCGAGGGCATGCAGATCAGGATTTCGCGCAGCGATCTCGGCAAACTCGTCGGTTGTTCGCGCGAGATGGCCGGGCGGGTCGTCAAAGATTTCGCGGCGCGCGGCCTGCTGCGGGCCCGCGGCAAGACGCTGGTGGTGTTCGATGCGGGACGGGTCGAGCGCGAACGATCGCCGCGCGCGGGCGTCAGGTGCGCGCCGAATTGATCGCGGCGCGCATCGAGGCGATGGTGGCGCGGTAATCCGGCGCACCGAAAATCGCCGAGCCGGCGACGAACGTATCGGCACCGGCGGCGGCGATCTCGCCGATGTTCGAAACTTTGACGCCGCCGTCGATCTCGAGGCGCAGGTCGCGCCCGCTCGCCGCGATGCGCTCGCGCACGGCGCGCAATTTGGCGAGCGTCGCCGGTATGAATTGCTGGCCGCCGAAGCCCGGGTTCACCGACATCAGCAACACGAAATCGAGTTGTCCGAGGGTGTGATCCAGCCAGTTGAGCGGCGTCGCCGGATTGAGCACGAGGCCGGCTTTGCAGCCCTGCTCGTGGATCAACGCGATGGTGCGATCGACGTGTTCGCTCGCCTCGGGATGAAAACTGATCCAGCTCGCGCCGGCCTTGGCGAAGTCGACGACCAGACGATCGACGGGGCTCACCATCAAATGTACGTCGATGGGCGCCGTGACGCCGTGCTTGCGCAGCGCCTCGCACACCAAAGGGCCGATGGTGAGATTGGGGACGTAGTGGTTGTCCATCACGTCGAAGTGCACGATGTCGGCCCCCGCGGCGAGCACCGCATCGACTTCGGCGCCCAACTTGGCGAAATCTGCGGACAGGATCGAAGGCGCGATCCAGGCGGGCTGCAATTGGCGGTCGGTCACGATTTGATCCCCCGTGCCGCGCGGATGATATCCCAGGCTTCGATGATCTGCTGCGTGCGCGCTTTGGCGTGTTCGAGCATCGACTCGGGCAGGCCGTTGGCTTTCAGTTTGTCGGGATGATGACGCGACAATTGGCGCCGGTACGCTTTGGTGATTTGCTCGTCGCTATCGGTGGCCACGACGCCGAGCACCTGATAAGCCGCCGCGAGACTCATGGATCCCCCGGCTGCGGCACGATCCGCACCGGCGCCGCCGTCGCCGCGCCGCTGGCGCAGGATCGCCTCGAGACGCGCGAACTCGAGACCGCCCACGCCGAGCATCGCCGCGATGCGCGTCAGCAGTGCGCGCGCCGGGCCGCGCAGATCGCAGCCGTCGATCGCCGTGCGCATCTGGATTTCGAGAAACACGCGCAGCAGGTCGGGTCGACCGGCGCAGGCACGTCGCAAGGACAACACCGCGCGTCCGAAGTCGTAGCGCGCATCCTTGCCGTCACCGAAGAAATCGATCGCCGCATCGATCTGCGCGGGCGACAGACGAAAATCGGCCATCACGCGTCGCGCCGCACGGATCTCGGCCTCGGACACCCGACCGTCGGCTTTGGCCACGTGCCCCATCACCTCGAAGGTGGTGCGGAAGAATTCGGCGGCGACGTTGTCCGGATCGGTGACGCGCGCATAGCGCTCGGGGTCGTCGTCGGCATCAGCATCTTCCACCGTGCGCAGACGCCGCTGCCGCGCCAAGCGCGCTGCCGCACCCTCTTCGACCTTCTCGTCGAGCAGATGCCCGCCGACGAAACCCAGCAGCGCGCCGGCCGGACCACCGACGAGCATGCCGAGTGCGCCACCGGCGAGTTTTCCGCTCCATTTCATGATGCAATAGTAGCAATCCCGACCGCGGGACCCTACATGCCGGAGTGGCTTCGACCTTGAACACCGTGCCGACCGTACACACCACCGCCTTGCGCCATCTGCGGCGCATCCATACGGGCAAGGTGCGCGACATCTACGAAGTGGACGCGCAGCACATGCTGATCGTGACCACCGACCGTCTGTCCGCCTTCGACGTGGTGCTGCCGGACCCGATCCCGCACAAAGGTCGCGTGCTCACCGAGATTTCCAATTTTTGGTTCGCGCGCACCGGGCACATCGTGCCGAAC
Source organism: Steroidobacteraceae bacterium (assembly GCA_017853555.1). Taxonomy (GTDB): domain Bacteria; phylum Pseudomonadota; class Gammaproteobacteria; order Steroidobacterales; family Steroidobacteraceae; genus UBA964. The sequence goes on from JAFMJH010000005.1 coordinate 70,748, forward strand.
CAGTTGTCCGCCGTGACGCTCGACGCGCTGCCGCTCGAACCCGAAGAGCGCGCGCAACTCGCAGGCCGCGCGATCGTCGTGCGCCGCTTGCAGGCGCTGCCGCTCGAAGCGGTGGTGCGCGGCTATCTGATCGGTTCGGGCTGGAAGGACTATCAGCACGACGGCACGGTCTGCGGCATCCGCTTGCCCGCGGGCCTGCGCCAGGCCGAACAATTGCCGCAACCGATCTTCACGCCCGCATCCAAAGCGCCGGTCGGCGAGCACGACGAGAACATCAGCTTCGAAGTCGCCGCGCAAACCGTGGGCGCGGAACTCGCCGCCCGCGTGCGCGACACCGCCATCGCGCTCTACGAGTTCGCCGCCCGGCATGCCGCAGCGCGCGGCATCATCATCGCCGATACCAAATTCGAATTCGGACTCGACGCGCAGGGTCGCCTCACGCTGATCGACGAAGTGCTGACGCCCGACTCGTCGCGCTTTTGGCCGGTCGACACCTATCGCGTCGGCACGAGTCCGCCGTCGTTCGACAAACAATTCGTGCGCGACTATCTCGAAACGCTGGATTGGAACAAGCAGTCGCCGGGGCCGACCTTGCCCGCCGAGATCATCGCGCGCACCAGCGAAAAATATCTCGAAGCGCTGCGTCGCCTGACGGCGCCGGATTCAACCACCTAGCCATGCTCGACGCAGCGTGGCGCTGGCTCGACGAACACCTCTGGGGTCGTCGCGCGCACGGCCACGGTGTGTTAGCCGGCGCACTGCACGCGGCGCGCTATCCCTACGCGATGTTGCGCGATCTGGCGCGTGGCAGCATCAACCTGCACGCGATGAGTCTCGTGTTCAACACGCTGCTCGCGCTCATACCGCTGCTCGCCTTCAGCTTCGCCATCCTGAAGATGTTCGGCGCGCACCGCGATCTCGAGCCGTTGGTCTACGAATTCTTCAGACCCGTCGGCGCGTCGGCGCAGGAACTCACGCGCAAAGTGATGGAGTTCACCAACAAAGTCTCGGGCAGCATCGTCGGCTCGGTCGGACTCGTGTTGCTGCTGTGGACCCTGCTCGGCACCCTCGAAAAAGTCGAATCGAGCTTCAATTATTTGTGGCATGTCGAAGAGCCGCGCAGCCTCGCGCGGCGCATCAGCGAATATCTGGCGATCGCCGTCCTCGGCCCGATGTTGCTGGTGCTCGCGCTGGCGATGGGTCGCACCTTCGGACTCACGCTCGCGCCCTACGTGCTCGTCACCGCGATATTCACGGCGCTCTACGCCGTCGTCCCGAACACCCGCGTGCGCCTCGTGCCCGCCATGATCGGCGGCTTGTTCGCCGGGGCGCTGTGGGCGTGGATCGGCTCCTGGTTCGCCGACTGGTTCGTCTACAGCGCGGGACTCACCGTCGTCTATGCCGGCTTCGCCTTTTTCGTGGCCGGATTGCTGTGGGTGTACGTCGGCTGGCTCATTCTGCTGCTCGGTGCGCGCTTGACGTTCTACGTGCAGAACCCCTCGTACCTGCGGCTCGGTCTGGTCGAACTGCAGCTGTCGGCGGCACAAACCGAAGATCTCGCGCTGCGCATCATGTATCTGGTGACGCTCGCCTACACGAGTGGCGCGACGCGCTGGCGCACCGATGCGCTCGCGACCGAGTTGCGCGTGCCAGGCATCGCGATCTCGCACACCACAGCCCTGCTCGAAGCCGCAGGTCTGCTCACGACGGACGAACGGGAATGCTGGCTGCCCGGTCGCGACCCCGGCCACATTTCTTTGGTGGCGGTGATGAAGGCGGCCAGGAGTCCGCTGCGCGAAGTGGGCGATGCGCAGGCGGCGCTGCGCATTCCGGCGGTGGATCGGCTGCGCGAAGAGCTGCAACTGGCCAGCGACAACGTGTGCGGTTCACGCACGCTGCGCGGCTGGGTCGATGCCGGTGCGCCGCGACAGATCGCGACGCCCGAATCACTCGCCGGCGATGGTCATCCCGTCGATCAGCAATGAACCCATGCGGATGCCGCCGCGCAGATCGACGTCACCGCCGATGGCGACGATGTCGCGATACATCTGTTTGAGGTTGCCGGCGATGGTGATCTCGTGCACCGGATGCACGATGGCGCCTTTCTCGACCCAAAAGCCCGTCGCACCGCGTGAATAATCGCCGGTCACGCCGTTGACGCCCTGCCCCATGAGCTCGGTCACGAGCAGGCCGCGATCCATGCGCCGCAACATCGCGGCCAGATCAGGCATATCGGCGCTCGAATCGACGCTCAAATTGTGCAACCCACCGGCGTTGCCGGTGGTGACGAGCCCGAGCTTGCGCGCCGAGTAGCTGCCGAGCAGATAACCGTCGAGCACGCCGTCGCGTATCAACTCGCGATCGCGCGTGCGTACGCCCTCGCTGTCGAAATTGCTGCTCGCCGGCGCTTTGGGGATGCGGGGCCGCTCGTGCATCTGCACCCACGACGGAAAAATCTGCTGACCCGCGGCATCGAGCAGAAACGTCGCTTTGCGATATTGCGCGCCGCCGCGCACCGCGGCGACGAAGTGACCGATGACGCCGCGCGCGATCTCGGGCGCGAACACGACCGGCGATTTGCCGGTCGGCAGACGACGCGCACCGAGCCGTGCCACCGCACGTTCGCCGGCGATGCGACCGATGGCGCGATGATCCTGCAAGTCGCGCGGGTCGCGCGCGCTGCTGTACCAGTAATCGCGTTGCATGTCCTCGCCCGCCTGCGCGAGCAGCACGCAACTGACCGAGTGACTCGAGCTCGACTCGCCGCGCAAAAATCCGTGGCTGTTGCCGTACACGCGCACGCCGCGATGCGTGGAGACGCTCGCACCCTCCGAATTGGTGAGCCGCGCATCGACCGCGCGACCGGTCGCCTCGCATTCGCGTGCGATCTCGACCGCGGCATCGGGCGCGAGCTCCCACGGGAAGTCGAGCTGCAGATCGGGAAACTCCGTCGCCAAATGTTCGCGATCGGCGAGCCCCGCGCAATCGTCGGGCGCCGTGTGACGCGCGATCGCGCAGGCTTTGGCGACCATGTCGCGCACCGACTCGGACGCGAGATCGGCGGTGCTCGCCGACCCCTTGCGCTGGCCGAAGTAGACGGTGATGCCGAGACCGCGATCGCGCTGGTACTCGACGGTCTCGACTTCGCCGAGACGAACGGTGACGTTCAAACCCTTTTGCAGGCTGGCGTCGACCTCGGCCTGCGAGGCGCCCGCGCTGCGCGCGGCCTCGAGGGCGAGTGACACGACGTGCTCGAGTTCGGGAATGCGCGAGGCATCGACTTGCTGCGACATGGCAGAATTGTAGCAGTGCCGGCGCCCCCGGCGGATCGCGGAAGCCCACATGTCACCCCGTCACGAAGCCGAAACCGAAGCCGATGAGGCCGCCGACGAATTCGACCGCCCGAGCAAAAGCGCGCGCAAACGCGCCGCGCACGCCGCGCAAGCGCTGGGCGAGCGATTGATCGCGCTCAAGGAATCGGAACTCGCGAAGCTGCCGCTGCCCGAAGCCCTCGCGAGCGCAGTACGCGAAGCGCAGCGCATCAAGGCCCGCGGCGGGCTCGCACGCCAACGGCAGTACATCGGCAAGCTCATGCGCGACATCGATCCCGAGCCCATCGAGGCCGCCCTCGCCGCGCGCGATCGGCCCCTGCGACCGGGGCGGCCGCCGCGCCTGTAGGGCGTTGCGGAATATGCGCTAGAATTTCGCGATGAACGCACTGGTCGGGATCATCATGGGTTCGCGCTCGGACTGGGAAACGATGCGCGCGGCCACCGAAACGCTCGAGAAACTCGGCGTCCCGCACGAAGTGCGCGTGGTGTCGGCGCACCGCACGCCCGATCTGCTGTTCGATTACGCCGGCAGCGCCGAAGCGCGCGGCCTGCGGGTGATCATCGCCGGCGCGGGCGGCGCGGCCCATCTGCCCGGTATGGTCGCTTCCAAAACCACGCTCCCGGTGCTCGGCGTGCCCGTGCAATCGAAAACCTTGAACGGTCTCGATTCGCTGCTGTCGATCGTGCAGATGCCCGCCGGCGTACCGGTGGCGACGTTCGCGATCGGTACCGCAGGGGCCACCAACGCCGCGCTCACGGCGGCCGCGATCCTCGCCGCGCAGCATCCGGCGATCGATACCGCGCTCAAGGCGTTCCGTGCCGCGCAGACGGCGGCCGTGCTCGCGCATCCCGACCCGCGCAGCCCGTGACGCCGGCGACGACGCCATGACCATCGGCATCGTCGGCGGCGGTCAACTCGGCCGCATGCTGGCTCTGGCGGGCTACCCGCTCGGCCAGGATTTTTTGTTCCTCGACCGCTCGGCCGATACGCCGGCGGGTCAGGTGGCGCCGTCGCTGGTAGGCGAATTCACCGATCGCAAATTGTTGCGTGCGCTCGCGGCGCGCAGCGAAGTGATCACCTTCGATTGGGAAAACGTCTCGCTCGAAGGACTGCGGGCGCTCGGCCGCGCCGCGCGCATCGCGCCGCCACTCGCCGCACTCGCCGCTTCGCAAGATCGGATCGCCGAGAAAAAACTCTTCGCGCGGCTCGACATTCCGACTACGCGATATGCGGCGGTGAGTTCGGTCGCGACGTTGGTGCGCGCCTTGCGCGATGTCGGACTGCCGGGCGTACTCAAAACGCGACGCCTCGGTTATGACGGCAAAGGCCAGGCCGTGGTGCGCAACGTCGAGGAGGCCTGGCACGCCTACGAGCGCCTGCGCGGCGCGCCGCTCATCTACGAAGAATTCGTGCCGTTCGATTGCGAAGTGTCGATCATCGGCGCGCGCAACCGGCACGGCGAAATCGCCGTCTACCCGCTCAATCACAATCGCCATCGAGAGGGCATCCTGCGCTTGACGCGTGCGCCGTACGGCACGGCCGCCTTGCAGGCACGCGCGACGCGACATCTGCGCCGCGTGCTCGAGCATTTCCGCTACGAAGGCATACTCAACATCGAGTTCTTCGTGCGCGGCGGTCGGTTGATCGCCAACGAAACCGCGCCGCGCGTCCACAACTCGGGGCATTGGACCATCGAGGGTGCGGCGACGAGCCAGTTCGAAAATCATCTGCGCGCGATTTTGGGGTTGCCGCTCGGCGCGACCGGCATGCGCGGTCATGCCGCGATGATCAATCTGATCGGCGAGTTGCCGGCACGCGAACTCGTGCTCGCCACGCCCGAAGCGCATTGGCACGATTACGGCAAAAAACCGCGCCCGGGCCGCAAAGTGGGGCACGTCACGGTACTCGCCGCAAATGCCGCACGGCGCGATGCCACCGCACGCAAACTGTTGCGCGCGATCGATCCGGCGAGTCTCTAGCCCGTACCGCCGACGGTGAGGTTGTCGATGCGCAGCGTCGGCTGACCGACGCCGACGGGCACGCTCTGCCCTTCTTTGCCGCAGGTACCGATGCCGTCGTCGAGTTTGAGGTCGTTGCCGACCATCGACACCCGCGTCAGCACGTCGGGGCCGTTGCCGATCAGCGTCGCGCCTTTGATCGGCGCGCCGACCCGGCCGTTCTCGATCAGATACGCCTCGGCCGCCGAAAACACGAACTTGCCCGAGGTGATGTCGACCTGACCGCCGCCGAAGTTCACCGCGTAGATGCCTTTGTCGACCGACGCGATGATTTCTTTGGGGTCGTGGGGACCCGGACGCATGTAGGTGTTGGTCATGCGCGGCAAGGTCATGTGGGCAAACGATTCGCGACGGCCATTGCCCGTCGACCGCGTCCCCATCAGACGCGCGTTCAGTTTGTCCTGCAGATAACCTTTGAGGATGCCGTTCTCGATCAGCGTGGTGCAAGTGGTCGGCGTGCCTTCGTCGTCGACGTTCAAAGATCCGCGCCGCGCGGAAATCGTGCCGTCGTCGACGACGGTGCAATGCTCGGAGGCGACGCGTTCGCCGATCCGGTTGCTGAACGCCGAAGTACCCTTGCGATTGAAGTCGCCCTCGAGACCGTGACCGATCGCCTCGTGCAACAACACGCCGGGCCAACCCGGGCCGAGCACGACTGTCATCGCGCCGGCGGGTGCCGGCACGGCATCGAGGTTGACCATCGCTTGTCGAGCCGCCTCGCGCCCGAGCGCGAGCGGCCGATCGTTGGCGACCAGTTCGGCGAGCGAATAACGACCGCCCATGCCGGAGAACCCGACTTCGCGACGCCCGTCGCGCTCGGCGATCACCGACACGTTGAATCTCACCAGCGGACGCACGTCCGCGGCCCAGGTGCCGTCGCTGGCCGCGAGCAACACCACGTTGTACGACGCGGACACCGAGGCCATCACCTGCACGATGCAGGGATCGATGCGCCGCGTCTCGCGATCGACCTTCTCGAGCCAACGCACTTTGTCGTCGTCGGACAAGGTCGCGCCCGGATCTTTGGGCAGATAGAGGTGATGGCCGCTCGCACGCGTCATCACCGGCACGCGCCCTTGGCCACCCGCGGCGGCGATGGCGCGCGCCGCATGCGCCGCTTCGTCGAGCGCACCGGCGAGGATTTCGTCGGAGTACGCGAAACCCGTTTTCTCGCCCGCAAGCGCGCGCACGCCCACGCCCTGTTCGATGTTGGCGCTGCCTTCTTTGACGATGCCGTCTTCGAGTGACCACGACTCGTCGCGCGCCAATTGGAAATAGATGTCGGCGGCGTCGACCTGCGACTGCATCACCGTGGCCAGTGCGCGCTCGACGTGCGCCTCGTCGAGACCGGCGGGCGCGAGGATCAGCTCGCGAGCGAGTTGGAAGGGATCGGCGGTGGTAGCGTTGCTCATGCCTGCATTATCGCAGACCGGGCTCAAAGACGGCGGTGCGCCAGCGCAGGAAATCCGCCACGGACCTCGGCCTGGGAGCCGCCATCGAGGGCGGCGATCACCACGCCCTCGCCCTCGGGTCGGCGCGCGAGCACCCGCCCCCAATGGTCGATGATCAGGCTGTCGCCGTACGTCTCGCGGCCGTTGCTGTGCCGCCCCCATTGACCGGCCGCGACGACGCCGGCGAGATTTTCGATGGCGCGCGCACGCAGCAGCACTTCCCAGTGCGCCCGACCGGTCGGCACGGTGAACGCCGACGGCACGGTGAACCACGTCGCGCCCTCGGCCGCCATGCGACGAAAGAGCTCGGGAAATCGCAAGTCGTAACAGACCGCAAGACCCAAGCGGCCGTGGGGCGTATCGACCACGCGTATGACATCACCGGGCGCGATGTAGCGCGACTCGCGGTGACTCTCGCTGTTGCCCGGTACGTCGACGTCGAACAAATGCATCTTGTCGTAGCGCGCGACCTGACGCCCCTCGGCATCGAACACCAGCGACGCGGCCGCAACCCGCTCCTCGCCCGCGATCGCCATCGGCATCGTGCCGGCGACGATCCACAGGCGCAGCTCGCGCGCGAGCCGCACGAGCGTCGACTGGATGGGTCCTGCACCCTCGGGCTCGGCGACGGCGAGCTTGTCGCGATCGCGCAAACCCATGAAGGCGAAATTCTCGGGCAGCACCGCAAGGCTCGCGCCGCCCGCGGCCGCCTCGCGCAGCAAGCGCTCGGCAGTCTGCAGATTGCGGGCGACGTCGTCGCCGGAAGTCATTTGTACCGCGGCGATGCTCATACGAGCACCACGTCGTAGCGATCGATGGCGTACAAAGATTCGGCTTGCAAACGGATCGGGCGACCGAGCCCCGACTCGAGCTCCGCGAGCACCGTCGAGCCCTCGCCGAGCAGGCGCTCGACGACGTCCTGATGCGCGAGCACCAGGAGCTCGCGGCTGTCGAACTGGCGCGCCTGGCGCTGCAGTTCGCGGAAGATGTCCTGGCAGACGGTTTCGATCGAACGCACGGAGCCGTGCCCTTCGCACACCGGACACACCTCGCACAGCAGATGCTCGAGGCTCTCGCGCGTGCGCTTGCGGGTCATCTCGACGAGACCCAGGGCGGAGAGCGGCGCGACTTGCGTTTGCGCGTGGTCGGCGAGGAGCGCCTGCTGCAAGGCCGCGAGCACCTGCGTGCGATGTGCTTCGTCGACCATGTCGATGAAGTCGATGATGATGATGCCGCCGAGATTGCGCAGCCGCAGTTGCCGCGCGATCGCCACCGCCGCCTCGAGATTGGTGCGGAAGATGGTGTCCTCGAGATTGCGGTGCCCGACGAAACCGCCGGTGTTCACGTCGATGGTGGTCATCGATTCGGTTTGATCGATGACCAGATGACCGCCCGACTTGAGCGCGACTTTGCGCTCGAGTGCGCGGTTTATTTCCTCTTCGACGCCGTGCAGATCGAAAATCGGCCGCGGCCCCGCGTGCAGTTCGAGAACGGGCGCGCCGTTCGGAATGAAGTCGCGCACGAACTTTTGCAACCGAGCGAGCTCGTCGGCATCGTCGACCAACACCCGCAACACGCCGCGGCCGAGTTCGTCGCGCAACATGCGCAGCCCGAGCGGCAGATCTTCGTGCACCAACTCGCCCGGCGACGCGCGCAGCGAACGCTCGCGCACGTGCGACCACAAGCGCTCGAGATAGGCGAGATCCGCGCGCAAGCGATCGGCATCGACGCCGTGGGCCGCCGTGCGCACGATGTAACCGCCGGCGTGACCGTCGCTGACCATCTGCTGCACGATTTCGCGCAAGCGCGTGCGTTCGGCTTCGTCCTCGATGCGCGCCGAGATGCCGATGCCGTGCCCGCGCGGCATGAACACCAGATAGCGCGAAGGCAAAGAAATGAAGGTGGTCAGGCGCGCGCCTTTGCCGCCCATCGGATCTTTGACCACCTGCACCACGATGTCGTCGCCGCCGCTCACCAGACGACGGATGTCCTCGCTGCGTTCGCGCTCGTCCGGCGGCGGACCCGGAGGACCGCCGGATGCTCCGGTGGCGGCGACGCGCTGCGCATCGAACCGCATGTCCGGCGCGACGATGTCGTCGACGTGCAAAAACGCCGTGCGCGCGAGCCCGACCTCGACGAAGGCCGCCTGCATGCCGGGCAGCACCCGTTGCACGCGCCCTTTGTAGACGTTGCCGACGAGTCCGCGACGACTCTCGCGCTCGATGAAGACTTCCTGCAGCACGCCCCCCTCGAGCAGCGCGGCACGTACTTCGCGCGGGGCGACGTTGATGAGAATTTCGGCGCTCATGAGGTGCGAGCGTGCCACAGCGGCACGCCGGCCGCGATCAAAAGTCCGGCCGTCTCGTGCAGCGGCAATCCCATCACGCCGGAATAGCTGCCGACGAGTTCGGTCACGAACACCGCACCATACCCCTGGATTGCATAACCGCCCGCTTTGTCGCAGGGCTCGCCCGTCTGCCAGTATCGCTCGATCTCGGCATCGTCCAGCTCGCGAAACCGTACCCGCGAAATCGACAGGCGCAGCGCGCGACCCCCGTCGTGCGCGAGCGCGACCGCCGACAGCACGCGATGCTCGCGGCCCGAGAGCTTGCGCAACATCCGGCCGAAATCCGCGCGCTCGGCCGGCTTGCCGAGCACCGCACCCTCCACCACCACGGTGGTGTCGGCGGCGAGCACCGGCAAGCGCGCGCCCGATGCCGCACGCGGCGCATCGATCGCATCGAACACGGCTGCGGCCTTGGCGAGCGCGAGGCGCTGCACGTACGCCTCCGGGGTTTCATCGGCGTGCAGACTTTCGTCGACGTCCGGGACTCGCACGCAGTGCGCGACGCCGATCTGGTGCAACAGTTCGCGACGTCGCGGCGACGCCGACGCGAGGCAGAGTACGTCAGTCACGGTGATACGGATGTCCGAGCAAAAGACTTTGCGCGCGATAGAGTTGCTCGACCAGCACCACGCGCGCAAGGCCGTGCGGCAGCGTCAAGGCACCGAGCGACCAGCTCTCCGTCGCCCGCGCGCGCACCGCTGCCGCGTGCCCGTCGGGACCGCCGATCAGCAGCGCGAGATCCGGGTGCTCGGCGCCGAGCGTCGCCAGACGCTGCGCGAATGCACGCGTCGTGAACGACTTGCCGCGCTCGTCGAGCAACACCACGGCTTCGCGATCTTTGAGCGCCTCGAGCACGCGCTCGCCCTCTTTTTCGATGGCGCGCGCAACGTCTCCGCTCGCGCTACGCGGGCCGGGCTCGAGCGCGACGAGCTCGAGTCGCCACGGCGGCTTGATGCGTTTTTGGTATTCGGCGACCGCGGCATCGACCCAAGTCGGCTGTCGCGCACCGACGGCCAGAATGCGCAGACGCATGACGGGTCGAACGCGCGTGCGTGACGGTCAGGCGCGCGGGCTGCGGCGCCGCGCGGGGGCTGCGGACTTTTTGCCTTTGGCCTTGGCGGCACGGACGGGCTTGCCCTTGCCTTTGGCCTTCGCTTTTTTCGGAACACCCGCCTTGCGCGGCGTGCGGCGCGCCGGTTTTTGCGCATCCGGACGCGGCGCCTGTTCCCAGAGTTGTTCGAGTTGGTAGAACTCGCGCGTGCGCGGCAACATCAAATGCACCATCACGTCGGGCAGGTCGACCAGCACCCACTCGCCTTGGTCGGCACCCTCGATGCCGAGCGGTCTTTGACCGGCCGCTTTGCACATCTGCACCACGCGATCACCGATCGCACGCAAATGCCGATCGGAATTTCCGCTCGCCACGACCATGAAATCGGCGACGTCATTGAAGCCGCGCACGTCGATGTAACGCACGTCCACGGCTTTCATGTCTTCGAGGGCGGCGCGTACGACGGCCAAAGCGGCGGGCTCGCCGGCGATGCGGCGTGCGGCGGGGCGCGGGGACTTGCGACTGGTCATGCGGTTGCGGTGGCGACTCCGTGTGCGTTAACGAGGTGAACGGCCGTGACGAGCATAACATCCCGTGTCACGGATGATCTCGCGCACCGGCTCGGACACCAAAAATCGCGGGTCGCGACCCGAAACGATGATGTCACGCAAACCGGTCGAAGAAATCTCGAGTTGGGTGACGGCGTGCACGTGCACGCGACCTGCGATCGCGGCGTGCAGATCGCGCACCACGCGCGTCGCGCGGTTGGCGAGCAACGCACCGAGCACGCCTTCGGCCGGCATCTGCCAGCCCGGACGATGCGCCACGACCAGATGCGCAAGCTCGACGATGCGCTCCCACTCGCGCCAACTAGGCAGACCGAGAAAGGCATCCATCCCGAGCAGCAGACACAACGGACGCGTGGGCCATTCGGCACGCAGTTCGCGCAGGGTATCGACCGTGTAGGTCACGCCGGTGCGATACACCTCGCGATCGTCCACCACGAACCCCGGCTGATCGGCCACCGCGGCGCGCACCATAGCAAGCCGCAAGCCGGGATCGGCAAGCGGCGCATCGCGATGCCCCGGATTCCCTGCGGGTATCCACCGCACTTCCGCCAGCGACAACTCCTGCAGCAATTCGAAACCGGTGCGCAGGTGACCTACGTGGATGGGATCGAAAGTGCCGCCGAAAATTCCGATCGGACCGTTCATGCGATGCGCGTGCCGCAAAACTCGGTGCACAGCAGCAGCATCTCGTCCCAGGGGTCGCCTGCGAGACGACCTTTGATCATGCGATCGGCGCGCAACGCGCGCGAGGCGAGTCGCGCAAACGGCAAACGCGCGGCACGCGGACGTGCCCGCTCGAGTGCGGCGAGTTGTTGCGGCGGCATGCGCGGGCCCGGCCGTCGCGACGGATCATCGCCACGTTTGAGCGACCACATGTTGCGCAGTTCGCGCACCAAAGACCACAACACCAACGTGGGCTCGACGCCCTCGCCGCGCAATCCGGCGACGACGCGCGCGGCCCGCACGGCATCACCCGTGACCACGGCTTCGCCAAGCGCGAACACGTCGTAACGCGCGCTCTGCGCGACGGCGCCCTGCACGGCTTGCACATCGACGCGGCCGGCCGACACCAGCAATTTCAATTTTTCGACTTCCTGCTGCGCGGCCAGCAGATTGCCCTCGACTCGTGCCGCGAGCAGCGTGAGCGCATCGCCGGTGAGTTCGAGACCCGCTTGCTTGCAGCGCGCCGCGAGCCAGGTTTCCAGTTGGCGCGGACCGACTTCCCACACCGGCAACCACACGCCGCGCGCTTCCACCGCCTTCACCCACGCCGTCGCCTGCACTGCGGGGTCGAGTCGCGGCGTGATGATCAGCAGCAACGTATCGTCGCCCGCCGATTCGATGAGTCGCACCAAAGCGGCGCCGCCTTCTTTGCCGGCTTTGCCGGAGAAGCGGATCTCCAGGATGCGACGATCGCCGAACAAAGACAGCGACCCCGAGGCCGCGACCACGTCCGCCCAATCGGCACTGCGTTCGGGAAAGTGCACGTCGCGTTCGACGTGACCCGCCGCACGCGCCGCCGCGCGAATCGCATCGGCGGCCTCGCCGACCAACAAATCTTCGTCACCCGACAGCAGATACGCCGGGGCGAGTTTTCCCGGGCGCAGATGGGTGGCGAGGCTGTCGAGCGTCAGTTTCATGTGGCGTGATTATCCGTCAGCGGCCCGACCGGGAACCATGTGCCGGCTCGAACGGTCTCACCTGATATAGTGTAACAGTCGTCCCTTTGGAGGCCGCGCATGCCGCACCGAATCGTCTCACGGCTATCCCTGCTCGCCTTGCTCGCGATGCTCGCGCCCACGCTCTCGGTCGGCGAGGAGTTCGAGCAACACGACGCACACGAACATGGCCGCGTCACCCTGGACGTCGCACTCGAAGGCGGCACCTTGGTGGTCGAGTGGTCGGCGCCCGCCTTGCAGGTCGTCGGCTTCGAGCATGCGCCGCGCACCGAGGCCGAGCGTGCGGCGCTCGCCAGCGCCACGGCCTGGATCAACCGCGGCAACGGTGTGGTCGGCGTGCCGCCGGCAGCCCGCTGCCGCTTGCGCAGCATCCAGCATGCGCCACCGACGCTCGCCGGCCATCGCGATGCTGCGGGGAAAACCGATCACGACGCGGAACACGCGGACTTTCGGGCCCGCGTGAGCTACGAGTGTGCGGCGCCGGCGGCGCTCACGTGGCTCGAGCCCTGGGTATTGCGGCAATTGCGGGGCGTCGAGCGCGTCGAAATCAATCTCGTCGCGCCGGGCCTGCAGCGGCAGTCGACCGGCGCCTCCGCCGAAACGCGGGTGCCGCTGCGCTGATGCCGGCGCACCGGCGACGCTCGCGCTAACATCCGCCCGATGACTGCCGCGATCCACGCCCGCGAGTTGACCTACGCCTGGCCCAACAAGCCTGCGTTGCTCGACGTGCGCGACTTTCGCATCGAACGCGGCGAGCGCGTGTTCCTGCGCGGCCCGAGCGGCAGCGGCAAAAGCACGCTGCTCGGACTGCTCGGCGGCGTACTCGAGCCCGACTCGGGTCACATCGAACTCGCCGGCACCGACATCACGCCCTTGAGCGCGAGCGCACGCGATCGCTTTCGCGGTGATCATCTCGGGTTCATTTTTCAAATGTTCAATCTCATTCCGTACCTCGGCGTGCTCGACAACGTCGTCTTGCCGGCCCGGTTTTCCGCCGCGCGTGCCGCGCGCGTGCCGAATGGCGATCTCGAGGGCGAAGCGCGTCGACTGCTCGATGCCTTGGGGCTAGGCGCGCGCGACATCGCCTCGCGGCCGGTGACCGAACTCTCGATCGGTCAGCAGCAACGCGTGGCCGCGGCGCGCGCCCTGCTCGGCAAACCCGAGATCATCATCGCCGACGAGCCGACGTCCTCGCTCGATGCCGACGCCCGGACCGATTTCCTGAATCTTTTGATGCGCGAATGCGGCACGCAGGGCGCGACGCTGCTGTTCGTCAGTCACGATCTCGCGCTCGGCGGTTTGTTCGATCGCACCGTGCAGCTCGCGCAGATCAATCGCGCCCTCGAGGTGGCGGCGTGATCTTTTCTTTGGCGCTGCGCTCGTTGGGCAACCGGCGCAGCACGGCGCTGTTGACCGTGGCGGCGATCGCGGTCAGCGTCGCATTGCTGCTCGGCGTGCAGAAAATGCGCACCGCGGCACGCGAGAGTTTCGCCAACACCGTCTCCGGCGTCGATTTGATCGTGGGCGCGCGCTCCGGACAACTGAACTTGCTGCTGTATTCGGTGTTCCGGGTCGGCGACGCGACCGCCAACGTCAGTTGGGAGAGTTACCAGAAAATCGCGCGGCATCCGGACGTCGCCTGGACCATCCCGATTTCGCTCGGCGATTCGCATCGCGGCTTTCGCGTACTCGGCACGACCAACGACTATTTCCGTCACTATCACTATGCGGGCGAGCGTGCGCTCGTGTTCACCGAAGGCAAGCCGTTCGCGGCACTCTACGACGTCGTGCTCGGTGCCGACGTCGCACGCGCGCTCGGCTACCGACTCGGCAGCGAGGTGGTGGTCGCACACGGACTCGGCAACGTGAGTTTCGCGTTGCACAAAGACAAACCGTTTCGCGTCGTCGGCATCCTCGCGCCGACCGGCACGCCCGTCGATCGCACGGTGCACGTGCCGCTCGAGGCGATCACCGCCATCCACCAGGATTTTCAGGGCGCGAGCCAGCCGGCAATCGGCGCCCGCATCGGCGCGTCTGCGGCACGCGAGCAAGTCGATCTCACGCCGCAGTCGATCACCGCCTTCATGGTCGGCATGCGCAGCAAAGTCATGACCTTCACCATGCAGCGCGCCATCAACGAATACCGCAGCGAACCGCTGCTGGCGATCATCCCGGGCGTCGCGCTGACCCAATTGTGGAATCTGGTCGGCATCGCCGACACGGCATTGATGGTGATCGCGGGCTTCGTCGTGCTCGCGGGTCTGCTCGGCATGCTCACCGCCATCCTGACGAGCCTCAACGAACGCCGCCGCGAAATGGCGATCTTGCGTTCGGTCGGCGCACGGCCGCGACACATCTTCACGCTGCTCGTGACCGAAGCGGGCCTGCTCGCCGCGAGCGGCGTGCTCGCCGGCGTCGCGCTCTGTTACGGCTTGCTGTTCGCGGCGGCGCCGCTGCTCGAGCGACACTACGGCCTCGTACTGCCGCTGACCGGATTGTCGACGCAGGACGCCGCGCTGCTCGGCGCGATCGTCGTCGCCGGTCTCTTCATGGGCAGCTGGCCCGCGTGGCGCGCCTACCGCAATACTTTGAGCGACGGCCTCACCCTGCGGGTGTGAGGCGATCATCGAGAGGATCCCATGTCACCGTTCTACAAAAATTTGCTCCCGACTCTTTGCCTCACGCTCGTCGCGGCCACGGCCGGCGCCGTCACGCCGCCCAAGCCCGCGGCCGCACCGGCGAAACCCGCGAGCGTCGCGACGCCCGCGGGCGCCGCACGCGAACTCGACTGGGACGCCCTGATCCCGCAGGACGCGCGCAGCAAATTCCAGGCGGGCCCGCCGCCGCCGACCCACGATTATCTGGGCGGCGAGAGCGGCCTCGCGGCGCAGCAGGTGCTCGATTTTTCGGTGAACAAGGAGCTCGACGGCGCCACCGTCAAAATTCCGGGCTTCATCGTGCCGCTCGACGTCGGCAAAGACGGCCTGGTCGCCGAGTTCTTCCTCGTGCCGTATTTCGGCGCCTGCATCCACGTGCCGCCGCCGCCGCCCAACCAGATCGTCTACGTGCGCATGGACAAAGGCATCGCGCTCGATTCGATCTACGAGGCCTACTGGATCACCGGCAAAATGAAGACCAACAACAAAACGACGCGACTCGGTGCCGCGGCCTACCAGCTCGCCGGCACGAAGATCGAAATCTACAAATACTGAGACGCCCATGCCCACGCTGTTCGAAAAAATCGTCGCGCGCGAAATCCCGGCCGACATCGTCTATCAGGACGACCGCGTCACCGCATTTCGCGACATCCATCCGCGCGCACCGACGCATCTGCTGATCGTACCCAACAAGGCGATCCCGACCGCGAACGACATCGCCGACGCCGACGAGGCGCTGATCGGCCACATGTTCACGGTCGCCCGCGATCTCGCGCGCAGCGCCGGCATCGCCGACAGCGGTTATCGTCTCATCATCAACTGCAACCGCGACGGCGGCCAGGAAGTGTTCCACCTGCACGTGCATCTGGTCGGCGGCGCGCCGCTCGGCCCGATGCTCGCGCACTGATCATCCGCACCATCATGAACGACTTGCGCACCCTGTATCCTCCGATCGACGCGCGCCGCAGCGGCATGCTGCGCGTGTCCGACCTGCACGAAATTTATTGGGAAGAGAGCGGCAACCCGCATGGCAAACCGGTCGTCTTCCTGCACGGCGGCCCCGGCGGCGGCACGGACGCGCGCATGCGCCAATTCTTCGATCCGGCGCGCTATCGCATCGTGCTGTTCGATCAGCGCGGTTGCGGCAAGAGCCGTCCGCACGCGAGTCTCGTCGACAACACGACCTGGCATCTGGTCAGCGACATCGAGGCGCTGCGCACGCATCTTTGCATCGAGCGCTGGCAAGTGTTCGGCGGCTCCTGGGGCTCGACGCTCGCCCTCGCCTATGCGCAGACTCATCCGCAACGCGTCACCGAACTCGTGCTGCGCGGCATATTCCTCGTGCGACCCTGGGAGTTCCGCTGGTTCTACGAAACGCCGGACGGCACGGCGGCGCTGTTCCCGGATCTTTGGGAGAAGTACGTCGAACCGATTCCGCCTGCCGAGCGCGACCAGATGATGCACGCCTACTACCGACGTCTGACCAGCGACGACGCGGCGGTGCGCGCGCAGGCTGCCAAGCACTGGTCGATGTGGGAAGGCGCGACGAGTTTTCTGCGCCTGAATCCGGATTACGTCGCGAAATTCGAAGAAGACGCGTTCGCCGAAGCGTTCGCGCGCATCGAATGCCATTACTTCGTCAACGGCGGCTTCCTGCGCACGCCGACGCAACTGCTCAACGACGTGCCGAAGATGCGCCACATCCCCGGCGTGATCGTACAAGGTCGTTACGACGTCGTCTGCCCGATGAAGAGCGCCTGGGATCTGCACCGCGCCTGGCCGGAAGCGGATTTGCGCATCGTCGGCGACGCCGGGCATTCGGCGTTCGAGGCCGGCATCCTGAGCGAACTCGTCAAAGCGACGGATCGATACGCGAACTGACGCGCGGTAGACCGTCCGCATCGACGATGCCGCGAGTCTGCAGCCACGCGCGCGCCGACTCGGCCTCGCCTTCGAACCAGGCCCGCGCCGACCCGAGACGAAACGTGTAGCCCCAGGCGTCCATGTCGGCCATGACGCGCGCACTGCCGATGCCGGGCAAAGCGGCGCCCCAAAGAATTTGCAGGTAACACACGGCGTTCTCTTCTTCGAAATCGCCGCCGGCATCACGGTGCAGATGCCTGCGACGCGCCGCGTCCATGCAGACGTAGTGCGCCGCCTCGTGCAATGCCGAATGCACCGGCGTATCCGCGCGCAGCCAGAGCGTGGCGCCGCTCAAGCCCGCCTCGCTCTCGCCCCAAAACGACCCGGGAATCTCGGCATCCGCCGGCACCGTCGAGACGGCCAGCCCCCACGGCTCGAGCAAGCGGCGCAGCGCCTCGAGTCGAGATGCGTCAAATCGCGCGATCATGTCGGCACCGCGCTCTGCCGACGGGGCCGACGCCATCGAGGTCAACGCAAACTCGACACGCGTTGCACGACGACGGCGGCGAGTTCTCCGGCGAGCGTGGCGCGCAAGGCCTCGCGCTCGCGCTCTTTGGCGAGCGCCCGTCGTTCGTCGAAGGAGAGGTCACGCGTCAACGACACCTCTTCGCTCGCGATGCGTTCCTGTCCGTCCTGCGTCACCGCAAAACGTACGCGATAGGTGAGCTCGTATTCGCGCGGCACGTTGCGCGCGGACACCGAAGCGATGCGTTCCGACCAATCGTCGAGCTCGACGCGCAGGGTCGGGACGCCGGGCGTCGGTGCCGCGACGATATCCGCACCGGCGAGTCGCAGCGACCGACGCAGCGCAGCCGTAAAATCGCTTTGCGCATCGTCGGCCTGCAGATGCACGCGCGCGAGCACCGGCGAGAGATTCGCGCGTCCCTGCAGCTGAAAGCCGCAACCGGCGAGCAGCACCGGCAGGGCGCACGCCGCGAGCATCAACCGGCGACGCAGAGCGCGCATCACACCACCACGTTCACGAGCTTGCGCGGCACGACGACGATTTTCTTCGGTGTCGCCTCGCCCACGAATTTGCGTACCGACTCTTCGGCGAGCGCCGCCGCACGCACCGTCGCCTCGTCGGCGTCGACGGCGACCGTGATCTGGCCGCGCAACTTGCCGTTCACCTGCACCACGAGCGTGATCGCATCTTGCGCGAGCGCCTCCGCGTCGGCCTGCGGCCAGCGTACGTCGATCAACGCTTCGGCGTGTCCGAGTTCGTGCCAGAGCGCGTGGCAGACGTGCGGCACCATCGGCGACAGCGTGATCACGGCGATCTCGAGCGCCTCCTGCACCACCGCCCTGCCCGGCGGCGAGCGGTCTTCGAACTTGCCCACGGCGTTCAAAAGTTCCATCACCGCGGCGACGGCGGTGTTGAAGGTGCGGCGACGCCCGATGTCGTCGGTGACCTTGGCGAGCGTCTGATGGGCGATGCGTCGCAGATCCTTCTGCGCGGCCGTCAAGGTCGCGCGCTCGAGCGTCGTCCCCGCGCCGGCACCGACGTGGTCGTACACCGCCTTCCAAAGCCTGCGGATGAAGCGGAACGCACCCTGCACGCCTTCATCCGACCACTCGAGCGACTGCTCGGGCGGCGCGGTGAACATCATGAACAGACGCGCCGTATCGGCGCCGTATTTTTCGACCAGGCTCTGCGGATCGACGCCGTTGTTCTTGGACTTCGACATCGTGCCGAGCCCGTCGTACTGCACTTCGAGTTTCGAACCGTCGTCGCGGGTCGCGATGTAGTGCTTGCCGTCGGCGCGCTCCTCGACGTCGACGTCGAGCGGGTTGAAATACGCCCGTCGTCCTTCCGAAGGTTGGTGCGAATAGATGTGGTTGAGCACCATGCCCTGCGTCAAAAGATTCGCGAACGGCTCGCGCAAGGTCACGAGCTCGAGGTCGCGCATGACTTTGGTCCAGAAGCGCGAATAGAGCAGATGCAGAATCGCGTGCTCGATGCCGCCGATGTACTGATCGACCGGCAACCAGTAGGCCGCGCGCGCATCGACCGCACCGCTGTCGCAATCCGCACTCGCGTAGCGCAGGAAGTACCAGGACGAATCGACGAAAGTGTCCATGGTGTCGGTTTCGCGTCGTGCGGGCTTGCCGCAAGTCGGGCACTCGACTCTCCAGAACGAAGCGTTTTTGGCCAAGGGGTTGCCGCTGCCATCCGGCACGAGATCTTCGGGCAACACGACCGGCAGCTGCGCATCGGGCACCGGCACTTCGCCGCAGTGCTCGCAGTGGATGAGCGGGATCGGGCAACCCCAATATCTTTGGCGGGAAATTCCCCAGTCGCGCAAACGGAATTGCACGCGCTTGCGACCGAGCGATTTTTTCTCGAGCGCCGCGCAGATCGCATCGACGGCGGCTTTCGATTCGAGCCCGTCGAACTCGCCCGAGTTCACGACGATGCCAGGCTCGCCGTAGGCCTCGATCCAGGGCGCGACGACGTGCTCGTAGGCGCCGCTCGCCGAGCGGATCACGCCGACGATGTCGATGCCGTTCTGCAATGCGAACGCGAAGTCGCGTTCGTCGTGCGCCGGCACGCCCATCACCGCGCCTTCGCCGTAGCCCATCAACACGTAATTCGCGACCCACACTTCGACCGGCTTGCCGGTGAAAGGATGCAGCACGTGCAGACCGGTGCGACGACCCTTCTTTTCCATGGTGGCGACATCGGCCTCCATGGTGCTGCCGCGACGGCATTCGTCGATGAATGCCTGCAGCGCCGGATCGCGCACACCGGCGGCGAGCGCGAGCGGATGTTCGGCGGCGATCGCCATGAACGTGACGCCGAACACGGTGTCGGCGCGGGTGGTGAATACTTTGAGCGCGGCGGACTCGCCGCCTGCGGCCTGCAGCACGCCGCGCGCATCGTCGGCGAGCGGAAACGCGATCTCGGCGCCTTCGCTGCGCCCGATCCAGTTCGCCTGCATGGTCTTCACGCGCTCGGGCCAACCCTCGAGCGTGGCGAGGTCACCGAGCAACTCGTCCGCGTAGGCGGTGATGTTGAGGTAATACATCGGGATTTCGCGCTTCTCGACCAGCGCACCCGTGCGCCAGCCGCGGCCGTCGATCACCTGTTCGTTGGCGAGCACGGTCTGATCGATCGGATCCCAGTTCACGACACCGGTTTTTTTGTAGGCGATGCCTCGTTCACGCATGCGCAGGAACAACCACTGGTTCCAGCGATAGTAGGCGGGGTCGCAGGTGGCGATCTCGCGCTCCCAGTCGATCGCGAAGCCGAGCGCCTGCAACTGCTTTTTCATGTAGGCGATGTTGTCGCGCGTCCATTTGGCCGGCGCGACGCCATTGGCCATGGCCGCATTCTCTGCGGGCAATCCGAACGCATCCCAACCCATTGGCTGCAACACATTGCGCCCCTGCATGCGCGCGAAACGCGACAGCACGTCACCGATGGTGTAGTTGCGCACGTGCCCCATGTGCAGACGGCCCGACGGATACGGGAACATCGACAGGCAGTAGAACTTCGCGCGCGCGGGGTCTTCCTGCGCGGCGAAACTGCGGCGATCGTTCCAGTGGCGTTGTGCGGCCCGCTCGATCGCGGCCGGTTCGTAGCGCTCGTCCATGTGAAAAGCCGTTATTTCCCTAGAATTTGCGACTCGCGAGGATACACGACCCGAAGCCGCAGTGCCGCGCCTCCGGCTGCCTCGGCGCCGATCTCGAGCTCCTCGGTGGTCTGCGTATGCGGGACCGCGCCACGCTGCAGACACTCGCGCGCACGCTCGAGATCATCGACGCCGATGACCACTGCGCACGCGAACGCCGCGCCGCGCCGCAACCGCAAACGCCCACCCTGCAAAAGAAACTGCACGCTGCCGTCGGCCTGCCGCTCGGGCGCCAGCGCACACAACCGCGCATAGACATCGAGCGCCGCGGCGTAGCGCGACTCGGGCAGCGTCCACTCGAGTGCGAAGAGGCCCTGCGCACCGTTCGGATGCGTCTGCACTTCGGGCTGAAAGACGAGATCCGCATCGCGGTGCTGCACGACGCAGACGAGGGCTTCCGGACTGTCGGCCGCGTCGACCGCCCACCAACGAAATCGTGCCGTGCCGCGGCGTGCGCCGTACTCGATGCGCCGACTCGCCTCGGCCACCGCCCCGACCGCAAGGCCTTGCGCGGCGGCGCGCGCCTGCGACTCGTTCGCGTCGCTGCTGCCGAACGCAAGGATCGCAAGGCGAGGCAACCCGTGCAGCCACGGCGCGAGGTGGTGATCGGGCGTCGGCGCGTGGACCGCCGTGAGCTCCAGATAGCCCGTCTTGAAAACCGCGTGGCAGCTCGTCTGGCCGAGATCGCGCACGCCGCCCGCCGCATCCGGCGTTTGCAGGGCGCGCGGCGTGGTGAGCGCAAAACCCAAGCGCGTGTAGCGGTCCTGCAGGCGCTGCAGGGAGCGGTCGACGTAGCCGACGTGATCGAGCGTCAAAACCATGGGACCCAAGACTAACGCATGGACTCATGCCGAAACGACTGCGACGTCGGGCACGACCCGCGCTTACACTAGCCCGCACCGAAAATCAGTCGCCGGAGACTCGCATGGCCCGCCCGCACATCATGTTCGTCCAAGCCCAGATGATTCCCTGGTCGCAGGGTTTGCATGGCGACGCCCGACCCGACGTCGAACACAAATTGTTGAGTCTCGACGACACCGACGCGAGTTCGACCTGCATCGTGCGCTATCCGGCCGGCTGGGCGCGCACCGCGGCCGAACACCTCGCGACGCATGAAGAATTTCTGGTGCTGGACGGCGCGATCGAGATCAACGGTCACCGTTACGAAAAACACACCTACGGGTTCCTGCCGGCGGGATTCCGGCGCGATCGCGCACGGAGCACGCACGGCGCGGTCCTGCTGACGATGTTCTACGGCGCACCCCGCAAGGGCACGGGCGCAGGCGGCGACTTCGACGCCAAACTTTTGGTCGCGTACGTGAACCCGCTCGAGATGGATTGGGACCCGGGGCTCGTCGATCCGCAACTCTCCAAAGGCGTCGCCATCAAGCCGCTGCGCACCGACCCCTACACCGGCGAGACGAGTTTTCTCTATTGCTCGCCGCCGCATCGCGTGCCGCCCGGCATGGCGAAGCCGCAATGGACGCATCCGATGGTCGAAGAGCTCTACACCCTCGAGGGCGATTACGTGTGGGGCGACCTCGGTCGCATGCAACGCGGCGGCTATTGCTGGTGGCGCGAGAACATGTATCACGGCCCGGCCGGCACCGACACCGGCTACAACCTGTTCGTGCGCACGATCAACGGCCCGCTGGTGAACACTTTCGACACCGTCAAAAAACCGTTCAGCTGGGATCCGCCGCACCGCCCGATCCTGCCGCCTGAACTCGCGCCGTACGGCCAGCCTCTGCCACCCTCGCCCAATTTTTGATCGCGCATCCATCGATCCCATGCAGCACGCCGCGCCCGACTCGATCGACACGCCCTGGCCCGCACCCCGCACCGCCTGGTATGCGGTCCTGGTCCTGAACGTCGCCTACCTGTTCTCCTACCTCGATCGGCAGATCCTCTCCATGCTGGTCACGCCGATCAAAGCGGATCTCGCACTCGACGACACGCAAGTCAGTTTGCTGCACGGGCTCGCGTTCGCGATCTGCTACACGGTACTCGGCGTTTGGCCCATCGGGCGCTGGGCGGACACCGGCAACCGGCGCAACATCGTCGCCGGTGGCGTATTTCTTTGGTCGGTGATGACCGCGCTCTGCGGACGCGCGAGCAACTACCTCGGCCTGTTCCTGGCCCGCGTCGGCGTCGGCGTCGGCGAAGCCGCGCTCACGCCCGTCGCGTACTCGCTGCTCGCCGACTATTTTCCGCCCGAAAAACGTGGTCGTGCGCTCGGGCTGTTTTCCATGGGCATCTATTTCGGCATCGGTGCGGCGACCATGATCACCGGCCTGCTGGTGCAAGCCATCGGCGAATCACCCACCGTGCTGCTGCCGCTCGTCGGCGAAGTGCGCTCGTGGCAAGCGCCGTTTCTGCTGCTCGGCCCTCCCGGCATCCTGGTGGCGCTGTGGCTGCTCACCTTGCGCGAGCCGGAACGTCGCGGTGCGGCGCCGCAAAGCCCGCCGTTTGCCGCGGTCATCGCGCAGATGCGCCGTCATGCCGCGTTCTATCTGCCGCACACCTTCGGCGTGTCGCTGTTGACGATGCTGTTCAACGCACTCGCGTTCTGGATGCCCGCACATTTGAAGCGCGTACATGCACTCACGCCGGTCGAGATCGCCTTCAGTTTCGGACCCATCATCGTGATCGCGGGCTCCCTGGGCGTGGTCGCCGGCGGCATGCTCGCCGATCACTGGCGCAAAGCGGGCAAGCAGGACGCCGAATTGCTCGTCGGCTTGAGCTCGACGCTGATCCTGCTGCCGTTCGCGATCGCCACCTTCGTGGTCACCGATGTGCAACTGGCCATCGCACTGATGGGACCGATGTTGTTCTTCGCCTGCTTTCCGTTCGGTGCCGCAGCCGGTGCCGTGCAACTCGTCACGCCGAATCAACTGCGCGCACGCGTGTCGGCGTTGTATCTGATGGTGATCAACCTCACCGGCATCGGCTTCGGCGCGACCGCGGCGGCGTTGATTTCGGACCACGTGTTGCACGACGAGCGTCGCATCGGCGACGGCGTCGCCATCGTCGCGGCGGTGGGGCTGCCGCTCGCCGCCGTGCTGCTCGGAAAAGCGCGACGGCACTACCGGGCGATGCAAGCCCGATAGTGCCGCGCAGTCTCAAAACCCCGCAGCTCAGTTGACGCGGATCGGAACGAAGATCTGCACGCCCTCGCGCTGCACCAGCAACGCGACCGTCTTGCCCGACTTCGCCACCGCATCGCGGAACTCGCGCATCGACTTGACCGAGCGGCCATTGACGCCGAGCACCACGTCGCCCGACTGCACGCCCGCATCTCGCGCCGCACCGGTCGCGCGCAGAATCAGCACGCCACCTTCGAGTTTCGCCTCGCCACGTTCTTCGGCGGTGATGTCGCGCACCACGAGACCGAGTTTGTCGGCCGCCTCGGGTGCCGCCGATTTTTCGCTGCCTTCTTCTTTGGCTTGCGCGTCGGCGACCACCTCGGCGACCTTCAGCGTGAGTTTGCGGACTGCCCGCTCGCGCCAGACCTCGAGCACCGCCTCGGCACCGGGTCGCAACGCCCCGATGATCGTCGGCAGTTCGGCCGAACGTTCGACCACGCGGCCGTTGGCCGAGAGAATGATGTCGCCCGCCTTGATGCCGGCTTTGTCGGCGGGGCTGCCCTTCTCGACGCTGCCGACCAGCGCACCGCGCGGCCGATCGAGACCGAAGCTCTCGGCGAACTGCGCGTTCACTTCCTGAATGCTCACGCCGATCTTGCCGCGACTCACGCGACCTTTGGCGACGAGCTGCTCGCGCACGTTGTTCGCGACGTCGATGGGAATCGCGAACGAGATCCCCATGTAACCGCCCGAACGACTGTAGATCTGCGAGTTGATGCCGACCACTTCGCCGTTCATGTTGAACAGCGGGCCGCCCGAGTTGCCCGGATTCACGGCCACGTCGGTCTGGATGAAGTTGACGTAGTTGGTGTCGCCCCCGGGCAGCGGACGCGCGGTCGCACTCACGATGCCCGCGGTGACGCTGTTGTCGAACCCGAACGGCGAACCAATCGCCACCACCCACTCACCCGGGCGCAGCTTCAGCGGATCGCCGAGACGCACCACGGGCAAATTTTTGGCATCGATCTTCACCACCGCGACGTCGGTCGGTTTGTCTACGCCGACGATCTTCGCCGTGTATTCGCGCCGATCGGTCATGCGCACCGTGACTTCTTCGGCGCCGTCGACGACGTGTGCATTGGTGAGGATGTAGCCATCGGCAGAGACGACGAAGCCCGAGCCTTCGCCACCCGGACGCACGCCGCCTTCGTCTTCCTGCTGCGGCGGGCCGCCGCGACCGTTCGGGGCCCCGGGCGCGCCGAAGCGCTTGAAGAATTCGAAAAACGGATCGTTGGGCGAGAGCCCGCCCATGCTCTGCTTGGGGCGTTTTACTTTGGTGGTGATGTTGACCACCGCCGGGCCTTGCTGGGCGACGAGCCCGGCGAAGTCCGGCAGGCTGCCGGCACGCGCAAACGCCTGGGGTGCACCGGGAGCCGCTTCGGCGGCGGCCTGCGGCACCGGCGTGGCGCTCTGCGCGGCGGTGGAGGTATGCGGCTGGCAAGCCGTAAATACGAGCACGGAAAGAACGGCGCCGACGGTGCGACGCACGAGGGGACGTTGGGTCATGGTGGTGAACGCTCTGAACATGGACACGGACTCCTAGACCGGGGATGCCGGTGAAAGTTCACGACGCCGCGCCACCAGGGCCGCAAGCAGCGCAGCCGCCGCGAGCAGCAGGATGGGCAGGTTGCCGTACCGCAAAAACGGCGTATCGCCGCTGCGCGGAATGATCTGCGCGCGCAACACCGTGGGCACCCGCTCCGGCGCCGTCACGAGCAATTCGCCGCGCGGTCCGATCACCGCGGTCACGCCATCGTTGGCGGCTCGGATCAGATAGCGTTGCGCTTCGAGCGCCCGCATCCGGGCGATCTGCAAATGTTGGTAACGCGCGCTCGAGCGACCGAACCACGCATCGTTGGTGACGTTGACGAGCGCATGCGAGGCGGCGACCGCCGCACGTTGCGTGCTCGGGTAGGCATCTTCATAACACACGCTCGCCGCGAGCTTGATGCCCGCGACCTGCAGCGGCGGCTGCGATACGGCACCCGGCGTGAAATCCGAATACGGCAGATCGAGAACGCGCAACCAGCCGCGCACGAACTGCGGCACCGGAAAGAATTCCGCGAACGGCACGAGATGGTGTTTGTCGTACCACGCCACTTCGCTGTCGAGACCGAGCACCGAATTGAAGTATTCGAGCGCGCCGGTGCGGGTATTTTCTTCGGCGCGGATCAGCCCGATCACCAGTGCCGAATGCGAGCGGCCTGCAAGTTCCGCGAGCTCCCGCAGATAGGGGATGATGTTGTTGGCGAGGTCCGGCGCCGCCGACTCGGGCCATACGATGATCGGCGTGCCGAGCGCTTCGACGGTGAGCGCGCGATACCGCGCGAGCGTCGTGTCGCGATTGCCGTCGAGCCATTTTTGATCTTGCGGGATCGCGCCCTGCACCACCGCGACGCCCACCGGCGCGGCCGTGGCCTGCGTGAATTCGCGCTGCCCGATCGTCGTCGCCAAGACCCATGGCAGAGCGATCACGAGTGCGGCGAGAACCCGCGTGCGCCAGCCACCGCGCAGTGCCCACACCAGCGCACCGGCCATCAAAGCCAGCGCGAAACTGATCGCGTGCATCCCGCCGAGCGGCGCGAGACCTGCAAGCCCGCTGTCGGTTTGCGAATAGCCGAGCGACAACCAGCCGAAGCCCGACAAGGCAAAGCCGCGCAACCACTCGAGCAAGGTCCACGCTGCCGGCAGACCGAGCAGATAACGCGCCGCACCCTGCGCGGGCAACCAGCGCGCCGCGAACGCGCCGAGCAGCGCGTGATACGCCGCCATCAACGCGACCAGTGCCGCCATCAGCGCCAGCGCGAGCGCGAGCGGTGCGCCACCGAAACCGTGGATGCTGATTTGCAGCCAATAAGTGCCGACCGTGAACGTGCCGACGCCGAACGCGAAGCCGAGCCATGCGCCGCGCCGCGCGGGTCGCGTATCGGCACGCGCTTCGTCGAGTGCGAAGAACAACACCGCGGGGGCGAGAATCGCGAGCGGCCAGACGCCGAACGGTGCGAAGGCGAAAGCCAGCGCAGCACCGGCGATCGCGACGAGCGGGACGGCGAAACGCTTCAGTCTTCGCTCCCGCGCTCTTCGGGTGGCACGAGGTCGCGCGGCGATACGACGCGCAAGGCATCGAGCCGGCGCCGATCGGCACGCATCACGCGCAACTCGAGCTCGCCGATCGCGAGCGTCTCGCCACGACGCGGCAGATGGCCGAGATGCTTCATGACGATGCCGGCCACGGTGTCGAATTCTTCGTCGGACCAATCGACTCCGAAGTATTCGTTGAATTCGCCGATCGGCGTTGCGCCGCGGACGGTGAATTGTCGTTCGCCTTCCTTGCGGATGTTCTGTTCGTCTTCGACATCGAATTCGTCGTCGATGTCGCCCACGATCTGCTCGATCGCGTCTTCGATGGTGACGAGCCCCGCGACGCCGCCGTACTCGTCGACCACGATCGCCATGTGATTGCGATTGCGGCGAAATTCTTTGAGCAGCACGTTGACGCGCTTGGACTCGGGGACGACCACCGCCGGGCGCATGCACTCGCGGATGTCGAAGTCGTCCTGTTTGCCGGTGGCAACCACGCGCAGCACGTCTTTGGCGAGCAGGATGCCGACGATGTCGTCGCGATCCGCATCCATCACGGGGAAACGCGAGTGCCCCGACTCGACGATCACCGGCAGCAAACTCTCCACCGGGTCGTCGCGATCGACGGCCACCATCTGCGCCCGCGGCACCATGATGTCGCGCACCTGGATGTCCGCGACACCGACCACGCCCTCGAGCATGCGCAGCGCATCGGTGTCGACGATGTCGCGCTCGAAAGCTCCGCGCAGTTCGCGCAGCAACTGCTCGCGATCCTCGACCGGCCCCGCAAACCGACGCAGCAATCGCCGCAGCAGACCACCCAAACGACCCGGCAACGTCTTCATCGCGCAACTCCGGCGCCCTGCGGCACAGCGTAGGGATCGGGCAAACCCAAGACGGCGAGTACGCGCCGCTCGCGACGCTCCATGCGCACGGCTTCGGATTCGCGCTCGTGATCGTAGCCAAGCAGATGCAATGCACCGTGCACGACCAGGTGCGCCCAATGCGCCTCGAGCGTCTTGCCCTGGGCGCGCGCTTCACGCGCGACGACCGGCGCGCAAATCACGATGTCGCCGAGCGGCCGTGGCCACACGCGCGCAACGTGGCGCGCACCGCTCGCCACCGGCGGAAACGACAGCACGTTGGTCGCATAGTCTTTGCGTCGCCAGCCGAGATTGAGACGCTTGCCCTCGGCAAGCCCAACGATGCGCACCACCAGTTCGGCGCCGCGCCCGCGTGCACCCGTCGCGGCACGTGCCCAACCGGAAATCCGGCGCGCACTCGGCACGCCACGCCGCAAGGTCGCCTGCACTGCTACCGACAAAGGCGCACTGCGGCGCATCACCCGCCCTCGCGCGCTTCGCGCGCCTCGTACGCCTGCACGATGCGCTGCACCAACGGGTGACGCACGACGTCGCGCGCCTCGAAGAATTGGAAACCCACGCCCTGCACGCCGCGCAACACGTCGAGTGCGTGACGCAAACCCGACGGCTTGCCCGGCGGCAGGTCGGTCTGGGTCGGATCGCCGGTCACCACGGCACGCGATCCGAACCCGATGCGCGTGAGGAACATTTTCATTTGCTCGACGGTGGTGTTCTGCGATTCGTCGAGGATGATGAAAGAATCGTTGAGCGAGCGGCCGCGCATGAACGCGAGCGGCGCGACTTCGATCACGTTGCGCTCGATGAGTTTGGCGACACGATCGAAGCCCATCATTTCATAGAGGGCGTCGTACATCGGACGCAGATACGGATCGACCTTCTGCGACAAATCGCCGGGCAGGAACCCGAGTCGCTCGCCCGCTTCGACGGCCGGACGCACGAGCACGATGCGGCGCACCTGATCGCTCTGCAAAGCCTCGACCGCACACCCGACCGCGAGATAGGTTTTGCCCGTGCCTGCGGGACCCACGCCGAAGGTCAGGTCGTTGCGACGGATGCGATGCAGATATTCGCGCTGATTCGGTCCGCGCGCGCGTATGGTGCCGCGCAAAACGCGCAAGCCTGGCTCTTCGCCCGCCTCGCCGTCGGCGTCGGTCACCACCTTCGCCACGTCGTCGGCATGGTCGCGCAGCGCGAGGTTCACGGCCGCAGGCGTGATTTCTTCGGTGCTCGTCAATCGGAACAACTCGCGCAGCAAGGCTTCGCAGGCCGCGGCCCGTGCCCCCTGCACGCGAAACGCGCTGCCGCGGCGACGGATCTCGACGTCGAGGCGTGCTTCGATGCCGCGCAGATTGTCATCGAGCGGGCCGCACAAATTGGCGAGTCGTTCATTGTCGGCGGGCTCGAGCGTGAACTCGCGTAACGCCACGGCACCGGCACCGGTCGCGTCAGCCACGCACGGCCTCCGCCGCAGCGATCCGGCCGCGCAGCGAATGTGCGCGCGCTTCGGTGATGTCGAGCTCGACGAAATGCCCGATCAAGTTCGCCGGCCCGGGGAAATTGACCCAGCGGTTGTCTTCGGTGCGCCCGGCGAGCTCGGTCTGATCTTTGCGCGCGTGGCGCTCGACCAGCACGCGTTGCCGACTGCCCACCATCGCCCGACTGCGCGCTTGCGCCTGTTCTTCGAGCAGCGTCTGCAAGCGCACCAGACGCGCCTGCTTCTCTTCGTGCGGCACTTCGTCCGGCAGCGACGCCGCCGGCGTCCCAGGTCTGCGGCTGTAGAGGAAACTGAAGGATTGATCGATGTCGAGCTCGCGCACGAGTTTCAGTGTGGCTTCGAAATCGCGCTCGGTCTCGCCGGGAAAACCGACGATGAAATCGGAGGTGACCGAAATGTCGGGACGTACCGCGCGCAACTTGCGGATGCGTTCTTTGAATTGCAGCGCCGTGTAGCCGCGTTTCATGGCGGCAAGCACGCGATCGGCGCCCGACTGCACGGGCAAGTGCAGATGATTGGCCAGTTGCGGCACGCTTGCGTACGCCTCGATCAGACTGTCGTCGAACTCGAGCGGATGCGAAGTCGTGAAGCGGATGCGCTCGATGCCTTCGAGCGCGGCGACGTGATGGATCAACGTTGCAAGGTCGACTTCGGCGCCGTCGGCCATCGGCCCGCGATACGCGTTGACGTTTTGACCGAGCAAGGTGATCTCGCGCACGCCCTGCGCGGCGAGCTCGGCGATCTCGTCGAGCACCGAATCGAAGGGTCTGCTGATCTCGTCGCCGCGCGTGTACGGCACGACGCAAAAACTGCAGTACTTGCTGCAACCTTCCATGATCGAGACGAAGGCCGTCGCACCCTCGGCACGCGGCGCCGGCAAATGATCGAACTTTTCGATTTCCGGAAAGCTGATGTCGACGACGGCACGCCCGCGGGCACGACGCTCGGCGAGCAACTCGGGCAAGCGATGCAAGGTCTGCGGCCCGAACACGAGATCGACCTGCGGCGCGCGCGCCGTGATGGCGTCGCCCTCCTGGCTTGCCACGCAACCACCCACGCCGATGACGAGGCCGGGGCGCAGGTCTTTGAGTTGTTTCCATTCGCCGAGCAGCGAGAACACTTTGTCCTGGGCTTTCTCACGCACCGAACAAGTGTTCATGAGCAGCACGTCGGCCGCAGCCGGGTCGTCGGTCGGCTGCATGCCGAGCGAGTCGGCGAGTACGTCGCCCATGCGGGCCGAGTCGTACTCGTTCATCTGACAGCCGAAAGACTTGATGAAATAGCGTCCCGGCATGCGTCAGAACGGGATGTCGTCGTCGAAGTCGTCTTTTTCGGTGCTGCTGCGCACCGGCTCGCCACCGCCCGTGTCGGCGGCACTGCGGCCGCCGCCGCCCATACCGCGACCGCCGCCGCTACCGCTGCCGAGCATCTGCATCTCGTTGGCGACGATTTCAGTGGTGTAGCGGTCGTTGCCCTGCTTGTCCTGCCACTTGCGGGTGCGCAGCCGACCTTCGATGTACACCTGCGAACCCTTCTTGAGGTATTCGCCAGCGATCTCGGCGAGGCGCCCGAACATGGCGACGCTGTGCCATTCGGTTTGCTCTTTCATCTCGCCGCTTTGCTTGTCCTTCCAGCTCTCGCTGGTGGCGATGCGAAGATTGCAGACGGTCATGCCGGAGGGCATGGCCTTGGTGTCCGGGTCTTGGCCGAGATTGCCGACGAGGATGACTTTGTTGATGCCGCGCGCCATGACGGTGTCCTTAGCTGATTCTTGGGGAGAACGGGGTGTTTTCCGAGGGGTCCATTCTAGTCGGAACCCCCCCTGCCTGCACCGCGTATTCGGCGTGGATTCGCCCGGCTTCAGGCCGCCTGCGCCCCGATCCGGGGCGTTGCATCCAACCACCCCGGAGTCGCCCGCCGGGGTAAACTAGTCGGCTGTCTTTTTCAGACGACGACCCATGCAACCGATCCGGATCCGGGGCGCCCGTACCCACAATCTGCGCAACGTCGACCTCGACATCCCGCGCCACCGACTGGTGGTGGTCACGGGGCTGTCGGGCTCGGGCAAGTCGTCGCTGGCCTTCGACACGCTGTA
This sequence comes from Steroidobacteraceae bacterium, assembly GCA_017853555.1. Lineage (GTDB taxonomy): Bacteria > Pseudomonadota > Gammaproteobacteria > Steroidobacterales > Steroidobacteraceae > UBA964. Next base: position 102,112 of record JAFMJH010000005.1, read on the forward strand.
TGCCGAGGGGCAGAGGCGCTACGTCGAGTCGCTCTCGGCCTATGCCCGCCAATTCCTGTCCATGACCGACAAGCCGGACGTGGACCATATCGAAGGACTCTCGCCCGCAATCGCGATCGAGCAAAAGGCCGCCTCCCACAACCCGCGCTCCACCGTCGGCACGGTCACCGAGATTCTCGACTATCTGCGTCTGCTGTATGCGCGCGTAGGCCTGCCGCATTGTCCCGAGCACGGCGGCGCGCTCGAGGCGCAAACCGTCAGCCAGATGGTCGACCAGGTCTTGAGTTGGCCCGAAGGTACCGGCGCGCTGTTGCTCGCCCCGCTCGTGCAGGAGCGCAAGGGCGAACACGCCGCGATCCTCGCGGACCTGCAAGCGCAGGGCTTCGTGCGCGCACGCATCGACGGCACCGTGCACGAACTCGACTCGATTCCGAAGCTCGACGCCCGCAAACGTCACGACATCGACGCGGTCGTCGATCGCTTTCGGGTGCGGCCCGATCTCGCGCAGCGCCTCGCCGAATCCTTCGAGACCGCGCTGCGCCTCTCGAGCGGCACGGCGCGCGTCGTCCGCCTTGAAGAGGCCGGCGACGTCCGTGCCGGTTCGTTGTTCTCGAATCGACACGCCTGCCCCGAATGCGGGTACGCAGTGTCGGTGCTCGAGCCTAAGATGTTCTCGTTCAACAGCCCGAGTGGCGCCTGCCCCACTTGCGACGGCCTCGGTGAACAGGAATTCTTTGATCCGGCACGCATCGTCGCTTTTCCGCAGTTGTCGCTCGCCGGCGGCGCCGTGCGCGGCTGGGACCGGCACAATGCGCACTATCTCGCGCTCATCCGCTCGCTCGCGCGCCACTACGGCTTCGACATCGAAGAGCCGTGGCAAGAGCTGCCGGAGCAGGTACGCACGATCCTGCTCTACGGCAGCGGCGATGAAACCATAGATTTCTTTTATCCCGCCGCCGGCGGCAAGGTGACCCAGCGCAAGCACGTCTTCGAGGGCATGCTGAACAACATCGAACGGCGCTATCGCGAATCCGACTCGGTGGAAGTGCGCGAAGAACTCGGCAAATTCCTCGGCATGCGCCCCTGCCCCGACTGCGGCGGCGGGCGCCTCAATCTCACCGCCCGGCACGTCCACGTCGGCGGGCACTCGCTGCCTTCGGTCACGCATCTGGCGGTCGCGGACTCGGCACAATTTTTCGCCACGCTCGAAGTGCCGGGCTGGCGGCGTGAAGTCGCCGCGAAAATCCTGCGCGAAGTGCAGGATCGCCTGCGCTTTCTGCTCGACGTCGGATTGGGTTACCTCACCCTCGATCGCGGCGCCGATTCACTGTCGGGCGGCGAAGCGCAGCGCATCCGGCTCGCGAGCCAGATCGGCTCCGGGCTCACCGGCGTGATGTATATCCTCGATGAACCCTCGATCGGCCTGCATCAGCGCGACAACGAGCGTCTGCTCGCCACGCTGCACAAGCTGCGCGATCTCGGCAATTCGGTGATCGTCGTCGAACACGACGAAGATGCCATCCGCGCGGCCGACCACGTCATCGATCTCGGACCGGGCGCGGGCGTGCACGGCGGCGAAGTGGTCGCGCAAGGCACGCCCAAAGAAATCACCGCGAATCCGGCCTCGTTGACCGGGCGCTATCTCTCCGGAGCGATCGCGATCCCGGTGCCGCAACGCCGCACGCCGGTACGCGACGGCCGACTGCTGCGCGTGCTCGGTGCAACGGGCAACAACCTCAAGGACGTCACGGTCGACATCCCGCTGGGGCTGCTGACCTGCGTCACGGGCGTCTCGGGTTCGGGCAAGAGCACGCTCATCAACGACACCTTGCTGCGCCGGGCAAGTGCCGAACTCGGTGGCAGTCCGAACGACGCTGCGCCCTGCCGTGCGCTCGAAGGGCTCGCGCAACTCGACCGCGTGATCGCCATCGACCAGAGTCCGCTCGGCCGCACGCCCCGCTCGAATCCGGCGACCTACACCGGACTGTTCACGCACTTGCGCGAACTCTATGCACAAGTGCCAGAAGCGCGCAGCCGCGGCTACGACGCCGGACGCTTCAGCTTCAACGTCAAAGGTGGACGCTGCGAGTCCTGCCAGGGCGACGGCGTGATGCGCGTCGAGATGCATTTTCTGCCCGACGTGTACGTGCCCTGCGACGTCTGTCGCGGCAAGCGCTACAACCGCGAAACGCTCGAAGTCCTGTATCGCGGCAAGAGCATCCACGATGCGCTCGACATGACCATCGAAGATGCACTCAAATTTTTCCAGAATATTCCGGCCGTGCAGTCGAAACTGCAGACCCTGCTCGACGTGGGTCTCGGATACGTGAAGCTCGGCCAGAACGCGACCACGTTGTCGGGCGGCGAAGCGCAACGCGTGAAACTCGCGCGCGAGCTCGCCAAACGCGCCACCGGCCGCACGCTCTACGTGCTCGACGAACCGACCACGGGACTGCACTTCCACGACATCGCGCAATTGCTCGGCGTCTTGCTGCGACTGCGCGACGAAGGCAACACCATCGTCGTCATCGAGCACAACCTCGACGTGATCAAAACCGCGGACTGGTTGATCGATCTCGGCCCCGAAGGCGGTGATGCCGGTGGCGAGATCATCGTGACGGGCACACCCGAGACGGTGGCCGCACATCCGACGTCGCATACGGGACGCTTCCTCGCGCCCCTGCTTGCTCAAGCGCGTCGCAAACGCTCCGGGCCCGACAAGAAAAGCTGAAACACCTGCCCGTCGGCGACGCGCTCGCGAAACTTGCCGTGGGTGTACTGCGCCACGACGCTGCGCCAGAACGCGACCGCGGTCGTGTTGCCCTGCGGTTCGGCGATCTGCCAATGACCCGCGAATCGATCTAGCAACAGGCACACCGCCGCGCGACCGACGCCGCCGCGACGATGCGCGCGCGTAACAAAGAATTCGACCATACGATATTCGTCGGGACGCTCTTTGGCCCCGCGCCAGGTGATCACCGCGAACCCCGCGGGTTCGTGGTCGCGCATCACGAGCATGACGGCCGCATCGTCGGCCTCGAGCCAACGCGCGAGTTCGGCGGCCGCGACGTCGACGGGCGCGGCACTCGCACCCATCTCCAGCAACCACTCGCCGTATGCGGCTTCGAGCCAGCGACGTTGTTCCCGCGACGCGCGCGCGTCGCGCACACTCACGGTCACGCGAAATTCTCCCCCCTCAAAAAAAAGAGCCCGGGAGATGGGTGACCACCTACCCGGGCTCGTTTCGGAGCGTTACGCCCCGACGAAGAAATTCTCTAAGCGAGAATTACTTCTTGGCCTCCGGGGCAGCCGGGGCGGCCGGAGCAGCGGCTTCCGGAGCAGCGGCCGGAGCAGCAGCGTCGGCAGCCGGAGCGGCGGCGTCGGCAGCCGGAGCAGCCGGGGCCTCAGCAGCCGGGGCCGGAGCAGCAGCTTCCGGAGCGGCTTCGGGCTTCTTGGCGCAGGCGGTCAGGGCGAGCGCTGCGACAGCAGCGGCGAGAGCGAGCTTCGTCTTCATTTGATGTTTACCCCAAAAAGTAAAGACAGATGGAATCAAACAACCTAGCTAGTTTGTCTGGCGATCGTTAAATCGCGCCGCAAATTCTATAGAGTTTCTGTGGCGTTGGGAATGTCCTGCCGACGGCGGAGATCGGGGATTCCGGCACCGCCCGGGGACATCGCGACGGCCCCGGCCTAGAATGCCTGCCGGAGGCTCCAATGACCCAACCCCGACCCGCCGCCGACTACCGCGCTCACCTTGCGGAAATCGCTCGCCGTACCACTGCCGCGCTGGAAAAAAGCGGTTACGACAGCCTGATTCTGCAAGCCGGAGAGCCACCGGGCTGGTTCCGGGACGACCAGACCTATCCGTACAGGCCGCATGCCGATTTCCGGCTGTGGCTGCCGCTGCTCGACGCCCCGGGATCGTTGCTGCAGTTCACCCCCGGCCGACGGCCACGGCTGATTTTTTTCGTGGCCCGGGATTTTTGGTACCAGCCGGCGAGCCTGCCCGACAGTGACTGGCCCGCCGAATTCGACGTCGTCACCGTGCACTCGCGCGCGGAAGCACGCGCCGCGTTGCAAGGCCCGTTGCAGCGCACCGCCTGGATCGGCGATGCGCTGCCCGAATTGATCGCTTGGGGGATCGGCGCGATCAACCCCGAACATCTGCTGCGTCGCCTCGACTACGCGCGCGCCATCAAAACCCCGTACGAGATCGAGTGTCTGCGGACCGCGAATCGCATCGCGGCGAGCGGCCATGCCGCCGCCCGCGCGAAATTTCTCGCCGGCGGTTCGGAATTCGACATCCACCAGGCGTTCTGCGACGCCTGCGGCCAACGCGAACAGGAACTGCCCTACAACGCCATCGTGGCGATCAATGAAGCGGCTGCCGTGTTGCACTATCAGGTACTGCGGCGCACGCCGCCGACCCGCGCCCGATCGCTATTGCTCGATGCCGGCGCAAGTTTCGCCGGGTACGGCAGCGACATCACGCGCACCGCCACCGCAGGCGACGGCGCCGATGATCGGGACTTCGCCGCCATGGTCGCGGCGCTCGATCGCGCCCAGCAGGCGCTGTGCGCGCAAGTGCGCCCGGGCGCGGACTGGCGCGACATTCATGCCTCGGCCGTGCGCGCCATCGCGGCTGTGCTGGTCGAAGCGGGCGTGCTGCGCTGCAGCGTCGAAGAATCTTTGACGAACGGTGCCGCACGGCTGTTTTTCCCGCACGGCATCGGTCATATGCTCGGCCTGCAAGTGCACGACGTCGGCGGTTTCATGGCCGATGAAGAAGGCGCGACCATTGCACGCCCCGCACTCGATCCGGCGCTGCGTCTGACGCGCGTGTTGCAACCCGGTTTCGTCGTGACCATGGAGCCGGGCCTGTACTTCATCGACGCCCTGCTCGAGCCGGCGCGCGCCGCCGACGTCGCACGCGCAATCGACTGGCAGCGCGTGGCGGCACTACAGCCTTACGGCGGGATCAGGATCGAAGATAACCTGGCCGTGACGGCGCAGGGTTGCGAGAACCTCACGCGCGGCATCCACCACGAGTGAGACGCCCGCGCGCGCATCGTGAAGATGCGCGACGCGGGACTTCGAGACGTCAGGCCGCGGCCTTCTTGCGGGCGCGCGTCTTCTTCGCAGGCGCTTCGGCGGCGGCCGCCGGCGCAGCAGCGGAATCCACCAACTGCATCAACGCCATCGGCGCGGCATCACCGGCGCGCGGCATCATGCGCAGGATGCGGGTGTAGCCACCGGCACGCGCCTTGAAACGCGGACCGAGATCCGCGAACAGCTTGTCCACCACCGCCTGATCGCGCAGCCGCGCGAACGCCAGACGACGACGCGCCTCGCTGTCGGTCTTGGCGAGCGTGATCAAAGGTTCGACCACACGACGCAGTTCCTTCGCCTTCGGCAGCGTGGTGCGAATGGTTTCGTGCCGCAACAGCGACACGCTCATGTTGCGCATCAATGCATGGCGATGCGGCGCATTGCGCGACAGTTGCCGGCCGGAAAGTTTGTGACGCATACAAAAACCTCGATGAAACTATGGTCTCGCGCGATCGATGCGACCGCGCGGGATCTCACATCACGCCGCGCTCGTCCTCGTGACGCAGACCGGCGGGCGGCCAACCGTCCAGACGCATACCGAGCATCAGGCCGTGGCTTTGCAGCACTTCCTTGATTTCGGTGAGCGACTTCTTGCCGAGGTTCGGCGTACGCAGCAACTCGACCTCGGTGCGCTGCACCAGATCGCCGATGTAATGGATGTTCTCGGCCTTGAGGCAGTTTGCACTGCGCACCGTGAGCTCGAGCTCGTCGACCGGACGCAGCAGGATCGGATCGAACTGCGCCGACTCCGCCTTGCCGCCGGCTTCTTCTTCGCCTTGCAGGTCGACGAATACCGACAGCTGATCTTTGAGGATGCTGCCCGCGCGACGAATCGCTTCTTCGGCGTCGATCGTGCCGTTGGTCTCGATGTCGAGAATCAACTTGTCGAGATCGGTGCGCTGTTCGACGCGCGCCGCATCGACCGAATAGGTCACGCGACGGATCGGGCTGAACGAGGCATCGAGCTGCAGACGACCGATCGGACGCGACGCTTCTTCGAAGGCGACGCGCTGCGAAGCCGGACGATAACCGCGACCACGCTCGACGCGCAGCACCATGTTCAGCACGCCGGCCTTGGTGAGGTTCGCGATCACGAGATCAGGGTTCACCACTTCGATGTCGTGATCGGTCTGGATGTCGCCGGCCGTCACCGGGCCCGGGCCCTTCTTCGACAGACGCAGTTCCGCCGAGTCACGCGAATGCATGCGCAGCGCGACTTGCTTGAGGTTGAGCAGGATGTCGACGACGTCCTCTTGCACGCCCTCGATGCTGGTGTACTCGTGCAGTACGCCGTCGATTTCCACTTCGGTGATCGCCGCACCGGGCATGGACGAAAGCAGCACGCGACGCAGCGCGTTGCCGAGCGTGTGCCCGAAGCCGCGTTCGAACGGTTCGATCACCACGCGCGCTTGTCGCGGGGCGAGCGGACTCACCTTGACGACGCGCGGCTTGAGGAACTCGGTCACGGATCCTTGCATATCGTAGTCCTCTACTCTTACTTCGAGCGCTTACTTCGAGTACAACTCGACGACGAGGTTCTCGTTGATGTCCGGCAGGATGTCATCCCGCGCAGGCACCTGCTTGAAGACGCCCTTGAATTCTTTGTCGTTCACTTCGACCCACTCGGGCAGGCCGACTTGCGAAGCGATCTGCAACGCGTTCTGGATGCGCAACTGCTTGCGGGCCTTCTCGCGAATCTGGATCGTGTCGCCCGCGCTGCACTGGTATGAAGCGATGGTGACGACGCCACCGTTCACTTCCACGCCCTTGTGGCTGACGAGCTGCCGCGCTTCCGAGCGCGTCGCCGCGAAGCCCATGCGATACACGACGTTGTCGAGACGGCATTCGAGCAGCTTCAGCAGGTTTTCGCCCGTAGCACCCGAACGGCGCGCCGCTTCGGCGTAATAGTTCGCGAACTGACGCTCGAGCACGCCGTACATGCGACGCAGCTTCTGCTTCTCGCGCAACTGGCTGCCGTACTCCGACAGACGCGTCTTGCGCTCGCTCTTGATGCCGCCCGGCGGCACCTGGAACTTGCACTTGCTCTCGAGCGGCTTGACGCCACTCTTCAAAAACAGATCGGTGCCCTCGCGACGCGCGAGCTTGCACTTGGGACCAATGTAACGGGCCATCGTGTATTCCTCTATCGGCGCCGGTTCAGACGCGACGCTTCTTGGGCGGACGACAGCCGTTGTGCGGAATCGGCGTAACGTCCGAAATGCTGGTGATCTTCAAACCGCAGTTGTTGAGCGCGCGCACGGCGGACTCGCGTCCCGGGCCGGGGCCCGCGACACGCACTTCGACGTTGCGCAGACCATGTTCCTGCGCGGCAACGCCCGCCTTTTCGGCGGCAACCTGCGCCGCGAACGGCGTGGACTTGCGCGAACCGCGAAACCCGCAACCACCCGAGGTCGCCCACGAGAGCGTGTTGCCCTGGCGATCGGTGATCGTGATGATCGTATTGTTGAACGACGCATGCACGTGCGCGATGCCGTCCAGCACGTTCTTGCGTGCTTTCTTCGGCTTCTTCGCGCCGCCGCTCGACTGTTGCTTTTGCTCTGCCATGTGCTATCCGCCTGCTGAAACTTAGGACTTGCCCGGGGGCGCGTTGAGCTTCACTGCCTGCTTGCGCGGGCCTTTGCGCGTGCGCGCATTGGTGCGCGTGCGCTGGCCGCGCAACGGCAGCCCCTTGCGGTGACGCAAACCGCGGTAGGTACCGAGGTCCATCAGACGCTTGATGTTCATCGACACTTCGCGGCGCAAGTCGCCTTCGACCAGCCCCTTGGCGATCTGCGTACGCAGCGAGTTGACCTCGACCTCGGTCAAATCTTTGACCTTGGTCGTCGGATCGACGCCTGCCGCCTCGCAAACCGCTTTCGCACGGGTACGACCCACGCCGTAGATGTGCGTGAGGCCGATGACCACATGCTTGTTCATCGGGATGTTGATGCCAGCTATACGTGCCATGTTTCCTGCCCTGAAGCCGCGCGTTCGCGCGACGTTCCGTGTGAATACTCTTGCCTTCTCAACCCTGACGCTGCTTGTGACGCTGATCCTTGCAGATCACGTACACGACCCTGCGACGCCGCACGATCTTGCAGTCCTTGCATATCTTCTTGACGGATGGACGAACTTTCATTTCGTTTACCTTTCGATCACTGCGGCGCGCCGCCGCGTCCATAACCCATCAGGTTCGCCTGCTTGAGCAAGCCGGGATACTGATGGGACATCAAATGCGCCTGCAGCTGCGCCATGAAATCCATGGCGACAACGACGACGATCAACAGCGAGGTGCCGCCGAATTGGAACGGCACACCGCCACGGGAAATCATGATTTCGGGCACGAGGCAGACCGCGGCGACGTACAGCGCGCCCCAGAGCGTGAGCCGCGTGAGCACGCGATCGATGTATTCGCCGGTCTGCTGACCGGGGCGAATGCCGGGAATGAAGGCGCCCGACTTCTTCAGGTTCTCCGAAGTCTCGCGCGCGTTGAACACCAGCGCCGTATAGAAGAAGCAGAAGAACAGGATGAGGATGGTGTACAGCACCAGATGCAGGGGCTGACCGTAGCCGAGCGAAGCGGCGATGCTCTGCAACACTTCCGAGAAGCGACCTTCGCCGCTGCCGAAGAATTGCGCGATGGTCGCCGGGAACAACAGCAGGCTCGAGGCGAAAATCGGCGGAATGACGCCGGCCATGTTGAGCTTGAAGGGCAAATGGCTGGTCTGGCCGGCCATCACGCGACGACCGACTTGACGCTTCGCATAGTGCACGGCGATCCGGCGCTGCGCACGCTCGACGTACACGCAGAATGCGGTGACGCCGAGCACGAGTACGATGAGCACGAGTGCGAACAAGCCCGACATTTCACCGGTGTTCACCGACTCCACGGTGCGACCCACCGCACCCGGCAGGCCGGCGACGATGCCCGAGAGAATGATCATCGAAATGCCGTTGCCGATGCCGCGCTCGGTGACCTGCTCGCCGAGCCACATCAGGAACATCGTCCCGGTGGTCATGGTGATGGTCGCGATGAAGAGGAACGACCAGCCGGCATTGTTGACCATGCCGCCGTTCTGCAATGCCGTCGCGGCACCCAAAGATTGGAACACCGCCAGCACGACCGTGAAGTAGCGCGTGGTCTGCGTGAGTTGCCGACGGCCGCTCTCGCCTTCCTTGCGCAGCTCTTCCCAGGGCGGATAGATCATCGAGACCATCTGCACGATGATCGACGCCGAGATGTACGGCATGACGCCCATCGCGAAGATCGACAACCGCTCGAGCGCGCCGCCCGAGAACATGTTGACGATGCCGAGGATGGTGCCCTGCGATTGCTCGAAGAAGCGCGCGACTTCGGCCGGGTTGATGCCCGGCACCGGAATGAACGAACCGATGCGATAGACGATCAGCGCGCCGAACAAAAACAGCAAGCGCGACCGCACTTCGCCGAAACGCGTCGCGTCGGCGAGAGTCGCTGCTGGATTGTTGATGCCCGTTGCCACTTGCGTCTGTCTCGTGAGTGCTCTGCAGGTTTACGTCAGGCTTCGATGCGGCCGCCGGCGGCCTCGATCGCAGCCTTGGCGCCCTTGGTCACGCCGACGCCCTTCAGGGTGACGGCCTTCTTGATCTCGCCCGACAGCACGACCTTCGCCACTTCGGTGAACACCGGCACGACGTTCGCGGCCTTCAGGGCGGCCAGATCGATCACGTCGGCCTTCACCTTGAGAAGTTCGTCGAGACGCACCTCGGCGCGCGTCGCCTTCATGGCCGAGCGGAAACCCACTTTCGGCATGCGGCGCTGCAACGGCATCTGGCCGCCTTCGAAGCCGACCTTGTGATAGCCGCCCTTGCGCGCGCGCTGACCTTTGACGCCGCGACCGCAGGTCTTGCCCTGACCGGCCGATGCACCGCGACCCACGCGCAAACGCGGACGCTTGGAACCCGGGGCCGGCTTGATGGTGTTGATACGCATTTCTTTGGTTCTCCGTGCAGAGCCGCGATCAGCTCTCGACGACAGCAAGCAGGTGGCGCGCCGTGCGCACCAGACCACGATTCTCGGGCGTGTCCGCCACGACGACCGTCTGATGACGCTTGCGCAGACCGAGGCCGCGCACCGACTGCGCGATGTTCGCGAGCTGGCCGTGGACGCTCTTCATGAGGGTGACTTTCAGTTGCTTGGCAGCCATGGGAATCAGCCCGTGATCTCTTCGAGGGACTTGCCGCGCTTCGCCGCGATTTCTTCGGGCGAGCGTACCGATGCGAGTGCTTTGACCGTGGCGCGCACGACGTTGATGGCGTTGCGCGAGCCGTAGCTCTTGGCGAGCACGTTGCGCACGCCGGCGCATTCGAGCACCGCGCGCATGCCGCCGCCGGCGATGACGCCAGTACCGTCGGACGCAGGCTGCATCAGCACGCGCGTGGCGCCGTGCGAACCTTTAACGGCGTAGTGCAGCGTGTCCTTGCGCAGCGCGACGTTGACCATGTTCTTGCGGGCTGCCGCCATGGCTTTCGAGATCGCGACCGGCACTTCGCGTGCCTTGCCGAAACCGAAGCCGACGCGACCGGCGCCGTCACCGACCACCGTCAACGCGGTGAAGCCGAACTGGCGTCCACCCTTGACGGTCTTCGAGGTGCGGTTCACCGCGACGAGTTTTTCGAGGTACTCGTCCTGCGCCTGGGATTTCTCGACTCGTGCCATGGGAGATGTCCTGCCTTAAAACTCGAGACCCGCTTCACGCGCGGCTTCCGCCAGCGCCTTGATGCGGCCGTGGTACATGAAACCGGAGCGGTCGAACGCGACCTTCGCGACACCGGCGGCTTTCGCGCGCTCGGCGATCGCGCGGCCGACGGCCTTGGCGGCCTCGACGTTGCCCGTGCTCTTGAGATCGGCCGCCACGGCATCCTGCACCGTCGAGGCGGTCGCCAAAACCTTCGCGCCCGCGGCGTCGAAGATCTGCGCGTAAATGTGACGCGGCGTACGGTGCACCGTGAGACGCGGCGCACCGAGTTCGCGGATCTTCGCCCGGGTCCGCACGGCGCGTCGCTGACGACGCTCTTTTTTGGTGATCTGCATTGCTCGATCCTCGTTGCGTGCCAGCGGTTACTTCTTCTTGCCTTCCTTGAGGGAGATCTGCTCGCCTGCATAACGCACGCCCTTGCCCTTGTAGGGCTCCGGCGGACGCAGCTCGCGAATCTCCGCGGCAATCTGACCGACACGCTGCTTATCGATACCTTTGATGACGATTTCGGTCTGACTCGGCGCTTCGATCGTGATGCCCTCGGGCATATCGACCGTGATCGGGTGCGAGTAGCCGAGGGTGAGGTTCAACACCTTGCCCTGCACGGCGGCGCGATAACCGACGCCCACCAACTCGAGCTTGCGCTCGTAGCCCTTGGTCACACCTTCGACGATGTTGGCGAGGTGCGCACGCGTGGCACCGGCCTGCATGCGATTGTCGTCGTCGTACTGCACCTCGAGGTGCTTGTCCGCCTGCACGACTTTGACGCCACCTTTGAGCGGCACGCTCAACGTGCCCTTGGCACCTTTGAGCGTCACCACGTCGGCGGTGATCGTCGCCGTCACGCCTTGCGGCAGATCGACGGGTTGTTTTGCTACGCGACTCATGTTCGTTTCCTGGTTGTCGGAGCCTTAGGCGACGATGCAGAGCACTTCGCCGCCCTGACCGATGGCACGGGCCTGCTTGTCGGTCATCACGCCCTTCGGCGTGGAGACGATCACGGTACCCATGCCGCCCTGAACCTTCGGCAGTTCGTCCTTGCCGCGGTAGATGCGCAGCCCGGGGCGCGAGACGCGCTCGAGGCGGTCGATCACCGGCCGGCCTTCGTAATATTTGAGCGCGATGGTCATCGTGCTCTTGCCACCTTCCGCGGCGATGCGGAAGTCGGCGACGTAACCTTCGTCCTTCAACACTTTGACGACCGCCTGCTTCAAGCGCGAGGAGCCGAGGCTCACTTCGCTCTTGCGGGCCATCTGCGCGTTGCGGATGCGGGTCAACAGATCTGAAATCGGATCAGTCATGCTCATGGCGCAGGCTCCTTACCAGCTCGCCTTCGAGACGCCGGGCAGTTCGCCGCGGTTGACCGTCTCGCGAATCTTCACTCGGGCGAGGCCGAACTTGCGGTACACGCCGCGCGAACGCCCCGTGATGGCGCAACGGTTGCGACCACGCGAAGGGCTCGCATCGCGCGGCATCTTCTGCAGCGCAGCGACCGCTGCCGCACGCTCGTCGGGCGACGATTTCGGACTGCGAATCGTCTCCTTCAGCTGCGCGCGCTTTGCAGCGTACTTTTTGACCGTCTGGGCGCGACGCTTCTCGCGCTCCACCATGCTCGTCTTGGCCATTTGCTACTGCCCTTTACTTGCGGAAGGGGAACTGGAAGGCCTCGAGCAACGCTCGACCCGCCTTGTCGTCCTTCGCCGTGGTGGTGATGGTGATGTCCATGCCCCGGAGCTGATCAATCTGGTCGTACTGGATTTCCGGGAAAATGATCTGTTCCTTGACGCCCATGTTGTAGTTGCCGCGACCATCGAAGGAGCGCGGCGACACGCCGCGGAAATCGCGGATGCGCGGCATGGCGACCGAAATCAAGCGGTCGAGGAATTCGTACATGCGAGCACCGCGCAGGGTGACCTTGCAACCGATCGCCAGGTTCTCGCGAACCTTGAACGATGCGATCGACTTGCGCGCGATGCACATCACGGGCTTCTGGCCGGTGATCTTTGCCAGGTCGCCGGCGGCAGCATCGATGACCTTTTTGTCGGCCACTGCTTCGCCCACGCCCATGTTGACCGTGATCTTGGTGATCTTCGGTACTTCCATCGCGTTCATGATGCCGAGGTCCTTGCGGAGCTTGGGCACCACCGTCTCGCGGTAATACTGTTGGAGCCTTGCCATGCGGATGTTCCCGTAACGGTGACGCTTAAGCGTCGACCACTTCCCCGTTCGACTTGAAGAAACGCACTTGCTTGCCGTCCGCGAGACGCTTCATGCCGACACGGTCGGCCTTCTGCGTCGCGGGGTTGAACAGCGCGACCTTGGAGATATGCAGCGGAGCTTCCTTTTCGAGGATGCCGCCGGCCTTGTTCATCTGCGGGTTGCCGCGCGTGTGACGCTTGACCCGATTGATGTTCTCGACGAGCACGGTGTCGTTCTCGAGCACGGCGAGCACGGCGCCCTTGCGCCCCTTGTCGCGGCCCGAAATCACGACGACGTTGTCGCCCTTGCGAATCTTTCTCACGATGCCCCCTTACAGAACTTCAGGTGCGAGGGAGATGATCTTCATGAACTGCGAGGTACGCAGTTCACGAGTGACCGGTCCGAAAATACGCGTGCCGATCGGCTCGAGCTTGTTGCTGAGCAGCACGGCCGCGTTGCCGTCGAACTTGATGAGCGAGCCGTCCGGACGGCGTACGCCGAAGCGCGTGCGCACGACGACCGCGTCGTACACCTCGCCCTTCTTGACCTTGCCGCGCGGGATCGCGTCTTTGACGCTGACTTTGATGACGTCACCAACCGTCGCATAGCGACGGCGCGTGCCGCCGAGCACCTTGATGCACATCAGCGTCTTGGCGCCGCTGTTGTCGGCGGCGTTGAGGATGGTTTGCAGCTGGATCACGACGCACGCTCCACGACCGACACCACGCGCCAGTTCTTGCGACGCGACAACGGACGGCACTCGGCGATCGTCACGACGTCGCCTTCACGCGAGTCGTTGGCCTCGTCGTGAGCGAGCACCTTGGTGGTGCGACGCACGAACTTGCCGTAGCGCGGGTGCTTGACCAGACGCTCGATCTCGACCGCGATGGTTTTGTCCATCTTGTTGCTGACCACACGCCCGGTGAGCGTGCGCTGCGACTTTTGTTCGGATGCTATGTTCATGGCTTATTTCCCGGAAGTCTTCGCCACTTCGGCGAGCACCGTCTTGATACGCGCCACGTCCTTGCGAACGCGGCCGAACTCGTGCGGCTTCACGCCCTGGCCCGTGGCACGCTGCATACGCAGCGAAAACTGCTCGCGACGCAGCTTCAGCAGCTCGTCGTTGAGTTCCTTTGCGGACTTGCCGCGCAATTCCTTGGCATTCATGTCAACGCACCTGTCGCTTGACGAAGGAGGTGGTCACCGAGAGCTTCGCGCCGGCGAGACGGAACGCCTCGCGAGCGGTTTTCTCGTCGACACCTTCCATCTCGAAGAGCACTTTGCCCGGCTTCACCTTGGCGACCCAGTATTCGACGTTGCCCTTGCCCGAGCCCATGCGGACTTCGAGAGGCTTCTTCGACACCGGAACGTCCGGGAAAACTCGGATCCAGATCTGTCCACCGCGCTTCACGTGGCGCGCCATCGCGCGACGCGCCGCTTCGATTTCACGGGCCGTCATGCGCGCGCGCTCGGTGGCCTTGAGACCGAAATCGCCGAACGCGACCGTGTTGCCACGTTGCGCAAGGCCGGCGTTGTCGCCCTTGAATTGTTTGCGGTACTTGGTGCGCTTAGGCTGCATCATCTCTGCAATTCCTCAGATAGTCCGCGACGCTCAGGCGGCCGGCGCCGTGGCGGGCGCGGCGGCTGCGGCATCGGCTGCAGCGGTTTCCGTGTCGACCGGGGGCTTCGACAGCTCTTCCTTGTCGAACACCTCACCCTTGAAGATCCACACCTTCACGCCGATCACGCCGTAGGTGGTACGGGCTTCGCCGAAACCGTAGTCGATGTCGGCGCGGAACGTGTGCAACGGGATGCGACCTTCACGCGACCACTCGGTGCGCGCGATTTCGGCGCCGTTCAAACGGCCCGACAAACGCACTTTGATGCCGAGCGCGCCGCTGCGCATCGTGCTCATCACCGCACGCTTCATGGCGCGGCGGAACATCACGCGCTTCTCGATCTGCTGCGCGATGCCGTCGGCGACGAGCTGCGCATCGAGTTCCGGCTTGCGGATCTCGGCGATGTTCAAGCGGATGTCGGCGACCGGGCGACCGAGCAACTTCGCCGTGTCCTGGCGCAGCTTCTCGATGTCTTCACCCTTCTTGCCGATCACGATGCCGGGACGCGCGGTCTGGATCGTGATGTTGACCTTGTTGGCCGCGCGTTCGATCTGGATGCGCGACACCGACGCTTCGGCGAGCTTCTTGCGCAGGAACTCGCGTACGCGGAAGTCCGTGTGCACCAGCTGCGGAAACTGCTTCTTGCCTGCGTACCACTTCGACGACCACTCGCGGGTGATGCCGAGGCGAATACCGATCGGATTGACTTTCTGGCCCATGGATCAGTCCTTCCTGCCGTCGCTGACCACGACGGTGATGTGGCTGTTGCGCTTGACGATGCGAGCACCGCGACCCTTGGCGCGCGCGGCGAACCGCTTCAGCACCGGAGCGGTGTCGACCATGATGCTGTGCACCTTGAGTTCGTCGACGTCGGCGCCGTTGTTGTTTTCGGCGTTCGCCACTGCGGACTCGAGCACCTTGAGGATGATTTCGGCACCCTTCTTCGGCATGAAGCGCAGCGTCGCGAGCGCGTTGCCCACGGGCTTGCCGCGCACCACGTCGGCGACGAGGCGACACTTTTGCGGAGAAATCCGCGCATTTTTCAGTTTGGCCGTGACTTCCATTTTTCAGCTCCGGCTCGTCATCAGGCTTTCTTGTCGCCCGAGTGCCCCTTGAAGGTGCGCGTCGGTGCGAACTCGCCGAGTTTGTGACCCACCATGTTCTCGGTGAGGAGAACCGGGATGTGCTGCTTGCCGTTGTGCACGGCGATCGTCAGACCGACCATCTCGGGCACAACCATCGAACGACGCGACCAAGTCTTGATCGGCTTGCGATCGTTCTTTGACACCGCGACTTGCACCTTCTTCGCGAGGTGCAGATCGACGAACGGACCTTTTTTCAGTGAACGGGGCACTTTTCGCTCCTAACCTGCGCGGGCCGCTCAGCGGACCTTGTTCTGGCGACGTTGCACGATCATGTGCGTCGTACGCTTGTTGGTACGGGTCTTCTTGCCCTTGGTGTTCCAGCCCCACGGGGATACCGGGTGCGGATTACCCTGGCCGGACTTGCCTTCACCACCACCGTGGGGGTGATCGACCGGGTTCATCGCAAGACCACGAACCGTCGGACGGATGCCGAGCCAACGCTTCGCACCGGCTTTGCCGTAACTGCGCAGGTTGTGCTCGTCGTTGCTCACTTCGCCGATCGTCGCGCGGCAATCGATGTGCACCTTGCGCGTCTCGCCCGACTTCAGGCGGATGTACGCATAGATGCCTTCGCGCGCGGTGAACTGCACCGAGCTGCCGGCGCTGCGCGCGAGCTGACCACCCTTGCCGGGCTTCAGTTCGACGTTGTGGACGGTCGAGCCGAGCGGGATGTGACGCAGCTGCATCGCGTTGCCCGGCTTGATCGGCGAATCGGCGCCCGAACGAATTTCGTCGCCCGGCACCACGCCCTTCGGCGCGAGGATGTAGCGACGCTCGCCGTCGAGGTACTTCACGAGCGCGATGTGGCCGGTGCGGTTCGGATCGTGCTCGATGCGCTCGATCACGCCCTTCACGCCGTCCTTGTCACGCTTCAGGTCGATGATGCGGAACTTTTGACGCGAACCACCGCCCTTGTGACGCGTGGTGATGCGACCGTAGCTGTTGCGACCGCCGGTCTTGGACTGGCGCTCGGTCAACGGCTCGTACGGACCGCCCTTCCAGAGGTGTGACTTGTCGATCTTGACGACGAAGCGGGTGCCCGGCGACGTCGGCTTCATCTTGATGAGTGACATCAGGCCTTCCTCGAGGCTTCGTAATCGATGCTCTGGCCCGGCGCGAGACGCACGTAGGCCTTCTTCCAGTCTTGCGTGCGACCCGGCGTCTTGCCGAAGCGACGGGTCTTGCCCGGCTCGTTGACGACGTTCACCGCCGCGACCTTCACGCCGAACATGAGTTCGACCGCAGCCTTGATGTCCGGCTTGGTCGCATCACGACGCACGCGAAACGCGTATTGGTTGGCGTTCTGCATCGCGAGAGCGGTCTTTTCGGTGACGTGCGGCGCGAGCAGCAGATTGATCAGGCCTTCCTGGCCGAGCTTGGTTTGGACCGTGCTCATTGCAGGCGCTCCTCGATGATTTTTACGGCGCCGACGGTCATCAGCACCTTGTCGTAGCTCACGAGCGCGAGCGGGTTCAGCGCAGCCACCGGCAACACCGCCACATGCGGCAGATTGCGTGCGGCGAGGAACAGCTTCTCGTCGATCGCCTCGACGACGATCAGCACGTTCTCGAGCGCCATCGACTTCAGTTTTGACGCGAGCAGCTTGGTCTTCGGGGCTTCGAGTTCGAGCGCCGAGGTGACGACCAGGCGATCCTGTCGCACGAGCTCGGAGAGCATCGAACGCAGCGCGCCGCGGTACATCTTGCGGTTGACCTTCTGCTCGAAGCTGCGCGGCTTGGCGGCGAACGCACGGCCACCACCCACCCAGATCGGGCTGCGCGACGAACCGGCACGCGCCTGACCCGTACCTTTCTGGCTGTGCGGCTTCTTGCCGCCGCCACGCACTTCGGCCTTGGTCAGCTGGGCTTTGGTGCCCGAGCGACCGGCGTTGCGATAGGCGGTGACGATCTGGTGCACCAGCGCTTCGTTGTATTCCTGGCCGAAAGTCGCTTCGGACAGTTGCAGCTCGTTGGAGCCGCCAGCGATCTTGATCTTCATGATCTATGGCTCCCGATCACTTCTTCGGCTTGGCCGCAGCCGCGCCCTTGGTCGGCACGATGGTCTTGCGCTTAGCAAGACGCGCCGCCTTGAGCGAGGGACGCACGACGACCTGACCACCCTCGGCGCCCGGCACTGCCCCGCGCACGAGGATCAGATTGCGTTCGGCATCGACCTCGACGACCTTGAGGTTTTCGGTGGTGCGACGCGCGACGCCCATGTGGCCCGACATGCGCTTGCCCTGGAACACGCGGCCCGGCGTCTGACGCTGGCCGATGGAACCCGGCGTGCGGTGCGACACGGACACACCGTGGGTCGCATGGTGACCGGCGAAGTTGTGACGCTTCATCGTGCCCGCGAAACCCTTGCCGATGGTGGTACCGGTGACGTCGACGACCTGGCCGACGGCGAACAGGTCCGCCTTGATTTCGTGACCCACCGCCAGTTCAGCGCCTTCCTTGTCGGCGAGGCGGAACTCGAGCAGCGCCTTGCCCGGCGCGACGCCGGCTTTGGCGTAGTGACCCGCGGCAGCCTTCGAAACGAGCTGCGGACGACGGGCACCATAGGTGACCTGCACGGCGCGATAACCGTCGCGGTCCGAGGATTTGATCTGCGTGATGCGGTTCGGAAGAACCTCGATCACGGTCACGGGAATGGACTCACCCGCCTCCGTGAACACGCGCGTCATGCCGCATTTGCGGCCGACCAGTCCGATTGCCATATACGTTCATCTCCTGCGCACACTGCGATTGGCGTGCACAACAAACCAACATTCCACGAACGAGGGAGACGACGCGAACCACCGGAACGGGAAGTCCCGGAGGTTTCGAGTGGTCTTGGCGGCATTCCGCCAACCTCGCCCGATGCCGCAACTTGCGGCCCACCCCGGAAAGCCCGGGGCCAAAAAGGGGGCGCATTGTAAGCGGCGAAGGCGGGGCTTGCAAGCGATCGTTCAATCGCCGGCAAGCCCGCCTAGCAGTACTTTTTTGCTATCAGTTCAGCTTGATCTGGACGTCCACACCGGCCGGCAGCTCGAGGCGCATCAGCGCATCGACCGTCTTGTCGGTGGGGTTCAGGATGTCCATCAGACGCTTGTGCGTACGCAGCTCGAACTGGTCGCGGGCGTCCTTGTCACCGTGCGGACTGACGAGGAGCGTGTAGCGCTCCATCTTCGTCGGCAGGGGGACCGGACCGCGAACGGTCGCGCCCGTACGCTTCGCCGTTTCGACGATTTCGCGTGCGGAAGTGTCGATCAGGCGATGGTCGAATGCCTTCAGCCTGATGCGGATGTTCTGGTTGGCCATGGGACCTCGGTATGTTCAGGCTTACTTCAGGATCTTCGCGACGACGCCTGCGCCGACGGTGCGACCGCCTTCGCGGATCGCAAAGCGCAGACCGTCTTCCATCGCGATCGGAGCGATCAGCTCCACCGTCATCTTGATGTTGTCGCCCGGCATCACCATCTCGGTGTTGCCCGGCAACTCGATCGTCCCGGTCACGTCGGTCGTGCGGAAGTAGAACTGCGGACGATAACCCTTGAAGAACGGCGTGTGACGACCGCCCTCCTCCTTCGTCAGCACGTACACCTCACACTCGAACTTCGTGTGCGGCATGATGCTGCCGGGCTTCGCGAGAACCTGACCGCGCTCGACGTCTTCGCGCTTCGTGCCGCGCAGCAAAACGCCCACGTTGTCACCCGCCTGACCCTCATCGAGGAGCTTGCGGAACATCTCGACACCCGTGCAAATCGTCTTCACCGTGTCCTTCAGACCGATGATCTCGACTTCTTCGTTCACCTTCACGATGCCGCGCTCAATACGACCCGTCACCACCGTGCCACGGCCCGAAATCGAGAACACGTCCTCAACCGGCATCAGGAACGGCTTGTCGATGTCGCGCTTCGGCACCGGGATGTACTTGTCCATCTCCTCGACGAGCTTGATCACCGCAGGCACCCCGATCGGACTCGTGTCGCCCTCGAGCGCCTTCAGCGCAGAACCCACCACGATCGGCGTGTCGTCGCCAGGGAACTTGTACGTGCTCAACAACTCGCGAACTTCCATCTCGACAAGCTCCAAAAGCTCCTTGTCGTCCACCATGTCCGCCTTGTTCATGAACACCACGATGTACGGCACGCCCACCTGACGCGCCAACAAAATGTGCTCGCGCGTCTGCGGCATCGGGCCGTCGGCCGCCGACACCACCAAAATCGCACCGTCCATCTGCGCCGCACCCGTGATCATGT